>NZ_JBIVPJ010000009.1:0-231262 GCF_044754585.1 Streptomyces sp. NPDC093065 | reverse complement strand
GGCCACCCCCCTGAAGCCGGGCCCGTACCCGAGGCAGGACCCGTGCCGTGGACGGGCGTGTCGTGGGGACCGGGTGCCGTTTCGTGGGCGGGGCCGCCTGCCGGGGCCGGTCCGGTACCCGGGGCGGGTGCGGCGTCGGGCCCCGTGGCCGGGCCGGGCGCCGACGCCGGACCCGACGTCGAACCGGGCACCGCGTCCGGGCCGGAGGCTGCACCGGACCCCGTGCCCCGGCCGTGGCCGGACGCCGGGGCCGGTGGCGTGGTCGCGGGTGCCGGGGCCGGAGGGCTGAGCAGCTCCGCGTGGAGGGCCCGCAGCTCCGGGCCCGGGTCGGTACCCAGCCGGTCGGCGAGGAGGCGGCGTACGGCCTCGTAGGCGGCCAGTGCCTCGGCGGTGCGGCCGGTGTCGCGCAGGGCGCGCAGGCGCAGCGCCTGCAGGGGCTCGTCCAGGGGGTGGCCGTCGCACAGGGCGGTCAGCTCGGGCAGGGACCGTTCGGCCTGCCCCAGGTCCAGGGCGGCGGTGTGGCGGGCGCGCAGGGCGTCGAAGTGCCGGGTCTCCCAGCGGGCCGCCTCCGCGGTGCGGTCGGGCAGGTCGGCGAGGGCGGGGCCGCGCCACAGCGCGAGCGCGTCGTCGAGCACGACGGCCGCCTTGGCGGGGTCGCCGTCGGCGAGGGCGCGGGTGCCCTCGCCGGCGAGCCGGTCGAAGCGGTGCAGGTCGACGTCGTCCGGGGCGGCGGTGAGCCGGTAGCCCCCGTCGGCGGAGGCGACCGCCCCGGCGCCCAGCGCGCGGCGCAGCCGCCCGACCAGCGCCTGCAGGGCGCCCGGCGCGTCGGCGGGCGGGTCCCCGTCCCACACCTCCTCCACCAGCAGCCCCGCCGGGACGGCGCGGCCGGCCCGGAGGGCGAGAACGGTCAGCAGGGCGCGCAGCCGCGCCCCGCCGAGCGGGACGGCCGTGCCGTCGGGACGGAGTACCTGTGTGGTGCCGAGGATGCGATAGCGCACGGGCCCATTGTCCCCGCCGGCGCGGGAGCCGGTCACGGGGTTTTGCCCGCACGGCGCGGCCCGCCTCCCCTTCCGCTCCCCTCTCCCCCTCCGCCCCCCTTCTCCCGTCCCGGAACGACCGCCACCCGCGAGACGTTTCCCCCGTGCGCCCGGTACGGTCGGGCAGTCCCACAGGTGCCGAGCGTGTCCGACAGCCAGGGAGTTCCATGTCCACCGCCACCGCCCGCCCCAGTGACCGGCGGATCAGTCCCGTCTTCCTCGGGATCGTCGCCGTCGCGGCGGTCACGGGCTGGGCCGCCTGGACCGGGTTCGCCGAGCAGCCGGGCCTCGCCGTGTTCCTCTTCGTCACGGCCGCGTGGGTCGTGTCGCTGTGCCTGCACGAGTACGCGCACGCCCGCACCGCGCTGCACAGCGGCGACATCTCGGTCGGCGCGAAGGGCTACCTCACGCTGAACCCGGTGAAGTACACGCACGCGATGCTCAGCATCGTGCTGCCCGTCCTCTTCGTGATCATGGGCGGCATCGGCCTGCCCGGCGGCGCCGTCTTCATCGAGCGCGGCCGGATCAGGGGACGGTGGCGGCACAGTCTGATCTCGGCGGCGGGCCCGCTGACCAACGTGCTGTTCGCCGTCGTGTGCACGGCGCCGTTCTGGCTGGACGCGCTGGACGGCGTGCCGCGCGACTTCCGGCTCGCGCTGGCGTTCCTGGCGCTGCTCCAGGTCACGGCGGCGATCCTGAACTTCCTGCCGGTGCCGGGCCTGGACGGCTACGGCGTGATCGAGCCCTGGCTGTCGTACAACGTGCGGCGGCAGGTGGAGCCGCTCGCGCCGTTCGGGCTGCTGATCGTGTTCGCGCTGCTGTGGATCCCGGCGCTCAACGGCGTGTTCTTCGACGTGATCGACGCGCTGCTGCGCAGCCTCGGGATCGGCGAGGTCGACACGTACTGCGGCTTCGAGCTGTACCGCTTCTGGCAGACGGACCCGCTGTGCACGCCGGGCGGATGACCGCCGGTCAGCCGGTGACGGACGTGGACGACGCGGCCCGCCGGGCGTCCCGGCCGCGCTTGAGGTAGTACCAGCACATGTTGGACGACAGCCCCGACAGCAGCACCCACACGACGCCGATCAGCACGCTGCCCTGCACGAAGGAGACGACGGCGGCGGCCACGGCGAGTACGCAGACGACCAGGGCGTAGAGGGCGAGGCGGGGCATGGGAACGGCTCCTGTCGGGGGACACTCCGGGGGGACACTGATGCACACCAGTGTCCCCCATCGCCTCATACGTCCGTGACGCGGAGCCCGGCGTGTGCCTTGTAGCGGCGGTTGACGGAGATCAGGTTGGCGACCAGCGACTCGACCTGGTGGGCGTTGCGCAGCCGCCCGGCGAAGACGCCGCGCATGCCGGCGATGCGTCCGGCGAGGGCCTGCACGGTCTCCACGTCGGCGCGCTCCTCGCCGAGCACCATCACGTCGGTGTCGATCTCGTCGATCTCCGGGTCCTGGAGGAGGACCGCCGAGAGGTGGTGGAAGGCGGCGGCGACCCGGCTGTCCGGCAGCAGGGCGGCGGCCTGCTCGGCGGCGCTGCCCTCCTCGGGCTTGAGGGCGTAGGCGCCCTTCTTGTCGAAGCCGAGCGGGTTGACGCAGTCGACGACGAGCTTGCCGGACAGCTCCTCGCGCAGGGATTCGAGGGTCTTGGCGTGGCCGTCCCACGGCACGGCGACGATCACGACGTCGCTGCGGCGGGCGGTCTCGGCGTTGTCGGCGCCCTCGACGCCGTGCCCGATCTCCTCGGCGGCGGCCTCGGCGCGCTCGGCGGCGCGCGAGCCGACGACCACCTTCTGGCCGGCCTTGGCGAGGCGGTAGGCGAGGCCCTTGCCCTGGGGGCCGGTGCCGCCGAGCACGCCGACGACCAGCCCGGACACGTCGGGCAGGTCCCAGGGGTCCTTGGCGGGGGCCTTCTGTGCAGCACTGTCGGTAGAGGTCATGGGCCGACCCTACGTCCGTCACGGCCTGCCCAGGGGTACGGGCCCCGCCCGCTGGAAGGCGGTCCCCGGGCCGGGTGAATCCGGGGCGAACGCCGGACCGCGCGCCCGGGGTTGCGGCAGGATGCGGCGGCATGGACGCCGTACGGGTCGCGCTGCTGCGGGAAGTGCTCGCCGGGACCGAGTGGCTGGGGGCCACCCGGTCCTTCGCCGGGGCGCTGCGGGGGTCGGTGGTCCCGCACGGGGGCGGTCTGCTGCTGGTGGGCACCGCCGGCTACGAGCCCTGGCACCTGGCGGCGCACCTGGTGGACGAGGCCGCCTGGTCGGGGACGCCCGAGCTGGCGCCCACGCTGGTACGGCACGGCGCGCGCCCGTCGGACCCGGCACACCTCGCGGTCGGGCTGGGGCGGCTGGCGGCGGCCCGGCGCGGGGAGACGCTGCTCGTGGTCACGCCCGACGACCCCGGCGCCGGGCTCCTGGAGCGGGTGCACGACGCCCGCCGGGCCGGGGCGACGGTGCTGGCGCTGGGCACCGGCCGCGCGCCGGGCGAGCGCGAGCTGACGGCGATGGCGCACGAGACGCTGACCGTCCCGGACGGCGCCGAGCTGGACCTGGACACGGTGCAGCACCTGGTCAGCGCGTCGGCCGGGGAGAACGCGGTGCCGCCGCCCCGGGGCCGCCGCCGCTTCCGTGACCGCCTGTCCCGCCTCGCCGACCACCTGACGGCGCCGCCGCCGTCGGGATGGTGACTGCGGCGCCGGGCCCGCCGACGACGAGGTACGACGTGCGGTACGAGCGCGCGGTGCGGCCGGTCAGTCGTCCCGGTCGCCTCCGGCGCTTCCCGGACCGGGGGCGTCGTGCCACCTCGGGTCGTTCTCCCACTCCAGGTTGCGCTCGCGGGCGGTCCGCATCGCGTGCTCGGCCTCGGTGCGGGAGGCGTACGGCCCGAAGCGGTCCTTGCCCGGGCAGTCCGGGCCCTCCTCGACCTTCTGGTGCTCCAGGCAGTAGTACCACTCGCCCGGTTTGCCGACCGTGCGCTTCTTGAACAGGGCCATGGGCAGCTCCTCTCGCCACCGACATGTTCCCCCATGCGTGCTGGTTAGACTCGCTGCATGTCTGGCCAGTCGCTGCTCGTACCAGGGGAGCTCTCTCCCACCCGTTCCGTGCCCGGAAACATCCGCAGGCCCGAGTACGTCGGCAAACCCGCGCCGACGCCGTACACCGGACCGGAGGTGCAGACGCCCGAGACGGTCGAGGCGATGCGCGTGGCCGGGCGGATCGCGGCGCGGGCGATGGAGGAGGCCGCGAAGCACATCGCGCCCGGCGTGACGACCGACGAGCTGGACCGGGTGGCGCACGAGTACATGTGCGACCACGGCGCCTACCCCTCGACGCTCGGCTACCGCGGCTACCCCAAGTCCCTGTGCAGCTCGGTCAACGAGGTCATCTGCCACGGCATCCCCGACTCCACGGTGCTGCGCGACGGCGACATCGTGAACCTCGACGTGACGGCGTACATCGGCGGGGTGCACGGCGACAACAACGCGACCTACCTGGTCGGCGACGTGGACGAGGAGAGCCGGCTGCTGGTCGAGCGGACCCGGGAGTCGCTGGCCCGCGCGATCAAGGCGGTCAGGCCGGGCCGGCAGATCAACATCATCGGCCGGGTCATCGAGTCGTACGCGAAGCGCTTCGGGTACGGGGTGGTGCGGGACTTCACCGGCCACGGCATCAACTCGTCGTTCCACTCCGGGCTCATCGTCCCGCACTACGACAGCCCGCACGCGACGACCGTCATCCAGCCCGGCATGACCTTCACGATCGAGCCGATGCTGACGCTCGGGACCCACGAGTACGACATGTGGGACGACGGCTGGACGGTCGTGACGAAGGACCGCAGGCGCACCGCCCAGTTCGAGCACACGCTGGTGGTGACGGACTCGGGCGCGGACATCCTCACGCTGCCCTGACCCCGTCGCACGTCGCTCGACGGCCCGCTCTCCCCGGAGGGCGGGCCGTTTCGCGTCCGGGTGGGTACGCTTTTACCGACAGTCCGTCGGCAAGCCTATTGACTTAGGTAAGCCTAACCATAGAAAATCACGCTCATGGACTCCTTCTCGACGCTCATCCGCACCGCCTCCCACGAGCAGCACGTGGAGGCGGAGACCTCGACGTTCATGAGCGACCTGCTGGGCGGGCGGCTCGGTGTCGACGCCTACGCCCGCTACACCGAGCAGCTGTGGTTCGTCTACGAGGCGCTGGAGGCCGCGGCCGGCCGGCTGGCGTCGGACCCGGTGGCCGGGCCGTTCGTCCGGCCGGAGCTGATGCGGCTGGCCTCGCTGGAACGGGACCTGGCGCACCTGCGCGGCGCCGACTGGCGCACGGGGCTGACCGCCCTGCCCGCGACCGAGGCGTACGCGGCCCGGGTGCGCGAGTGCGCCGAGGAGTGGCCGGCGGGTTACGTCGCCCACCACTACACCCGCTACCTCGGCGACCTGTCCGGCGGCCAGATCATCCGCGACAAGGCCGAGCGGACCTGGGGCTTCGCCAGGAAGGGCGACGGGGTCCGCTTCTACGTCTTCGAGGAGATCTCCAACCCGGCCGCGTTCAAGCGGGAGTACCGCGAACTGCTGGACGGCATCCGCGCGGACGACCTGGACAAGCAGCGGGTCATCGCCGAGTGCAAGCGCGCCTTCGCCCTGAACACGGCGGTCTTCCGGGCGCTGGGCGAGGAGTTCCCGCTGTCCGCCTGAGCCGGACGCGGGGCGGGGTACGGGGAGCGGTGGCGGTCGCCGTCACCGCTCCAGGCGCACCCGCCCGCCGATCTCGACCCAGCCCCCGGGCTGCGGGGCGGTGAGGATCTGGGAGCCGGCTCCCTGCGTGATGTTGAGGGCGCGGCCCAGCCGTTCGGTCAGCAGCAGCGCCGCCGCGCCCGTCGCCTCGTCCTCGTCGACGCCGTCGTCGCGCCCCGGGAACGCGCGGGCGCGCACCCGCCCCGCCGCCTCGTCCTCCCAGGCCCAGGCATACACCCTCCCCCAGACTTCGTCCGGGGGGACCCCCGTCTCGCTTCGCTCGCCCTTCGGGGGCACCGCGAGGCCGTCGACCTCGGCGACCGTGGCGTACTGGCGCAGTGTGCGCGGCGGAGCCCACTCGGGCCGGGCCTCGATCCAGCTGAACTCCCCGTCGAGCCGGGCGCCCACCACACCGGCCGGCGTGACGAGTTCGGGCACGTCGAGCAGCCAGGCGGTGCCGACGCAGGGGTGACCGGCGAACGGCAGGCGCAGGGTGGGCGTGTAGATGTCGACGACGCCGCGCTCCGGGTCGTCGACGAACACGGTCTCTCTGAACCCGAGTTTCGCGGCGAGCTCCTGCCGCCGCTCGGGCTCCGGCAGCACGGATCCGTCCCGGACGACGCCCAGTTCGTTGCCGTATCCGCCGTTCGGCGCGCAGAAGACGCGGAGTACGTCGTAGTCGGTCACCGGGGCATTCAAGCATCACCGGCGGGCGGCCGGACCGGGGTGGGCTCGGTGACCGCGCAGGCCGGTGCGGCGCCCTCCGCCAGTGCCGCCACGGCCCGGGCGCGCTTGCGGCAGGCCTTCAACCCGCGGCGCGTCGGGACGGGAGAGCGGACGCAGGGGCAGGACACCGGGCCGGCCCGGGGCGAAGGACGCGCGCGCCGTGAGCGGTATCCCGGCAGGCGGCGCGGGCGCGGCCCGCGGCAGCAGCCGCCGCCCTGGTGGAGCGTGCGCGCGCCGCCCTCGCGCGCCCGGACGAAACACAGCGGCGGCGGGCCGGGGCGGTCCCGGACGTCCAGGACCAGGGGTCCCGGAGTCCCTTCCCGCACCGCCCGTTTCATACGGCCGGTGTCGGGGCTGGGCCGCCCCGGCCCGCGACGGGACTACTCGGCGGACGGCGCCTGGATCCGCCGCCGGCGCGTCGCGTACACCGCGCCCGCGCCGACCACGACCGCGACGCCCGCCGCGGCGCCCAGGGCCGGGCCGGGCAGGTCCGAACCGGTGGAGGCGAGGCTGCCGCCGCCGATCGATCCGCCGGTGGTCGTGCCGGTGCCGCCGATGGTCGAACCGGTGCCGCCGGTGGTGCCCGTGCCCCCTCCGGCGGAGCCGCCCGCTCCGCCACCCGTGCCGCCGGTGGTGCCCGTGCCGTCTCCGTCCGGCAGTTGCGCGTCGTCGCTCAGCGCCACCGACAGGTCGACGGTGTCGAGCGCGGTACCGGCCGGGTAGAAGCCGCCGAAGGCCTCCGAGCCGGCCGCGGTGAGCGTGGCGGCCACGTCGTCGACGGTGATGACGTTCTTCGCGGCGGTCAGGTCACCGGTCTTGGCCTTGAGGTCGGCCAGGACCACGCCCTTGGTCTGCGTGCCGAGGCTGTCGACGTCGGCGCTGAGCTTGCCGGTGCCGCCGTCGAGGGTGGCCTTCAGGTTGCTCAGGGTCAGGTCGAGTCCGTACTCGCCGCCCGACTCGTGGCCCTTGAAGTTGACGGCGCCCTTGAAGGTCGCGGTCAGCTTGCCGGCGTCCGTGTCGTAGGTGCCGGTGGCGTCCTTGAACGTGAACGCGCCGTTCCCGGCGGCCTGGGTGGCGCCGCCGGAGACGCTGACCTTGCCCTTGGCGATGTTGCCGACGACGTACGAACGGAAGGATTCCTTGACGCCCCAGCCGAGGGTGCCGTCGGCTATCTCGCCCTTGGCGGGGGCCGCGGTGGCGGGGGCCGAGGGCGAGGCGCTCGTGCTCGCGGTGGGGCTCGGGTCCTTGGTACCGGGCGTGGTCTGCGGGTCGGTCGGTTCCGGGTCGGTCGGGTCGGTCGGGTCGGTCGGTTCCGGATCGGTCGGGCCGGTGGTCGGGCCGGTGGAGGGTTCCTCGCCGGGCTCCGTGGTCGGCCCGGTGGTGGGCTCCGTGGCCGGCGGTGTCTTCTCGACCACCGTCAGCGGGTCGCCGGCCGCGCCCGCGTAGCCCGCGCTGCCGAGGTACTCGCCCGCCTCGGTGGTGAGGGTGGTCGCCATGTCCGTCATCTCGCGGGTCACGGCGACCGTGGCCAGCGGCACGTCGTCGCCCTTCTTGGTGGGGGCCGCTCCGGAGGTGTCGACCGTGGTCACGTCCGCGGTGATCTCACCGGCGGCGCTGTCGAAGCGCACGTCGGTGAACGTCACCTCGAAGCCGTGCGCGGCGGAGGCGCTCACCAGCTTGCCCTTGAAGCCGAGGTCGACGGCGTTCGTCGTGTGGTCGTAGGTGCCGGTGCCCTCGGTGAAGGTGAAGGCGCCGTTGCCGGCCGCCTGGGAGGCGCCGTCCGACGCGGTGAAGGTGCCGAACATGCCGACGTAGGTCCGGTAGGACTGCTTGATGCCCCACGTCAACTCGTAGTCCGAGAGCGGGGTTTCGGCTGCCGAGGCGGTGGTGGCGCCGCCCAGCGTGGCGAGGGCGGCCGTACCGAGGGCGGCGGCCGTGGCCACGGCGGCGGCGAGTGCGGTGGAGCGGCGTCGTCTGACGGGCATGGCTCGGTTCTCCTTGGGTGTCGGGGGTGTTCAGCCCTGGTCCGGGTCCGAGGGGGACGCGGCGGGCCGGGCGCGGCGCCTGCGGAGGGCGACGGCCACGAAGGCCGCGGCCGCCAGCAGCAGGGCGCCGGCCGCGAGGGAGACGGGAAGTGCGGGGAAGCCGCCGTCGTCGGTGGTGCTCGCGACGGGTGCGGCGGAGGTGTCGGCGCCGGTCTTGGCGGGCCGCGGGCTCGCGCCGGCCGTGGGCTCGCTGCCGAGGTCGGGCAGGGCGGGCAGTTTCGCGTCGGCGGTGAGGGCGACGGCGAGGGAGACCGGGTCCATCTCGGTGCCGGCCTGGTACATGCCGCCGAAGGCCTTCGCGCCGCGCGCGGTGAGCTTGGCGGGAGCCTCGGTGACCTTCACCAGACCGCCGGCCGGCTTCAGACCGGCCGCGGCGAAGGTGACCAGGGGCACCTTCTTCTCCTTGGCGTCCGGGCTCGTCACGTCGGCGTACAGCGTGCCCTTGCCGTCCTTCACGGTGGCCCGTACGCCGCCGAGGCTCAGGTCGAGTCCGTGGGCGCCGGTGAAGCGGACCGTGCCCTCGAAGGCGGCGGTGAGATCGCCGTCCTCGTACGTCCCCTCGCCGCCGGGGAAGCGGAAGAGCGCGCCGCCGTCCTGGGCGCCCGCGGACAGGGCCCACTTGCCGTCGGCGATGTCGCCGGTGACGTACTCGCGGAAGGTGCGGCGCACGCCCCAGTCGACGGCGCCGTCCCGGATCGCGCCGCCCGACGCCTTCGTGGGCTTCGGCGACTCGACCGACGGCGAGGACGTGGCCGACGGCTGCTTCTCCCGCTGCGGCGCGGGCGCCCGGACGTCGGCGGACAGGCTCACCGGGTCGAGCGCGGTGCCGGCGGTGTAGTACCCGGCGAAGGAGCGGGCGCCCTGGGCGGTGAGGGTGGCGGGCAGGTTGTTCAGGGTGACGGTGGCGCCGCCGCCCCGCATGTCGATGCCGCCGAGGGAGAGGGAGGCGAAGGGCACCTGACGGGACGTCGTGACCGTCCCGGTGTCCTTCGCCTTGCTGGTGACGTCCACGTGGAGCGTGCCGGTGGCGCCGGAGATGCTCACGGTGGGCCGGCTGAGGGTGAGGTCGAGCTGATGGTCGCCGCCGCTCGTGCGGTGGCCGAGGAAGTGGACTCCGCCGGAGAAGGACGCGCGGAAGGCGCCGGTGGCGGCGTCGTAGGTGCCGGTCGCCGAGTGGAAGCGGAAGGCGCTGCCGCCGACGGTCGCCGCACCCCCGGTGAGGGAGTAACTGCCCTTGGCGATGGGCCCGGTGACATAGCTCTGGAAGGAGGACTTGATGCCCCAGTCGAGCCGTCCGCCCTGCACGGACCTGCTCTCGGCGTGTGCGGCGGTCACGGGCAGCAGGGCGCCGAGGACGACCGCGCACACCACGGTGACCAGGGCGCGAAGACGGGCGGGCATGCGAAGTCCTCCGGATCGGGGGGCCGGTAGCGAGCAAAGGTAAGGCTAACCTAAGCTCTAGTCGACCGGCACCGGCCGTCGACGAGAGGAACGGACCACCGTGCGACGCTTGCGAAACCCCCTGGCGGGAGCACTGCTGTCCGTGCTCGCCCTCGCCCTGACCGCGACCGGATGCGGAGGTTCCACCCAGGCCGCGCCCGGCGACGGCGGCGGCTCGAAGTCCGCCCCGAGCGAGAGCTCCGTCGCGAACCGGGTCGAGCCGCTCGCGAAGAGACCCGAGCCCCGCCTCCCGGTGACCGTCCGGTCCGCCGACGGCGAGCGGGTGACCGTGAAGGGCGCCGAGCGGATCGTCCCCCTGTCCGGCAGCCTCAGCGAGATCGTGTTCACGCTCGGGCTCGGCGACCGGGTCGTGGCCCGCGACGTCACCGCCACCTTCGAACAGGCGGCGAAGCTCCCCGTGGTGACCCGCGGCCACGACGTCTCCGCCGAGAGCGTGCTGTCGCTCAAGCCCGACCTGGTGCTCGCGGAGACCACCAGCGGACCGGAGGAGGCGGTGGACCAGATCCGCGCCGCCGGGGTCCCGGTGCTCTTCGTCGAGGCGGCGGGGGGCCTGGACGACGTGGGCCCGCGCATCCGGGCGGTCGCCGGCGCCCTCGGCGTACCGGCGGCCGGGAAGGAGCTGACCCGGCGCTCGGAGCAGCGGATCGAGGCCGCACGCAAGGACGTTCCGCACGGCGAAAAGCCGCGGGTCGCCTTCCTGTACCTGCGCGGCTCGGCCTCCGTCTACCTCATCGGCGGCAAGGACTCGGGCGCCGGTTCGCTGATCGAGGCGGCCGGGGCGGTGGACGCCGGGGCCGCCTCCGGCCTGGACAAGGACTTCACCGCCATCACCAGCGAGGCCCTGGTCAAGGCCGCGCCGGATGCGATCCTCGTGATGAGCAAGGGGCTCGAGTCCGTCGGCGGCGTCGACGGGCTGGTGAAGATCCCCGGAGTCGCGCAGACCCCGGCCGGGATGGACCGCCGGATCGTCTCCGTCGAGGACGGCGTACTCCTCAACTACGGCCCGCGCACCGACCAGGTGCTCGAATCGGTCGTGGCCCAGCTGTACGGCGAGGACGGCGCCGAGTGACCGTGCTGGACAAGCCCGCCCGCCCGCAGGCACCCGCCGACCCGGCTCCGCCGCGCGCCCGGCGTTCCACCGCCTGGCTGCTGACCGCCGCCCTCGCCGCCGGTCTCCTGGTCCTCGTCCCCGTCGCGGCCGGGACCGGCGCCTATCCGATCCCGGTCGGCGACGTGCTCGGCTCGCTGCTGCACCGGACCGGGCTCGGCGGCACGGAACTGGACCGGGTGGCCGAGTCGGTGCTGTGGAACGTGCGCTTCCCCAGGATCGTGCTCGCGCTCCTCGTCGGTGCCTCGCTGGGCTGCGCGGGCGCGCTGATGCAGGGCGTGTTCGGCAACCCGCTCGCCGAGCCGGGCGTCATCGGCGTCTCCTCGGGCGCGGCGGTCGGCGCGGTCGGCGCCATCGCGTTCGGCCTGAACTTCCTCGGCACCTGGACGGTGTCGGTCTTCGCCTTCGCCTCCGGGCTCGTCACGGTGCTGGTGGTCTACGCGATGTCCCGCTCGGGCGGCCGTACGGAGGTCGTCACGCTGATCCTGACGGGCATCGCGGTGAACGCCTTCGCGGGGGCGCTGATCGGGCTGTTCCTGTTCTTCGCGGACACGGCGGCGGTCAACCAGATCACCTTCTGGCAGCTGGGCTCGCTCGCCCAGGCGACCTGGCCGAAGGTGCTGGGGGTCCTGCCCTGCGCGGCGCTCGGCCTCGGGCTCGCCCCGCTGTACGCCCGCCGGCTCGACCTGCTCGCCCTCGGTGAACGTCCGGCCCGGCATCTGGGCGTGGACGTGGAGCGGCTGCGGATCGTACTGGTGCTGGTGATCGCGCTGCTGACCGCGGCGGCGGTGAGCGTGGCCGGGGTCATCGGCTTCGTCGGGCTCGTCGTGCCGCACCTGCTGCGGATGCTTGCCGGGCCCGGTCACCGGTTCCTGATCCCGGGCAGCGCGCTGCTCGGCGCGCTGGTGCTGCTCGCGGCCGACCTGGCGGCCCGCACGGTCGCGGAACCGGCCGAGCTGCCGCTGGGCGTACTGACGGCGCTGCTGGGCAGCCCGTTCTTCTTCTGGCTGCTGCGCCGCACCAGGCGCAGGCAGGGAGGCTGGGCATGAGAAGTGTGAGGCTGCCGCGGTTCGCGCCGTCCCGTCCGGTGCCGCCCTCCCCGGCCGCGCCGGGCGACGTACTCGCCGAGGCGGAGGCGGTGCGCGTGCACCTGGGCGGGCGTCCGGTCCTCGACGGCGTGGACGTGCGCGTCCACGCGGGCGAGCTGCTCGCCCTGGTCGGTCCCAACGGGGCGGGCAAGTCCACGCTGTTGGGCGCGCTGGCCGCCGACGTTCCGCCCGCCGAGGGCGTCGTACGCGTCCACGGCCGCCCGGCGACGCGGTGGTCGGCGCACGAACTCGCCCTGCGCCGGGCGGTGCTGCCCCAGTCGGCGTCGCTGTCCTTCCCGTTCGCGGTGGAGGAGGTGGTGCGGATGGGCCGGGCGCCCTGGGCGGGCGGTGACCGGGAGGAGGAGGACGACGCGGCCGTCGCCGAGGCGATGGCGCGCACGGAGGTGACCGGCTTCGCCGGGCGCCCGTTCTCCGCGCTCAGCGGCGGTGAGCGGGCCCGGGTCGCGCTGGCCCGCGTCCTCGCGCAGCGCGCTCCGCTGCTGCTGCTCGACGAGCCGACCGCGGCCCTCGACCTCAGGCACCAGGAGCTCGTGCTGCGGCTGTGCCGGGAGCGGGCGCGGGCCGGGGACGCGGTGGTGGTCGTCCTGCACGACCTCGCGCTGGCGGCGGCGTACGCGGACCGGGTGGCGGTCCTGCGCTCGGGCCGGATCGCGGCCGACGGTCCTCCGGCGGAGGTGTTCGCCGAGGGGCTGCTGTCGGAGGTCTACGACCAGCCGGTGGAGGTGTTCCCGCACCCGCGCACCGGGGCGCTTCTCGTCGTCCCGCACCGGGCGCCGTGACACGCCCGTCCCCTTACCGGCGCCGACGGCCCGCCCTCTGGATGCGGCGCACCGCCCGGCACCTGAAGGCCGAGCTGCACGGCAGGCTGGACGCGGCCCTCGCGATGGGCACCGGCGCGCTGGTGGCCACCGCGTTCCTGGCGGTGGGCCGGGAGGGCCTGGAGACGGCGCTGTTCGTGTGGGCGTCGGTGCACGCGGCGAGCGACGGCACCCCCCCCCCCGCCCGCTGATCGGCGTCGCCCTGGGACTGGTCACGGCGGTGCTGCTCGGCTGGCTGTTCTACCGGGGTGCGCTGCGCATCAACCTGGCCCGGTTCTTCACCTGGACCGGCGGCATGCTGGTCGTCGTGGCGGCGGGCGTGCTGGCGTACGGGGTGCACGATCTGCAGGAGGCCGACCTGGTGCCGGGGCTGACGAACCTGGCCTTCGACATCAGCAACACCGTCGACCCCTCCAGCTGGTACGGCACCCTGCTCAAGGGCGTGTTCAACTTCCAGCCCGATCCGACCGTCCTCCAGGTCACGGTGTGGCTGCTGTACCTGGTCCCGGCACTCGCGCTCTTCCTCGCCCCGGTAGGGTTCGCCTCCGGGAAGGGGAAGGTGAAGGAACCTGATGAGCCAGGACCGCGGCCCTCGAAGGCCCCGCAGGCTTGAGAAGTGCGCGCTCATATCCGCCTCGGCGACCGCTTTGTCGTTGGCGGCGAGCGGATGCGTGGTGGTGCACGGTGAGCGCGAGGTGCTCCCCTCGGCCACCCGGGCCGAGGCCGCGAAGGCGCTGGAGCAGTTCACCACCGCGTACAACAAGGCGGACAAGGCGTACGACGCCGGTCTGGACGCCGACCGCACGACGGGCGCCCTCGCCGCGATCGACTCGGCGCGGCTGGAGGCGGGGGCGGCCGGCCACCCGGACGGCAACCCGACGCACACGCCGCTGGAGCTGACCGACGCCAGGTTCACGATCCCCAAGAAGGCGGGCTGGCCGCGCTGGTTCGTCGCGGACACCAAGGCCAACAAGGGCGGGAACGCGCGCTGGTTGCTGGTGTTCACCCGGAGCGGACTCGACGAGATCTGGGAGGCGGCGTACCTGACGCTGGTCGCCCCCGGCAAGGTGCCCGAGTTCAAGACCGACCAGGACGGCTGGGCGGAGGCCGTGCCCGCGAACTCGTCCGACGTGAGCATCCCGCCGGCCGGGCTGAGCAAGGGCTACACGACGTATCTGCAGGACGGCGGCGAGACCTTCGCGGACGGGACGCACACCAGTGCCTGGCGCGCGTTGCGCGAGAAGCGGTCGACCCGCCCGGGCCTGGCGACGCAGTACATCGACGAGCCGCTGACGAACGGCGACTACGCGCCGCTGGCGCTGCGGACGAAGGACGGCGGGGCGCTGGTGTTCTTCGCCACCCGGCACTTCGAGAAGCAGACCGCCGCGCGGGGCGCGTCGGTGCCGACGCCGAACAAGGACGTGCTGGCGCTGACGGACGGCGAGATCAAGCAGTCGCTGACGATGGAGTTCGTCTCCAACGAGGTGGCGCTCGACCCGGCGGACGGGCCGGTGACGGTACTGGGCCGGGTCCAGGGCCTGACGTCGGCGAAGGGCGAGTAGCCGCCTCGCGCGCCGCGGACTCTCAGCGGCGCAGCGGCCAGGCGGCGCCCTGGTGCTCGCTCTCCTCGCCGGCGTGCCGGGCGCAGGCGTCGGTGAGGGTCTCCAGGAGGGTCAGCGGGTCCGGCAGCGGGTGCTCCGGGCCGCGCACCCAGTGCACGGTCCGGTCCTGGCCGGGGAGCCGGGCCGGCGGCACCAGTACGTAGGAGCCGCGGCAGTGCCAGCGCAGCCCGGGGTGCTCGTCCATGGTCTCGGGGTGGCAGTCCAGCTCGCAGGGCCACCACTCGTCCTCGTCCTCGGGGGTGCCGCGGGTGAGGGTGAACAGCAGCATGCGCCCGTCGCCGCTCTCGGCGACGGGGCCGACCTCGACACCCGCGGCGAGCAGCCGTTCCAGCGCCTCCCGGCCGGCCTGGAGCGGCACGTCGAGTACGTCGTGCACCATGCCGGTCGCGGTGATGAAGTTCGCCTCGGGCTGGTGCCGGGCCCAGCGCTCGATCTGGGCGCGGTCGGTGGTGGACTGCGTCTGCCAGGCGAACGACACGGGGTGCCGGGCCGGGGTGGGACAGCCCACGCGGTCGCAGGAGCAACGGTATCCGGCGGGGTGCGCGGCGGGCGCCAGGGGCAGTCCCGCACCGGCGGCGGCGAGCAGCAGGTCCTCCCGGCCACCTTCCGGGGCGGCCTCCTTGGGGCGGCGTCCGCGCAGCCACGAGGAGAGTTTGCCCTGCAGACCGCTCCGACCGCCGAACTCCGCGCTCATCTATCCCCTTGCCTCGCCGTCGTGCGCTCCAGCATGCCCTATCGTCGCACCATTCGGCGCTTCGGGGTCGCGAAGGGACAAACTTCCCTGGTCAGGGCTCTTCGGTCACCGGGGAGCGAGCCCGTGCAGCGCGTAGTCGACGAGGGTGTCGGTGTAGGCGTGGGAGAACGGCCCGGTGTGCTGGAGCCAGCGCTGGGCGAGCGGGGAGACGAAGAGCTCCAGCGCGATCCGCAGGTCGATGTCCTGCCGCACCTGGCCGGCCCGCTGAGCGGCGCGCAGCCGGTCGGCGTGGAGCTGCAGCGACGGCTCCAGGAGCCGGGCCACGAAGGTCCGGCCCAGCTCCTCGTTGACGACACCCTCCGCGGCCAGGGCGCGGTAGGGGGCCTCGAACCTGGGATCGCACAGTTCGTCGACGGTGGCGCGCAGGACCGTCTTGAGGTCGGCGGCCACGTCGCCGGTGTCCGGAATGGTGTACGCCTCCTCGCCGGCGGCCTCCACGAGCCGGTCGCCGAGGTCGAGGAAGGCCTCCAGCAGGACGTCCGCCTTCGAGGACCACCAGCGGTAGATCGTCTGCTTGCCGACGCCGGCGCGGGCGGCGATGCCCTCGATGGTGGTCCTCGGGTAGCCGACCTCGCCGACCAGGGCGAGGGCGGCGTCGTAGATGGCCTGGCGGGACCGCTGGCTGCGCCGGGTGGCGTCGGGGTGCGGCCGCTCGGCGGCGGGGGCGGGGGTGCGGGTGGACTTCTGTGTGGCCATGCTCCGAAGCTACCAGGTTGACAAGACGCAGCGTCTCGCTGGCGGCGGAGAGTGGGCCGACGGCTCAGCGGCGTGGCGCCCGCGCGTTCTCCAGGTAGTGCAGAACGGCCGCCACCCGCCGGTCGACCTGGTCGGCCGGGGACAGGTCGAGCTTGGCGAAGATGCTGCGGATGTGCTTGTGGACCGCGCCGTCGGTGACCACGAGCCGTCCGGCGATGGCGCTGTTGCCCAGGCCCTCGGCCATCAGGGCGAGCACCTCCCGCTCCCGCGGACTGAGGCGCTCCAGCCGGGTGTCCTTGCGGGACCGGGTGAACAGCTGGGCGACGACCTCGGGGTCGATGGCGGTGCCGCCGCCCGCGACCCGGCCGAGCGCGTCCATGAACTCCTCGACCCGGCCGACGCGTTCCTTGAGCAGGTAGCCGAGGCCGCTCACCCCGCCGGTCAGCAGGTCGGTGGCGAAGGACTGCTCCACGTACGCGGACAGCACCAGAACGGCGAGTCCGGGGTGCCGGCGCCGGGCCTCGACGGCCGCACGGACGCCTTCGTCGGTGTGGGTGGGCGGCATGCGCACGTCCAGGACGGCCACGTCGGGCTCGTGTTCGTCGATGGCGTCGAGTACCGACTCGGCGGTGTCCGCGGTGGCCACCACGTCCATCCCCTCGGCCCGCAGCAGCAGGGCAAGGCCCTCGCGCAGCAGCGGGTCGTCCTCGGCGATCACGAGGCGCGGGGCACGGTGCACGTCACGGTCCACGGGGAGGTCCACTTCCAGGTCGTCGGGCCGCAACGACCCTACTCGTCGCGGGCGTTGGCGCCGGACACCCTCCGTCACCCCTCTCCGGCCGGCCAGGGGTCGCCCCAGGCCGCGTCCCGGGCCGCCTTGTACAGGTCGCCGTGGCGCTTGGTGACCGTCCGGCGGCCGAGCCGCTCGTCGGGCTCGCACAGGTCGAGCAGGACCTGGCCCTTGCGGATCTGCGGGCGCCGGACCACGCGGGAGGCGGCGGGTTCGACGGGAAGCCGGGTGGCGGCGACGTAGCTGAACTTCTCGTCCTCGTAGGCGAGGGAACCGCTCTTGACCTGCCGGTGCAGGCTGGACCGGCTGACGCGCGCCGCGAAGTGGCACCAGTCGGTACCCGGCACGATGGGGCAGGCGGCGCTGTGCGGGCAGGGCGCGGCGACCCGGAACCCGGCGGCGATCAGCCGGTCGCGGGCCTCGATGACGCGGGCGTATCCGGCGGGGGTGCCGGCCTCGACGATCACGACGGCCTGCGCGGCCCCGGCGGCGGCGTCGACGAGGGCGGCGCGGTCGGAACCGGTCAGTTCGTTGAGCACGTAGGACACCGTGACGAGGTCGGCGCTCCCGACGGTGAGCGCCGCTCCGATCCGGGCGCGCTGCCAGCGGGCGTCGCGCAGGGTGTCGAGGGAGGCGGCGATCTCCCGGCCGAGGGCGAGCGCGGGCTCGGCCCAGTCGAGCACGGTCACCGGACGCGTCCCGTCCCAGGTGTCGCTGACGGCCCAGGTCGCGGCGCCGGTCCCGCCGCCCACGTCCACGTGGCTGCCGGGCGCCCAGCCCGGCACGGCCGCGGCGAACTCGGCCAGTGCGGAGCGCACCGCGGCGAAGGTGGCGGGCATGCGGTACGCGGCGTAGGCGACGACGTCGGCACGGTCGCGGAGGATGGGGGCGTCGGTCGGGGTGTCCCCGCGGTAGTTGGCGATCAGCCGCTCGACGGCCTGCGCGGCCTGCCGGGGCGGGAGCCCGTCGACGAGGTCGGCGAGGGTGGCTCGCAGGGTGTCGGCGGGGGTGGCGGGGTGGTTCACCCGGCGATTGTACGAGGCCCCCCGTGGGGCGCGGTGGGTCGCGTGGTCCGGGGTCGACGGGCGCCCCGGGGCGGGTGCGGGCGCGGGGAGGGGTGCGCGGCCCGGCGCTGACGGGGCGGGCGGGGTGTCCGCCCGCAGCGGTCGGCGCGTCAACGCCCCGAGCCTCTTCAAGTGACCGATTCCGCGCCGTTCCGAGGACGGGCGCCCCCGGCCCGGCCACGGCCCACCACCGAACCCGAGGCGCTACGCGCACCCCCACCGAACCCGCACAGGCGCCGCAGGCATCACGCCCGCACCGCCCGTGCCACCTCGGTGCACAGGGCGGCGCGGGCGGCGTTGGACGCGGGGCGGCGCCGGGGGTGGACGGTGTTGGCGAGGAGGATCGCGAAGGTTTCCGTCGCCCGGTCGAGGACCAGCATCGTGCCGGTGAAGCCGGTGTGGCCCGCCGTCCCGCGCCCCGCCAGTTCGCCCATGAACCACGGCTGGTCGATGACGAAACCGAGTCCCGGTTCGGTGAAGAGCAGCTCCACGAAGTCCGGGCCCAGGATGCGGGCCGGCCCGTGGGAGCCGCCCGCGAGCAGCGTCCGGCTGAAGACCGCGAGGTCCCGCCCCGTGGAGAACAGTCCCGCGTGACCGGCCACCCCGCCCATCGCCCACGCGTTCTCGTCGTGGACGACCCCGCGCAGCATCCCCCGGTCCGTCTTGGCCCACGGCCGTCGCTGGTCCTCGGTGGCCGCCGCGTCGGGACACGGCCCGAAGCGTGTCGCCGCCATGCCCAGCGGCCGGGTGATCCCGTCGCGGACCAGGACGTCGAGGGTACGGCCGGTGATCCGCTCCAGGACGTGCTGGAGGAGCAGCATGTTCAGGTCGGAGTAGCAGTACGTGCCGGGCACCCCCACGGGCGGCTCCGCACGCAGCCGCCGCAGCCGTTCCGCGTCGTCGGCGCAGTCGTACAGCGGGAGCTCGGGCCGCAGCCCCGAGGTGTGGGTGAGCAGCTGCCTTACGGTGACGCGGTGTTCGGCCGCGGCCCGGAAGTCCGGCAGGTAGGCGCCCACCTCCGCGTCGATCCCGAGCGTGCCCCGCTCGATCTGCTGCACGGCGGCGACCGCGGTGAACAGCTTCGTCAGGGAGGCGAGGTCGAAGGGCGTGTCGACGGTCGCCGGCACCCGGGAGCGGGCCGGCAGCTCCACGCCCGTGTCGCTGTGCGGGTCGTAGGAGGCGTAGCGCACCGCCCAGCCGGCCGCCTCCTCGACGGCGAGCACGGGCCCGCGCCCCACGGCCACGACGGCACCCGCCGCCCAGGGGCGTTCGCCGTGGGTGAGGTCGTGCACCTGGGCGACGACACGCCGGAGCCCCACGGGATCGAGCCCGGCCCGCTCCGGGGTGTCGCCACGCAGTCTCGGAGCGCTCAGTTGTCCGCTCCCTTGCCTGCTCCCTGCCCGCGGCACATGGTCACGAGGAAGCCGAGCGCCACGACCGCCGCCGCGAGCTGGACCACGGCCATCGGTACGGCGGTGTCCTCCCCGGCGATCCCGACCAGCGGGGAGGCGACGGCGCCGATGAGGAAGGAGGACGTGCCGAGCAGCGCGGAGGCGGAGCCGGCGGACTTCCGCACCCGCATCAGGGCGAGCGCCTGGGTGTTGGGCAGGCTGATGCCCATCGCGGACATGAGCACGAACAGCGCGACGGCGACCGGCCCGAGCCCGACCTCGCCGAAGACGCCGAGGGACATCAGCAGCAGCGCGGTCGCGGCGGCGATCACGACGACGAGGCCGACGCCGAGCACCCGGTCCAGCCTGACCCGCCCGACCAGGATCTTGCCGTTGATCTGCCCGACCACCACGAGCCCGATGGAGTTGAGGCCGAACAGCAGGCTGAACGTCTGCGCGGAGGCCCCGTAGATCTCCTGGACGACGAACGGGGACGCGGCGACGTAGGCGAAGAGCGAGGCGAAGGCGAAGCCGCCCGCGAGCATGTACCCGGTGAAGGCGCGGTCGGCGAGCAGCCCGCGCATCGCGCGGAGGGTGTCGCCGACGCCGCCGGCGTGCCGCTCCTCGACGGGCAGCGTCTCCGGCAGCCTGGCCCACACGACCGCGCCCAGCACCACGCCGACCACCACGAGGACGACGAACACGCCCCGCCAGTCCGTCACGCGCAGGATCTGCCCGCCGATGAGCGGCGCGACGACCGGCGCGACGCCGGAGATCAGCATGAGGGTGGAGAAGAAGCGGGCCATGGCCACGCCGTCGTACAGGTCGCGTACGACGGCCCGGGCGATGACGATTCCGGCGGCGCCCGCGAGCCCCTGGACCAGCCGGAAGGCGACGAGGAGTTCCACGTTCGGCGCGACGGCGCACAGGGCGGTGGCGACGACGTAGACGGCGAGCCCGGCCAGCAGCGGGCGCCGGCGCCCCCACTTGTCGCTCATCGGGCCGACCACGATCTGCCCGAGGGCCATGCCGGCCAGGCAGGCGGTGAGCGTGAGCTGGACGGTGGCGGCGGGCGCGCCCAGGGAGCGGGTGACCTCCGGGAGCGCGGGGAGGTACATGTCCATCGCCAGCGGCGGCGTGGCCGTGAGGCTGCCGAGGATCAGGGTGACGAGCAGACTGATACGCCGGGCGGCGGGCAGCGGACGGACGGCCTCCCTGGCCTTCGGCGCCGGGTGCGGCATGGGTGGCGTGGACGACGGTACGGACGGTATGGACGGCCCGCGCTCGGGCATGTGCCCCTCCCTCTTCTACAGATCCGCCGCCTATGCTCTCAGGTCGTACGCAGTTGAACGAACCTGAGCGAGGGTGGGGCAGGGTGTCAGCGGTGACCGGGCAGAAGGTGCGCTGGGGGATTCTCGCGACCGGCGGGATGGCGGCGCGGTTCACGGCGGATCTGGTCGATCTGCCGGACGCGGAGGTCGTGGCGGTCGCGTCGCGTTCCCAGGAGTCGGCGAAGGCGTTCGCGGAGCGGTTCGGGATACCGCGGGCGTACGGCGGCTGGGAGACGCTGGCGCGGGACGAGGACGTCGACGTGGTGTACGTCGCGACGCCGCACTCGGCGCACCGGACCGCGGCCGGCCTGTGCCTGGAGGCGGGCCGGAACGTGCTGTGCGAGAAGCCGTTCACGCTCAACGCGCGCGAGGCGGCGGAACTGGTCGCGCTCGCCCGCGGGAACGGCGTCTTCCTCATGGAAGCCATGTGGATGTACTGCAACCCGCTGGTACGGCGCCTGAAGGCGCTGGTCGAGGACGGCGCGATCGGCGAGGTCCGCAGTCTCCAGGCGGACTTCGGCCTCGCGGGCCCGTTCCCGCCCGCGCACCGGCTGCGCGACCCCGCGCAGGGCGGCGGCGCGCTCCTCGACCTGGGCGTGTACCCGGTGTCGTTCGCGCAGCTGCTGCTCGGTGAGCCGTCGGACGTCGCGGCGCGCGCGGTGCTCTCGGAGGAGGGCGTCGACCTCCAGACGGGCGCGCTGCTCTCCTACGACAGCGGCGCGCTGGCGACCGTGCACTGCTCCATCACCGGCGGCACCCCCAACTCCGCGTCGATCACCGGTTCCGAGGGCCGTATCGACGTGCCGGACGGCTTCTTCTTCCCGGACCGCTTCGTCCTGCACCGGGACGGCCGGGACCCGCGGGAGTTCCGGGCCGACCCGGCCGACGGGCCCCGCGAGAGCCTGCGGCACGAGGCCGAGGAGGTGATGCGGGCCCTGCGCGCCGGGGAGACCGAGTCGCAGCTGGTCCCCCTCGACGGCACGCTCGCCGTGATGCGGACGCTCGACGCGATCCGGGACCGCGTCGGCGTCCGCTACCCGGGAGAAGCGGGCGAGACGGGGGAGGCCGCGGAGCCCGCCGTCACGCCGGCTTGAGCCCCGGCTCCCCCGCCTCGACGACGAAGGACCCGGCGTTCTTGAGCGGCGCGCCCTCGGTGGTCACGTGGGACACCGTCTTGAAGTCGGCGCGCGCCGACTCGCGGCCCAGGGACACCGTGGCGTAGCCGCGCAGCCCGTTGAAGAACCTCAGGTGCGGATTGGCGGCCATGAGGGTGTCCCAGTTGGACGGCTTCTCGGAGCCGTCACCGCCGCTGGTGACCGAGGTGGTGACGATCTCCGTGCCCAGGGTCCGGGAGTCCGGGTCGTCGAAGTCGCGCTTGACGTCGAAGCCGTAGGAGACGTGCACGTCGCCGGTGAGCACCATGAGGTTCTCGATCCCGGCGGCCTGCGCGCCGGCCAGGATCCGCTCGCGGGAGGCCGGGTAGCCGTCCCAGGAGTCCATGGAGACCTTGGACGGCGTGCTCGTCGAGTTGTACCGCTGGGAGAAGGTGACCTGCTGGGGCACCACGTTCCACAGGGCGTTGGACCGGTGCCAGCCGTTGATCAGCCAGCGCTCCTGGGCGTCGCCGGTGAGCGTGCGGCCCGGGTCCTCCGACTCGGGTCCGGGGAACTGCCAGCCGTCGCCGTAGGCCTGGTCGGAGCGGTACTGCCGGGTGTCGAGCACGTCGAACTGGGCGAGCCGTCCCCAGTGCAGGCGGCGGTAGAGCTTCAGGTCCGGGCCGTCGGGCAACTGCGGGCGCCGCAGCGGCATGTTCTCCCAGTAGGCGCGGTAGGCGGCGGCCCGGCGGATGAGGAACTCCTCCGGCGGGACGCCGTTCTCCGGCGTCTCGTCGGCGTAGTTGTTCTCGGTCTCGTGGTCGTCCCAGGTGACGACGAAGGGGTGCGCGGCGTGCGCGGCCCGCAGGTCGGGGTCCGACTTGTAGAGGGCGTAGCGCAGGCGGTAGTCCTCCAGCGTCACCGTCTCGTGGTTGAAGTGGGCGGGCAGGGTGCCCGCGGGGTGGGCGCGGGAACCGCCGGTGGCGTTCACGGCGTACTCGTAGAGGTAGTCGCCGAGGTGGAAGACTACGTCGACGTCCTCCCGGGCCAGGTGCTTGTAGGCGGTGTAGTACCCCTGGTCGTACCTCTGGCAGGAGACGAGCCCGAAGGTGAGGCCGGAGACCCGGCTGTGCCGGGCGGGTGCGGTGCGGGTGCGGCCGACGGGGCTGACGTACCGGCCGGCGCGGAAGCGGTAGTGGTAGACGTGGTCCGGCGCGAGGTGGCCGACCTCGACGTGCACGGTGTGGTGGAACTCGGGGTGGGCGGTGGCCCGGCCCCTTCTGACGACGCGGCGGAACCGTTCGTCGAGGGCCAGCTCCCAGCTCACCTCGACGCGTTTGGCGGGCAGTCCGCTGTCGGCCTGGTACGGCACCGGGGCCAGGCGCGTCCACAGCAGCACGGAGTCGGGCTGCGGGTCGCCCGACGCGACGCCGAGCGTGAAGGGGTCGGCGGGAAGCTGCGCGGCGTCCAGTTCGGCGGCGCTCGCCGCGCCGGCGGCCGGCAGGTTCACGGAGAAGGCCAGCGCGGCGGCGGCGCCGGTGACGGTCAGGAAGCGGCGGCGGCCCAGGCTCCGCGCGGCGGCGCGGAGTTCGGGCGCGTGCGAGGGCTGCGACTGGGCCGGGACCGGGGTCGGGGCCTGGTGGTTCGCGGGTGTCATCCGTTCCTCCCCTTGCGGTGGTTGCAAGGGGCATTCGACGGTCCGGGAACGACCCGGGCTTGGCGCGGACATGGCGATCGCATGTCGGACGAATGAGTTCCGCATGTTCCGCGACCCGTACCCTGCCGAGTCATGAACACCGTGAGAACCACCGACGAGGAAAGCACCGGCACGCGGAAGGTCGCCGTCGTCACCGGCGCCGGATCCGGCATCGGCCGGGCGGTCGCCGTCGAACTGCTCACCGCCGGCTGGTCGGTGGCCCTGGCCGGCCGCCGCCCCGAGCCCCTGGCCGAGACGGCCGCGGCGGCACCCGCGGGCGCCGGCACGGCGCTCACCGTCCGGGCCGACGTGTCACGCCCCGAGGACGTGGCGGCCCTGTTCGGCGCCGTGCGCGAGCGGTTCGGGCGGCTCGACCTGCTGTTCAACAACGCGGGGACGTTCGGGCCCGGCGGCGTGCCCGTCGAGGAACTGCCCTACGAGGCATGGCGGCACGTGGTGGACACCAACCTCAACGGGGCGTTCCTGTGCGCGCAGGCGGCGTACCGGCAGATGAAGGAGCAGGACCCGCAAGGCGGCCGGATCATCAACAACGGCTCGATCTCCGCGCACACGCCGCGTCCGCACTCGGTGGCGTACACGGCGACCAAGCACGCGCTGACGGGTCTGACCAAGTCGCTGTCGCTGGACGGCCGTCCCTACGGCATCGCGGTCGGCCAGATCGACATCGGCAACGCGGCGACCGACATGACGGCCGGCATGCAGACCGGCGCGCTCCAGGCCAACGGGGAGACGGCACCCGAGCCCGTGATGGACGTCGCCGACGTGGCGCGCACGGTGCGGCACATGGCCGGCCTGCCGCTGGAGGCCAACGTGCAGTTCGCGACGGTCATGGCGACGGCGATGCCGTACGTGGGGCGCGGCTGAATCTCTTCACACGATCGGAATTTCAGAGTCCGCGGTATTGCGGCCGGTGAAGGACGTATGCTCAAATCTCCTTCACCAGAACTTCACACTTGAGGCGTTGGTCTTCCACAACGCTCCATGGGCCACACCGAGGGGGGAGGCGGCAGCCGTTCCGCACACCGGTCGCACCGGCGCGCGGAACGGCTGCCGCAACATCTTCGGGTCAGGCCTGCCCGGTCTCGAAGCGGGCGATCCGGCCGTCCTCGTCCACGGTGAAGTCCCACCGGGTGCGCATCTCGCCCCAGGTGTCGTTGCGGTAGCGGGCGATGAGGGCGCGACCGCCGTTCGACTCGTTGTCGACCTCCATGTGGCCGTTGGAGGAGAAGATCTCCTGGTCGATCCACTGGTCGAGGTTCCGGTCGTCTCCGTCGTCGGCCATGGTGGCGTCCGGCGCGAGCAGCGCGAGGAAGGCCTCGCGGTCGTGGGCGTTGACGGCGGTGACGAAGGCGCGGACGGCCGGGTCACTGAGTCGCGTGGTCTGAATGGTCATGGCGGCAGCGTCACACCGGCTCCGCACCCCCGCCACCCGCCACCACCCGAACGGCGCCCGTGACGGGCCCGGCCGCCGCCGAGGGGCGACGGTGGACAGATGAACCGCCGCCGCCCGTGGGGGCCGTCCGCCAGGGAGTCGAAGTGAAGTGCTGTGACCGGCGTGATCTCGGACTGCTGCTGCTCCGCCTGGGTACCGGCGGCGTCCTGGCGGCGCACGGGGCGCAGAAACTGCTCGGCTGGTTCGGCGGGGGCGGGATCGAGGGCACCGGCCGGGCCATGGAGGCCATGGGCTACGCGCCCGGCCGGGCCAGCGCCACCGCGGCGGGCCTGGCGGAGGCGGGCGGCGGGACGCTGCTGGCCCTGGGCCTGGCCACACCGGCCGCGGGTGCGGCGGCGGTCGGCGCGATGGCGGGCGCCGCCGCGGTGCACGCCCCGAACGGCTTCTTCGCCCAGTCCGGCGGCTACGAGTACGCGGTCTCCCTCGGCCTGACCGCGGCGGGCCTCGCGGTCTCGGGCCCCGGCCGCCTCTCCCTCGACCACGCCCTCGGCCACGCGGTCAACCGGAACTGGATGGTGCCGGCCGCCCTCGCGGTGACGGCGGCCGCCACGACGGTGGTCGTGGGGGCGCGGAACAGGCGGCTGCGCAGGGCGGCGGAGGGGCAGCAGGAGCCCCTGTTCGACTGACGGCCGCGGGGGCGCCGGTGGGCCGGCCGGGGACATGGCACGCTGCTCCGCATGAGCGACAACCCCGACGGCACGCGAGCCGACCTCTGGAACACCGTCGACGACCTGTGGAGGTGGCTGGAGGCGGACCAGCCCGTCGGCGGCCGGGAGGGCCTGCTGCTGCGCATGCTGAAGCTGTCGGAGGAGGTCGGCGAGGTCGCCGAGGCGGTGATCGGCGCGACCGGCCAGAACCCGCGCAAGGGCGTCACGCACACCTGGGACGACGTGGAGGCGGAGCTGTGCGACGTCGTGATCACGGCGATGGTGGCGCTGCGGACCCTGACGCCCGAGGCCCGCGAGGTCTTCGGCCGGCACCTGGCACGGGTCGCGGGACGCTCGCTGGGCACGTGAGCGCGTACGGAGGTCCGCACCCGTGGGAGTCGGTCACGGGTGCGGACCGGTCAGAGCCTGGTCAGCCCGCGCTGCAGGACACGGTCGGCCAGGTCCAGTTGCCGTTGGCCTGGATGGTGGCGCCCCAGTTGTTGCCGCTGCCGTTCGGCTTGGCGGTCAGCGTCTGCGCGTTGGGGTAACTCGCGTTGACGTTCCAGGTCGACATGACCTTCGCCGGGGACGGCACGTTCATCGTCACCGTCCAGTCACTGCCACCACTGACGGACACGTCGAGGTTGTACCGGTCCCCCCACTTCTGCCCGGCGGACAGCGTCGCCGTACAGCCACCGCCACCACCACCGCCCCCGCCGCCGCTGCCGCCGTCGGGGGCGACCGCGCGGCCGGTCTGCGGCGAGATCATGCCGGAGCACAGTCCCTTGCCGGCCAGGGTCTGCGCGATGCGCGGGATCGCCGCGAGGGTGTTGGCGGGCCAGTCGTGCATGAGGACGACCTGTCCGTTGCCGAGGCGCGAGACGGCCTGGACGATCGCGTCGGTACTGGCGTTGTTCCAGTCCTGGGAGTCGACGTCCCAGATCACCTCCGTCAGCCCGTACTTGGCCTCGACCGACCGGAGCGTGGCGTTGGTCTCGCCGTAGGGCGGCCGGAACAGCCTGGGCGTCCCGCCTCCCGCGCCCGCGATCGCCTGCTGGGTCCGGGAGATCTCCGAGTCCATCTGGGCCTGGCTCAGCTGGGTCATGTGTGGGTGGGTGTAGCTGTGGTTGGCGACCCACATGCCGGCGTCGACCTGGGCCCGGACCAGCGCGGGGTTCTGGGCGGCGTACTGCCCCTGGTTGAACATGGTGGCCCGCAGTCCGTTCTGCCTGAGCGCGTTGAGCAGGGACTGGGTGCTGCCGGAGGGGCCGTCGTCGAAGGTGAGCCCGACGTAGCCGTTGCAGGCCGCGGCCCGGGCCGGAGCGGCGCCGGCCACGACGGTGCCCGCGGCGGCGAGCGCGGTGACGGCGACACCGGTGGCCAGGGTGCGCAGGGGGCGCGATGATGCCCTTGTTCTGGTACTCATACGAGTGTTTCCTCCTCTCTCGGGCGGGCGGCGCCGGTCAGCCCGCGCTGCAGGAGACCGAGGGCCAGGTCCAGTTGCCGTTGGCCTGGATGGTGGCGCCCCAGTTGTTGCCGCTGCCGTTCGGCTTGGCGGTCAGCGTCTGCGCGTTGGGGTAACTCGCGTTGACGTTCCAGGTCGACATGACCTTCGCCGGGGACGGCACGTTCATCGTCACCGTCCAGTCACTGGCACCACTGACGGACACGTCGAGGTTGTACCGGTCCCCCCACTTCTGCCCCGCGGACAGCGTCGCGGTGCACCCGCCTCCGCCGCCGCCGTTGTCGCCGCCACCGCCGGAGCCCGTGCCGCCGACGTTGATGTTGGAACTGCCGCTGCTCTGGTAGCCCTCGGTGGCCATGATCATGTAGTAGCTGAAGTTGCCCAGCGGCATCCCGGCCCGCGCCCACGCGTCGAAGTGGTTGCCGGTGGTGATGGTGCCGCCGGTCCGCTTCGACTGCCGCACGCTCCAGTACTGGTCGAAGGTGCGGGTGCCCTCGACGGAGGGCTGGTTCACGCGGGTCGTCCTGTAGATGTCGTAGGTGCCGCTGTCACTGGTGACGGTGCCCTTGAACTCCCCCGTGGGCCGGTAGGTGCCCCAGTTGTCGACGATGTAGTACTCGACGAGCGGGTTCGACGTCCACCCGTAGAGCGCCAGGTACGCGTTGCCCGACGGGTTGAAGGTGCCGGAGTACTGCACGGACCGGCGTCCCCCGTTGCTCCAGCCCTTGCCGGCCACGAAGTTGCCGGTGTTGCGCCACGAGGTGCTGTACTGGCCGCCGGACCCCATGTTCATGGAGACGGTGCCCTGGCTGTCGGTCCAGAACGAGTAGTAGTAGCCGTTGTTGGTGCCCTCCTGGTTGGTCGTGACGACCGTGTCGGCCTGGGCGGTGCCCGGCAGCATCAGCGCGGCGAGCGCGGCCAGCGCGACGGCCCACGCACTGCGGACGAGCAAGGTGACGGAGCCTCGTCTGCGGCGCCGCGACGGGACGAGCAGGTTCATGGGAGGCGTTCCTCTCCTGCGGGGTTCGGACAACGGCGCCAGTGTTGGCCTGCACGCGTCAAGCGTCAACAGTTTCGGTTAATGTTTCGAAACCTTCGCCCTGGCAGAAGTCACCGCGCACGGACGGAAGTTCCAGTTCAGTCAACCTGCCACGCATCCCGGCGTACGACTGAAAGAAGTAGCCGACAAAAGTTGCCGGAAAGAGTGAAGAGGTAGTCCGAAAATTTCGAAGCCTCGAAGCCCCGCTCTCTGGACAGCGGCCGCACCGACCGCATCCGCCTCGGCCCCAGCGTCTCCCCGGTGACGCTGCGCGAGCCGACCCTGGTCGCCCAGGCCCTCGCCACCCTCGTGCGGCCGCGCCGACGGCGTGCTGTCCAGCGGCAACTTCGGCCTGCCGGCCCGGTACCGCATCGACTGGGCCCGCACCAGGCCGCTGTCCCGCGTGAAGGAAGCGCTGCACGTGATGCGCACGTTCCTCGACGAGGGCGCGATCACGCACGAGGGTGAACTCTTCTCCTACGACAGCCTGTTCACCTTCTCCCGCCCGGTCCAGGACCGCCTGCCGCTCAAGCTCGGCGCGATGCGGGGCCCCAAGTCCGGCGAGGCGGCCAGGGAGTTGTCGGACGGCTGCCACCACGCCCTGAGCTACACGCGCGAGGCCTACGACTACGCGGTGCGGCACATCAGGGCGGGCGCGGAGCGGGCCGGGAAGGACTGGCGCTCGCTGGACATCGGTGCCTGGGTGGTCTTCGCCACCGGCCCCGACTCGACGACCGCCAAGGAGGCGGCACGCAGCATGGTCGGCATCTACGCCTCCTCGATGCCGGAGGAGCAACTGCGCCGCAACGGCGTCGACCCGGCGGAACCGAAACCGGTCGTCGACGCGATCGGCGCCGGCGACCTGGCCCGCGGCATCGAACTGACCACCCCGGAGATCGCCGAGCGCCTCTCGGTCGCCGGCACGCCCGAGGAGTGCCGGGAGAGGATCGAACGGGACATCGCGCCCAGCGGCGTCAACCACACGATCTGCGCGATCACCGACCGCGCCCGGTACGGGCGTTCACGGGCCGGGACCTGCCGGACGCGGCGGACGTGGACACGCAGCTGCGGCTGATCGCGGAGCGGGTGATGCCGGGGTTCGGGTTCGGGTGAGAGGTGCCGGAGACCGCGCCGCCCCGCGGTCAGGCGGCTGACGTTCCGGAAGGCGGCCCGCCCTGTCGGAGCAGCTCCGTGGCCCGGTGGGCGGTTCGGTCCGCGTCGGCCGGCAGGAAGCGGCTGGCCCGACCGCTCCAGGTGACGACGAGTTCGTCGCGGGCACGGGTGGCGGCGACGAACACCAGGGATCGAGCACGTTGCTCTTCCTGACGGTAGCGGTCCGGGTTGGTGTCCCGGTATTGCTCGATGCGCTGGTGGGGCACCTGGCCCTCGCCGACCGACGTCAGGAAGACGCGCTGGAACTCCAGGCCCTTGAAACGGTGCATGGTGCCAATGCGCACCGCGTCCTCGTCCGAACGCACTCCGTCCCTGCCGAGCTCGACGACCGGCAGGCCGAATTCTCGGAGGAGGACGTTGGCGAATTCCTGTGCCGCGCCCGAGTCCGGGACGCTGACGGCCATCGCCGAGTAGGCCGTGCCGTGCAGTTCGTGGCGTTCCTTGACCAAAGTCGCCACAGCCCGCATCTCGGTCAGCCGGTCTGGGGCACGCCAGAACTGGGGGGCGAGTCCGGTCAGTACGGACCGGTAGCCGTCGAGGGTGTCGGTCCCGGTGTCGAGGTCGTCGAACGGGGCGCCCTCGATCAGGCGGTTGGCGCTGCCGAGGATCTGGCGGGTGGTGCGGTAGTTGAGGGTGAGGCGGCGCGACGCCCGGCCACGGATCTCGATGCCCTGGTGGCTGAGCACGACCCGGCTGCCGTAGATGCGCTGATGGGCGTCTCCGGCGAGGAAGAGGTCGTTCGGTCCTCTGCGGACCATCGCGCGAAGCATGCGCCAGTGCGAGGCGGACAGGTCCTGTGCCTCGTCGACGACGACGTGCCGGTAGCGGGGTTTGAGCCACATGCCGCTGCCGGCCTCGCGGTGGACGAGGTCGCGGCCCTGCTGCTCCTCCTCCTTGTAGCGGGCCTGCTCCTCAGCACGGGCGATGCGGTGCTGTTCGAGTTCGGCCGCGCGGTCGGCGAGGAGCGCGTACGTCGTCCGCCGCGGCGGAGCGTCCAGGTGGGCCTTGTACGCCTGGACGAGCTGCCACACGTCGTGACGCTGGGCGGTACTGATGCGCGGACGGCCCGCGCGGCCGACGCGTTTGTAGGTCTCCCAGGCGCCGCACCGGTTCGCGAGGACGACGTGCTTGAACTCGGCGTCCAGGAAGTCGGCGTCGTAGTCGAGCAGGTCCGACTCGTAGCGCACTGTGTGCCACAGGTTCATCGCCGCGTCGTCGTCGAGCGGCCGGCCCGTTTCGCGGCGGGACTCCCGGACGACCTCCAGGGCAAGCGCGTCGACGGACTTGACGTCGACCCGGCGCAGCAGCGCGTCGCCTCCCAGCTGACGCAGGCGCTCACCGAGTTCCCGGGCGAGGTTGGTGTTGTAGGTGGTGAGCAGTACGGGGCGGGTGTGTCCGGGCGGCAGTCGTTCGACGAGATGGCGTACCCGGTGCAGTGCGACGACCGTCTTGCCGGTGCCGGGTCCTCCGGTCACCTTCGCGGAGCCCTTGAAGTCGCCTGTCGCGAGCCGGTGCTGCTCGGGGTGGAGGAAGAGGCGCCAGGCGTCGAAGCTGCGGCCCAGCGCGCCGAGGACGGCGTCGTCGTCGCTCTCGGCCCGGGAGACCGCGCGGCGGGCGGCGCGGGCCCAGTCCCGGGGGTCGACCTCCTCGTCGGCGCGCCACTTGTCCGTGATGTGGCGTCGTACCTCGTCCGGGTCCGTACGGTCGCGCAGGGCCAGGAGGACGTCGCGGGTGAGTTCGGGGAGGTTGTGGGCGAGAAGCCGGTCGAACTGCTCGTCCGAGGTGATCTCGCGCAAGGTCGGCAGCAGGGAGGGCACGACGCCGAGGTCGAGGAGGGTCCGGTCCTCGTACCGGGCGAAGAGGGGGGTGGCGCGGTCCCGCAGGGAGACCACGGTGGCGTCGGCCACGCTCTGGTCGACGACCTCGACGGCGCCGGAGACCGGGTTGATCTCCACGGTGAGGCGGGCGAGTTCGTCGCGGGCCCGTGCTCCGTCGCGGACCGCGAGGACGCGCATCTCGTCTCCGCCGTCCGTCGACAGGAGCAGGACCATGCAGCGGGGGTCGGGGTGGGCGAGGTACAGGTCCCCGTTGTCGCCGGCCCGGCGGAGCGGTGACAGGCGCAGGGCGCGGTTGGTGCGGTCGGCGCGCAGCCGGTGGACGAAGTCTCCCACCGCGTCGGCCACGGCCACGTCCCGGCGCTCGAGGTCGCCGTGGGCCTGGCGGTCCACCTGTACCCGCGTCCTGGTCCGCTGCCCAGCTCGCCCCGCCCCGTGGTTCATCGTGCGACCCCCTCCTCGCCCAGCAGCCGGGCGAGTTCCGCCACGTCCCAGTCCCCCGGCGCGCGCACCTGCCAGCCGGCCGACGCGCACTGGGCCATGTACTCCGCGTCCTCGGCGTCCTCGGCCAGGACGATTCCGATCCTAGGCCCGGGCCAGGCCAGTTCGACCGTGCGGGACACGCCGTCGACGTCCCAGGAGGCCTTGCCCGCGGGAACGTCCCCGCGGGCGGCCAGGTCCGCGGCCAGCCCGGCGACGACCGGGTCGCCCCATTTCGACAGCTCCCCGAGGGTCAGTTCCCAGGCCGTCCGCTCCACGGGGGTCATGCCGGACGCCGGTCGCGGGACGAGGGCGGGCTCCCGGACCGGCCCGTCCTCGTCACGGCCCTCGTCGCGGTCGTGGTCACTGTGGCCGTCGCGGTCGTCATCATGGTGGTCGCCGCGATCCTCGTCGACGGGTGCCAGGCCGGTGCCCGGGGTGGCGTCGCGCAGTGCGGAAAGCAGTCCGTCGGCGGGGCCGGTGGTGGCGGCGAGCAGGGCGGCGTCGAAGGTGTCGACCGTGGTGCGGGCGAGGGCGATTCCGTCGGCCTGTCCGCCGCCCGTGGGGTCGAGGAACTGGATGATGTTGCCCCAGCACAGCCAGGCCTTCCAGCGGCGCCGGTGGTCGTCCCGGTCACCCTCGACGGCTTCCGGGCGGTCGTCGAGCACCGCGAGGGCACTCCACCGCATGCCCTTGCCGTCGGCGCGGCGGGCCCCGGCGACGACGAGGGGCAGACCGGAGCCGTCTCGGAAGGGCAGCAGCTTGATCCCCTGGCCCGAGACGGCCGGCACGGGCTCGCCGCGCACCGCGGCGTCGATCCACCCGACGGCGGTGTGCGGGTCCGCGTCGACGAGTTCCGCTCTCCGCAGGGAGGCGGGCGCGCTGACGGCGAGCTGGGCGAGCTGCTGCCACCGGTTCGGGCGCGGGTCGCGCAGGAACCCGAGGAACGAGGGGATGGCGCCGGAGAACAGCAGGGCGTCCACTTCGGCGGGGTCGCGCCGGGCCTTGCGCCACTGTTCGCGCACCAAGGCGCCGGGGCCCGCCGTGGACGTCACCTCGTACGGCGGCCAGGCCGCGTCAGCCGCCCGGCCCGCGATGACGGCGTCGAGCGGGTCGGCCGGGGCGTCGGGGCCCCGGTCGGCCTCGCCCTTGAGGGCGCGGTCCCAGGCCGCGACGTCATCCCAGGTGATCTGCCAGACGAGGATCCCGTCGGCGCGCAGCCGGGCACGCTTGGCCGCGTCGGCGGCGATGCGGTTGGTGCGGGACGAGGCGTGCCAGCGGTAGCCGTCCAGGTAGACGGCGATCGGCAGGGGCGGCGCCCCGTCCCCGGCCGTGTCTCCCGCCACCGGCCGGAACAGCAGGTCCGGCCGGGTGCGGTAGTCCTGCAGATCCTTCTGGGCGACGACCTCCCAGCGGACCGGGCCGCCGTCCGGCCGGGCGAGGGTGAACTGCTTACCGTTCCTGCCGGTGGGCGTGGTGGCGTGATCCGCGGCTGCGTTGCCCGGCATCTCCAGCCAGCGGTCGAGGCATTCGATGAACCGGCGTTCCAGGTCGCTCTCCGCCTGGTCGGCGAAGCGGAGGCCTGCGTCGGCCGCGTCCTTGCGCACGTCCCATCCGCTTCTGCCGTCGGAGCCCAGCAGGCTGTCCAGCATCCACAGGGCCTCCTGCCGGTCGAGGTCCTTGTAGTCCCGCTCGGGGGCGTATCCGAGCAGGCAGCGGTGGCAGGCCCGGCGGGGGGACGGACCGCAGGGGCACTTCCGCAGCTCCTCCTGGGCCGCGGCGAGCACGGCCCGGAACTCCTCGCCCTCCCGGTCGACGAGGCGTTGCAGGTAGCCGGTGCCGCCGGGCAGCGCGTCGTACAGGACGAGGTAGTTGCGGGTGAGGTCGGTCTCCCGGTCGGGCTCGGTGGCGGGGGCGGAACGGATGTGGGCGGGGTCGCCGCCGTAGCGCTTGGCCAGGCCGAGGTGGAGGGCGGCCGAGAACGAGGCGAGGCGCTCGGGCACGTTCAACGTGGCGGCGGGCAGCAGGATGCGCAGGGCTTCGGTGCGGTGCTCGGTGGCGGTGATGACCTGTACGTCCTCCGGCCTGGCCTGCTTGTCGCGCCGCCGGGTGGGGCACCACGGCCGGTGGTGGGCCAGCTCGATGCGGCCGAGCAGGGACTGGCTGAGGGTGTCCTGGGCGGGTCCGTGGCCGGGCTCGCGGTCGGTGGCGCCTCCACAGCGCGGGCAGACCGTGAACCCGGTGACGGCGACCTCGGCCCCGGCGAAGAGCGTGTCGTTGCGCCTTCCGTGGCGGCTCTTGCCAAGGTTGAAGCGGCGGATGACCGCCTCGCGGACGTGGTCGACGCCGAACGTGGTCTTCTGGTGCCGCCAGGTCTGTCTGATGTCGGCGGGGTCGATGTCGACGGCGGTGACGGTGGTGTAGGGGGTCCGGGTGCGGCTGTCGTGGTCGTCGACGATGCGGGCGTCGTCCCGCTTGTCGTGGGCGGTGACCTTCCGGGGGACGACCACCCGGTGCAGGGCGCTGCGCCCGCCGATACCCGGTCCGCCGCAGCGGGGGCAGGGCGAGGTGTCCCCTTCGGCGTGCTCGCCGCCGCGGACGTGGCCGCACTCCTTGCACACCCGCCACGTCCGGAGTCCGACGGGCAGGCCGCCGTTGGCGTCCTGTGGGGTGGGACCGAGGTCGAAGCCGTCGACGACGTGCCGGTAGCCGCGTACGTAGTAGGCGTTGCCGGGGGCGAGTTCGGTGAGTGCGGCCTCGGCGGGCCGGTCGTAGGTGCGCGGTTCGTTGCTCCAGCGCGTCTTGGCGGGCTCGGCCTTGTCGGTCGCCCCATCGGGGGTCCCCAACGACCGCGCCCGGTGCGCCGGTTCCTTGTAACTGAGCTGTGCCTCGAGGCGTACGCCGTCCTCGACGAGGCTGTAGTTGGGCAGCAGACCGTGTTCGACGAGGAACCCCTGCGGCGTCGGCCTGTCCCATCTCCTGGAGGCGCGGCGAGTGTGGGTCTCATGACGCGCTGCCGCCCCCCGTATGCCGTGATCCGTCCCGCGAACCGGCCGTCCCGGCGGCACGAAGCGCTCGCCGGGACGATCGGAATCGATCACATTCCACTCTACGGGTGGGGTCCGACAGCCCCGCCGGCTTCGGGGCAATCAGGGCCCGAGGTCGATGAGGCGCACGGCTGCGTCACCTGACTCCGGCCTCACGCAGCCGCCGGTCCAGCTCCGCGTTGAGAGCCACCAGTTCGCTCTCGCTCGGGTTGTAGCCGTTCCACTCGCGCAGGTCGATGCGGGTCCGTTCGGCCCGCGATGCCCGCTCCTCGGGGGTGCCGGGGTGGTTGGGTTCGGGGGGGGCGCCACGTCAGGGAACCTGGCGGTAGACATCGCGGCGGTTGCCGAGGGCCAGGACCCACACGATCAGCCGACCGTCCTCGACGGTGTAGACGACACGGTAGTCGCCGACTCTGAGCCGCCGCCGGGCACTGTGGCCCTGAAGGGCCTTGATGTCGAACGCCGACGTGTCGCCCGAGTCCATGGCCTTCTGCAACTCGGTGAGGCGATACAGGATCCGCAGGGCGTCCGGGCGCGGGATTTTGAGCATGTCCCGCTGTGCGTGTGGCGTGAAGCGCGTCACGTACCCCATGGGTGTCAGTCCTGCCCGGCGCGGAGCATGGCGGCCATCTCCTCGAGCGAGACCGCCCCCTCCAATCCCTCGGACTCGGCTTCGTCGGCCAGCCGGTTGAGCCAGGCCTCTTCGGTGTCCTCGGCGATCCGGCGCAGACGCCGGTACTCCTGGATGTCGATTACGACGGCCTCCTGCTTTCCGCGCCGCGTGATGATCGTCGGGGTCTCCTCCCGCCGGGCACGGTCGATCACGTCGGCGAGGTGACCTCGGACCTCGGCCATGGATTCAATCACGGGATCACTCATGTCACGAATGTATCAGATGTACATGAGATTCCCGCAGCCCTGCGGTCCCGGGGACTTGCGGAGGCCGGCACAGCCGCCCTGATTCCGTCGGCGTTTGCCGAACTCAGGCTGAATGGGGGGCATTCCTGTTACGTTGCTCTACTTGCCCGATAGCGGTGGGAGCCGCGCGCGAAGACGCGCGGGTGATCGTCCGACCCGAGTGGCCGCCAGGCGCCGGAGCCCCGGCCCCTCCCCCCACCGCCGTGGGCCGCTGCCTCGGGTCGGACCGGCAGGGACCGGGCCGCCGCACGACTCCCGGTCCTGTTGTGGAGGAACTGTGTGTCCTGAGAGGTTCACGTCCGGCCCCGTCCTGGCCGGCGATCTCCTGGAGGAAGGAACGGTCGCCGGCTTCGGTTACGTCCCCTCCGGCAGACCGAAGGCCGCCTGCGACCGGCTGCTGCTGGCCGGAGAGGAGTCCCTGGCCGAACCGCCCCACCGGCCCGTCCCGGCCGACGCCGGACGGGTCCGCGTCCTCGCGCCCACGCCGGCCCAGCGGGTGGCCCCCGACCGGGTGCACCGTGCCGCGGCGGTCGACGACGCGCTGCCGGACACCGTCGCTGAGACCCTGGCCTTACCCGGGTCGCCATGGGGCGCGGTCGCGGGTTCCCTGATCGCCGAGGTGCGCGAGGCGCACCATCTGCTGTGGCTCACGGGCGGGTTCGCCCGGGACGTGATCGCCGGCTCCGCCCCCGAGGTGAACGACCTCGACCTGACAGGCACGGCGCCGCCGGGCCGCTTCTCCGATCTGGCCAAGGGGGCACGGCGGCGCAGCGGACTCGAGTTCCGGCGCAAGGTGTCCCCGTTCTCCCTGGTCTGTTCGGCCGTGCCGCCCCAGGGCGGCGAACGGCTCTACGAGTACCGGACCCTGAATTCCGCCGAGTTCACCTTCCCGGCCTGCGGCAGCGATCTCAAGGCGGACGCCGGCTGCCGGGACTTCACCGTCAACAGCCTCTACTACGACCCGGTGGGGGACACGGTGGCCGATCCCACCGGCCGGGGGCTCGCTGACCTGCGGGCCAGGCCGCGCCGCCTCGTGTGTGTCAACCCCACCGATGATCCGCTGGACCAGGCCCGGATCATCCTGCGCGCGGTGAAGTTCGCGGCACGCTGGACGGGAACGGCCGGCTGCGACCTCGGTGAGACCGCGGCCCGGCTGGCCCACCTGCCGACGACGGTGTGGGACGGACTGGCACCGGCGGCGTGGCAGCGCCTGACCGGCGACCATCACCGGGCCCTGGGCGACCACGACCGGCAAGGCCAGTTGAGCATCGCCACCGCGCTCGGCCCGGCCGCCGCCGGACTCCTCACCGTTCTGCTGGAGGTGCGGCCGTGACCGCTGTCCACCGCCCCCTGAGCGACTGGGTCCTGCGCCTCGAACCGGCACCGTCCCCGGGTACGAGCCCGATCAACGACGGCGACGAACGGGCCGACGCCCGAAGCCTCCCCCTCTTCGCGGCGGGCTGGGTACGCAGCACCGCGCCGGCGGGTCCGGACCGTACGCCGGCACTCGCCCTGCACCATCCGGGCTCCGCCCTCACCTATGTCGAACTCGACGACTGCGGGACGCCGCTGCCGGTCGACGAAGCCGGCGCGGACTGGATCGACCAGGTCGAGGCGTCCTGGCCCCGGCCCGAGTTCGCCCCGCCCGACCTGGCGGCCGTCACCGCGCTCTCCCCGGAGATCCGCTATCTACTGCTGCACCGGCTGAACCAGGAGGGCGCGCCGCCGCCCCATGTCTTCCACTGCCTGCCCTGGGAGCCGGTGACCGAGCTGGCGTCGGCCGTCGCCAGGCTGCTCGACGGTACGGAGCCACCGGCGTTGTCCCCGCAGGCACTGGATCTCGGGCACTGGGTGACGCCCGCGGCGACCGGTGTGACCGGCCCCCTGGAGCAGCTGCACGAAGGGCTCACGATCCCCGACCCGGTGCTCGCCGCGCGCGGCGGCACGGCACTGTGCTTGGGACTGCGCTCCGCAGACCCGGCGCGCTTCCCCGACCCGGTGCGGGCCGCCCTGGCCGACGTCGTGGACCGGCTGGCCTCCGTCAATCCGTTCCTGCGGCACGCGGCGGCACTCGCGGCCACCCGGCTGGCGGGCACGGCCTCGAACACCTTCGTCACCACACTCGACGCCGACCTGCCCAAGGCGGCGGCCGCGGAAGACCGTACGGTGGTCCGCCGGCTCGGGGACGGCGGGCCGCTCACCGTCCGCGCCGAGATCACGGCAGGCGGACGGCTGACGCTCACGGCGGAACTCGCCGTGGAGGCGACGGCGCAGCGAGAACGGCTCCTCGACGCGTACGGCGGGGCGTTCGTCCCGGTGCTGGTGTCCGCGGACGGGCGCGGCCTGCGCTACTGGGTGGCCCTGGAGGCGCGTCGGCGCTGGCTGTCCGGCGCGCTCGTCGTCCCCGCCGGGCGCGGGCGTTTCGAGGTCACGGCCGAAGACGCGGTGACCGGGCTGTGGGGCTTGTCCGGTGTCACCCCGGACGAATTGCTGCCGTCGCTGGCCGGAGCGAACCGCTCGGGTCTCCAGGTGTGGCGGGCCACAGCGGAGCGCGCGCCCGCCGGGCATCCGCTCCACCGTGCGGTCCGGCTCCTCGACGAGCGGGGCGGCGCGTCATGACCTTCGCCGAGGACATGCACACCCTGCTCGCCGACGAGCTGGCCGACTCCGACGCCGAGACGGCCCTGTACGGGGCGGTGATCGGCACTCCGCTGCTGCTGGAATTCGTGCGGGCCCTGATCGCGGCCCGGGACGTGGCGTCCCTCCGGGCGCTCTGCCACGGCACCGTCGAACTGCACGAACTGACCGAGCGCTACGGCACGGTCGCGGGTGCCCTCCCCACTCCCGCCGACGCTCCCTTCTCCGGCTGCGGCCCAGTGACCGGGGCGGTGCGGGCGGTCGCGGCCCTGGGGCTCGTCCTGGTCGACGAGGAGGAGCGGGTCGAGGAGCACCTGGGCATCGCGCTCACCTGGCTGGCGCACACGCGTGCGGTGGTCGGCGCGCCGTGGCCGGCCGGGCGGGCCGCACCAAAGTGCGCGCACGAGGACCGGCTGTCCTCCGTCGTGCGGGCACTGGGCACCGATCCGCACGGCACGGCCGTGATCGTGTGGCTCCTGGGGCTCCAGGAGGCCGCCCCGAAGAAGGGCGCGACGGCCGCGGTGGACGTGCTCCTGGACCAGGGGGATCGCGGCATCAGGGCGACGCTGCGGTGCACCTCACTGCGGCGGCTGCCCGACGCCCTGGTCCCCGACCCGGCCTCCATGCTGCTGTTCAGCGCGGACCCTCGGTTCCGTTCCGGCCTGGAGACCGCTTGGCGGACCGCCTGGACCGACCGTCGCCGAGACGGCCGTAGCGGCCGGCACAGACGGATCGGCGCGGTCCTGTGGTCGCTGCGCGATGCCGACGGCCCCGTGGACCACGTCCAGGATGTCAGCCTGACGGCGGCCTTCACCCTCCTCGTCGACGAGATCCGCCGACGCAACCGCAGGGTGCTGGGCCCGTTCACCTGGTGGCGCCTCGGCGGCTCGACCGCCGTCGTCGGCGGTGTGGACGACGACGGGCGGATGGTCCAGGTCACCGGCTACCGCAACAAGTTCGGCACCGCGGCCGGCCTGGACCGGGTCCTGGTACCGGCCGGCGACCTGGAACAGGCCCGGGACCTCGCGCGAGGACTCCAGACCAAGGTCATCGGCGTACGGACCTGGGGCGACGCGGCCCGTCGTAGCCGCGTTCCCAACCGTGGGGCCCGGTGGCGCTTCGTCCTCGTCTGTCTCGCCGTGCTGCTCGCGGGCTCGGGGACCGGCGGCGCGATATGGAACCACCAGCGGCAGATCCAGGCTCTGCGCGACACCGCCGCCGAGGTCAGGGACGAGGCGTACGAGATCTCCGGGAACGGGGATCCGGGCCGGGGGCTGCTGCTGGCCATGGCCAGCGATGACATCGCGGGCCGGGCCGGTGACAAGACCGACGTCCTCGACTCGATGGCCCGCGACAGCTCCTCCCTGCGCCGGATCCTCCGCCCCGAGGAGGGACGGTTCGAAGATCTCGCGCTGTCCGAGACCGGGGAGTGGGCCGCATTGTCGACGACCACCGGAGCCGTCCAGATCCTGTCGGGCCTGACCGGTGACACGAAGTGGCGGCAGAAGGGAGGAGGCGCGGAACTCCCCACCCCCGGCGTGTACGTCAGCGCTCTGGCCTTGTCACCCGCCGGCCAGTGGGCTGCTTTCGCCTCGACCGACCTGCGCCTCACCGTCCTTGAGCGCAAGGACGGGAAGTGGTCGGTCACGGCACGCCCCACCCTGCCCGTTCCCTCCCACCCCGGACCTCTGCACACCGAGTCCAACGCAATCGATCACCTGGCGTTCACCGCCGACGGGCAGCGCGTCGTGGCCTACTCCGACAAGGTGGGGCTCTTCGTCTGGGACGTGGAACACCCGGACAGCGCGCCGAAGCGGTGCGAAGAGGGTGGTGACTCCCGAGCATTGTCGGTAACGGACGAGGAAGCCCTGCTGACCACGGACGGGGAGGTCGTCCGGATCGACCTCACCACCTGTGCCCGGTCCGTGGTCCTCACCGCTCCCGAGGGGGTACAGCTCCACGGAGCCGTGCAATACACGGAGAGCGACACGGACAACGGAGTGGTTGCCGCGGCTACTCGGGACGCCCAGGTGTTCACGCTGCGCTCCGACGGGTCCGAAAGCGTGCTTTCCAACCGTGGACCGTACCGGAACGTCTCGATCACCTCGTCCCGCGACGGTGTCCATCTGAGCGCGACCACGGAATCGGCCACCCTCGGGTGGAAGGTGGACAAGAGGACACAAGAGTTCGGTCACGCCAACGCCGGACCCTCACAAATGAGCAAGGGCATCATGCTCCGCCACTACGGCGCGGTCGCGGAACTCCACGACGACCGGCACTCACCGGCGACGACGGCCTGGGCCCCGTGCGTCTGCGGCTTGGCGTCGGTCGCCTGGGCGGGCGACGCGCTGGTGCTCCGGTCGGGCCGCAGCGTACACGTCCTGCCTGGCGCGGCCGGGATGGCTCCCAGCGTCTTCTCGGATCCGGACACCGCCCAGCGCCTGCCCATGCCCCTCGGTGCCACGGCCCATGAACTGGCCACGAGCAAGGACGGTCCTTGGGCCGCGGTCCTGTACGGCAGCGAGGGCGGTGATGACCGGAGGCTGGCGGTCTGGGACGTCGAGACACAACGCAGGACTCCCGTGCGGCTGCCGGAGGGGCCGGGGCCGCGTCATGCCGCCATCGTCGGCCGGGATCTCTACCTCGGCTACAGAAGCGGCGATGTCCGGCGCGTCCGGTTTACCGACGGCGCGTGGCGGAGCGCGGACAGTCGCCGGCTCGCCGCTCCCGTCGTCGCGCTGGGGGGTGGTGGCGGCGACGCCGGCACGACCGATCGTCTCTACGCCGTGGTCAGCAAGGGCAGCGACGCCCCGCCGTCCGTCGTCGGCCTGAGCACCCCGGGCCTGTCGGTCACCGGGACGCGACGGCTTCAGGGCGCGACCTCGATCGCGAAGGTCGAGGTGATGCGCGACGGTGAGGTGGTCGTGGGATCCGGGGCCGGCACGATCACCTTCCTCACCCGGGAGTTGGACGTCCGCGGACGTACGGTCGACGGGGACCTTCAGTTCGTTCAGGATCTGACGGAGGTGCCGAACCGCGCTCAGGTGCTCGTCTCGGGAAAGGCCCACAGCATCGTCCTCGACCGCAGGTCCCTGGACCCTCAGGAGGCATGGAAGCACGGAGCTCCGTTCCTCTCCTCCGACGTCCCGGCGGACGGCAAGGTACTGGCCACCTACAGTTTCGCCACGCTCGACGCCTCCCTGTGGACGCTTGAGGACTCCGATCTGCGGGCACAGGTCTGCCGGGCCGTCGGGCGTGACCTGAGCCGTGAGGAATGGCGACAGTACGTCGGAACAGACCTGTCCTACAGGCCGGTCTGCCGGAACTGAGCGGGTTCGGGGATCGATACGCCGTCGTCCAGCGCGTACTCCGCCCAGATCGTCTTGCCCGGACCGTCGGGACGGGGGTGCCAGTCCCAACGGGTGGCGAGGCCGGCGACCAGGAGGAGACCCCGGCCGGATTCGGCGGCGTCGGGAGCGGGGTCGAGGACCACCGCTCCCGGTCGGGGCGGGACGCGTTCGGCGCGCGTGTCGGTGACCTCCGCCCTGACGGTCGTGGAGCGGGCGTCGGCGTGCAGGTGGAGGCGGAAGTGGAAGTCCCGGCCGGGGACGTGGCCGTGCACGACCGCGTTCGCGGTCAGCTCCGCGACGATCAGCACGATCGCCTCGTGCGCGTCGGTGCCGTACGGGATGCCCCAGGCGTCCAGCCGGACGGCCGCCAGGCGGCGGGCCAGGCGGGCGCCGCGCGGCGTCGAGGTGAAGCGCATCTCGAAGGTGCGCTGCGCTGTCGCCGCCGCCGATGCGCCCGGGTTGTCGATCAAGTGGTGCCTGAGAGCGATGCGTTGCGTCGGGCTAGGGATGTCGGTGGGCTTGCTCGTCATGGCTCCCACGGTCCCGTCGGTCGCGTAGTGTGACCAGTGGTGACGCACCGACGCGGGCCGCTGTACGCGCGATGCCTCCCCGAGTACGAAGCGCGGGGCGTGACGGCGTTCCCTGCGGGGGCGTTGGGCCAGGGAGGCGGTGTTCGATGACGGAGCGTACGGGTTCGGACGGCGGGGACGGCGAGGCGACGGCGGTCGTGAGTGTCGGGGACGGCTAGGCCGCGGCCATCTCGTCGGGCAGGCCCTCCAGCGGGATCCTGCGGGCCAGGTAGGCGACTTCCATACCGCCCGCACCGAGTCGGGCGAGCAGTTCGAACGGCCCCACCACGCGCGGGTCGGCCTCGGTGTCCAGCGGCTCCATCGGCGCTCTCGTACCCCCACGCTCTCGTCACGGCCTTCACCTCGGCCACCCTGCCGCCGGTCAGTCTACGGGCTGTGGTGAAGCGCACACGGACGACGGCACTTGATCATGTGCCGTGTGCTCACGGGGAGGAGCGGTATGCGGGCCTGGGTGGTGCGTGCGGGGGAGAACGGGGAGCGCGAGCGGGCAGCCCTGGAGGACGGCGTCCTCGTCGTCGGCTGGGACCGGCTCGCGTTGGGCCACCTCTCCGACTACGACACACGTGACGAGATCAGAGCGGCCGTGGCCGCCGCCTACCCCGACGAGGGCCCGTACACGATCGGGAACTGGACCGGCCAGCTCTACCGTTTCGTCCACGAGATCCAGCCCGGCGATCTCGTCGTGCTCCCCCTCAAATCGTCGCGGGTGGCCATCGGCCGCGTGACGGGCGGCTACGAGTACCGCTCGGCGGACGCCGAGGGCATGCGGCACGTCCGGCGCGTGGAGTGGCTCGTCCGGGACCTCGACCGGCGCGAGATTCAGTCGGACCTGCTCGACAGCCTCGGATCGCTGCTGACCGTCTTCGAGATCAGCAGGTTCGGTGCGGCGGAACGGGTGGCCGCGCTGGCCGAGGGCAAGCCCGATCCGGGGCGGCCCGATGCCGACGAGTTCGCCGCGACCCTCACCGAGCCCGCGAAACTGTACGAGGAGGTACGCAGGCGCGGCGACGGGGAACCACTCACCCTGTCCATCCGGGACTTCCTCGCCGTATGGGGCGTCCAGCGGCGCCACCCGGCGTCCACCGAGCAGATCAAGAACGACCTGGAGGCGCGCGGGCTGGTCACCGTCCCGCCCTTCACCGACGGCACGCTCGACAGCCGGATCGCGGTGCTGGCGGGAGGCGCCGAGCCGGACGAGTCGGGGACGAGCGCGGTGAGCCGGCTCACCTTCAAGGCAATGTCGACGACGGTGAACGACGTCCTTGGAAGTCCGGCCACGGAAACGGGATCGGCGCCCTCGAGCGTCTCGGCCGGTCTCACCGGCCGACTGCCCGAGGAGGACGACGAGACCCGGGCCATCGCCTACCGGGTCAGCAACCTCGAGTCGGCGAACCGGATGCCCGAGTGCGTACGCGTCGGCGACAGCCTCGGCACGGCCACGACGCTCATGGTGCTGCGCGGGTACAGCCAGCTGCCCGTACTCGACACGGACGGGCGGCTGCGGGGCGTCGTCAGCTGGGAGTCGATCGGACGCGCCAGAATGGCGGACCCCGCACCCGGCCTGCACGCGGCGACCGTACGCGGTCAGGAGGCGAACGGCTCGGACGACCTGCTCGACTGGATCGGGGCCATCCAGCAGTACGGATACGCCGTCGTCCGCGACCCCGACCACAAGGTGTGCGGTCTGATCACCGCCGCCGACCTCACGTTTCAGTTCGGCACGCGAGTGCGCCCGTTCGTTCTGGTCGAGGAGATCGAGCAGCGCCTGCGCCGCGTGGTGGACCGGTGCATTCCGCTCGACCGCATCAGGGCGACGGTCCCGCGCGGACGCGCCTCCCGGGTGCACTCCGCCGCCAATCTCACCTTCGGGGCGTACAAGCACCTGCTCAAAGAGCCGGAGAACTGGGCCGCCCTGGGCTGGGGCATCGACCAGGACCACTTCCTGGCTGCTCTGGAGGAATGCCGCAACTTCCGCAACGACCTCATGCACTTCAGTCCGGACCCGGTGACCGACGACCAGTTGGGCCCGGCGCAGGGGCTGCTCGAACTGCTGCGTTCGGTGGACCCGCAGATCTGAGCGCGGACAGCGTGCGCGGTGGGTCAGCACCCCCCGTCCGCGAGCACGAAGTACCCCGGTGACGTCTCCTTCAGGGTGTGGGTGACGGCGACGTTGTACAGGCCCATGTTCTGGTCGGAGCCGTTGGCGTAGGTGTAGCCGAGGCTCTGGTGGGCGCGGCCTGCGGTGACGTGGTGGTAGTTGGTCGCCGTGTAGCACTTGGCTGCGGCGCCCGTGGTCGTCGCCGTGACCGCCCCCGAGCGCGCCCCCTCGGCGCCGGAGGAGTCGATCGCGGCGACCGTGTAGCGGTAGGCGGTGCCCGCGCTCAGGCCGGTGTCGGTGAAGGACGTGCCCGTCGGGGAGCCGACCCTGGTGCCGTCGCGGTAGACGGCGTACGAGGTGGCGCCGTTCACCGCGCTCCAGGACAGTGACGCGCCCGTGTCGGTCGTGCCGGTGACCGTGAGCCCGGCCGGGGCCGGCAGGGTGGCGTCGCCGCCGTCGTCGGGGGATCCGTCCAGGTCCCAGAACAATCCGGTGTAGTAGCTGGAGCAGATGGTGTCGAGGTAGTACGTGCCGGTGCTGCCGCACTGGTCGGTGCCCGGGCCGGGGCTCACCGCGAGGCCGTGGGCCATGCCGGAGACCGAGAAGAGGGCGACGGCGGGACGGCCGGTGGAGTCGTCGTAGGTCGTCTCCGCGGTGCCGCCGGGCAGGGTCCGCGTGCCGGAGGCGGTCTGGCCGATGCCCCAGACGTCGGTCCACTGGTCGCGCAGCTCGGTGCCGTTGACGGGGGCGACGGTCCCGTCCGCGGTGCCCTGCCAGATCGCGACCCGGGGCCACGGGCCGGTGTACCCGGGGTAGGAGCCCCGGACCTTGTCGCCCCACTGCTTCGGGGTGAGCCGCTGGTCGCCGTACTGGCAGCCCGACGCGGCGGCCAGGCTCGTCGCGCACTGCGCGGGCAGGCCGGAGTCGACCGCGCCGCCCGCGAACACGTCGGGGTAGGCCGCGAGCAGGTCGGCCGTCATGCCGCCGCCCGCGGAGAGGCCGGTGACGAAGACGCGGTCGGGGTCGGTGCCGTACTGTGCCGCCGCGTGCTCGACCATCTGCACGACCGAGGCGGCCTCGCCCCGGCCGCGGGTGTCCTCGGCGGGGTCGAACCAGTTGAAGCAGGACAGGCTGTTGTTGGCCGGACCGGTCTGCGGATACACCACGGCGAAGCCCCAGGCGTCGGCGAACTTCTGCCAGCCGGAGTGGGCGTGGTAGTCGCTCGCCGACTGGGTGCAGCCGTGCATCGCCACGACCAGCGGCGCGTTGTCGGGGAGGTCGGCGGGCGCGTACTCGTACATGGCGAGGTTGCCGGGGTTGGCGCCGAAGTCCGTGACCTGCCGGAGGCCGTCGGCCGCGGCGGCGGGCCGGGCGAGCGGGGAGAGGGTGGTCAGGGCGGCGGTGAGAGCGAACGCCGCGGCCAGGGCGCAGCGTCCGAGGGCGCCGCGCGGGGTGAGGGAACGCATGGGTGACTCCCGTGGGTGGTGGGGTGGGAGGACTGCTGGGCGGACGCGGCGGCGGACACCACCGGGCCGCTGAGGAACCGGCTTGCTGGGAGCGGACCGTACGACCGCTCCGATGACCGCGACATGTCAACGGCAGCCAGGAGGGCGGCGGCGCGGTGGTGGTCACGACCATGGCGCCGACGGGGACCGTGTGGCAGGGCGCGGCACGGACCCCGGCATGGTGGACGACACCATGCGCCGGGCCGGGATTGTGTGACCGGCCCACGTGTCTGAGGTCTCCCATCCTTCCTACGGTGTTCCGCCATGGAGAGCACCGAGAATCCCCTCACCCCCCGGTTCCTGGCCGGACGCAAGGCCCTGGTCACCGGGGCGGCCGGCGGGATCGGCCGGGCCTGTGCCCTGGCGCTGGCCGCCGCGGGCGCCGAGGTCTACGCCGTCGACCTGGCCGCCGGGCCCGCCAAGGACGTGGCCGCGGCGACCGGCGGCACGGCGATCGTGGCCGACCTCTCCGATCCGGACGCCGTGGATACGCTGCCGGACGACGCCGACATCGTGGTCAACAACGCCGGTCTCCAGCACGTCGCCCCCGTCCACGAGTTCCCGATGGACCGCTTCGCCCTGATCCAGCGGGTGATGGTGGAGGCGCCGTTCCGGATCCTGCGCCGCACCCTGCCGCACATGTACGCGCGGGAGTGGGGCCGGGTCGTCAACATCTCCTCGGTGCACGGCCTGCGCGCCAGCGCCTACAAGTCGGCGTACGTCATGGCCAAGCACGCCCTCGAAGGGCTCAGCAAGGTGGTCGCGCTGGAGGGCGCCGCGCACGGCGTCACCAGCAACTGCCTCAACCCCGGCTACGTCCGCACCCCGCTCGTCGAGGACCAGATCGCGGACCAGGCGCTCGCCCACGGCATTCCGGCGGGCGAAGTCGTCGAGCGGGTCTTCCTCGACCGCACCGCGATCAAGCGGCTGATCGAGCCGGCCGAGGTCGCCGAGGCCGCCCTGTGGCTGTGCGCCGAGAACACCGGCTACATCACGGGGTCCTCCCTCCCGCTGGACGGCGGCTGGACGGCCCACTGACGCCACCCGGCACCACCCACCACGCACCCTCCCCCACCGCCCACTCCCCGGACCCGCTCGACCATCCCCGACGTCCCCCGAGCCCGGCGGATCCGACCCTCCTCGCCCCGAGACGGTGACACACATGGCCAGCGCTCACACCGCCGTGAACGACCCAGGCAGCCCGAAACGGCCGGCCGGCCTCCGCAAGGTCGTCGCGGCCAGCCTCGTCGGCACCACCATCGAGTGGTACGACTACTTCCTCTACGGCTCCGCCGCCGCCCTCGTCTTCGGCCGGGTCTTCTTCCCCGAGTCCGACCCGCTGACCGGCACGCTGCTCTCCTTCCTCACCTACGCCATCGGCTTCGCCGCCCGGCCCGTCGGCGCCGTCGTCTTCGGCCACTTCGGCGACCGGCTCGGACGCAAGAAGCTCCTGGTGATCAGCCTGCTGATGATGGGCGGCTCCACCACTCTGATCGGCTGCGTCCCCGGCTACGCCACGCTGGGCGTCGCCGCCCCGCTGCTGCTGACCACGCTGCGCCTGGTCCAGGGCTTCGCGCTGGGCGGCGAGTGGGGCGGGGCGGTGCTCCTGGTGTCCGAGCACGGCGACGCCCGCCGCCGCGGCTTCTGGGCGTCCTGGCCGCAGGGCGGCGCACCCGCGGGCAACCTGCTCGCCGTCGGTGTGCTGTCCCTGATGACCACCGTGCTCAGCGACGACGCGTTCAACTCCTGGGGCTGGCGCGTGCCGTTCCTGCTCTCCGGCGTCCTGGTGATGCTCGGCATGTGGATCCGGCTGTCCGTCGACGAGTCACCGCTGTTCAAGGAGGCGCTGGCGAAGTCCGAGCGGCGCAAGGCGGAGCGCAAGGCCGAGGAGCTGCCGTTCGTCGCCGTGCTCCGCGACCACTGGCGGGACATCCTGGTCGCGATGGGCGCCCGCATGGCGGAGAACATCTCGTACTACGTGATCACCGCCTTCGTCCTGACGTACTGCGTGGAACACCTGGACATCGCCAAGCAGCCGGCGCTGAACGCGGTGCTGATCGGCTCGGCCGTGCAGTTCTGCCTGATCCCGCTGTTCGGCGCGCTCTCCGACCGGGTCGGCCGCAAGCCGGTCTACCTGGTGGGCGCGATCGGCGTGGGCGCCTGGTCCTGGGCCTTCTTCGGTCTGCTGGACACCAGGTCCTTCCCGGCGCTGGTCCTGGCGGTCACCGTCGGGCTGGTCTTCCACAGCGCGATGTACGCCCCGCAGGCCGCGTTCTTCTCCGAGCTGTTCGCCACCCGGATGCGCTACACCGGCGCCTCCATCGGCGCCCAGCTCTCCTCGGTCGCGGCCGGCGCCCCGGCCCCGCTGATCGCCACGGCGCTGCTCGGCTCCTACGGCTCCTCCACACCGATCTCGGTGTACGTCGCGCTGTCCGCCGTCGTCACCGTGATAGCCGTGGTCGCCGCCCGCGAGACCCGCGGCACGGACCTGGCCGCGGTCGAACCGGCCGGACCCGGCGCAGGGGCGGCCCGCCCGGCCGCCGGCCCGAAGGAGACCGCGTCCGCCCGACCCTCCGGTGGCCGCCGGTGACCTTCCGGGGCAATCCGGCACCGAGGGGGCGGGCTCCCCGCCCCCTCGGTGCCGCCACGCTTGCGGGGGCTCCCCCTCTTCCTCACAATGGTCCGCCCATGCCCAAGAACACGTCCGTCGCCGCCCACCTGCGCCGTCTGCTCGAACTCCTCGCCGCCGGCGCCCCCGCCGAGGACTTCGGCGCCGTCGCCACCGAGGCGCGGCGCGACGGCGCCCGCACCGACGACCTCGCGGAGATCGAGCAGGCCACCCAGGCCGCGCTGCGCGTGCACAGCGCGCTGCGCCAGCACCAGCGCCGGGAAGCGGAACTCACCGCCCTCTTCGACACCGCGGGCGACCTCGCGGCGCTGCGCGACCTGGACGCCGTCCTGCGGTCCATCGTGCGCCGCGCCAGGATGCTGCTCGGCACCGACACGGCGTACCTGACGCTCCCCGACGAGGAGGCGGGCGACACCTTCATGCGGGTCACCGACGGCTCCGTGTCGGTACTGTTCCAGAACCTGCGGCTGCAGCTCGGCGAGGGGCTCGGCGGCCTGGTGGCACAGACCGCGCGGCCCTACGCCACCCCGGACTACCGCACGGACGAACGCTTCCACCACACGCACAGCATCGACGCCGGTGTCCTGGACGAGGGCCTGGTCGCGATCCTCGGCGTCCCCCTGCTCCTCGGCTCCGGCAGCGGCGGCAAGGTGATCGGCGCCCTGTTCGCCGCCGACCGCACGCCGCGGACCTTCTCCCCGGACGAGGTGGCGCTGCTGTGCTCGCTGGCCAACCACGCCGCGATCGCCATCGACACCGCGAAGGCGATGACCGACGCCCGGGTCGCGCTGGCCGAGTTGGCGGAGGCCAACGCGGTGATCCGGGAGCGTTCGGCCGCCATGCAGCGGGCCGAGGAGTCCCACGACCGGCTCAGCGACCTGGTGCTGCGGGGCGGGGACGTGGCCGACGTGGCCGCAGCCGTCGCCGATCTGCTCCAGGGCGACGTCACGGTGTTCGACGCGGGCGGGTGGCCGCTCACGAGGACCGCGCGCGGGATGGGACCGGCCGGCCGGGACACGGCACGGGACACGAACGGCGGCGCGGAGGAGAGCGGCGGCGACGCCGGTGGTGGCGGATCGACCCCGGCCGACGCGGCCGACGCGGCCGCCGTGGTGCGCGCCGCGGAGGACTCGCGCGCCACCGCCCACGCGGTGGTCCACGACGGGCGCTGGGTGTGCGCGGCGCTGGCCGGGCAGGAGATGCTGGGCAGCCTGGTGCTGTCCGGGCGGCCGGATCTGGACGGCCCCGACCGGCGCCTGTTCGAGCGCAGCAGCGTCGTCACCTCACTGCTCCTGCTGCTGCGGCGCTCGGTCGCCGAGACCGAGAACCGGGTGCGCGGCGACCTGGTCACCGACCTGCTCACCGCACCCGACCGCGACCCGGCCGGCCTGGTGGCGCGCGGCCGGAACCTCGGCGTCGACCTGAACCGCCCGCACCTGGTGCTGGTCGCCTCGACGGACGCGGCCGTGCGCGAGCGGCTGGCCGGGGCGGCCGTGCAGTACCTTTTCGGCAGTGGCGCCGTCAGCGCGGAACACGCCGATACGGTCATGCTGGTCCCGGCCGGCGGCACCGCGCCGGGCGAGGCGGCCCGGGCCGCGGCCGAGCAGCTGACCCACCTGGTCGGCGCCCCGGTCACGGTGGCCGGCGCCGGGCCCGCCGCCGGTCCGCGCGCCCTGGCCGACGCCCACGCCGAGGCCGCGCGCTGTCTGCAGGCGCTGCGGGTGCTCGGCCGCCGGGGGGCCGGGGCCAGCGCGGGCGAACTCGGCTTCCTCGGGGTGCTGCTGGGCGAGGACCACGACGTGGAGGGCTTCGTCACGGCCACCCTCGGACCGCTGCTGGAGTACGACGACCGGCGCGGCACTCAGCTGGTCCGGACGCTGGCCGCGTACTTCGGCTGCGGCGGGAGCCTGACGCGGGCGAAGGAGGAGCTGCACGTGCACATCAACACGGTGGTGCAGCGCCTGGACCGCATCCAGGCGATCCTCGGCCCCGGCTGGAACAGCCCGGAGAACGCGCTGGAGCTGCAACTCGCCCTGCGGCTGCGGCTGCTGTCCCTCAGCTGACGCCCGCCGCCGCCAGCAGGCGCCGTGCCACCAGGTGCGCGCCCTCGTCGCCGACGAGGATCGTGTAGTGGTTGGTGCCGGGGGCGGGCGTGGTCTTGAGCAGCGTGTCGTCCACACCGGCCGCGGTGAGCCGCCGCCCGTCGTACAGGCCTTGCGGCTCGTCCATCAACCCGCGTTCCGCCCACAGCAGTTCGGCCGGTCGGGGCAGGCGGTGGACGGCGTCCGCCACCTCGCCGCCGAGCTGGTCGGTGCCGTCGACGCGCACGGCGTCCAGCCGGCACGAGGAGCGCAGCGCCGGTTCCTCGCCGACCAGGTCCCGCTGGATGTAGGCGTCCACCCAGGGCGACCAGGCACCGGCGAAGGCGGGATGGCGCTGCCAGAACTCCCGGTAGGCCGCCCGGTCGGGGAACGTCATCGACAGGCGCCGCATGGCCGGCCCGATCACGGCGGTGATCAGCTCGTCCGGGGACGTCCCGGCGGGCACGGGGAAGCCCACTCCGCCGTCCACCAGCAGCAGGCCCGAGAGCAGGTCCGGGTGGCGTACGGCGGTCAGGGCGGCGGTGAAGGCTCCCATGGAGTGCCCGGTGAGGACCACGGGCCCGGCGTCCAGCGCCCGCACCACGGCGGCCATGTCGTCGGCGTGCGCCCCGATGCCGTACGGGCCGGCGAGCGTGCCGCTGCCGCCCCGGCCGCGCAGGTCGGGCGCGAGCAGGGTGACCCGGCCGGCGAGATGGTGGGCGACGCGGGCCCAGGTCAGGCCGTTGGCGGTGATGCCGTGCAGCGCGAGCACCACCGGCGCGCCCGGTGCGGCGGCCGGCCAGCGCAGCACGGCCAGTTCACCGCCGGCCACGGGCACCCGCAGCTCCTCGTACGCCGGGAATCCGGGACCGCCCGCGGCGGGGCGGGGCGTCGGGTCGTGCCTCGGGGTGTCACTCACGGGGCGGGAGCCTCCTCGCGGTCGGTCGCGGGCGGAAGGAGCGGCCCGCGGAATACTGGACGGCTGCTGGACGACACGGGCCCGGGGCGGCCGCCGGGACCGTACGCGGTCGGCCCGGCCGAGACCTCGTGCCTCCACGTGCCGGCTCACGGGGCGGGAGCCTCCTCGCGGTCGGTCGTGGCGCGGGCGGTGCGGGCGGCGCGCAGCCGCCGGGGCAGGCGGACCACGCCGCCGGGCAGCAGGTATATCACCGCGACGAACAGCGCCCCGAGCAGGAACAGCGGCTGGGACAGCGGCACCCGCAGCACGGCGGGCAGGTCGGCGACGCCGCCCGAGCCGGCCAGGTCGCCGAGCCGGTGGTCGGCCCAGGTGTAGAGGATGCCGCCGAGCATCGGACCCCAGCGGGTGCCGGAGCCGCCCAGCACCACCATGACCAGCAGGGACAGGGTGAAGTCGGAGGTGGTGGTCTGCGGGGTGGCGCCGCCGGTGAGCAGCAGGTAGACGATGCCGCCGAGCGCGGCGAGGGTGCCGGCCAGGACGAAGGCGATCAGCTTGAAGCCGTACGGGCGCAGGCCCAGCATCTCCACCCGGCGTTCGTTCTCCTTGATGCCCTCCCAGACCCGGCCGGTGGGCGAGCGGACCGCCCAGTGGACGACGGCGAGCACGAGGACCAGGTAGGCGAGGGCGATCCAGTAGAGGTTGGCGGTGTGGCCGATGCCGACGAGTGAGGCCGGCAGCCGGTCCGCCGGGGCGGCCCTGCCCTCCTCGCCGCCGGTGATGCCGCCCGGGTCGCGCTGGACGAGGATGGAGCCCGCCTGGGCGAAGGCGAGGGACACCATGGAGAACCCGATGCCGCCCCGGCGTGGTCGGCTTGCTGTCCTAGTGCCGTGACCGGGAAAGTTTGCCGGGTAGGCGGTGCAGAACGACGTGGCGCCGATCGGCTGGGGGTTGTCGTACCCCCGGTGTAGCGTCCGGGCCGGAGTCAGATCATGTTCTGTGGTTGACGGAGGCGCGCGGATGACAAGTACGACGGGTGAGGCCATGGTGGGCGGCATCCCAGCTGAGCAAGATCCAGGCGCAGGGCGCCGTTCGGTGAACGCTGAACTCGCCGCGCTCAAGGGTGCCCTGGACAGCCAGCGCGCGCACGTCGTTGGGATCCTCGAAGGGGTCTCGGAGGAGGATCTGCGGCGGCCGGTGCTGCCCAGCGGTTGGAGCTGCCTGGCGTTGCTGCGCCACCTCACGGTGGATGTCGAACGCTTCTGGTTCCCCGGAGTGATCGCGGGCGAACCGGATGTGGCCGGACAGCTCGCGGCAGGCGCGGAGGCGCACTGGTACGTCCCCGAGGGGATGAGCACCAGGGAGGTCTTCGCCGACTACCGGGCGGCCATCGCACGCGCAGACGTCGTGCTCGCCGCCGCCAACCTGGACCAGGAGCCTGCCGCGTGGCCCGTGGACATCTGGCCGACCTGGCGGCTGCCCGACGTGCGCCGCATCCTCATCCACGTGCTCACCGAGGTCGCCTGCCACAGCGGTCACTTGGACGCGGCACGCGAACTGATCGATGGCACCACCTGGCTCGGCGGCAACCCCTACGCTGGATAGTCCTCTGCCCCAGTGAGCAGCATCGAGATCTTCAGGCCGCGGTGGCGAGAGGCCGGCCGCCCCAGCGGGTTCCCTTCTCGCTGCGAACACGGGCTCGTTCACGACGCTGAGCGGCCAGAACAGCGGGGTGCCGGGAGTGGGACTGTAAATCGTTCGGTGTAACTCCCGATCATGGAGGATGCATCGATGACCAGTGAGAACGTGACCGGACCCGAGGCCGTCGAGCCCGCGAAAGCTGTGCCGGCGAAGGCGGTGGACGACCAGTTGATCGACGAGCTGGTGGGTCGTGCCCAGGCTGAGGGCCTGCAGTTGACGGGTGAGGGCGGGCTGCTGCAGCAGCTGACCAGGCGGCTGCTGGAGTCCGCCCTGGAGGGCGAGATCACCGATCACCTCGGCTATGACAAGCACGATCCGGCGGGCAAGAACGGCGGCAACTCCCGCAACGGCAAACGCTCCAAGACGGTGCTCACCGATGTCGGCCCGGTGGAGATCACCGTGCCCCGCGACCGCGACGGCTCGTTCGAACCGAAGATCGTCAAGAAGCGGCAGAAGCGCCTGACCGGCATCGACGAGATGGTCATCTCGCTGGCCGCGAAGGGCCTGACCACCGGTGAAGTCCAGGCCCACCTGGCCGAGGTCTATGGCGCCGAGGTCTCGCGCCAGACCATCTCCACCATCACCGACAAGGTGCTGGAAGGCATGGCCGAGTGGCAGAGCCGGCCCCTCGACCCGGTCTATCCGGTCGTCTTCATCGACGCCATCCACGTGAAGATCCGCGACGGTGCGGTCGCCAACCGGCCCATTTACGTGGCCCTGGCGGTCACCACCGAGGGCCGGCGCGAGATCCTCGGGCTGTGGGCCGGGGACGGCGGCGAGGGCGCCAAGCACTGGCTGCACATCCTCACCGAGATCAAGAACCGCGGCGTCAGCGACGTGCTGATGCTGGTCTGCGACGGGCTCAAGGGCTTGCCGGAGGCGGTGGAGACCGTCTGGCCGCGGACCATCGTGCAGACCTGCGTGGTGCACCTGCTGCGGAACTCTTTCCGCTATGCCGCCCGCCAGGACTGGGACAAGATCGCCAAGCTTCTGAAGCCGGTCTACACGGCGCCGACCGAGGAGGCCTCTCTGGAGCGGTTCGCCGAGTTCGCCGACGCTTGGGGCCGGAAGTATCCGGCAATCGTGAAGCTGTGGGAGAACGCCTGGGAAGAGTTCACCCCGTTCCTGCGGTTCGACACCGAGATCCGCCGCATCGTCTGCACCACCAACGCGATCGAGTCGGTGAACGCGCGGATCCGCCGGGCGGTCAAGGCCCGTGGACACTTCCCCAACGAGCAGGCCGCCCTGAAATGCGTCTACATGGCGATCATGTCCCTCGACCCCACGGGCAAGGGCCAGGTTCGCTGGACCATGCGCTGGAAGACCGCGCTGAACGCCTTCGACATCACCTTCGACGGCCGCCTGTCGGCAGCCCGCCAGTAGTCCCAACTACCCCAGTTACACCGCTCGTTTGACAGACCCGCTCATCGCCCTGTGGGGCGGGGTGAAGACATACAGGGCAAGGATGTCGGGGCAGGGGGCGACACCAGGGCCGCCAGCCTGCACCCAGGCGGTGATGTCTTCGGTGGCGTCAGGGTCGTTGACGAGGCCGAGCCAGACCGGTCGGGCTCCTGCGGCGCGTGCGACGGCGGAGGGCTGGACGACGATCACGTTGGCGTGTTCGCATACGTCGAGGCAGTCGGATACGCGGACCGGGACCTGCTCGGTAAGGCGCGCGAGTTGCCGGTCGTGGTCCACGCCGGTGATTTTCGGGGTTCCGCAGCAGCAGTCCCGGCATACGACAACGCGGCACGGTGCCGGTTCGGGTGAGGTGTGCTCCGTGCCGACCGCTTCAGGGTGCTGTCGGGGCATCGCTCGTCACGCTCCTCTTCGGGGGAGATCCGTCCCGGGCGGCTGGGCGCAGGAAGCGGATCACGGGGTGGCCGGGTTCGTGCGTGACCTCGGTATGGACGCCGTAGACCTGCTCGATGAGGTCGGGGGTGAGGACCTCGGCGGAGGTGCCCTCGGTGACCGCGCGGCCGTCGTGCAGGACGAGGAGGCGGTCGCAGTACATGGCGGCGAGGTTGAGGTCGTGCAGGGCGATCACGGTGGTGACCGGCAGGGCCGCGACGAGTTCCAGGAGGTCGAGCTGGTGCTGGATGTCGAGGTGGTTGGTGGGTTCGTCGAGGAGGAGTTCGCGGGGTTCCTGGGCGAGGGCGCGGGCGATCTGGGTGCGCTGGCGTTCGCCGCCGGAGAGGGTGTGCCAGGACTGGCCGGCCCGGTCGGTCAGTCCGGTGCGTCGCAAAGCCTCGGTGACGGCTGCCGCGTCGGCCGCGGTCGGGGGTGTCCAGGCTCGCCGGTGCGGGATGCGGCCGAGGGCGACGACGTCCCGGACGGTCAGTTCGGTTTGGGTGTGGGTGTGCTGCTCGACGGTGGCGATACGGCGGGCGGTGGCGCGGCGACCGACGTCCATGAGCGGGCGACCGTCCAGGCTCACGACTCCGGTGCTGGGGGCGAGGACCCCGGCCAGCAGCCTGAGCAGCGTCGACTTGCCCGAGCCGTTGGGACCGAGCAGACCGACCGTCTCGCCGGGGCGCAGGGTGAGGGTGACGTCGTCGACGACTACCTTGTCACCGATGCGCCGTACGACGCGGTCCGCGTGCAGGCTGGTCATGCTCTTCCCCGTCCGCGGTAGAGGACGATCACGAACGCCGGTACGCCAATGAGGGACGTCACCACGCCCACCGGGACCTCCTGGGGGTCTAGGACGGTTCGGGCGAGGGTGTCCACCCACACCAGGAAGACGGCTCCGGTCAGCGCGGTGACCGGCAGCAGGCGGGCGTGCCCGGAGCCGGTGAGGGTGCGGGTGGCGTGCGGCAGGACCAGGCCGACGAATCCGATCGCTCCGGCGCAGCTGACCAGGGCGGCGGTGAGCAGCGCGGTCGCGCAGAGCAGGACCAGGCGGGTGCGGGCGACCCGGACCCCGAGTCCCGCGGCGGCTTCGTCGCCGAAGGCGAACGCGTCGAGGGTTCGGGCGTAGCCGAGGCTGACGACGAGCACCACCGTCAGGACGACGGTGCAGAGCAGTACCTGTCCCCAGTCGGCGCCGGTGAGCGAGCCGAGCAGCCAGAACAGCACGCCCCGGGTGGTCTCGGCGTCCGCGGAGGTGAGGACGATGAAGGAGGTCAGCGCGGAGAACAGCTGCATGGCCGCCACCCCGGACAGGACCACCCGGTCGGTGCTGCCGCCGAGGGTGTGGCTGAGCAGCAGCACCAGGGCGAAGGAGACCAGCGCGCCCAGGAAGGCGCCCGCCGACAGGGACACCGCTCCCCCGCCGACGCCCAGCACGACCACGGCGACCGCCCCGGTGGACGCGCCGGAGGAGACCCCGAGGACGAAGGGGTCAGCGAGCGGGTTACGCAGCAGCGACTGCATGACCGCGCCGCAGACGGCGAGTCCGGCCCCGCACACGGCGGCGAGCAGGGTGCGCGGCATGCGCAGATCCCAGACGATGCCGTCCCGCAGCGGCGCCAGGGTGCTCTCGCCGAGGCCGAGATGGGCCGCGACGGCGGCCCAGACGTCCCCTGTCGAGATGTCCGCCGGTCCGATCGTCACGGCGACGGCGATCGACACGAGCAGCGCGGCCAGTCCGCTGCCCGTCAGCAGCAGGGAGCGGATGCTCACTTGGCGAGGCCGAAGTCGCGCAGACCTGCTGCGACCTTCTCGATCCCCTGGATGGTGCGGATGGACGGGTTCATCGCCTGCCCGCTCAGCAGGACGTACCGCTTCTTCTTCACGGCGGTCAGATTGCGGGTGGCGGGGTTCGCCTCCAGGAAGCGGATCTTGGCCGCGGCGGTCTCGGCGGTCTGCTGCTTGCGGGTCAGGTCGCCGATCACGATGACGTCGGGGTCGCGGTCGGCGACGGTCTCCCAGTTGATCTGGGGCCATTCGTCGTGGGAGTCGGCGAAGGCGTTCTTCGCGCCGACCGCGCGCGTGATGGCGCCCGGCGCGCCGCAGCAGCCGGCGAGGTACGGGGACTGGGAGTTGGCGAACCAGTACATGAGGGAGACGTCGGATGCGTGCAGTCCGGCGGTGGCCGTGCTCACCCGCTTCTTCAGCGAGGCGACGAGCTTCTCACCGCGCTCCTCGACGCCGAACGCGCGGGCGAGATCGCGTATTTCGCCGTAGACGGCGTCGAGGGTGAGCGGTTCGCTGCGCGAGCCGTCGCCGCCGCTGTCGTTGTCCTTGCCTGCGCAGTCGGAGGGTGAGACGTAGGTGGGTACGCCCAGCTTCTCGAACTGCTCGCGGGTGGCGACCCCGCCCTTGCCGAGGGTGGAGATGAACGAGGCGGTGACGAAGTCGGGTTCGGCGTCCAGGACCTTCTCGAAGGACGGGTTGTTGTCGGCGAGGCGCGGCACGGTGGCGTTGGCCTTCTCCAGGCCCTTCATCACCGGGTCGGTCCAGGTCGCCGTACCGGCCATGCGGTCGGCGAGGCCGAGGGAGAGCAGGATCTCGGTGGTGCCCTGGTTGAGGGAGACGGCCCGCTTCGGGGCCGACTTCAGGGTGACCTTGTGGCCGCAGTTGTCGAGGGTCACCGGGTAACCAGCGGCTGAGGTCTCCTCCCGCTTCGCGTCACCCGCGTCGGAGGAGCCGCACGCGGTGAGCAGCAGGGCGGACGCGACGAGCAGCGCCGGGGTATGGAGGAGGGCGGGGGTGCGGAGCACGGGCATGCCTCTGGGGTCGGGGCTCGTTCGCGGAGCCGGCCTACGGACGTCCCCCGCGCTGGGCGCGAAGGTGCCAGCAGGTCTTCGGACTCGGGTTCGTCCGGCCGGGGCGCCTTCCCGGTCTCCCAGTGGCGTCGTGCCCCGCCCGTCCCCCTCACCGCTGCGCGTCAGTTCCGGATTCGCACCGGATTCCCTGACCACGGATGTGGTTCGACTGGCCTGTCGAGGCTATCAAGGTAATCGCTGGGTCAAGTCGTGTGATCGGTCACGGGGTACGGCACGAAGGTGCTGGTGTTCTGGTCGATCCGCAGCGGACGGCCGAGCGGGGGTGCCCCGCGCTGGGGGCAGTCGAGGCGATCGCAGACGCGGCAGCCCATGCCGATGGGGGTGGCGGCGGAGGTGCTGGTCAGGTCGAGTCCGTCGGAGTAGACAAGGCGGTGGGCGTGGCGGATCTCGCAGCCCAGGCCGATGGCGAAGGTCTTGCCTGGTTCGCCCCAGCCGCCACGGTGCCGGGTGACCGCTCGCGCGGTCCACAAGTACCGCTGCCCGTCGGGCATTTCGGCGATCTGCACGTGGATGCGGCCGGGGGCCGCGAACGCCTCGTACACGTTCCACAGCGGGCAGGTGCCGCCGGCCCGGGAGAAGTGGAAGCCGGTGGCGGACTGGCGTTTGGACATGTTGCCGGCGCGGTCGACGCGGACGAAGGAGAAGGGCACGCCGCGCAGCCGGGGGCGTTGGAGGGTGCTGAGGCGGTGGCAGACGGTCTCGTAGCCGAGGCCGTGGCGGTCGGTGAGGAGTTCGAGGTCGTAGCGGGCTTCCTCGGCGGCTGTGTGGAAGGCGGTGTAGGGGAGGATCAGCGCGGCGGCGAAGTAGTGGGCGATGCCGATGCGGGCCAGGGCGTGGGTGGGGGTGCCGGGCTGGAAGTCTTCGGCGGCCTGGCGGGCGAGTTCGACGTCGTGTTCGAGCAGGGCGAGCTGGGTGGCCATGCGGAAGGCGCGCTGGCCGGGGCGCAGGCGGGCCGAGAGGTGGAGGGTGCGGGTCGGCTCGTCGTAGTGGTGGAGACGATCGCTCGATTCGCCGGTCAGCCGTACGCCGTGGTGGTCGGTGAGGCGTGCGGTGAGCACCCGCAGGACGTCGCCGGGGCGGACGCCGATCTCCTGGGCGAGTTCCTCCGCCGCGAGGTCGGTGTCGTGGAGGTAGTTCTGGCGGCGGTAGAAGAAGTCGCGGATCTCCTCGTGCGGCGAGTGTGGTGAGCGAGGTGCGGCCGGGTCGGTGTCGCGGGCGTCGGTCGCGCCGGCGAGGCGTTCGGCCAGGAGGTGGTTGCGGCGGCCGAGGTCGAGCAGGACCTGGGCGACGCCGGGCATGCGGGAGGCCAGCTCGGCGAGGTCGGCCGGACTCACCCGGGCTGCGGTGATCTCGCCTGCCAGGGTCTCGCGGAGGTCGGCGACCAGGCGGCTGGTGTCGCGTTCGGAGAAGAAGGCCGGGTCGACGCCGAACGCCTCGGTCAGCCGCAGCAGGACGGGCACGGTCAGCGGGCGGGAGTCGTGCTCCATCTGGTTCAGGTAGCTCGGCGAGATGCCCAGCACCCGGGCGAGCGCGGCCTGGCTCATCCCGCGTTCCTCGCGCAGGCGTCGCAGCCGCGCTCCCGCGTAGATCTTGCTCACCATGGTCCTCCGTGTCCGGGACGCGGTCAGCGTACGTGATCAGCCTCCGGATCACTCCCTTCGCAACCTTGGCAAAACACGAGGCGAAGATTCGCAGAAATTGGCAGCCATCCACAGTTGATGGCACTGAGTGCCAGTGTCAGAGTCTGAGTGCGGCCCGCCGGACCCCGGCGACCACCGCCCGCACCCGGGGCACGATTCATGCCCTGACGTCGGAGCTCCCGGCGAAAGCGGTGTCCGTACCGGCAGCATTGCTCACCTCCGCCACACGGCGGCACGGCGGGCCGCACCCCAGTTTCACGACACACAGTGCCACCCCTGTTCGCCCGGACCGGGAGCTTGGCAGACGCAACAGACCGAGGAGACGGTGACAGTCATGGCAGAAGCGAGGACGAGCACGCAGGCGGCCGAGGAACTCGCCCAGCGCTGGGCCACCGACCCCCGCTGGCAGGGCATCGAGCGCACCTACGGCGCCGAGGACGTCGTCCGGCTCTCCGGCAGCGTCCGCGAGGAGCACACCCTGGCCCGCCGCGGCGCCGAGCGCCTGTGGCGCCAGTTGCACGAGCAGGACTACATCCACGCGCTCGGCGCGCTGACCGGCGGCCAGGCGGTGCAGCAGGTGAAGGCCGGGCTGCAGGCCATCTACCTGTCCGGCTGGCAGGTCGCCGCCGATGCCAACCAGGCCGGGCACACCTACCCCGACCAGTCCCTGTACCCGGTCAACTCCGTGCCCCAGGTGGTCCGTCGCATCAACAACGCGCTGCTGCGAGCCGACCAGATCGCCACCGCCGAGGGCGGCTCGGACACCACGGACTGGCTGGCGCCGATCGTCGCCGACGCGGAGGCCGGCTTCGGCGGGCCGCTGAACGCCTTCGAGCTGACCAAGGCGATGATCGCGGCGGGCGCGGCCGGTATCCACTACGAGGACCAGCTCGCCTCGGAGAAGAAGTGCGGCCACCTGGGCGGCAAGGTCCTCGTCCCGACCTCGCAGCACATCCGCACCCTGAACGCGGCCCGCCTGGCCGCCGACATCGCCGACGTGCCGACCCTGATCGTCGCCCGCACCGACGCTCTCGCCGCCAACCTCCTCACCAGTGATGTCGACGAGCGCGACGCCGAGTTCGTGACCGGCGAGCGCACCGCCGAGGGCTTCTACCGGGTGCGGAACGGCATGGCGCCGGTCATCGCCCGCGGGCTGGCTTACGCCCCCTACGCGGACCTGATCTGGGTGGAGACCGGCACACCGGACCTGGCGCAGGCCCGCGAGTTCGCCGAGGCCATCCACGCCGAGCACCCCGGCCAGATGCTCGCCTACAACTGCTCGCCCTCCTTCAACTGGAAGGCGGCCCTGGACGACGACCAGATCGCCAAGTTCCAGCGGGAGCTGGGCGCGATGGGCTACCGCTTCCAGTTCATCACGCTGGCCGGCTTCCACTCCCTCAACCACGGCATGTTCGACCTCGCCCGTGGCTACGCCGAGCACGGCATGACCGCCTACGTCGACCTCCAGGAGCGCGAGTTCGCGGCCCAGGCGCAGGGCTTCACCGCCGTTAAGCACCAGCGCGAGGTCGGCACCGGCTACTTCGACCTGGTCTCCACCGCCGTCAACCCGGCGTCCTCCACGACCGCGCTGGCCGGATCCACAGAGGAGGAGCAGTTCCACTAGGCCGCCCCTCACGGTCCGGCCCCTGACCGAACGGGGGCCGGGCTGCAGTCCCCGCCACCCTGCTCCCCGTTCAGGAGTCCTGGATGTCCACCACCACTCTCGCCCGGACCCTCCGCGTCCTGGCCGCGCCGGGCGACCGGCACGACGAGATCCTCACCCCTGCCGCCCTCGGCTTCGTCAGCCGGCTCGCCGCCGAGTTCGGCGAGCGCCGCGACGGTCTGTTGAAGGAGCGCCGACGGCAGGCGATCCGGCTCGCGGCCGGTTCCCCGCTCGACTTCCCCATGGTCACCTCCGCGGTCCGCGCCGATCCCGCCTGGCGTGTCGCGCCGCCCGCGCCTGGCCTGACCGACCGCCGCGTCGAGATCACCGGGCCGCCGCAGCGCCGTATCGCCGTCAACGCCCTCAACTCCGGTGCGAACGTGTGGATGGCCGACTTCGAGGACGCCACCTCCCCCACCTGGGAGAACGTCATCGGCGGCCAGCTGACCCTGCTCGATGCCATCGAGCGGCGCATCGACTTCACCACCGAGGAGGGCAAGGAGTACCGGCTCGGCGAGCGCGGCCGGCTGGCCACGATCGTGGTACGGCCGCGCGGCTGGCATCTCGACGAGGAGCACCTGGCGTACGACGGCCGGCCCGTGCCTGCCGCACTGGTCGACTTCGGCCTGTACTTCTTCCACTGCGCCCAGCGGCAGATCAACGCCGGGTACGGCCCGTACTTCTACCTCCCCAAGCTGGAGAACCGTTACGAGGCCCGGCTGTGGAACGACATCTTCGTCCTCGCCCAGGACCTGCTCGGCATCCCGCGCGGCACCATCCGCGCGACCGTGCTCATCGAGACCATCACCGCGGCCTTCGAGATGGAGGAGATTCTCCACGAACTGCGCGAGCACAGTGCGGGGTTGAACGCGGGCCGCTGGGACTACCTGTTCAGCCTCATCAAGACCTTCGGGCACCGCACTGACTTCCTCCTGCCCGACCGCGCCAAGGTCACGATGACCGCCCCGTTCATGCGGGCCTACACCGAACTCCTCGTCCGCATCTGCCACAAGCGCGGCGCGCACGCCATCGGCGGCATGGCCGCCCAGGTGCCCGCCAAGGACCCGGCCGCGAACGAGGCGGTCCTCGCCACGGTGCGGCTGGACAAGGAGCGTGAGGCGGAGGACGGCTTCGACGGCTCCTGGGTCGCCCACCCCGGACTGGTACCGGTCTGCCGGGAAGCCTTCGACGACGTCCTCGGCGAGCGGCCCCACCAGCTGGACCGCAGGCGGGACGACGTCGAGGTGACCCCCGCCGACCTGCTGTCGGTGCGCCGCATCAGCGGCCCGCCCACACCGGAGGGCGTCCGCGCCAACATCGCGGTGGCGCTGCGCTACTTCGACGCCTGGCTGCGTGGCCAGGGCGCGGTCGCCATCGACGGCCTGATGGAGGACGCGGCCACCGCCGAGATCGTCCGGGTGCAGATCTGGCAGTGGCTGCGGCTCCGGGTCGTCGACCGCGAGACGGTTCTGCGCATCCTCGACGACGAGGCAGTCGCCCTCGCCGCCGTCCGGCCGTGGGCACCGGTCGATGAGGCCCGCGAGTTGTTCGAGCGGACGGCGTTCGTCGGCGAGTTGCCGCTGTTCTTCACTCCGGACGGCTACTCCCGTCATCTCGTTCAGCGGGCGGAGGCTCAGGGATGAGCGCGGCCATCGCACGCGTCGGTGTGGTCGGCGGCGGGCAGATGGGCGCAGGTATCGCCGAGGTGTGTGCGCGGGCCGGCCTGGACACCGTGGTCTGCGAGGCCGACGCCACCGCCGCCCGCGCGGCACGAGAGCGGGTGGCCTCCTCCCTCGAACGCGCCGTCCGGCGGGGCAAGATGGAGTCCGCCGCCGCTCAGAAGGCCCTGGCCCGTCTGGTTTTCACGGGTGAGCTCGACGCCCTGGCCGACCGGCAGCTGGTCATCGAGGCCGTCGTCGAGAACGCCGACGCGAAGACGGAGATCTTCGCCGCCCTCGACAAGATCGTCGAGGACCCAGAGGCGATCCTGGCCACCAACACGTCCTCTCTCCCGGTCATGCGGCTCGGCATGGCCACCGGCCGCGCCGACCGGGTCGTGGGCCTGCACTTCTTCAACCCCGTTCCCATTCTGCCGCTCGTCGAGGTCGTGGCCTCCCTGCACACCACGCCCGAGACGGTGGCTGCTGTCGAGTGCTTCGCTGCCGAAACCCTGGGCAAGACGGTCATCGGGTCCCGGGACCGGGCGGGCTTCGTCGTCAACGCCCTCCTCGTCCCCTATCTCCTGTCCGCCGTCCGGATGGCGGAGTCCGGCTTCGCCACCGCCGAGGACATCGACACCGGTATGGAACTGGGCTGCGCCCACCCCATGGGCCCGCTGAAGCTGGCGGACCTGATCGGGCTCGACACCGTCGCCTCGATCGCCGAGTCCCTCTACGACGAGTTCCGCGAACCGCTCTACGCCCCTCCGCCGCTGCTCCAGCGGATGGTCGAGGCGGGTCTGCTGGGCCGCAAGACCGGCCGGGGGTTCCACACGTACATCCAGGACTGAGCATCCTGGCAAACCCGGGCTGAGGGGCCCGGGGCGCGCCTGCCGGGTGAGGGTCCGGCGGGCGCGGACTGGGGAAAGGGCGGGAGACGCGTGTGCGGCGTTTCCCGCCCTCCGCCGGTTTCACACCTGTCAGCCGCGTGTGTCGGCTCACCATCCGAATGATGGACGTGACCCTCCGGACTCGCGGCCGTCCGCTTAGGCTGGCTGGTGCAGCTGGTTCGCCCCGTCCGCCAGGCGGGATGCGTCGTAAGAGGGAACCCGGTGAAAATCCGGGACTGCCCCGCAGCGGTGAGCGGGAACGACCGCCGTCATACGCACTGGACCCGACGTACAGGTTCTGGGAAGCGACGGCCAGTAGGTGTCCTCCGGTCAAGGAGGGCGTGCCCGTGAGTCCGAAGACCTGCCACCTGCCCGCGCGCGGACGACTCCGCGCGCGGACATCCCGGTGACCTCGTGGGCGGGTCGGCGTACATACCGAGCGGACGGCCACAAGCCGTTTCCGTCCGGTCCGTCACCCTTCGCGCTCTCGTCCCGTCGCCGGGATCTCAGGGAATCGTCTCGCGAAGGAGATCTCCGTGACCACCAAGTCCGCAGCCGCGGCAGCCCGGGCCACCGTGTACGGCTACCCCCGCCAGGGACCGGACCGGGAACTGAAGAAGGCGATCGAGGGGTACTGGAAGGGCCGCGTCACCGCCGACGCCCTCCGGACCACGGCAGCCGAACTGCGCGCAGCCAACTGGCGCCGACTCGCCGACGCCGGCATCCGCGAGGTCCCGACCGGCGACTTCTCGTACTACGACCACGTCCTGGACACCACCGTCATGGTCGGTGCCATCCCCGAGCGGCACCGGGACGCCGTCGGCGCCGACGCCCTCGACGGCTACTTCGCCATGGCGCGCGGCACCCAGGACGTCGCGCCGCTGGAGATGACCAAGTGGTTCGACACCAACTACCACTACCTGGTCCCCGAACTCGGCCCGGACACGGTGTTCACCGCCGACACGGCCAAGCAGGTGGCCGAGCTGGAGGAAGCCCTCGCGCTGGGCCTCACCGCCAGGCCTGTAGTTGTCGGTCCGGTCACCTACCTCCTGCTGGCCAAGCCCGCGCCGGGCGTCCCCGCCGACTTCGAGCCGCTCACCCTCCTCGACCGGCTGCTCCCGGTGTACGCCGAGGTGCTCGCCGACCTGCGCGCGGCCGGCGCCGAGTGGGTGCAGCTGGACGAGCCCGCCCTGGTCCAGGACCGCACCCGGGCCGAGCTCAATGCCGCCGCCCGCGCCTACCGGGACCTCGGCGCGCTCACCGATCGGCCCAAGCTGCTGGTCGCCTCCTACTTCGACCGGCTGGGCGAGGCCCTGCCCGTCCTGGCCCAGGCGCCGGTGGAGGGGCTGGCCCTGGACTTCACCGAGGCCGGCGCCGCCAACCTTGGCGACCTCGCGGCCGTCGGCGGACTGCCGGGAAAGCGGCTGGTCGCCGGGGTCGTCAACGGCCGCAACATCTGGGTGAACGACCTGGAGAAGTCCCTGTCCACCCTCGGCACGCTGCTGGGCCTGGCGGACCGGGTCGACGTCGCCGCCTCCTGCTCCCTGCTGCATGTCCCGCTCGACGCCGGCCTCGAACGGGACATCGAGCCGCAGATCCTGCGCTGGCTCGCCTTCGCGCAGCAGAAGACCGCCGAGATCGTCACCCTCGCCAAGGGCCTCGCCCAGGGCACCGACACCATCGCCGCCGAACTCGCCGCCAACCGCGCCGACCTGGCCTCCCGGGCGGGTTCGCCGATCACCCACGACCCCGCCGTCCGGACCCGGACCCGAGCGATCACCGAGACCGACGCCCGCCGCTCGCAGCCCTACAGTGAACGCGCCGGCGCCCAGCGGGCCCGCCTCGGGCTGCCGCTGCTGCCGACGACGACCATCGGCTCCTTCCCGCAGACCGGCGAACTACGCACCGCCCGCGCCGACCTGCGCGCCGGCCGGATCGACACGGCCGGCTACGAGGAGCGGATCAAGGCGGAGATCGGCGAGGTGATCGCCTTCCAGGAGAAGACCGGCCTCGACGTCCTCGTGCACGGCGAGGCCGAACGCAACGACATGGTCCAGTACTTCGCCGAACAGCTCACCGGCTACCTGGCAACGCAGCACGGCTGGGTCCAGTCGTACGGCACTCGGTACGTCCGCCCGCCGATCCTGGCCGGCGACATCTCCCGCCCCGCGCCGATGACGGTGCGCTGGACGTCGTACGCCCAGTCCCTCACCGGCCGACCGGTCAAGGGCATGCTCACCGGCCCCGTGACCATGCTCGCCTGGTCCTTCGTCCGCGACGACCAGCCCCTCGGCGACACCGCCCGCCAGGTCGCCCTCGCCCTGCGCGACGAGGTCAACGACCTTGAGGCGGCCGGGACCTCGGTGATCCAGGTCGACGAACCCGCGCTGCGCGAGACCCTGCCGCTGCGGGCCGCCGACCGGGCCGCCTACCTCGCGTGGGCGACCGAGGCGTTCCGGCTCACCACCGCCGGTGTCCGGCCGGACACCCAGATCCACACGCACATGTGCTACGCCGAGTTCGGCGACATCGTCCAGGCCATCGACGACCTCGACGCGGACGTCATCAGCCTGGAGGCGGCCCGGTCGCACATGCAGGTCGCCCGTGAACTCGCCTCGCACGGCTACCCGCGCGAGGCGGGCCCCGGTGTCTACGACATCCACTCGCCGCGTGTCCCGGGCACCGAGGAGGCGGCCGCGCTGCTGCGAACCGGGCTGAAGGCGATCCCCGCCGAGCGGCTGTGGGTCAACCCCGACTGCGGGCTGAAGACCCGCGGCTGGCCCGAGACCCGCGCCTCTCTGGAGAACCTCGTCACCGCCGCCCGTACGGTCCGTGCGGAGCTGTCCGCCTCCTGACCGCAAGCCCCGCCGGGCCGGGGGAGGACGCGTCCGCCGCGTTCCCCCGGCCCGGCCCCGGAGAAAGCATCAGCCCCATGGCTCTCGGTATGCCCAGTACAAGGGCGGACAGCGCGGCATCCATTCGCGACCTCCTCGAACGGGGAGGCCGCTCCTACTCCTTCGAATTCATGCCACCGCGTAGCGCGGCGGCCGAAGCCGGCCTGTGGACCGCGATCCGTCGGCTGGAGGCCCTGTCGCCCACCTTCGTCTCCGTGACCTATGGTGCCGGCGGCTCGACGCGCGGCCGGACCGTCAACGTCACCGGGCGGATCGCCCAGGAGACCACGCTCACCCCGGTCGCCCACCTCACCGCCGTCGGCCACAGCATCGCCGAACTGCGCAACATCCTCGGCCACTACGCCGACCAGGGCGTGCGCAACATCCTCGCCCTCCGCGGCGACCCTCCGGGGGATCCGCTCGGACCCTGGACCGAGCACCCGCACGGGGTGCGCTACGCGGCCGAACTGGTCAGCCTGATCAAGGGGTCCGGGAACTTCTGCGTCGGTGTCGCGGCCTTCCCCGAGATGCATCCGCGCTCCTCCGGCCGGGACGCCGACATCCGTCACTTCGTCGACAAGTGCCGGGCCGGGGCCGACTACGCCATCACCCAGATGTTCTTCGACGTCGACGACTATCTGCGCTTCCGCGACCGCGTGACGGCGGCCGGATGCGAGACACCGATCATCCCGGAGATCATGCCGGTCACCACCATCCGCTCACTGCACCGCATCCCCACCCTCTCCACCGCCGCCTTCCCCACCCAGCTGGCCGAGCACATGCTCGCCACACAGAACGACCCCCACACGGTCAGGGCGCTCGGAATCGACCACGCCACCCAGATGTGCCGCCGCCTGATCGCCGAAGAGGCTCCCGGGCTGCACTTCATGACCATGAACTTCTCGACGGTGACGACGGAGATCTACCAGAAACTCGGACTCCATGGCTGAGCACACCCCCTCCTCGCCCGTGGGCATCCGCCGGCCGTCCCTGGTCGGCATCGTCAACATCACCACGGACTCGTTCTCGGACGGGAACAGGTACCTGTCCTCGGACGCCGCGGTGGCGCACGCGCACCGGCTGCGATCGGAGGGGGCCGACGTCATCGAACTCGGGCCCGCCGCGAGCCACCCGGGCGCCGAGCAGGTGACGGAGGCAGAGGAGATCGGACGGCTGGGCGACGTACTCGACCAGTTGGTCGCTGAAGGCGTCCCCGTCTCGGTCGACTCGTACCAGCCTGCGACACAGCTGTTCGCCGCCGCCCATGGCGCCGCGTACCTCAACGACATCCAGGGCTTCGACGATCCGGACCGGTACGAGGCACTCGCCGCCACCGGCTGCCGGCTCGTCGTCATGCACTCCGTACAACGCCATGGGCCCGCCACCAAAGTGCGGACCGATGCCGCGCAGGTGTGCCGGGGAATCGAGGAGTTCTTCGCCGACCGCCTGGCCGCGCTGGAAGCGGCCGGGGTACGCCGCGACCGGCTGGTCATCGATCCAGGACTCGGCTACTTCCTCGGCAGCAGTCCCGAACCGTCGCTGCGGACCCTGGCCGGACTCGAACAGCTCAAGGCCCGCTTCGACCTGCCGGTGCTGATCTCACCGTCCCGCAAGTCGTTCCTGCGGACGCTCACCGGGAGCACCGTCTCCGGGATCGGCCCGGCCACACTGGCGGCGGAACTGTACGCCGCACGCGCCGGGGCGGACTACATCCGCACCCACGACGTCGCCGCCCTCCGCGATGCGCTCACCGTGTTCGAGGCACTGGAGGCGGCCAAGGAGAACGGCTGGTGACATGGTCCTGAGGGCTACGGCGCCGCCGGTACCGACCGCTGCTCCGGTCCCGCGTAGGAGGCGAGGGGCCGGATCAGCGCGTTGTGGGCGAGCTGTTCGGTGATGTGCGCGGTCCAGCCGGTGATCCGGCTCATGACGAAGATCGGCGTGAAGAGGGGGGTGTCGAAGCCCATCAGGTGGTAGGCGAGTCCGGCCGGGTAGTCCAGGTTCGGATGGATGCCCTTGCGGCTGATCATCGCGTGGCGCAGGGCCGCGTGCAGGGTGGCCTGCCGGGTGACCTCGGGGTCGGCGGCGCGCGCGACCAGACGGTCAAGGGCGTCCTGCATGATCGGGACGCGGGAGTCGCCGTGCTTGTAGACACGGTGGCCGAAGCCCATGATCTTCCGCTGGGCGGCGAGGGCTTCGTCCAGCCACTCCTCGGCGCGCCGCGGGTCACCGATCTCGTCCAGCATGCGCATCACGGCCTCGTTGGCACCGCCGTGTAGCGGGCCCTTCAGCGCGCCGATCGCGGCGGTGACCGCGCTGTAGAGGTCGGAGAGGGTGGAGGTGACCACGCGGGCGGTGAACGTCGAGGCGTTGAAGCTGTGTTCGGCGTACAGCACCAGGGAGATCTCGAAGCAGCGGACCACGTCGGGGTCGGGCACGCTGCCGAAGGACATGTGGAAGAAGTTCTCGGCGTAACCGAGGTCGGGGTCCGGTGGGATGGGCGCCAGTCCTCGCCTTCGGCGCTGGTCGGCGGCGACCACGGTGGGCAGCTTGGCCAGCAGAGTCAGGGACTTGGCGCGGTTGGCGGCGAGACTGCCGTCGTCCTCGGTGGGGTCCTCGGCGCCGAAGAAGCTGACGGCGGTACGCAGAACGTCCATCGGGTGGCAGGTCTCGGGCAGCCGGGCGAGCAGCTCCAGGGTGGTGCGGTCCAGGGGGCGCAGGGCGCGTTCGCGGGCCTGGAAGTCCTGGAGCTGGGTGGTATCGGGGAGTTCGCCGTGCCAAAGCAGGTAGGCGACCTCCTCGAAGGAGCGGCGGGCGGCCAGGTCCTGGACCGGATAGCCGCGGTAGGTGAGGGAGTTGGTGTCCTGGATGACGGTGGAGATCTCGGTGGTGTCGACGACGACACCGGCGAGGCCGCGGTGGATCGCGGGTGCGGTGGTGGTCAAGGGGTGCCTGCCTTCGGGGGTCAGGTGCCGGGTCAGTTCCCAGGCGGGAGGGTGAAGTCGAAGACGGCCGAGTCGAAGGCCGTGTAGTCGGCGTAGCCGAGGAGTTCGTAGAGGCGGGAGCGGGTCTGCATGCGGGGCAGCAGGGACTCCTGGGTGCCTTCGGCGGCGAGCGTGCGCAGCCCGTCCTCGACGGCGCCCATGGCGAGGCGGAGCAGGGTGACCGGGTACAGGGCGATGTCGTAGCCGAGGTTCTGCAGGGTGCGGGCGTTCAGTAGGCGGCTCTTGCCGAACTCGGTCATGTTGGCCAGCAACGGCACGCCGACCGCCTTGCGGAACGCCTCGAACTCGGCTTCGTCGGCGAGGGCTTCAGGGAAGATCGCGTCAGCGCCGGCGTCGACGTATGCCTTGGCGCGGTCGATCGCCGCGGTGAGTCCCTCGACGGCACGGGCGTCGGTGCGAGCCATCAGCAGGAAGTCCGGGTCGCGGCGGGCGTCCACGGCCGCACGCACCCTGCGGACCATCTCCTCGCGCGGTACGACCGCCTTGCCGTCGAGGTGGCCGCAGCGCTTGGGGTTGACCTGGTCCTCCAGGTGCAGTCCGGCCAGGCCCGCGTCCTCCATCAACTGGACGGTCCGGGCCGCGTTCATCGGCTCGCCGAAACCCGTGTCGGCATCGATGAGGACGGGCAGGTCGGTGACCCTGGTCGTCTGCTGGGCGCGGGCGGCGATCTCGGTGGCGGTGGTCAGGCCGATGTCGGGCAGGCCCAGGTCGCCGGCGAGGACGGCGCCGGAGAGGTAGGCGGCCTCGAAGCCGGTGTCCTGGATGAGCCGGGCGGAGAGCGGGTTGAGGGCGCCGGGCATCATCAACAGGCGGTCCTCCGCGAGCCGTTCGCGCAGGGCACGGCGGCGTTCGGCAGGGGTGGTGCGGGTGTGGAGCAGCATCAGAAGACGCCCTTCGGCAGGGTCGCGTCGTACGCGGCGACGGCCTCCGTGTCGACGGCCGGGAACAGACCGTCCAGGTCAGCGACGCCCAGCTCGGCGAGGTGCTCGGCGACGGCCAGGAAGCGGTCCCGGTCGGCCGGCGCGACGACGCCTTCGGCCAGAGTGCGGAACTTGTGGGCGTAGGCGGGGCGGTCGAAGGGGCGGGCGCCGGCCGGGTGGGCGTCGGCGACCGCCAGTTCGTCCTCGATCACCGTGCCGTCGTCCAGGGTGATCACGGCGCGACCGCCGAAGGCCCGACGGTACGGGTCGGGATCGTGGTAACGGCGGGTCCACTCCGAGTCCTCGACCGTAGTGATCTTCCGCCACAGCTCGACCGTCTCCGGTCGCCGGGCACGCTCGGGGGCGTAGGAGCGCTCGTGGTGCCAGCCACCGTCCTCCAGGGCCACGGCGAAGATGTACGGCACCGAGTGGTCAAGGGTCTCTCGGCTGGCCGTGGGGTCGTACTTCTGCGGGTCGTTCGCGCCGGAGCCGATCACGTGGTGGGTGTGGTGGCTGGTGTGCAAGACCACCGAGCGGACCTTCTCCAGCGGGCCGGTCTTCTCGCGCAGGCGCCGGGCCAGGTCGATGACCGCCTGCGCCTGGTACTCGGCAGAGTGCTCCTTGGTGTAGGTGTCGAGGATGGCGCAGCGCGGCTCGCCGGTCTCCGGGAGCAGGACGGTGTAGTCGGCTTGCGGGCCGTCCAGCATCCAGGCCAGGAAGCCGTCCTCGCCCTCGTAGACCGGCGACGGGGAGGTCTCGCCGCGCATCGCCCGGTCAACGGCCTCGACGGCGGCCTTGCCGGCGAAGGCGGGGGCGTACGCCTTCCAGCTGGAGATCTCTCCCTTGCGGGACTGCCGGGTCGCGGTCGTGGTGTGCACCGCCTGCTGTACCGCCTGGTAGACCGTCTCGGTCGGCAGCCGCAGCAACGCACCCAGGCCGCAGGCAGTGGCCGCGCTGAGGTGGGCCACGTGGTCGATGCGGTGCGCGTGCAGACAGATGCCCTTGACCAGGGCGACATGGATCTCGTACGCCGCGACGATGCCGCGCAGCAGGTCGGCGCCGGTGCGGCCGGTGTGCTGGGCGACCGCGAGCAGGGGCGGGATGTTGTCGCCGGGGTGGGAGTAGTCGGCGGCCAGGTAGGTGTCGTGAAAGTCGAGTTCGCGTACGGCGGTGCCGTTGGCCCAGGCCGCCCACTCCGGGGAGACGCGGGTACGGGTGCCGAAGACCGATGCCCCCGGTGATCCGGTGCGGTGGGAGGTGGCCTGGGCGCGGGCGACAGCGACCGGGCGGCGCAGCAGGGAGGCGACGGCGACCGAGGCGTTGTCGATCACCCGGTTGACGGCCATGGCCGCGCTGTCGGGATCCAGCTCCTGCGTCGCCGTCGCGACGGCTGCCAGCTTCCAGGCGAGCTGGTCCTCGCGGGGCAGCCGGTCGGCGCTGGGGTGGACACGGACGTGGTGCTCGATCACGGGACTCCTCGCGATGCGGTGCGGGACGGTGGGGCCGATGTGATCGAGCCTGCCCGGCCGTCGCCCCTCGGACCACCGGGCCAAGGTGCGGAATCCGTACAACGAGAAACTGCGAATCTGCGAACGTTGCGAATTTAGCGAATGCTATGTTCGCAAGTACGTGAGGGTGGCGACCGGGTTTCCCCAAGGAGGTGCGTCATGCCCCGACGGCCGACCGAGCGCAAGGTGTACGCGCATGCCAAGCTGCGGCGGCTGCGCCGTGAGGAGGGCATGAACCAGGTCGAGATGGCCCACGCGCTGGGCATCTCCACCAGCTACGCCAACCAGCTCGAACAGAGTCAGCGCCCGCTCACGGCAGCCGTGCTGCTGCGGATCGCGGAGGTCTTCGGCGTCGATGCCGAGTTCTTCTCGGACGCGGACGAGGACCGGCTCGCCGCGGATCTGCGAGACGCTCTGGCCGACGAGGCGTGCGGGGTCGAGCTGCCCGCCGCCGAGGAGATCAGCGAGGCGGCCCGCGACCATCCCGAGGTCGCCCGCGCCCTGGTCGCCCTGCACCGCCGCTACCGCGACGCCGCCGAACAGGCCGCCGCCCTCGCCGCACCCGGCACCGGCGACGGTCCGCCGCCGCTGTCGGCCGGCGAACCCCACGACGAGGTACGGGACTTCTTCTACACCCACCACAACCACTTCGAGCCGCTGGACACCGAGGCCGAACAACTCGCCGAGGCCATGCGGCTGCGGCCGGGCCGCGTCGCCGACGCCCTCACCGCACGCCTCGCCGAACGCAACGGGATCAAGGTGGTCCAGGCGGCTCCCGGCCGCTCCGGGGACGCCCGCAGGCTCGACCCCGACACCGGGCTGCTGTTCCTCTCCCCCTGGCTGAGCGAGGGCCAGCGCGCCTTCCAGCTCGCCACCCAGCTGGCCCTCCTGGAACACGGCCCGCTCCTGGACCAGCTCGCCCGGGGCTCCGCGGAACTCACCTCGCCCCAGGCACCGGCGCTGGCCCGCATCGGCCTGGCCAACTACTTCGCGGGCGCGCTCCTCATGCCGTACACCGCCTTCCACACCATGGCCGAAGAGGTGCGCTACGACATCGAGCTGCTCTCCGCCCGCTACGGCGTCGGCTTCGAGACGGTCTGCCACCGCCTGAGCACTCTCCAGCGCACCGGCCGCCGCGGCATCCCCTTCTCGTTCCTTCGGGTCGACCGGGCCGGGAACATCTCCAAACGCCAGTCCGCGACCGACTTCCACTTCTCGCGGCTCGGCGGCACCTGTCCCCTGTGGACGGTGTACGAGGCGTTCTCCGCGCCCGGCCGGATACTGACCCAGGTCGCCGAGATGCCGGACGGGAAGCGGTACTTCTGGATCGCGCGCACCATCACCCGTGGCGGCTTCGGCCATCATGCCCCGCGCGCCGAGTTCGCCGTCGCGCTCGGCTGCGAGCTGCGCCACGCCCACCGGCTCGTCTACGCCGAGGGCATCGCTGTGGACGACCCTCGTGCGGCGACGCCCATCGGTTTGGGCTGCCGGATCTGCGAACGCCGTGACTGCGCACAGCGGGCCCGCCCTCCGGCCGGCGGACGGCTCGCCGTCGATCCCGACCGGCGGACGTATGTTCCGTACCCGGTGGAGACCCGTACTCCCTGACACAGATGGCAGGAGCTGCCCGTGACCAGCCGCGTCACCCTCATTTCGCCCGCGCTGAACCCGTCTCTTCGCCAGGCTCGCTTCGATGACGGCGCGACGTCGCTCGACGAGCGGGGCGCGGCGCAGGCCCGCGCGGCGGCCGGAACGCTGCCTGCGGGGGCCTGCGTGTTCGTCTCTCCGGGCCTGCGCTGTTGGGAGACCGCGGCGGCGCTGGGACTGGTGGCGGGCGAGCCGAGTGCGGAGCTGGCCGGCCTGGACGCGGGGCGCTGGCGGGGCCTGGCTCTCGACGAGGTCGCCGGAAGTGAGCCGGAGGCGGTGGGCCGGTGGCTGGCCGACCCCGCGTCCGCGCCGCACGGTGGGGAGTCGGTGCAGGAGATGTGTTGCCGTATCGGTCGGTGGCTCGACGCCATGGCACAGGCGGACGGCCGCACACTCGCCGTAGTGGAGCCCGATGTCGTCCGGGCCGCGGTGGTGCATGTGCTCGGCGCACCCGCAGCGGCCTTCTGGCGCGCTGACGTTCCCCCGCTGACGGCGACAGAGATCACCGGGCGTGCCGGGCGCTGGAATCTCAGGCTGGGACAGCCTCTGAAGTCCCCGGACGACAACAGCGACTGCGGGGAGGAATGACGTCTGTCGTGAATCGCTGCTGTTCAGGCCGCCGCTTCACGGTGGCGGCGCAGCAGCGCCGCGATCGCGCACCGCAGACACCCCGATTCCGTCCCCACCGTGGCGTCCGGGTCAGCGCACTGAGCCGAGCAGGCTGCCGGTGGTGTCCGGGCCGGTTCACCACAGCCACGGTCCGCAGCGGTGATCAGATCCTCCAGGTCCCGCAGCAGTTGCTCACTGCGTTTGACCTGCTGGGCGAGGACCCGGACGCGGGCGCTCTGGCCGCCGATCTGGCGGCGGCTCGCGATCAGCTGCTCGTACTCCTTGGGAGTCAGGGCAACGGCCTCATGGCCGCCCAGGGTGATGTGGCGGGGCTGGGGTCGTCTGGTCACTCGGCTCCTCCGCTGCTCGCCTTCGTCGTCCTCGTCTAATCGCTCGGGCCGGTCTGTTCGTCGGGTCATGTCCGTGGTCCTGGTCGGGTGTCCGGAGAACGCGAGAGGGCCCCCGGATGGTTCCGCGGGCCCTCACTCATGGTCGGATCATGGTCAGCTGGGCGCGGCCACTGCCGAGGCCGGGACCTTCGTGGCGGGCTTGGGGTTCAGCAGGCGCTCGGCCAGTTCACCGAAGCCGAGTCCGAAGGCTCCCCACAACACGGTCTGTATGGCGAGCGCGGAGAGGCGGAACCGCCACAGCACGGTGGCCGGGAAGTCGGACGGAACCTCGTTGATGACGGGGAGGAAGGCGTACGCCAGCCCGATCACCGCCGCGAAGCCGGCGACCGCCGTAACGGTCGCCCACCAGGTGCCCAGGGCGGGCGCGAGGCGCTTGCCCAGGATGGTCGCGGCGACGGCGAGGAGGACGCTGAGCAGCATCATCAGGAAGTACAGGGTGGTCCGCTTGCCGATGGTGTCGGGGTTGCCGACGGCGGGAGGGTTGGCCGGGTACTTCAGGAACGGCACGACGTAGACCGCGAGCAGGGCGCAGCCGGACAGGAGCAGCGCGGTCACCCGGGGGCTGAAGCGGCCGACCCGGCCGAGGGCGAAGCAGTAGGCGAGCGCGGCGATGCCGCCGAAGGCGACCCCGTAGATCAGGACACCGGTGGCCAGGCCGGCGGTGGACTGCAGGGAGCGCGAGACGATCTCCATCTCGTGCTCGTGGGAGTGGGCGTCCTCGAAGGCGATCGCCTTGTCGACGTTCGGCTCACCGAGGAGATAGGCGACGACGAGGGCGAGGACGCCGGCCGCGAGGCCGGCGAGCATGCCGCGGACGAGGAGGTTTCTTACCGTTGCGGAGTTCATGGGTGTGCTGGTTTCCCCTCGGGTCAGTGGCAGGGGAAGCCGAGAAGGTGGCGGGCGTCGTGCACCCACTCGTGGACGTCCTCGCCGGAGACAACGGAGGTGGCCCCCTGCTCGGCGCCGACGAAGTAGAGCAGGACCAGCATCAGGATGCCGAAGAAGACCGCCCAGGGGACGATCGCGCCGATCGGCAGCTTGGCGGGGAGAGCGGGGGTGGTGGCTGTCGGCGGTGCGACATGCTGCGCCATGGCAGGGCCTCCTCTGGGAGTTCGCGTCCCATCTCGGTGGTGCACATGACGACGGCTACGGGTCTGACTCGCCGCCCCGCGCTCGGGGCAGGCACACAGTGGCGCGACCGTGCCGGTTTCTCACCGGCTTCCGTTCTGCCGTCGTCGATATCGCAGTGACGGTACCGCGTGTCGCGGACATGGCCAATACCGTCTCGCCTCGCGTGATCCTTCTCGCTGCCGGGTGGATCAGGCCGCGCCCACCGGCTCGGGCTGTCCGGGCACGGGCTTGGCCGCTGCCCGGACGGCCGGGTCGAGCAGTCGCTCGGCCATCGGGCCGAAGGCCAGAGCCACCGTCGTCCACAGCAGGGCCTGGGCGGCGACGGAGTAGAAGCGGAAGGAGAACAGGACGTCCGCCGGGAAGCCCGGGTAGACGATGGTGCCCTTGGAGTTGGTCAGCGGTAGCGGGGTCTCGGTGGCGTGGTGGCCGTAGTGTTGGACGTTGACGGAGAGTTCGCCGAGTTGCGGCAGCAGGGCCATGACGATGCCGATCGCCACGATGTAGGAGCCGGCGCCGAGGAGGGTGGCGTTCCAGTTGCCGAAGCGCGGCTGGAGGCGTTTGCCGAGCCAGACCGCGGCGACAAGGAAGGCGACCGAGCACAGGACCATGGCGAGGTAGAGGTTGCCGCGGTCCTTGATGGTGTCCGTGTGTCCGATCGAGGGCGGGTTGGCCGGGTACTTCAAAAACGGCACGAAGTACATGCCGAGGAAGCCGCCGAGCGCCACCAGCAGGGCCAGGTTGCGGGGACGCAGCTTGCCGACGCGTCCGAGGCAGATGGTGTAGGCGACGGCGAACAGGGCGCCCATCGCGATGCCGAAGAAGACCATGCCGACGCCGATGCCGACGTTGGCCTGGATGGTCCGGCTGAAGATGTCCGGGCCAGCGGCCTCAGGGGTCACTCCGGCGGCCTTGTCGAGAGCCGCCTGGGCGGCGTCGCGTCCGCTCTCGTAGTCGATGGCCTTGGCTATCTGGGGTTCGGCGAAGATCCGGGCGAAGACGAACGCGAGCAGACCGGCGACTGCGCCAGCGATGACGCCGAGCAGGATGAGCTTCTTTTCCATGTTCGGATGTCCCTGCCGGTTCTCGTCAGTGGCAGGGGAAGCCGAGGAAGTGGCGGGCGTCGTGCACGAACTCGTGGACGTGCATGTCCTTGCCGAACACCGAGTAGGCGCCCTGGTCGACGCCGATGAAGTAGTAGACGGCCAGCGCGATCAGCGCTGTTCCGACCAGCCAGAGCACGGCCTTGGTGGCCGGCAGGACGACCGGGGTGGGAAGCGCGGCGGGCGCGGGCGCGGACATGCTGCTCATGGGGTGAGCCTCCTTCGGGGATCGTGCGTCCCTCGGTTCCATGGGGCGTCATGACGGCCAAGTGTCTGACTCCAGCCCCGCGTTCGGCGGGGCTGACACAGTGGCGCGACCGCGCTGGATTCCCACCAGCTTCCTTATGCCGTCACTACACGATGAGCGTACGAACACCCCCGATATGGGATCAATCAAGCGTCGGCCAAGGGAAGGTATGCACGACGGGGATCACGCCGCCGGGCCGGGCCGCGCTTTCCCGGCCTGGCGGCGTGTCCGAGCGGCTTCAGCGGTGCCGAAACTCTGCAGGGCGCTTCTCTGCGAAGGCGCTCATGCCTTCCTTCTGGTCGGCGGTGGCGAACACCGCGTGGAACAGGCGTCGTTCGAAGCGGATGCCTTCGGTGAGGGTGGTCTCGAAGGCCCGGCCGACGGCCTCCTTCGCCATCATCGCGACCGGCAGCGACATGCCCGCCACAGTCTCGGCGACCGCAAGCGCCTCGGCGACCAGTTCGTCGGCGGGCACCACCCGGGAGACGAGCCCGGCCCGCTCCGCCTCCGCCGCGCCCATCGTGCGGCCGGTCAGGCACATCTCCATGGCCTTGGCCTTGCCGACCGCGCGGGTCAGCCGCTGGGAGCCGCCGATGCCGGGGATCACCCCGAGTTTGATCTCGGGCTGGCCGAACACGGCGGTGTCGGCGGCCAGTGCGATGTCACACAGCATCGCGAGCTCGCAGCCCCCGCCCAGCGCGTACCCGGCGACCGCGGCAACCGTCGGCGTGCGCAGTTGCCCGAGCCGGTCCCACGCCGAGAACCAGTCAGCGAGATACATGTCCAGGTAGCCCTGCGGCTGCATCTCCTTGATGTCGGCGCCGGCCGCGAACGCCTTCGCCGAACCGGTGATGACGATGCAGCCGCAGTCCGGGTCCCGGTCGAGGGCCTCGGTGGCGGCGACGACCTCGTTCATCACCTGGAGGTTCAGCGCGTTGAGGGCCTTGGGCCGGTTGAGGATGACGAGGGCGGTGCGGCCCTTGCGCTCGACGAGGATCGTCTCGTACTCGCCGGTGGTCATGCCTGCTCCCCGCTGTGGTCGCGGATGATTCGCACGATGCCGGAGAAGTCCTCCGCGGCACCGACCTGCTCGGCATAGGCGGCGTACAACTCGGCTACTTTCAGACCGAGTTCCGCGTGGACGCCACCAGCGCGGACCGCGTTCGCAGCCAGCCCCAGGTCCTTGGCCATGAGGGACGCGGCGAAGCCGGGCCGGTAGTCGCGGTTGGCGGGGCTGGCCGGGACCGGGCCGGGCACCGGGCAGTTGACGCTCAGCGCCCAGCACTGGCCGGAGGCGGTCGACGCGACGTCGTAGAGGGCCTGGTGGGACAGGCCGAGGCTCTCGCCGAGGACGAACGCCTCGCTCACAGCGATCATCGAGACGCCGAGGATCATGTTGTTGCAGATCTTCGCCGCCTGCCCGGCGCCCGCGCCGCCGCAGTGGACGGCCCGTTTGCCCATCGCGGCCAGGAGGGGTTCGGCCTCGGCGAACTCGGCGTGGCCGCCGCCGGCCATGAAGGTGAGGGTGGCGGCTTCGGCGCCGACGACTCCGCCGGAGACCGGGGCGTCCAGCCCCCGCATCCTCGCCGTCTCGGCGCGTTCGTGGGCGGTGCGGGCGTCGGCGACGTCGATGGTGGAGCAGTCGACGAAGAGGGTGCCGGGGCGGGCCGTGCTGAGGATCGTGTCGTAGAGGTCCAGGACATGGCGGCCCGCGGGCAGCATCGTGATCACGACGTCGGCGCCGGCCACCGCCTCGGCTGCGGATCCGGCGGGTGTGATGCCCGTGCCCGTGGCCTCGCGCAGGGCGGTGGCGTCAAGGTCGAAGCCGTGCACCCGGTGCCCGGCCTTGACGAGGTTGGCGGCCATGGGACCGCCCATGTGTCCCAGTCCGATGAACGCGACGGTCCGGCTCACCAGGCCACCTCCTCGGTGCTGTCGGGGGCGAGGCCGAGTTCGCGTTCGCCCAGCGGGGTGAAGAAGCGGTCGACGCCCGCGTCAGTGACCTCGGCGAGGGTGGGTGGTGACCAGCGCGGATTGCGGTCCTTGTCGATGACCTGGGCGCGGATGCCTTCCACCAGGTCGGGCGTGGTCAGGGCCGCGCAGGAGACGCGGTACTCCTGGTCGAGGACCCTTTCGAGAGATCCGAGGTGCCGGGCGCGCCGCAGGGCGGCCAGGGTGACCTTGAGGGCGGTTGGCGACTTGGCGAGCAGGGTCTCGGCGGCCTCCTTGGCCGCGGGCTCGCCGTGGGCGAGCAGGCGGTCGACGATCTCCTCGACGGTGTCCGCGGCGTAGCAGGAGTCGATCCAGGACCGCTGCCCATCGAGGGCCGCGGGCGGCGCCTGACGCACGTGCCAGGCCAGGACCTCCCGTACGGGGGCGTGCGCGAGGTCCTCGACCAGCTGCGGCAGGTACTCGGACGGGACGAAGTGGTCGGCGAGCCCGCACAGCTGGGCGTCGCCCGCTTGCACCGGGGTTCCGGTCAGGGCCAGGTGGGTGCCGAGCTGGCCGGGTGCGAGGCAGAGCAGGTAGGTGCCGCCCACGTCGGGCACGAAGCCGATACCGGTCTCCGGCATCGCGATGCGTGAGCGCTCGGTGACGATCCGGACGCCGGCATGCGCGGAGACACCGACGCCGCCGCCCATGACGATGCCGTCCATCACCGCGACGTACGGCTTGGGGTAGCGGGCGATCCGGGCGTTGAGGCGGTACTCGTCGCGCCAGAAGGCGGCCGACGCGACACCGTTCGCATCGCGGGCGTCGTCGTGAATGGCGCGGATGTCGCCGCCTGCGCACAGGCCGCGTTCCCCCGCGCCGGTCAGGACGACGGTCTCGACGGCCGGGTCGTGTTCCCAGGCGGTCAGGACCTCGTCGATACGGCGGACCATGGCGTGGGTGAGGGCGTTGAGGGCCCCCGGCCGGTTGAGGGTGAGGTAGCCGGCCCGGCCGGCGGTATGGGTCAGGACGGGTTCGTCGGTGGCGGTCATCCGAACGCCTCCGTCAGGCCGCGGGCCACGATGACGCGCATGATCTCGTTGGTTCCTTCCAGGATCTGGTGGACCCGCAGGTCCCGGACGATTTTCTCGATGCCGTACTCGGCGAGGTAGCCGTAGCCGCCGTGCAGCTGCAGCGCCCTGTCCGCGACCGAGTAGCCGGTGTCGGTGGCGAAGCGCTTGGCCATCGCGCAGAGGCAGGGGGCCTGCGGGTCGCTGCGGTCGAGGGCCTGGGCGGCCTGCTGTACGAGGGCACGGGCGGCAGCCAGTTCCGTGGCCATGTCCGCGAGGCGGAACCGCAGCGCCGGAGCGTCGAGGAGACGCGCTCCGAACGCCTCCCGGTCCGCGAGGTGGGCCAGGCTGCGGTCCAGGGCGCTGCGGGCGCCGCCGAGCGAGCAGGCAGCGATGCCGAGCCGGCCGCCGTTGAGGCCGTTCATCGCGATGCGGAAGCCCTCGCCCTCACCGCCGAGCAGCCGGTCGGCGGGCAGCCGGACGGAGTCCAGGACGACCTGACGGGTGGGCTGCGCGTTCCAGCCCATCTTGCGTTCGTTCGGCCCGAATTCGAGTCCAGCATCGTCCTTGTCGACGACGAACGCGGAGATCCCATCGGGCCCGTCGGCGCCGGTACGGGCCATGACGACGTACAGCTGGGAGGCTCCTGCTCCGGAGATGAACTGCTTGACGCCGTTGAGGATCCAGCCGTCGCCGTCACGGACGGCGCGGGTGGTGAGGGCCGCCGCGTCGGAACCGACGCCGGGTTCGGTGAGGCAGTAGCTGGCGAGGTCCTCCATGGCGCACAGGCGGGGCAGCCACCGCTCGCGCTGGGCGGGATCACCATATTGGTCGATCATCCAGGCGACCATGTTGTGGATGGAGAGGTATCCGGCAATGGACGGGCAGCCGGAGGCGAGGGTCTCGAAGACGAGGACGCCGTCGGACCGGGTCAGCCCCGAACCGCCGTGCTCCTCGCGGACATAGACGCCGCCGAGGCCGAGCCCGGCCGCCTTGCGCAGGACGTCGAGGGGGAAGTGCTTGTCGCGGTCCCAGTCCAGGGCGTGCGGGGCGAGGTGGTCCTGGGCGAAGTCGAGGGTGGTCTCGACGAGGGCCTGCTGGTCCTCGGTGAGCAGAGCGGCAGTCATCGCACCCCTCATCCCATCGTCGGGATCGTGAAGCTCGCGCCCTCCCGAAGCCCTGCGGGCCAGCGCGACGTGACCGTCTTCGTGCGGGTGTAGAAGCGGATGGCGTCGGGGCCGTGCTGGTTGAGGTCGCCGAAGCCGGAGCGCTTCCAGCCTCCGAAGGTGTGGTAGGCGACCGGGACCGGGATGGGCACGTTGACGCCGACCATGCCGGTGTTCACGCGGCGGGTGAAGTCGCGGGCGGTGTCGCCGTCGCGGGTGAAGATCGCGACGCCGTTGCCGTAGGTGTGCTCGCTGGGCAGGCGTAGGGCCTCCTCGTAGTCGGCGGCCCGTACGACGCACAGGACCGGGCCGAAGATCTCCTCCTGGTAGATGCGCATGGCCGGGGTGACCCGGTCGAAGAGGGAGGCTCCGGCGAAGAAGCCGTTCTCGTGCCCGGGGAGTGTGAAGTCCCTGCCGTCGACGACGAGTTCCGCGCCCTCCTCGACGCCGAGGTCGACGTAGGAGCGGACGCGGTCGACGGCGTCCTGGCCGACCAGCGGGCCGAAGTCGGCGTCGGGGTCGTCGCTGCGGCTGATCCTCAGGGTGCCGATGCGCTCCTTCAGCCGGGCCACGAGCGCGTCGCCGGTCTCCTCGCCGACCGGGACAGCTACCGAGACCGCCATGCAGCGCTCGCCCGCCGATCCGTAACCGGCGCCGATCAGGGCGTCGACGGCCTGGTCGAGGTCCGCGTCCGGCATCACGATCATGTGGTTCTTGGCGCCGCCGAAGCACTGGGCACGCTTGCCGTGGGCCGCGGCGGTGGCGTAGACGTGCGCGGCGATCGGGGTGGAGCCGACGAAGCCGAGGGCGGCCACGCGCGGGTCTTCGAGGAGGGTATCGACGGCCTCCCGGCCGCCGTTGACGACGTTGAGGACGCCCGGCGGCAGGCCCGCCTCCAGGAACAGTTCGGCGAGCCGCAGCGGAACGGACGGGTCCCGCTCCGAGGGCTTGAGGATGAAGGCGTTGCCACAGGCCAGCGCCGGGGCGGCCTTCCACAGGGGGATCATCGCGGGGAAGTTGAACGGGGTGATCCCGGCGACGACGCCGAGGGGCGCGCGCAGGGAGTGCACGTCGATACCGGTGCCGGCGTTGTCGGTGAACTCGCCCTTGAGCAGGTGCGGAATACCGGCGGCGAACTCGACGACTTCCAGGCCGCGCTGGAGGTCGCCGTGGGCGTCGGCAACCGTCTTGCCGTGCTCGGCCGACAGCAGCCGGGCCAGCGCCTCCTTCTCCTGCTCGACGAGCTGGAGGAAGCGCAGCAAGACCCGGGCTCGGCGCTGGGGATTCCAGGCACCCCACTCCCGCTGGGCACGTTCGGCGTCGGCGATCGCCGCCTCGGTCTCGGCCCGGCTCGCCAGCGGCACACGGGCCTGGATCTCGCCGGTGTTGGGGTCGTACACGTCGCCGTAGGCGCCGGAGGTTCCCGGGGTGTGCTTGCCGCCGACGAAGTGGGTCAGCTCGCGCACGGGGGCGCGGTCTTGTACGTCTTGCACGCGGACCATGGGTGCCTGCTCTCGTCAGGTGATCCGGATGGCGCGCCGGACAGCCGCACACCGGCGCGGGGGCGTGCGGGTGCGGGGCGGCGCGAGATCGCGTATGGCGAAGGGGGCCGTCAGGCGGTAACGGTCAGAGGCCGGGAAAGCCCGGGAACAGCGCTGGGATACCGCCGGGATCGTGAACGCACACCGGTGCCATGCGTGTCAGCTCCATCCTCGTGGACAACACGGAACATCCCGCGGCCGGTATCCTGACTCCCGGATCAGCGCGCGCCGTCCGCCTTCCCGACATCCTTCTCGTCAGTGGCGTACTGCTCGACGGCGTACTCCCCGGTCACAGTGGCGGGACCGTGCCGGATTCACACCGGCTTCCCTGCACCGCGGGCCTACGCTCACGACTATATAGTTGGACGTCCTAGTAAATCCACTGTCGTCGGCTATTCGGTGGAAAATGCCTGGTCAGTGGGGGTCGGACTCGGCCGTACGGGGTGCGGCGAAGCGTACCGGCGCCCGGAAGCGGGCCTTGCGCGCGGCGCGCCGGAACGTCGTCAGCACCGCCGGGCCGGCCAGCAGGACGCACACGAAGTTGGTGACCGCCCGACCCGTGTCCCAGCCGAGCGAGGTGGCGAGGTCGAAGGCGAGGTAGCGGTGCCACTGCTCGGTGAAGGGCAGGCCGGGCAGGTAGGCGATGGAGCTGTTCGGGTCGAGGGAGAAAGGCCAAAAGGAGAGGTTGAGGAGGAAACCGAAGAGGTAGCCGGAGAGCGATCCGTAGACGGCGAGCATGAGCACCTCCCGGCGGCCCGAGGCGCGGGGCAGCAGTCCGGCGAGCATCCCGACGAAGGCGCAGCCGAACATCTGGTACGGCATCCACGGCCCGACCCCGCCGGTGATCAGGGCGGAGGCGAACAGGGAGGTGCAGCCCAGGGTGAAGCCGAAGCCGGGGCCGTAGACGCGTCCGGCGAGGACCAGGACGAAGAAGACGGTCTCGATGCCGGCGGTTCCGGCGCCAAGCGGGCGCAGGGCGGCGTTGACGGCGGACAGGACGCCCAGCATGGCGAGCGCTTTGGAGTCGATGCCGCCCTCGGCGATCTCCGAGAGCACCACGCACAGGACGAGGACAAGCAGGACGCCGAAGATGAGCGGGGGCGCGTAGCTGGAGCCGAACGTTCCCGGGGCGACCACGAACGGCCAGAAGAAAGCGACCAGGCCGAGGAACGCGGCCAGGGTCATGACCACGCCGACGCGCGGCCCCAGCCGGACAGCGACCGCCGTCATGACCGCACATCCGCTTTGACCTGGTCGACCGTCAGGTACGGGAGCGGGGCGAGGATTTTCGCGGTCTGCGGCGCGAACACGGGTGAGGCGACGATGACTTCGGCGGTCGGTCCGTCGGCGACGATGTCTCCCTCGGCCATGACGACGACACGGTCGGCGGCGCGGGCGGCGAACTCGACGTCGTGGGTGGAGATGACGACAGCACGGCCTTCGGCGGCAAGGGTGTCGACGACACTGATCAGCTCGGTCTTGGCCCGGTAGTCCAGTCCGCGGGTCGGCTCGTCCAGCAGCACGATGCGCGGCGCGGCGGAGAGCTGGATCGCCAGGACGAGGGCGAGCTTCTGTCCCTCCGACAGGTCGCGGGGGTGGGTGGCGTCGTCGATGCCGGGCGCGAGCCGGTCCAGGACGGCGCGGGCTCGCACCTCGGTGGCGGATTCGGTGTCGGCCTGGTCGAGTTCCGCCTTGACGCTCTCCAGGTAGAGCAGGTCCGCCGGGGTCTGCGGGACCAGGCCGACGAGCTGGCGGGCCTGCGCGGCGGGTACGGCATGGGGATCGGCTCCGCCGCCTGGCCCGTCTACTTTCACGCTGCCCGCGCGGCGCGGACCGGAGCCTTGCAGGGCCCAGAGCAGGGAGGACTTGCCGGAGCCGTTGCGGCCCATGAGCGCTGTCACCTCGCCGGCGTGCAGGTCGAGGTCGACCTCCCGGACGGCGGGGACCCCGCGGTAGGTGACCGTGACGCCGTGCGCGGCCAGCAGACGGGACCGTGGCTGTGCCGGTTGTGGGCGGACCGGGGGCGGGGTGCGGTCGGTGAGGGTCGCGCGCAGGGGTGCGGCGGCGCGGCGGGCGTCGCGGACGGACAGGGGCAGCGGGGACCATCCGGCCGCCCGGCCCAGTTCCACGATCGGGGGCGCGATGTCGGACGTGCGCAGGATGTCGGCGGGCGGGCCGATGCGGGCGTGGCCGTCGCCGGGGAGGTGGATGACGCGGTCGGCGTACTGGACGACTCTTTCGAGGCGGTGTTCGGCCATGAGGACGGTGACGCCGAGGTCGTGGACGAGGCGGGTGACGGCGGCGAGGACCTCTTCGGCTGCGGTCGGGTCGAGGGCGGAGGTGGGTTCGTCGAGGACCAGGACGCGGGGGTGGGCGGTGAGGACGGAGCCGATGGCGACGCGCTGCTGCTGTCCGCCGGAGAGTTCGTGCAGGGCGCGGTGGCGCAGGTCGGCGAGGCCGAGGAGGTCCAGGGTCTCCTCGACGCGTTTGCGCATGGTGGCGGGCGGGATCGCCAGCTGTTCCATGGCGTAGGCGAGTTCTTCCTCCACGGTGTCGGTGACGAAGCCGTCGATCGGGTCCTGTCCCACCACGCCCACGATGTCGGCGAGTTCGCGCGGGGGATGGTGGGCGGTGTCGCGGCCGTCGACGGTGACGCGGCCGTACAGGGTGCCGCCGGTGAAGTGCGGCACGAGCCCGTTGACGGCGCCGAGGAGGGTGGATTTGCCGACGCCGGTGTGTCCGACGACGAGGCAGAGTTCGCCCTCCGCCACCGTGAGGTCGACGTCGCGCAGGGCGGGCTCGGGGGCGTCGTCGTAGTAGACGGTGACCTGGTCGAAGGTGATCACGGGGTGTCGGCTCTCCGGGGTGGGGGTGCGAGGAATCCTGCGGTCCCGGCGAGCAGGATCGCGGCGGTGGGCACCAGCGGCAGCTCGGGCCAAGTCAACGGGTAGAAGGTGGGATTGAGCTGAGCGGGGTCGTAGCCGAGACCGGCGAAGAGCAGCACGGCGGCCAGCACACCGCTGCCCGCGACGGCCCACTCCGGCAGCCGCCACGGGTCGGGGCGGTAGGTGGTGCGGGTAATCCGGCGTCCGCCCAGCCGCAGCCCCGTCACGCACAGCAGCGCGCCCGCCGCCATCGCCGGGAAGCCCAGGAAGGCGGGGGCGGTGGCATCCAGCAGGCCGTACGCCCCGGCACACAGCCCGCACATGCCGAGCAGCATCAGCGCGCCCGTGATCCGACGGGAGCGGCGGGTGGCAGTGCCCGCGCGGCCATATCCGCGCGAGTCCATGGCTGCGGCCAGCCGCAGGGAGCGCTCCAGGGCGTCCTCCAGGACGGGAACCACGATGCCGCGCAGCGCCTTCAAGCCCCGGGTCCGTCCGGCACGCAACTTCCGGGCCCGGGCGACGCGTTGGACGCTCTGCACCAGCTGCGGCGCCACGCTGATCGCCACGGTGACGGCGACCCCCAGTTCGTACAGCGCGCCGGGCAGGACGCGCAGGGCGCGCTTGGGGTTGGCGAGGGTGTTGGCGGCGCCGATGCAGCACAGCATGCAGGCCAGCCGCAGCCCGTCGGTCGCGGCGGACAGCAGCGCCTCCAGGGAGACCGGGCCGCCGATGCGGATCCCGGCGTACCAGTCGGGGGTGGGGAGGTGCGGGAGCGAGAAGAGGAAGTGGTCGTGCGGGGTGATGCCAGTGGCGAACACGGCCCGGAAGACGACCCGGATCGCCACGACGGTCAGGGCCAGGTAGAGGTAGTAGCTGAAGCCGCGCGCCCAGGGGGCTTCGGTGCGGCGGGCGGTGACGACGTAGCCGAGGACGGCGAGCACGAGGAACAGCAGCAGCGGGTTGTTGGTACGGCTGACGGCGGTGGCCAGCGCCAGCGCCCACACCCACCAGGCGACCGGGTGCAGGATGCGCGGCAGCCGGCGACCGCCCTCCTCCGGCTGCCGGGGGCAGCCGGAGGGGCCGGCCGTCGATGAGACGGTCGTGCGCGCCATCGCCATCACTCGGTACGGCGACGGCGACGGCGTGCCTGGTACGCCGCGGCGCCGCCGATCAGCAACACGAGCGAGGCGCCGGCGACCACAGGCACGATCGATCCGGAGTCGTGCCGGGCATCGGCGGCCGGCGCGGCATCGACCACCCTGCTGCCGGGCGTCGGCGCGGCCTGCGCCGACGAGCTCGTTGTCGGGCTCGTCGACGGGCTGGGTGTCCGTGTCTGTGTCGGGCTGAGGCTGGGGCTTGGTTTCTTCGGCTTCGGCGACGGCGACTTGGCGGGCGCTTTTGGCGCGGGGCCGGTGTCGGCGTCGGGCGGCAGTTCGGGGGCCTTGGAGGTGGACGTCGGCCGACCGGTGCCGCCCTGCGGCCGGGTGTTGTGGGCGCGCAGCTGGTCGGGGGTGACGGTGGGGCGCCCTTGGGTGCCCTCGACGTTCGTGGCACCGAAGATCCACAGGTCGACGCTGCCGGGCTTCGGCTTGTAGAGCATGGCGCCGAGCTGGCTGTACTGCCAGTCGTCGGCTCCGGGGTCGGCGTGCCAGTAGGACCAGTAGGCGGAGGCGGGCGGGGTGAGGACGCAGTCGTCCTCGGCTGCGGTCGGGTACCGCTTCCCGTTCTTGTAGCCGCTGTAGCCGATCCGACAGATGAACGCCGGGCCGTCGTGTCCGGTGCCGGTGGTCTGCCAGCCGCCCTGGTTGAGGAGTTCGTAGCCCGTGGTCGGGGTCGTACCGCAGGAGCGCAGGACGGGGCCGCCCCAATGGCTGAAGTCGACGGCGAGGACCACTCCAGAGCTGGTGGTGCAGCGACCCATCGCCTGCGGGTCGGCCGCGGCGGAAGGGGCCGTCGCGCCCAAGGCTGCGGCCGTCAGAGCGAGAGCCGCGACGGCACGGGCCGCCGCCTTGAACAGAACGGTCACCGCTCGCCCCCCGCATCCGCGCGGCGGCGGGCCACGGCCGCCGTGCGCCATCCGGCGAGCACCAGCAGCGCGGCGATCGCGACAAGAGCCCCGAGCTGTACTCCGGTGGAGGCCAGCGCTCCCCCGCCGCTGCCCCCGCCGGTGCCGCCTGCCGTGTCGCCGGGGGTGACGATGTCGGGGGCGCTGCCGCTCGGGCTGGGCGTCGGCTGCGGCGAGGTGCCGGTGAGGCTGCGCTCCAGCGTGCCGAAGGAGATGCCGGTCGCGCCGCCCACGGCCTGGGTGGAGGCCCGCAGGTCGGAGCCCCGCTGGCCATCCTTCGCCACGTTGAACCCGCCGTCGGTGTTCTGCTGGGAGGCGAGGAACTTCCGCGCCCCGGCGACCTCGTCGGCGTACTTCCCGGCGTCCAGGGACAGCCCCTGCACCGCCAGGGCCGCCGAGTTGACGGAGTTGCCGGCCGCCCCGGGGAAGCCGCCGTCGGACAGCTGCTTCGACGCGATCCACGCCAGGGCCTTGCCAACTGCCTTCTCCGCTTCCTGTCCGCCGGCCAGGTCCAGGGCCATGGCGGCGATCGCGGTGGAGTCGACGTCGGAGTCGTCGGTGGCGGGGATCAGGCTCGGCCAGGCGCCGCTGTCCTGCTGGAGGCTCTCCAGGTAGGCGATCGCCTCTTTCGGCTTCGCCCCGGCCCGCACCTGAGCCATGACCGCAAGGGACTGGGCGAACACCGACGGCGCGTAGCGGTAGGCGCCCTGGGCTGCGCAGGAGCGGTCCGGTGCGGTGCTCGGCTTGGCGCATACGGCCTTGTCGAGCGCGGCGATCAGATCGTGCCCGGCGAAGTCGCGCGGGTTGCGGCCGACGGCCTCGGCGAGCAGGGCCGTCTTGCCCAGGGAACCCCCGGCCGCGTAGGTGGTGCCGACGCCGGTCCAGTCGTTGACGGTGCGGCCCTCGCCGTCCTTGCCCTGCTGGTCGAGGAAGTCGACGATGCCACGCAGCTTGGCGTTGTTCAGGCCGGTGGCGGCCAGGGCGTAGGCGCCGTCGATGGTGAGACCGAAGTCCGCCCGCGAGGTGCCGGGGCCGGAGGTGTAGTAGCGCCCCTGCTTGAGGTTGGCGGCGCGGGTGAGGTAGGCAACCCCCTTCTTCAGGTCGGGGCCGATGCCCGGCGCGTGCGTGGCCGGCGGGGAGGCGGGTGTCGTCGGCGGGTCGGTGGGTTCGGTCTTCTTCGTAGTGAGGGTGACCAGGCTCGTGCCGGTGCCGGCGAGGACGGCAGGCGGGGTCGGGTAGAGCGCCGGGTCGGTGGCGCCCTCCTCGAACCCGAAGCCTCCCCCGTCCAGTTGCTGCCGGGACAGCCAGCCGACGGTCGCGTCCGCGCGTGCGGTGTCGCCGAGCGCGCGCAGTGCCTGGGCGGCGTAGGCAGTCGGGTACACGCTGCCGGTGGTGGCGCCGGTGTAGCCGGGGAAGGAGCCGTCCGTGCGCTGCGCCGTGGTGAGGTAGGTCCGTGCCTTGGAGACGCTGGCGTCGTGGCCGCCCGCCCGGTGCAGCACGAGGGCGACCAGGCCGGTGGTGGCGGGGTCGCCGTCGCAGTACTCGCCCGAGCGGATGAGGATGCTGGTGATGCCGCCGTCGGTGCACTGGAGCTGGGTCAGCCGGGCGACCGCCTCGGCGGGCGGGGTCACCCCGGCGCGCAGCAGGGCCAGGACGGACAGGGCCTGGCCCTCGGTGTAGCCGGCGTTGCGGAAGTCGCCTTTGGCGGTGCAGCCGGGGGTGGGCTCGCCGGACTCGGGGCCCGCCGCGCACACGTTCTTGGTGAGGTCGCCGACGAGGTCGTGGCCGCCGAAGGCGCGCGGGTCGCTCTCGGTGGCTTCGGCGAGGAGGGCGAGCCGGGCGGCGGCGGTGGCGTCGGGGGCCTGGCCGGTGCCGGTCGGGTAGGCGTAGTCGACGGTGTGGGCGGCGAGGAAGGTGGTGACCTTGTCGAGTCCGGTGCTTTCGCCGTCGACGGCGGCGAGGGCGTAGGCCGTCTCTGTCGTGAGCAGGTAGTTGGGGGTGTCGGCGCCGTCGTCGACGATGCGTTCTCCGTCGGTGAGGCGGCCCTTGAGCCAGGCCGCAGCGGCCTTCGAATCGATCTGGCCCGGTCCCCCGGTAGGCGTGCCGCCGGGATCGGGTGTGCTGTTCCCGCCCGCGCGGACGTCCTCGGGGCTGAAGGCGGGCTTGCCCGTGCTGCCGCCGACGTCCGTGCCGCCGTAGACCCAGGCATCGACATCGCCGTTCCCCAGTTTGCGGTCCATGGCGCCGTACTGGCTGTAGGTCCACTCGTCCTGGCCGGGTGAGGCGGTCCAGTAGGACCAGTACGCGGAGGCGGGCGGCGTCAGGACACAGGACTCCTTGTCAGGAGTCGGGTACTGCGTACCGGAGTTGAAGGAGCCGTATCCGATGCGGCAGATGAAGCCGGGGCCGTCGTGCTCGGTGCCGGTGGTGGTGAACCCGGCGTCGTGGAGCAGGTCGTAGCCGGTGGTCGGGGTGGTGTCGCAGCCGCGCTGAAGGTCGCCGCCGAAGGGGGCGAAGTCGACGGCGACGATCGCGCCCTTGGTGGCGGTGCAGTCGCCGACGGGGTCAGCGCTCGCGGGGGTCGTCGTGAGGAAGGTCACGCAGGCGGCCAGCACCGCCAGCCACGACGCCACCATCGCTGTCAGGGCTTGGGGTCTGCTCGCCGCCCGCCCGTCTCTTCGCTTCCGGTTCCCCACCACAGCCCCTCGTTGTGTGGCCGGCGCGCAGGGGCGTGGCTGAGGGGCCTCCACCGCACGAGGCAGGCCCGGGCCGGGGAAGGCTGGTCGCACCACGCCGTAGTCCGCGACGGCGTCTGTTGCTGAAGAACACGCCCCAGGCAGTCCGGCTCGCCCGGCTGTTGCCGGGCCCACGGTTGCGGGTCAGCGCCGGGATTCGACCGGCTTCCCCTGGAACTTCTTGCGTATCAGCCGGATTTGAACATGGTTCACAGACACCGTCAAGGTGGGACACAGGCCACACCCGGAGTCGACCGGAGACCCGCTGGCGACGGGCAGGCGCCTGGGGTACCGTCCCGCACTGCCGAGTGGGGGAACCCGGTGGGAGTCCGGGGCTGACGCGCAGCGGTGTGGGACGGCAGGGGGCCGGCCCGAGCCCGAATGCCCAAGCGGCGCAGCACCTTTGGAAGCCGATCCACGCGTCCCGGACGGCGGCCCCACCCACCGCAGAAGGGTTCGGTCGGCGTCCTTTTCACCAAGGAGCAGGCCATGACCCGTCGTTCCGCCCTCATCCTCACTGCCGCCCTCGGCGCCTTCGCCCTGACCACACTTCCTGCGGCGGCGACCTCGACCCCAGCCCAGATCGCCACCTCGAAGACGAACGGCGTCACCTACCTCAAGTCCCTTCAGGCTGCAAACGGTTCGTACGCGGGATCGGGGCTGTCCAACGAGTGGGCGTTCAGCGCCTTCGCCGCATCCGGGACCGCCGCCGTGGACGTCACACCGGGCGGCGACACCAGCAAGAACGCCAGAACCGTCTACCGCAACCTGCTGGCCACCAGCGGCTGGCCGTCCTCCTCCCCCGTCGTCACCGACTACGAGCGCGCCACGCTCAACGCCTACGCCGCCGGCATCGACCCGGCCCGCGTCTCCGACGCCCGCAACCTGATCGCCGACATCTACGCCTACTGGCAGAGCGCCGAGACCGGCTACTTCGGCCCCTCCGCCAACTTCAACGGCACCGTCTTCGCCGCCCTCGCCCTCAACGGCGCGAAGACGACCGCCGGGCAGGTCCGTATCCCCCAGGCGCTGCGAGACGCGATCGTCACCCGCCTGCGCGCCAATCAGCACAACGACGGCGGCTGGAACTACAGCAAGGCCGAGGGCAACGCCACCCAGCTCGCCGCCGCCAGCGACATCGACATGACCGGCGCCGCCATGGCCGCCCTGTGCGTCTCCGGCGTGCCGAACACGGACACCGACATCGTGCAGGCCAAGGCGTTCCTCAAGAGCAAGCTGATCGCGAGCAGCGGCGCCTTCAACGCCCTGTTCGGCGTCAACACCGACTCCAACGGCTGGGCCGTCTCCGGCCTCAACGCCTGCGGCATCAACCCGCAGACCGGCGACTTCCTCACCGCCCAGGGCAAAACCCCCGTCGACTTCCTCATCGCCCAGCAGTTCAACCCCGGCGGCGGCTTCAAGTACCTCCCCAGCGACACCAGCCCCTCGGCCTACGCCTCCATCGACGGCCTGCGGGCGGTCGCCGGCGGCGGCTTCAGCGCCACCCCGCCCGTACCCACCACGACCGGCGCCCCGCAATGGGTGGGCCAGGGGTCCCTCACTTCCGGCACGGCCACGAAGTTCGCGCTGACCGTGGACGACGGCACCGGGAATCTGAAGGTGTGCTCCGTCGCACTGACCCCGACCAGCTCGACGACCACGCTCGGCGCGGTGCTCGACGCCGCCGTGAGCGCCTCCACCCCGTCCGGCTGCGTCACCGCCGTGACACCGTCCTCCGGCACCGGCACGATCACCTCCCTCAACGGCAAGGCCAACAGCGGCTCGAACACATGGAAGGTCAGCGTCGACGGCGGCGCGTTCGCCTCCGCCGCCAGGGAGACGACCGTGGGTGTCGGCGACACCATCGCGGTGCGCTGGGGCGCCTGACGGCAACGGCGGGGTCGTAGGGTCACGGCATGCGCATCGTCTCCCTGCTGCCCGCCGCGACCGACATCGTCGCCGAGCTCGGACTGTCCGCGCGGCTGGTCGGCCGTACCCACGAATGCGACTGGCCGCCGGACGAGGTCGCGTCGGTACCGGTGGTGACCGGCGCCGACCTCGACCAGGACAGACTCACCAGCCGGGAGATCTCCGACGCGGTCGGCGGCTCGGCGCACTCCGGATCCTCGCTCTACACCCTCGACGCCGATGCACTGGCGGCCCTGCGGCCCGACGTGGTGCTCACCCAGGACCTGTGCGACGTGTGCGCGGTCTCGTACGAGAAGGTCAGCCGGACCGTACGGCTGCTCGACGCGGACACCCGCGTCCTCAGCCTGGAGCCACGCACCCTCGACGACGTCCTGGACTGCCTGGTCACAGTCGGCGATCTTCTCGGCGTACGGGAGCGAGCAGGGCAGCGGCGGGCCGAACTGCGGGCCCGTCTCGACCAGGTTCGCGCCTCGGTCAACGGCCTCGACCGGCCCCGCGTCGTGGCGATCGAGTGGCTCGACCCGTTGTGGCCGGCCGGACACTGGGTGCCGGAGCAGATCACGACGGCCGGCGGCATCCCGCTCCTCGCCGCTCCCGGCGAGCACACCAAGCCGATGACCTGGGAAGAGGTACGGACCGCACGGCCGGACGTGCTGCTCGTCCTGCCGTGCGGCCTCCCGCCCGAACGGACCCTTAGGGAAGCGGAGTTGCTGACCGGGCTGCCGGGGTGGTCGGAGCTGCCCGCCGTACGGTCCGGCCGAGTCTGGGTGCTGGATGGGCCGTCCTACTTCAACCGCCCCGGGCCCCGGGTGGTGCGCGGGGCCGAGGTGCTGGCCCATGTCCTGCACGGCGTGCAGGCCGGGGAGCCGGTCACCGCGTCCGAGGCCCGCACTCTGTAAGTTGCTGCGATCAGAACGCGGTCCAGGTAAACGCCACCTTGTCACCGGCGTTCAGCTTGAACTGGCAACCTCCGACGGGTGTGGAGGTGCCGTTCACGGAGATGTTCCAGTAGGCGGAGCTGCCGCCGCTGACGTCCTTGATGGTGTCGACGAAGAAGTCGTCGAACGAGGCGTACCAGGCCCCGTCCCAGGTGAAGTGCCGCTTGCGGGCCGCGTCGTCGAGGGCGGCCGTGGGCGTCGGAACGGCCGAGGGGTTCGCTCCGCCGTTGGTACCGTCGCAGTGGTGCGTGCCGCCGGTCGTGGTCGTGACGTCGTGCCCGCGGGTTCTGATCTTCCCCTTGAAGAGGAGACCGTCCGGGCCCTGCACGGTGAGGGTGACTCTGACGGGAGCGTTCGTGTCCGACGTGTTCTGGGGCTGGGCGACCGCCGGGGCGGACGCGGCGAGTGCGAGACCGAGAGCGGTCGCGGTGATCAGGGTGCGGTGTGCGGATGCGCGGCGCAAGACTGGGCCCTCCTGTAGACCATGACAGTGGGAAGCGTTCTTTGCGCGCACGCCGGGCATCCCGACTCGCGGCCCGCTGCGGGCCACACACGGTTGCAGGTCAGCGCCGGACTCCCACCGGCTTCCCCCGTCGCGCGCGTAAGCGGTCGTCGTTCCATCGCCTCCGTGCCCACAGGCCTAGGACACGGACGGTGAGGCACGAAGCTCCCGCATCCTACGGTCAGTTGATGTCCTGTCACCAGAAGTCGCTGCTTTGTCATGTCAAGAAGGGCTTCCGCGAGCCTGTCCTCGCGGAAGCCCCTCCTTGTGCTGCCTGCCGGTGAGCGGTGAGAAGACGATCACGAGCAGGACATCCTTGCGGGGTCGGCTACGGCTTCAGGGCACGAGCAACAGGCTGTCGCCGCGCTCCTTGGCAGCGGCGTAGCGCTTGGCCACGTCCTGCCAGTTGACCACGGCCCACATGGCATCGATGAAGTCGACCTTCTGGTTCTTGTACTGCAGATAGAAGGCGTGCTCCCAGGCATCGAAGACCAGGACCGGGGTGGAGCCCTGGCCGACGTTCCCCTGGTGGTCGTAGACCTGCTCGACGATCAGCCGGCCGCTGACGGGCTCGTAGGCGAGGACGCCCCAGCCCGAGCCCTGCGTAGTGGCGGCGGCCTTGGTGAGCTGGGCCTTGAAGCCCGCGAAGGAGCCGAAGGACTCGGTGAACGCGTCGGCGAGGTCGCCCACGCCGTCCGCGGCCAGGGGCTCACCGCCGCCGTCCTTCGGGCCGGTCATGTTCTGCCAGTAGATCGAATGCAGGATATGGCCGGAGAGGTGGAAGGCCAGGTTCTTCTCCAGGCCATTGATCGAACCCCAGGTCTCCTTGTCCCGCGCCTCCGCCAACTGCTCCAGCGTGTCGTTGGCGCCCTTGACGTACGCGGCGTGGTGCTTGTCGTGGTGCAGCTCGATGATCTCGGGGCTGATGACCGGGGCCAGCGCCGAGTAGTCGTACGGAAGTTCCGGGAGCGTGTACACCGGCATGTCCAATGCCCTCCGACATAATTGCGAATGATGTGCATCTGCACGCTAGCAGCAAGAAGGGCTGTTGCCGATCAGGCGTCGGACCTAGGACTCGGAACCACGTCTGGACAGTTGGCCGCACAGGCAGCCAGAGCCCACCATCGTGATCCGCCGCCGCGTGTCGCACTCTCCCGCCGAGCCCAGGCGCGCCCCCAGCGGGGAGGCGACCCAAGAAGCACGTGGGCACCCCGGATATCGAGGTGGCCGGCCGCCGCGAAGGCAGCGCAGAGACGGGGCAGGTCCGCCAGTCACACAGAGAGAGCCTGACCACCGCCACACAAGTCCTTACCGCGCACGAGCACCTACACCCATTCAGGACAGTCCGCACCACCGCACCGGGGTTCAGTCCAGCACGTCCGCGACACAGGAGAGGGCGCCATCGACAACCGCCTCGACAAGCCGCAAGCGGCTGGAGAACACCCAATCGGTGCTCAGGTTCAGCCAGATCAGGCCGGCAAGGAGACACCTCGTACATATACTTCCGAGCACATCAGATCCGAGATGTCTGCTACAGAGCGACACTGGACCGCATTTGACACCCGAAATGCCCGGATACGCCACACGGGCAGCAGACAGAAACGACGATACCCACAGGTCGAATTCGACCCGGATTCGACCCCGAGGGTTTGTTCAGTCGGTAAACATGGCCTCTGACCTGCGGAAATACCGGGCGGCAGACGAGCAGGGCTGTACGCCGGGTTCTGTTCCGGCGGGTCCTCGCGGGCCCGCCGGCGACGGCCATCCATCTAGGGCCGGCGTTGCCACCGGCCTCCAGCGGTCTACCCGCGGACTCGGGCGGGCAGCCCTCGATCGTCCGCGCAGAGACGCCTTTTCTTCCGAGAAGGCGTCTCCTCTTGACCTTGCTCCGGGTGGGGTTTACCTAGCTGCCCAGGTCGCCCTGGGCACTGGTGGTCTCTTACACCACCGTTTCACCCTTACCCGGGACCGAAGTCCCGGGCGGTCTGCTTTCTGTGGCACTGTCCCGCGGGTCACCCCGGGTGGCCGTTAGCCATCACCCTGCCCTGTGGAGCCCGGACGTTCCTCGGGAAGTCCCGTGAGGGACTTCACGCGGCCGCCCGCCCGGCTCGTCTGCCGTGTCGACCATGGTACCCGGCGGGGCTCCCGCCTCGGACCGGCGGCGGCGGTCGCGAGGACCGAGCCGGCCAGGATCAGGGTGAAGGCGACGCCGATGCCGAGGGTCAGGTCCTCGTCCAGGAAGACAGCGCCCGCCGCGACGGCCACCGCCGGATTGACGTAGGTGATGACGCCGGCCCGGACCGGGCCGACCTCCTTGATCAGCTCCAGGAAGGTCACGAAGGCGATCGCGGTGCAGACGACGCCGAGGCCGGCCAGGGCCGCCAGGGCCTCGCCCGAGGGGAGGGCGGACGGCCGGGTCAGGAAGGCGGCGGGGGCGTAGACGACGGCGGCCAGGGTGAGGCAGGGGGTGATGAGCTGGAGGGTGGGGACGTCCTTGAGGTGGCGGGCGGCTATCAGGGGGGCGGTGGCGTAACCGACGACCGTCACCAGCACCTCGGCCAGCGAGCGGGCGTCGCCGCCGGTGAGGTGCGGCACGGTGAGGACGGCGACGCCTGCGAGGCCGAGGCCGAGTCCGGTGATGCGGCGGGCGCCGACCCGTTCCCCGGCTCCGAAGAAGCGGGCCAGGAGCACGCCGACGATCGGCACGCCCGCGATCAGCAGCCCGGCGGTGGAGCTGGACAGGTGCCGCTCGGCGTCCGTCAGGGTCCACCAGGGGCCGATGATCTCGATGACGGCGAAGGCCAGCATGGGCTTCCAGCGGGCCCGTACGGTGCCGAGGAGGTCTCCCCTGCGCAGGGCGAAGGGGAGCAGGAGGGCCGCGCCGAGCGCGCAGCGCGTGAACACCACTCCTGACGGGGACACCTCGTCCACCGCCACCTTGATCATCAGATAGGGAATGCCCCAGACCACTCCCATCAGGGAGAACAGGAACCAGCCGCGTGCAGTCATGCGGCGAGTCTCGGACGCCTCACCCGGTGCGGTCTTGAACGCTGTTGCGGTACGCCGCCGGGGTCACCCCGAGGACCCGCCGGAACCAGCGGGTCAGGTGCGCCTGGTCGGCGAAGCCCACCAGGGCCGCCACCTCGGCCGGTCGCAGGCCCGCGTCCAGGAGCCCGCGCGCCCTGGCCACCCGGTGCTGGGCGAGCCAGGCGTAGGGCGGCATCCCGGTCGCCGTACGGAAGGCCCGCAGGAGTTGGTAGCGGGACAGGCCGAGGTCGGTGGCGAGGGCCGCCAGGGACGGCGGGGCGAGGAGTTCGCCGGCGAGGCGGTCGCGTACGACCCGGGCGACGCGGTCGGCGCCGGGGACCGCGTCGTCGGCCGCGCGGGCCGTGGAGTGGCGGCGGGCCAGCGCCGTGAGCAGCCAGGGCAGGCGGGACTCCGCCTCCAGGGGGTCGGGGCAGCGGGCCAGGTCCGTGTGCGCGGCACGCAGGGCGGCGGCGAGTTCCGGGTCGTCGAGGACGGGTTCACGGAAGTGCGGGAAGGCGGTGCCCGGCCGGGCGCCGTCGGTGAGGAGGTTCGGGGCCGCGTACAGGGCTCGGTAGGAGTAGCCCTCGGGGGCGGCGGGGCCGCCGGTGTGCACCTCGCCCGGTTCCAGGACGACGATGGAGCCCGGCCCCGAGTGAATGTGCCCGCCCCGGTAGGCGATGACCTCCAGCCCACCGACGGTGACGCCGACCGTGTACTCGTCGTGTGCGTGCGGGGCGTAGACGTGCCGGTCGAAGCGGGCGGTGAGGAGGTCGAGGGGCGGACCGCCCCGTCCCAGCCGGGCCCTGCTCCACCGTGCCTGCTCGCGCGCGCCCGTCATCGCTGCACACCCCCTCCTCCCAGACGATCAGAGGAAGCCCGCGGTGTCCAGGAGCGCGGAGCCTGTCCGCTTGACCCTGTCGCAACGTCAACGTTTCTACTGGGGCCATGCGGATCGGAGAACTCGCCGGCGCCGTCGGCGTCACCACGCGGACCGTGCGGCACTACCACCACCAGGGCCTGCTGCCCGAGCCGGAGCGGCTGGCCAACGGGTACCGGACGTACACGTTGCGGCATGTCGTCGTGCTGGCCCGGATCCGGCGGCTGACCGAGTTGGGGCTCGGGCTGGCGGAGGTGCGGGACGTGCTCGCGGACGACGCCGGGAAGGACCTGGCCGAGGTGCTGGAGGAGCTGGACGCGGATCTCGCGCGGCAGGAGGCGGCGATCCGGGCCCGCCGGGCGCGGTTGCGGGCGCTGCTGGAGGCGGAGGGCGGGGTGCCGGCCGAGGGGCCGGTGTCGCCGGAGCTGGCCGCGCTGTTCGCCGGGATCGGGGACGTGTCCGGCTCGCCGATGGCCCTGCGGGACCGGGAGATGCTGGCGCTGCTGGAAAGCACCGTCGCCCCGGAGGAGCGGGAAGGGCTGCTGGCCGCGATGCGCGGTGCCCTGGATTCGCCGGAGGCGGCGGCACGGGCCCGCCGCGCCTATGCGCTGCTCGACGAACTGGCCGACGCCGGCGCCGACGACCCCGGCGTGGCGGAGGCGGCCCGCGTACTCGCCGACTGCATGCCCGCCGAGCTGCTGCCCGAGGAGGGCTTCGACCTCGACCCCGGCCACGGTCTGCTGCGCGCCCTGTACGCCGACTTCGCGCCGGCCCAGGCGGAGGCGGTCCGGCGGGCCATGGAGATCGCCTCCCGGGGGCGGCGGTCATGAGGGGTACCGGTCCCGCCGCGTTCGCGTACCTGCTCGTCCGGCACGAGCTACGGCTGTGGGCGAGCCTGTGGCTGTGGGCCGCCCGGCGGACGCACGACGCGGCGGCCGGCAGGGCCGTCTTCGGGTACGCGCGGGGGCAGGGCGCGATGATGGCCGGGCTCACGTTCGTGTGTGTCGTCGAGTCCGTGATGCTGTCCGTGCTGCTGCGGGACTGGCCCACCGCGCACCACGTGATGCTGGTACTGGACGTGTACACCGTCGTGATGGTGGTCGGGCTGCACGCCGCGTCCGTGGTCCGGCCGCATGTTCTGGACCCGGGTGCGGGCGTGCTGCGCATCCGCCGGGCTCTCCACGTCGATCTGCGGATACCGCTGGAGCGGATCGCCTCCGTCCGGCGCGAGCTGCGCACGACGCACGAGTCCGCGGACGGGCAGCTCGATCTCGCGGTGCAGTCCCAGACCTCCGTCATCGTCGAACTCGCCGAACCCGTCGCCCACGTCTCCTTCTTCGGGCGGCGGCGCGAGATCCGCGTGGTGCGCTGTCACGCCGACGATCCGGGGGCGTTCGTACGGGCCGTCGAGCAGGCACGGGAGGGGCACGCCGTACCCTGACCGGGGGCCCCAGCTCGATGTGAAGGAGTACGTGTGCTTGTCCTGCTGCCGCCGTCCGAGGGGAAGGCCGCGTCCGGCCGGGGTGCCCCGCTGAAGACCGGGTCGCTGTCCCTGCCGGGGCTCACCGCGGCCCGGGAGGCCGTCCTCGGCGAGTTGGTCGAGCTGTGCGCCGGCGACGAGGAGAAGGCGCGCGAGGTGCTCGGGCTGAGCGAGGGCTTGCGCGGCGAGGTCGCCAAGAACGTGGAGCTGCCGACCGCGGGCGCCCGTCCGGCCGGGGAGATCTACACCGGTGTGCTGTACGACGCCCTGGACCTGGCCTCCCTCGACGCGGCCGCCAAGCGGCGGGCGGCCAGGTCGCTGCTGGTGTTCTCCGGGCTGTGGGGTGCCGTGCGGGTGACCGACCGGATCCCCTCCTACCGGTGCTCGATGGGGGTGAAGCTGCCCGGCCTCGGGGCGCTGGGCGCGTACTGGCGGGCGCCGATGGCCGAGGTGCTGCCGGAGGCGGCCGGGGACGGGCTGGTCCTCGACCTGCGGTCGGCGGCGTACGCGGCGGCCTGGAGGCCGAAGGGCGAGGTCGCCTCGCGGACGGCGACCGTGCGGGTGCTGCACGCGCCGACCCGGAAGGTGGTCAGCCACTTCAACAAGGCGACCAAGGGGCGGATCGTACGGAGTCTGCTGGCGTCTGGGACCGCGCCCGAGGGGCCGGCGGAGCTGGTGGACGCCCTGCGGGACCTGGGGTACGCGGTGGAGGCCCAGGCGCCCGCGAAGGCCGGGAAGCCGTGGTCGCTGGACGTGCTCGTGGACGAGGTGCACTGAGCAGGCGACCGCTGCCGTTGCATGCTCCGCAACGGCGATTGCAGAGAGTGCTGTTCGGCGGCACGATGAGGGCATGAGTTCTCCGCTGCCCTCCTCCCCCGCCGCCTCGGTGCTGGATCTCGCGCCCGTCGTGCCCGTCGTGGTCGTCGACGACCTCGCCGACGCCGTGCCGCTCGCCAGGGCGCTCGTCGCCGGCGGGCTGCCCGCGATCGAGGTGACGCTGCGGACGCCGGTCGCCCTCGACGCGATCCGGGCGATCGCCGGTGAGGTGCCGGACGCGGTGGTCGGCGCCGGCACCGTCGTCACGGCCGGGCAGGTCGCGGAGGTCGTGGCGGCCGGGGCGCGGTTCCTGGTCAGCCCGGGGTGGACGGACGCGCTGCTGGAGGCGATGCGGGGGTCCGGGGTGCCGTTCCTGCCGGGGGTGTCGACCACCTCGGAGGTGGTGGCGCTGCTGGAGCGCGGGGTGCGGGAGATGAAGTTCTTCCCGGCCGAGGCCGCGGGCGGCACCGCCTATCTCAAGGCGCTCGCCGCGCCGTTGCCGCAGGCGCGCTTCTGTCCGACCGGCGGCATCACCCCGGCCTCCGCGCCGGAGTACCTCGGCCTCCCCAACGTCGGTTGCGTGGGGGGTAGTTGGATGCTGCCCAAGGACGCGGTGGCCGGCCGGGACTGGGGACGCGTCGAGGCGCTGGCCCGGGAGGCGGCCGCGCTCAGCGCAGGTGGGACGTCTCGTTGAACAGGCGGACGCTGGCGCCGCCGTCCGCGTAGTACGCTACCGCCGACAGCGAGGCCGCCGACAGCTCCATGCGGAACAGCGACTCGGGCGGGGCGCCCAGCGCGAGTCGCAGGAACGTCTTGATCGGCGTCACGTGGGAGACCAGCAGCACCGTGCGGCCCGGGTACGCCGCGACGAGCTTGTCGCGGGTGGCGGCGACCCGGACGCCGGTGGCCGCGAAACTCTCGCCGCCGCCGGTCGGTTCCGCGTCCGGGGAGGCCAGCCAGGCGTCCAGGTCGCCGGGGTAGCGGTCGCGCACCTCGCCGAAGGTGAGCCCCTCCCACGCGCCGAAGTCGGTCTCCCGCAGGCCCTCCTCGACCGCCACCTCAAGACCCAGGCGGGCGGCGACGATGCCGGCGGTCTCACGGGTGCGGGCCAGGGGCGAGGCGACGACCGCCTCGATCGTGCCGCGCCGGGCGAGGCTCGCGGCGACCTTCTCGGCCTGCTCCCGGCCGACGGACGACAGGGACGGATCGCTGCCGCCGCTCCCGGAGAACCGCTTCTGCGGGGTGAGGGGCGTCTCCCCGTGCCGCAGGAGGACGAAGGTGGCGGGGGCACCCATGTCGGGGGGTCCCCAACCCGGCGAGGCCACGGTCTTCGCCGCGCGCACGTCGGCCTCGGCCGGGGTCTCGGCGGCACGGGGCACGGCGGTCTCGGCGCCGGTGCGGGCCGCCCGCGCGACCCGCTCGGCCTCGGCCGCGCCGCCCCCTCCGACGGCGGCCTGGCCACCGCCGTCCCCACCGCCGCAGTCGCCGGTACCGGCGACTGCGGCGGTCGACCCGTCGCCGCTGCGGCGGGGTCCGCCCGTGCTACCCGGTGAAGCGGCCCCCGCCACCGTGCCGGGCGCCGCGCTCCCGGCGCCGGCCCGGGCGGTCTGCGTGGGGCGCCCGCCCGGGGCCGGGGCGTCGGCGCTGCCGGTGTCTGCGGTCGCCGCCTCCGCGCGTTCCGTGGCCCCGGTCCCGGTCCTGCCCCCGGCGGGTGCGGCAGCCGGCTCGCGGCCTGCGGGTGCGGCGGCTCCGCCGACTGTCGCCGCCGGCCGGTCCCCCGTACGGCTGCCCCGGGCCGTACGGCCGGCGGCGCCGCCCGCGTCCGGTTCCGCCGTCGGTCCGGACGGCGACCACTGTTCGCCGCGCGCGCCCGCGTCCATCGCCTCGTTGGCCAGGCGGTCGGCGTGCTTGTTGCTCGCGCGGGGGATCCACTCGTACGTCACACGGCCGGGTGGGAAGACCCGTGCCGCCTCGGCCGCCAGCGGCTTCATGTCGGGGTGCTTGATCTTCCAGCGGCCCGACATCTGCTCGACGACGAGCTTGGAGTCCATGCGGACGTGGACGGTGGCGTCCGCGTCCAGCTCCCTCGCCGCGCGCAGTCCGGCCAGCAGGCCCCGGTACTCGGCGACGTTGTTGGTGACGACCCCGAGGTACTCGGCGGCCTCCACCAGGCACTCCCCCGTCACTGCGTCCAGCACCACCGCGCCGTAGCCCGCGGGCCCCGGGTTGCCCCGCGACCCGCCGTCGGCCTCGACGACGAACTCCCGCGCCGGACGCGCCGCCTGGTCGGCCACCGGTCCGGTCCCTACAGCCCGGAGTCGGCCGTACGCACCAGGATGCGGCGGCAGTTCTCGCAGCGGACGACCGTGTCGGGCGCCGCCGAACGGATCTCGCTCAGCTCGGTGATGGCCAGTTCCTGGCGGCACCCCTGGCAGCTGCGCTGGTACAGCTTGGCCGCGCCGACGCCGCCCTGCTGCTCGCGCAGCTTGTCGTAGAGCTTCAGCAGGTCGTCGGGGACGGAGCCCGCGACGACCTCGCGCTCCTTGGTCACCGAGGCCGCCTCGCCGTCCAGCTCCTCGACGGCCGCGTCACGGCGCGCGGTGGCGTCGTCGATCTTGCCCTGGACCGCGCCGACCCGCTCGGTCAGCTCGGCGACCCGCTCCTGCGCGGACTCGCGACGCTCCATCACCTCAAGGACGACGTCCTCGAGGTCGCCCTGGCGCTTGGCGAGGGAGGCGATCTCGCGCTGGAGGTTCTCCAGGTCCTTCGGGGAGGTGACGGCGCCGGAGTCCAGGCGCTGCTGGTCGCGGCCGGCGCGCGTACGCACCTGGTCCACGTCCTGCTCGGCCTTGGTCTGCTCGCGGGCGCAGTCGCTCTCCTCGGTCTGCGCGGCCACGAGCAGGTCGCGCAGCTGGGTGTGGTCCTTGGTCAGCGACTCGATCTCGGCGTGCTCGGGCAGGGACCGGCGCTTGTGCGCGAGCTGCTGGAGCCGCGTGTCCAGGCCCTGGACGTCGAGGAGTCGGATCTGGTCGGCGGGCGCGGCTTTCAGTTGGGGGCTCCCATTGCGCTAGAGGTCGGGGCGGACGCCGCGTGGGCGGTCCAGGGGTCGGTGACCGTCTTCGAGACGTGGACCCTCAGGTCCCAGCCGTTGCGGTCGGAGATCTCGTCGAGCTGGGCCGCGCCCAGCTCGCACCAGGGCCACTCGGTGGCCCAGTGCGCCGCGTCGAGCAGCGCGAGGGGACTGTGGGCGCGGGCCTCCGACACGGGGTGGTGGCGCAGGTCCGCGGTGAGGAAGGCGTCGACGCCCGCCGCCCGTACGTGGTCGAAGAGGCTGTCGCCGGAACCGCCGCTGACGGCGACCGTGCGGACGGTCGCCTCGGGGTCGCCGGCGACGCGGATGCCCTGCGCGGTGGCGGGCAGCCGCTCGGCGGCGCGGGCGGCCAGCTCGCGGACGGTCAGGGGGTGCTGCAGCTCGCACACGCGGCCGAGGCCCCGGCGGCCCTCGGGGTCGCCCGGGTCCGGCACCAGGGGCCGTACGACGTTCAGGTCGAGCGCGCCGGCCAGCGCGTCGGAGACGCCCGGGTCGGCGGTGTCGGCGTTGGTGTGGGCGACGTGCAGCGCGATGTCGTTCTTGATCAGCGTGTGCACCACGCGGCCCTTGAAGGTGGACGCCGCGACCGTCGTCGTCCCGCGCAGATACAGCGGGTGGTGGGTGACGAGGAGGTCGGCGCCCAGCTCCACCGCCTCGTCGACGATCTCCTGGACGGGGTCCACCGCGAACAGGACCCGGGAGACCTCCTGGTCCGGGTCGCCCACGACGGTGCCGACCGCGTCCCAGGACTCGGCCCGCTCGGCGGGCCACAGGTTGTCCAGCGCGGCGATGACTTCTGACAGACGGGGCACGCGTGCAAGGCTACCTGGAGGTTCTGTGCCGTTGTACCCGCAGCCGCACACGCCGCCCGCCTCCCCGGCGGCGCACCGCCCGGCGCCCCGGCAACGCACCGCCCGGCGCCCCGGCCGCCCGGTCCGGCGCAGCACACACCGTGCCCTTCCCTCAGGCGAATCGTTCCTGTGACACACGTATGTGTGATGGGGACCGTGGCCGCACCCCCGCCCGTGCGTGCGAAAACTAGCTTCGTCGCCGGAGGTGACCGAACGATGACGGCCTGTGCGATCGAGCCTTCGGCGGACCCGGGGAACAGCGGGGCCCCGAGGGCGGGCTGCAGCATCACCGCGGAGGGTGCCTACGCCGCACGTCTCGCCCGGAGCGGGGAGAGCGGCGACGCCTGGTACCCGGAGCGCTGGACCCTGGACGGCCCAGAGCCGTACGCGGTGCCGCTGCCGGGGAACCAGCCCGAGGAGGTGGGCACCGAGGTGCAGCCGATGGGCGACGGGCGGGTCCTGGTCCACCGCGTGGCGGCCGGCCGGCACGTCTTCGCGCTGCTGTACCCGACCGGGCCCGGCACCGGCGAGCTGCCGCTCGGCGCGGTCGAGTGCCCCGCCGACACCCCCGGGTTGCGGCTGCTGCCGCCGGCTCCGGGGGGTGAGCGGGCGTACGCCCTGGCGGCCGGGCCGCGTTCGACGGCGCTGTGGCAGGTCGCGGGCGGCGCCTTCGGGCCCGAGCTGGTGACCGAGATCCCCGGCCGGTGCTCGGGCGGGGTCTGGCTGGACCGTACGGGACGGATGCTGGCGGTGGACCGGGAGACCGGCGGGCGCACCAAGGCGGTCGTGGTGGACCTGGAGCGGGGCGGCGAGGTGTCGCCGCTGCTGCAGATCGCCCCTGAAAGCGACGACCGGTTGCTGCTGGCCGACCCCGACAGCGGGCTGGTGCTGATCGGCTCGGACGCCCCCTCGCCGGGGCGGGAGCGGCTCGGCTGGGGCGTGCTGGGCAGCACGCTGCCGGTGCGTTTCCCGGAGTGCCTGCGCATCCCGGACTGCGTCGTGACGCCGTTCGCCGTCCAGCCGGGGCAGGTGCTGACTCCGGAACGCTGCGGGGTGGCGCTGCGCGTGGACGGCGCGTTCGGCAGCTGGGTCGGGGTGTGGCGGCCCGCCGAACGGCAGGTGCGTCATCTTCCGGCTCCCGAGGGCTGGTTGACGGGCGCCGGGCTGTGGACGCCGGACGGGGAGCTGCGGCTGCCGTGCTCCACGCCGCGTTCGCCGTGCGGGGTGGCCCGGCTGGTGGCGCCGGACGTTCCCGGCCCGGAGGACGCGGGCGGCGCGGACGGCGAGGGCGGCGCGGACGGCGACCGGAGGCCCGAGGATCCGGAGGAATCACCTCCGGAAGAGTCGGGCGAATCCGGCACGGCGGACGCTCCCGCCTCCGCCCGGCCGCGCCCCGTTCCGCTGCAACAGGCCCCGCTGGCACGGCTTGTAACGAAGTAGTGCCGGTTGGCGTGGCCGCCTGGATCCGTCCCGAGGTGTGCCGGTTAGACTCGCCCGGCTGTAGGAAAGATCATGTTGACGGGGTGAATTCCTTCCGATGAACGACGCCAGCACGACCCAGCCGATGCAGGCCGCCGGTGCCGACGTTTCCGAGACCGACGCCGGCCACGGCAAGCACCGTGGACCGGTCTCCAGCCAGGAGGGCGAGGCGACCCCGCAGGGCCGCCACCGCAAGCCTGCCGAGGGGGCCGGGACGGCCGCCTGACGGCACGGACAAGGCACAGGCACACACGAAGGCACGCGGCTCCGGCCCCGTTCGTCGCATCCGGCGGACGGGGCCGTTGTCGTCTCCCCCCTTAGGCGTACCGGACGACCGTGTCGGCGAGGACGGGCGCGTCACCGCGCTCGACGGCGCTCACGGCCACCCGCGCCTCCCCGGCCCCGGCGGGCGACCACATCCGCACCCGCAGCGTCTCCCCCGGGTACACCACCCCGGCGAACCGCGTGCGGTACGCGCGCACCCGCGTCACGTCGCCGTCCAGCAGCGTGTCGACGACCGCCTTGAGCGCGGCGCCGTAGGTGCACAGCCCGTGCAGGACGGGCCGCCCGAAGCCGGCGCGTGCGGCGAACTCCGGGTCGGCGTGCAGGGGGTTCCAGTCGCCGGAGAGCCGGTAGAGCAGGGCCTGGTCCTCGCGTACGGCCCACTCGACGACGTGGTCCGCCGGCTCGGCGGGCGGTGGCGCGGGGCGTCCGGACGGGCCCCGCTCGCCGCCCCAGCCGCCCTCCCCGCGTACGAAGACCTCGGCCTCGTCGGTCCACAGCGGTCCGTCCGCGTCGGTGACCTCGGTGCGCAGGACGAGGACGGCCGCGCTGCCCTTGTCGTACGCGGCGACGACGCGCGAGGACGCGCTCGCCCGGCCCCGCACCGGGACGGGCCGGTGCAGGCGCAGCCGCTGCCCGCCGTGCAGGACCTGGGCGAGGCCGACGTCGACGCCGGGTGCGGACAGCGCGGCGATGACGCCCGGGGCGCCGCCGCCGGCCACCGTCGCGAAGCTCGGCAGGACGTGCAGCCGGGACTCCAGGGTGTAGCGCAGCTCGCGCGGGTCGGTGGCGGGCCGGCCGGCGCCGATGCCGAGGTGGTAGAGCTGGACGTCCTTGTGGTCCCAGGCGATCTCACGGACCCGGGGCGCGGCGGTGAGCGCCCCGGCTGCGTCGATGGGCATGGCCCTCCCCGCTCGTCCCGGCAGTTCCCGGTCACCGTACGGGACACGGGGTCACCCATGACATTTGTCCTGCCGAACTCCGGACAACCGCATCTGCCGTGCGCCCCCGCCGGCTCCGTAGCGTCATCGGCATGAGACCGACAGAGGGCACCACCCCCGCCGTCTCCTTCACGGGAGCGGCCAAGGCATACGGCGACGTCCGTGCGGTCGACGGCGTGGACCTGCGCATCGAGCGCGGCGAGACCGTCGCGCTGCTCGGGCGCAACGGCGCGGGCAAGTCGACGGCGATCGCGCTGCTGCTCGGCCTGTGCCCGCCCGACGCGGGCACGGTGGAACTGTTCGGCGGCCCTCCCGAGCGTGCCGTGCGCGCCGGCCGGGTGGGGGCCATGCTCCAGGAGGCACGGGCGGTGCCCCGGGTCACCGTGGGTGAGCTGGTCGCCTTCGTGGCCGGCCGCTATCCGGCGCCGATGCCCGTCGGGCAGGCCCTGGAGCTGGCGGGGATCGCGGAGTTGGCCGGGCGGCGGGTGGACCGGCTGTCCGGCGGTCAGGTCCAGCGGGTGCGGTTCGCCCTCGCGCTGGCCGGCCGCCCCGACCTGCTGGTCCTGGACGAACCGACGGCGGCCCTCGACGTGGAGGCCCGGCACGCCTTCTGGGAGTCGATGCGGGCCTACGTCCGACGCGGCAGCACGGTCCTCTTCTCCACGCACTACCTGGAGGAGGCCGACGCGCACGCCGACCGGATCCTGGTCGTCGACCGGGGGCGCGTCGTCGCGGACGGCACCGGCGACGAGCTGCGCCGGGCGACGGGCGGCAGCCGCGTCTCCTTCGACCTGGCCGGCCGGCCGGCCGACGGCCTGACGCTGCTGCCCTCGGTGCGCTCGGTGGAGCTGCGGGGGGACCGCGCGCTGCTGCGCACCGAGGACTCCGACGCGACCGTGATCGCCCTCGCGGAACTCGGCGCGATACGCGGCCTGGAGGTGGCGCCGGCGTCCCTGGACGACGCGTTCCTGGCCCTGACGACCTCGGCGGCGGCGACGGACACGACGAAGAAGGAGAGCGTGCGATGAGGGGCGGGACGATGGACTATCTGCGGCTGGAGACGCGCCGTACGCTGCGCGATCCCGGCTTCGTCATCGGCGGCGTCGCCATGCCGGTGCTGATGTACCTGCTGTTCACCAACCTGGGGGGCGACGCGGGCGAGTGGAAGACGGGCGCGATGGTCGGCATGGCCGCCTACGGCGCGGTCGGCTCGGCCCTGAACACCGGCGGCGGCGTCGCCGAGGACCGGGCGATCGGCTGGCTGCGGCAGCTGAGGGTGACCCCGATGCCCCCGCACCAGGTGGTCGCGGGCCGCGCCCTGACCGCCTCCGTCACCGTGCTGCCCGCGATCGCGGCGGTGCTCGGCGCGGGCGGCCTGATCAACGGCGTACGGCTGGACCTCTGGCAGTGGGCGGCGCTGGCGCTGCTGCTCTGGCTCGGGTCGGTGCCCTTCACGCTGCTGGGCCTGGGCAACGGCTACCGGCTGACCGGGCAGACCACGGGCGTGGCGAACATGGTGGCCAATCTCGGCCTCGCGGTGCTCGGGGGCCTGTGGTTCCCGCTCGCGCTGTTCCCCGAGTGGCTGCGCACGGTGTCGTCGTACACGCCGACCAACCGCTTCGCGCAGCTGGGCTCCTCGGTCGCCACGGGGCAGGCGCCGCCCGCGGGTGGAATCCTCGTACTGGCGGGATGGCTGCTGGCGTTCGGTGCGTACGCCGTCCTGTCCTACCGCCGCAGCGCGGGAAACAACTGAGCGCCCGGCGCGCCCGCACGGAAGGGAGCCGACACCCATGACCGGTATCCGGGAGCAGCTGCGCGGGATGTCCTGCCGCCTGGACGCATGGCAGTTGGCACGGCAGACCGAGGCGGAGCGGGCGGACGGCCGGCCGGAGCGGGTCGGTCCGCCGCCCACCGGCTTCACGCTGCTGCCGTGGCTGCTGATGGGCCTGGGCAGCCTGGCGAACATCTTCCAGGGGCAGTCGTCCAACCCCTGGATCGGCGGCGCGGGGCTGCTCGTCTTCAACTCGCTCTACGTCTACGTGGCGTTCCGCTCCTTCGACAAGAAGCTGCGCGAGTCACTGCCGACGCGGGCGGCGCTGGCCGCCATGGCGGTGGTGACCTGCGGTCTTGCGCTGGCGTACGGCGGCAGCTGGCTGCTGTTCTTCCCGCTGCTCGGCCTGGCCGCGGGGGCGGCGCTGCGCGGCCGGTGGCTGGGCCGGTGGGGCTGGTCGCTGGCGGTGGTGGCGGGTGCCGTGGCCGGCGTCAGGGACGGCTGGAACGGCCTGAACATCGCCTACGGGACCTTCCTCTCGACGATGGTGACGGCCGCGATCCTGAGCCTGTCCGACGCCGTACGGCAACTGCGCGCCGCCCGCGAGGAACTGGCCACGCGGGCGGTGGCGGAGGAGCGGCTGCGGTTCTCGCGGGACCTGCACGACCTCCTGGGGCACACGCTGTCGGTGATCGTGGTCAAGTCGGAGGCCGCCCGCCGGCTGGCGCACCGGGACCTGGACGCGGCGCTGACCCAGATCACGGACATCGAGTCGGTCGGCCGCCAGGCGCTGACCGAGGTCCGCGAGGCGGTCACCGGCTACCGGGAGGGCAGCCTGGGCACCGAGCTGGACCGGGCCCGTTCGGCGCTGGGCGCGGCGGACGTGGAAGCGGTGGTCCGCCGCTCGGGACCGCCGCTGCCACCGCAGACCGAGGCGCTGCTGGGGTGGGTGGTGCGGGAGGCGGTCACCAACGTCGTACGGCACAGCGGGGCGAACCGCTGCGAGATCGCGGTGTCCGGCGGCGCGGACCGGGTCCGGCTGACGGTCACGGACAACGGCACCGGCGTGGCGGGCCCCACCCAGGGGCCGGGCACGGGCCTGACCGGCCTCACGGAACGCCTCGCCACCGCGGGTGGTTCGCTCACGGCGGGGGTGGAGCCGCGGGGCGGCTTCTCGGTGACGGCGCAGCTTCCGGTGCGGGAGGAGGAACGGCCGGTGGGCGCACCGGCGTAGCTCGCACGTCGCCGGACGCCCCGGACCTCCGTACGGCCGCGGCCCGGCCCTCGCACCGGAGCGCCCTACTCTTGCCCCGTGACCGACCAGACGCCGCGCTCCCACCCCGTCCGCGTCCTCCTCGCCGAGGACCAGGGCATGATGCGGGGCGCGCTCGCGCTGCTGCTCGGCATGGAGGAGGACATCGAAGTGGTCGCACAGGTGCCGGCCGGGGACGAGATCGTCGCCGCCGCGCTGGCGCACCGCCCCGACATCGCCCTCCTGGACATCGAACTGCCGGGCCTGAGCGGCCTGGACGCCGCCGCCGAGCTGCGGGAGCGGCTGCCCGGCTGCCGGGTGCTGATCCTGACCACGTTCGGCCGCCCCGGGTACCTCAGACGGGCCATGGAGGCGGGCGCCGCCGGTTTCCTGGTGAAGGACGGCCCGGTGGAGGGGCTGGCCGGGGCGATCCGCCGGGTGCTGGCCGGTGAGACGGTCGTCGACCCGGCGCTCGCCGCGGCCGCGCTCAGCGCGGGGCCCAGCCCGCTCACCGGGCGGGAGTGCGACGTGCTGCGGGCCTCGGCGGACGGTGCGACGGTCGCGGACATCGCCGCGGTGCTGCATCTGTCCGAGTCGACCGTCCGGAACTATCTGTCCGCCGCGATCGGTAAGACCGGGACCCGCAACCGGGCGGAGGCGCTGCGCGCGGCTCGGCAGCGGGGGTGGGTTTGAGCGGGCGGGGTTGGTGAGGTGCGGCCTCGGCCGCGGGGCGGGTTGGTGAGGTGGTTTATCGGCTGCCGGCCGGTGGGGGTTGCTCGCGCAGTTCCCCGCGCCCCTCAGGACGCGCCCCTTCGGGGTGCGTCTCCTCCGGGCGCGTCTCTTCGGGGTGCGTCTCCTCGGGGCGCGTCTCCTCAGGGCGCGTTCAGACCTCAGCGCGCTCGGTCCTGGCGCGTGCTGGCGCGTGCCTTCGGCAGCCACGCCCACATCAGCACCGCCGCGGCGAGCAGGACCGCCGACGCCGTGCGGAACACCAGCGCGTAGCCGTCCGTCAGCGCCGCCGGGCCCGCGTTCTCGCCCCCGGAACGGGTCGCCGCGATCGTCGACATCACCGCAAGGCCGAGTGAACCGCCCATCGTCCGGGAGGTGTTGATCAGCCCGGAGACCAGTCCTGCGTCCCCGGGGGCCGCGCCGGAGATGGCCAGCGAGGCCAGCGGGGTCGCCGCCATGCCCGCGCCCAGCATCATCAGCACGCCGGGAATCATGATCGCGGTGAGGTAGCCGCCGTCCGCGGTCATCGTCGACTGCCAGCCGAAGCCGACCGCCGCGACGAGCGTGCCGAGCACGGCCACGTTCCGCGCCCCGAGCACCGGCAGGAACCGCGGGGCGGCCTTGGAGCCGAGGATGACGGCGAGGGAGCTGGGCACCAGGGCCAGACCGGCCTCCAACGGGGAGTAGCCCAGGACGTTCTGCGCGTACAGCGTCATGAAGAACCACATCGAGAACATCGACGAGCCGGACACCAGCATCGCCACGTTCGCCGACGCCACCGCCCGCAGCCGCAGCAGGGCGAGCGGCATCAGCGGCGCCGCCGTCCGCGCCTCGACGAGGAGGAAGAGCCCGAGCAGCGCGAGGCCCGCGAGCAGCGGTACCAGCGTCGCGCCCGCCGCCCACCCCTCGGACTCGGTCTGCGAGATGCCGTAGGCCAGCGTGGCCAGTCCGGTGGTCACCAGCAGGGCGCCGGGCAGGTCGAGGCGGCGGCGCTCGCCGCCCCGGCTCTCGGTCAGCCACAGCACGGCGCCGGCCAGCACGACCGCGCCGACGGGCACGTTGATCAGCAGCACCCAGCGCCAGGACAGCCCGTCCACCAGGACGCCGCCCACCAGACCGCCCGCGGCCCCGCCGCCCGCGCCCACGGCGGTCCAGGTCGCGATCGCCCGGGCCCGGGCCGCGCCCTCCGGCACCGCGGCGGTCAGGAGCGTCAGCGTCGAGGGGGCGAGTACGGCGGCGCCGAGGCCCTGCACGGCCCGGGCGGCCAGCAGCTGCCAGCCCTCCTGGGCGAGTCCGCCGCCCAGCGAGGCCAGGGTGAAGAGTCCGAGCCCGACCAGGAACATGCGCTTGCGTCCGTAGAGGTCGCCGGCCCGCCCGCCGAGCAGCATGAACCCGGCGAAGGCGATGGCGTAGGCGTTGACCACCCACTGGAGCCCCTGCGCGCTCAGCCCGAGGTCGGTCCGCATCGACGGCAGGGCGACGTTGACGACGGACACGTCGAGTACGACCAGGAACTGTCCGGCGCAGGCGAGCGCCACGACCAGCCAGGTCGGTGGCGTGCGGCGCGGGGATATGGGACGGGCGGCGGTGGGCGGGGTGCCGGTGGTTTCGAGCATAGGTGTCATGGTCTCAACCCGGGTCTGCCCCTTGCATCGGTTTTTGGTCCCCGGCCCGCCCCGGGACCGTCCTAGGACCTGAGACGTAGGCGGCCGGCCGGTGAACCGCGTATACGCGGGTTGCCAAGAGAAGGTCAAGAATTAGTTAGGGACTCGAAGCAACGGAATAGTTGCCCCGGCGCACGAGGTTCAGCCTGCACACACACGAAGACCGCAGACACGTTTTCGCCGACTCCCGGCCTGGAGGCCCCACCCCATGTCCCACACGACGACCGACGAGCCCGTGCGGCGAGCGAGCGGGGCCACCGTCCCGGTGCTCGCGTTCGCGGGCATCGTCGTCGCGGTGATGCAGACCCTGCTGGTCCCGGTCATCAAGGACCTGCCCCGACTTCTGGACACCTCGCCCAGCAACGCCACCTGGGTTCTGACCTCCACGCTCCTGTCCGGAGCCGTGGCCACGCCGATCATGGGCCGGCTCGGCGACCTGTTCGGCAAGCGCCGCATGCTGATCGCCAGCCTGTCGGTGATGGTCGTCGGCGCGCTGCTCAGCGCGCTCACCGACGCCCTGGTCCCGATGATCGTCGGACGTACGCTCCAGGGCTTCGCGATGGGCGCGATACCCCTCGGCATCGGCCTGATGCGCGACATGCTGCCCCGTGAGCGGCTCGGCTCGGCGATGGCGCTGATGAGCTCCTCGATCGGCGTCGGCGGCGGACTGGCACTGCCCGCCGCGGCCCTGGTCGCGCAGCACACCGACTGGCACGCCCTCTACTTCGGCGCCGCCGGTCTCGGCGCCCTCTCCATCGCGCTGACCCTCCTGGTCGTGCCGGAGTCCCCGCTGCGCGCCAAGGGCTCCTTCGACCTGCCGGGCGCGCTGGGCCTGTCCGCCGGGCTGATCCTCTTCCTCCTGCCGATCAGCAAGGGCAGCGACTGGGGCTGGTCCTCGCCCACCACGCTCGGCCTGTTCGCCGCCGCCGTCGTGGTGCTGCTCCTGTGGGGCCTGATGGAGCTGCGCGTCGCGGCTCCGCTGGTCGACCTGCGCACCACCGCCCGCCGCGAGGTCCTGCTCACCAACCTCGCCTCGATCATGGTCGGCGTCTCCTTCTTCGTCATCTCCCTCGTCCTGCCGCAGCTCCTCCAGCTGCCCTCGGAGACCGGTTACGGCCTCGGCCGGTCGATGGTCGTCGCGGGCCTGTGCGTGGCCCCGCTGGGCCTGACGATGATGTTCACCGCGCCGGTCTACGCCCGGCTGTCCGCCCGCTACGGCCCCCGCACCACCCTCATCATCGGCCTGGTGGTCATCGGGATCGGCTACGCCGGCGGCCTGGGACTGATGAGCGCCGCCTGGCAGACCGTCCTCACCTCGGTCCTGATCGGCGCGGGCATCGGCCTGGCCTACTCCTCCCTGCCCGCCCTGATCATCGGCGCGGTCCCGGCCTCGGAGACCGGCGCGGCCAACGGCCTCAACACCCTGATGCGGTCCATCGGCACGTCGGTGTCGAGCGCCGTGATCGGCATGGTGCTCGCCAACACGTCGAACGACGTGGGCGGCGTCGCCGTCCCGACCATGCACGGCTTCCGCCTCTCCTTCGTGATCGCGGCCGCCGCCGTCGCCGTCGGCCTGGTGCTGGCCTTCTTCCTGCCCCGCCGCAGCCCGTCGACGGTCTCGCAGCTGCGCGCGAGCAGCGAGGAGGACGCGAACCTCGCCCGCGCCGAGCAGGCGCTCGCCGCGGCAGGGCAGCCGCCGCACGGCTTCCGCGGCCGGGTGCTGGCGGCCGACGGCGCCCCCGTCGCGCGCGCCAAGGTCACGCTGATCGACCGGCACGGACGGCAGGCGGGCGCGACCCTCTCCGCGGACGACGGCGGCTACGCCCTCGCCGTGCCCGCCCGGGGCCCGTACGTCCTGGCCGCCCGAGCCGCGGGCCACGCCCCGCTCGCCCACGCGGCGACCCACGGCGGCGACCGCCCGGTCGACCTGGACCTGTCCCTGCCGGCCGAGACGGTCCCCGCCTGACCTCCGGCCCCCGCGTCCCCTGCCGCACAACAGGCAGGGGACGCGGCAGAACGTGAGGCACCGGCCCCCAGACCCGTACGTCCTGGCCACCCGCGCCCCCACACCCACCCACGCCGGCTCCCACCCCGTCGACCTGGCCGGGGCCGGAGAGTCAGGCGAGGACCGTTTCGGACGGCAGGGAACGTTCAGGTCGGGTCGCCCCGGACCGGCCCCGGTCTGTCCTCGTGCCCCCTGTCGCACCGTGCGGCAGGGGGTGCGGCAGCATGGGTGCCGGCACCAGCCCCGCACGACCACCGAAAGGCCCACATGACCGCGGCCCCCGCCTCCAGCCCCGCCCCCGCGCCGGACGTCCTGGCCGCCTTCGAGGCCGCGAAGGGGTTCATGCCGGCCCACGAGGGCCGCGCGCTGTACGCCGCCGCCGTGGAGGCGGGCGGGCTCGGGCTGCCGCTGCTGGAGGTCGGCACGTACTGCGGACGCTCCACCGTCCTGCTCGCCGACGCGGCCCGCCGGGCCCGGGTCACCGCGCTCACCGTCGACCACCACCGGGGCAGCGAGGAACAGCAGCCGGGCTGGGACTACCACGACCCGGAGACGGTCGACCCGGAGCTGGGGGTGATGGACACCCTGCCCGCCTTCCGCCGCACCCTGCGCCGGGCCGGCCTGGAGGAGCACGTGGTCGCCCTCGTGGGCCGCTCCCCCCAGGTCGCGGCCCTCTGGAACTCCCCCCTCGGCCTCGTCTTCGTCGACGGCGGCCACACCGACGAGCACGCGGGCGCCGACTACGAGGGCTGGGCCCCGCACGTGGCCGACGGCGGCCTGCTGGTCATCCACGACGTCTTCCCGGACCCGGCCGACGAGTTCACCGGCCAGGCCCCGTACCGCGTGTACCTCAGGGCGCTGGCGTCCGGCGCGTTCACCGAGGTCTCCGTGACCGACTCGCTGCGCGTCCTGCGGCGAACCGGCACGGGGATCTGAGGGCGCGGTTAGAGTCGCTGACGTGTCGTACACAGGCCCGGACTTCGAACCTCCCCAGCGCCGCCGCTCCCCGCTGCGCCGCCCCCTGACCGTGGCGATCGCCGCGCTCGTGCCCGGGGCGCTCCTCGGGTGGGGGGTGTACGCGGCGGTCGGCGGCCCGGACGACGGCGACACGGGCGGCTCCGACCGGGCGGGCGCCGTACGGACGTCGGCGGCGCCGTCCGCCGGCGCGTCCTCGCCCGGCGATTCCGCCTCCGCCTTCCCGCACGGCGACGACGGCAAGAAGCCCGCGGGTTCCTCCCCCGCCCCCACCTCGAAGACGTCGCCGTCCGCCGCTCAACCCCCCGCCTCGGGCCCCCTCAAGGGGAAGGTCGTCGTCATCGACCCCGGGCACAACCCCGCCAACTTCCAGCACGCGTCCGAGATCAACCGAAAGGTGAACGTCGGCACGCACTGGAAGGAGTGCGACACGACGGGCACGGCCACCAACGCGGGCTGGCCCGAGGCGAAGTTCACCCTCGACGTGGCCCACCGGCTGCGCACCCTCCTGGAGGCGCAGGGCGCCACCGTGAAGCTGACGCAGGACGGCGACCGCCCCTACGGCCCCTGCGTGGACGAGCGGGCCCGGATCGGCAACGAGGCGCACGCGGACGCGGCCATCTCCATCCACGCCGACGGGTCGGGGGCCGGCAACCGCGGCTTCCACGTGATCATGCCGGGCCCGGTGCACGAGGGCGCCGCCGACACCCGCGCCATCGCGGCGCCCTCCGCCGAACTGGGCAAGCGCGTCGCGGGCAACTTCGTGCGCGTCACGGGCACCGCACCGTCCAACTACCTCGGCGAGGGCACCGGCCTGGTCACGCGCACGGACCTGGGCGGTCTCAATCTGTCAACGGTTCCCAAGGTGTTCATCGAGTGCGGCAACATGCGCGACAGCAAGGACGCGGCCCTGCTGACCAGCGGCAGTTGGCGACAGAAGGCGGCGCAAGGGATGTCTGAGGGAATCGTGAGTTTCCTGCGCGGGTAGTGACCGGCGTCCCGATCCCTGCGGACAGCCCCGAGGTCCGGACGATAGTGTCGTCCGTACGATGAGGGGCCACCCCCGCGCTTCACACCGGAACCTTTCGGCGCCATCGTGACAGCGACGCCTCTACCGACGACGAGACGACCTACGAAGGACCTGAAGTGAATATCCGCTCCCTCACTCGAGGCGACGGCGTGGTGATCGGAGCAGCGGTGTTGCTGTTGATCGCGTCGTTCCTCGACATCTACTCGATCGACGGTGCGCCGGACAGCGCCGACATCCCCAGCCTGTGGGGCAGTGGCTCGGTCGTGCTCGGTGTTGTCCTGGCGGGCGTCATCGGCGCCGCGCTCATCGTCGTGAACCGCGCCATGCCGCAGCCCAAGAAGGTGGCCGGTCTCGACCTCGGCCAGTTCGGCGTCGCGTTCACGGTGTTCGCCGCCTGGTGCGCGCTCGGCAACATCTTCGACCCGGCGGGCGCCTTCGACAACGACGGGGGCCTGAGCAACATCGGGGCCGGAATCGGCCTGATCCTCGCCCTCGTCGCCACGCTGGTCATGGCCGCCGCGGCCGTGGCCACGCCGCTGGTCCCCGCGCTCAAGGGCTCCCTGGTCCCGGCCGCCCGTCCGGCCGCGCCGCAGCCCTACGGTGCCCAGCCCCAGGGTGGTTACGGCTACCCGGGCGCCCCGCAGCAGCCGTACGGCGGTCAGCCGGGCCAGCCAGGTCAGCCGGGGCAGCCCGGTCCGGCCTTCGGCGGTCAGCCACAGCCGGGGCAGCCGCAGCCCGGTCAGCCGCAGGCTCCGCAGCAGGCGCAGGCGCAGCCGGCCGGGGACTTCTCCCCGTTCTGGTTCGCCGTGCCGGTGCCGCGTCCGCTGTTCGCGGAGGACGGCTCGCCGTCGCCGATCGCCGAACTGGCGCCGGGTACCTGGTACCTGGCCGTCGAGCAGCGCGGTGCCAACCTGGTCGCCCAGACCCAGGACGGCCGCCGCGGCGTGCTGCAGGACACCTCGGGCATCCAGCGCGGCTGACGGCGCCACCGCGTCGAAAGCGTCAACGGCCCCTCTCCCGGTACCTGTTCCGGGAGGGGGGCCGTCCGCGTAGGTTTCCTCCGGGCCTGGGCGGCCATACGGAAGGCATGTCCAGATACCACGGTTCGAACTCCGCAGGCAGGGCCGTCGCGATCGTCGCGGACATCATGGCCCTCATTCTCGGCCTGTGGATCCTGATGTACCTGTTGGACGCCAACCGGGCCAACGACCTGGTGCGGTTCGTCCATGACGCGGCCGACTGGCTGGCCGGCTGGTCGCGGGACCTGTTCACGTTCGACGAGGCGTGGGCCCGCGTCGTCGCCGGCTACGGACTGGCCGCGGTCGTCTACCTTTTCGTCGGCCACGCCGTCGCCAACCGTCTGCACCGCTGACCGGTTCGGCAGCGGGCCGGGCTGCCGCGTTCAGACGCAGCAGTCCGGGTCCAGTCCCCTGGGCAGCCGGTCGCCCGCGAAGACCTGGCAGGTGGCCTCGTGGCCGCCGAGCGCGGCGACGGCGAGCAGCAGTGAGCCGGCCGTCCAGGTGGTCAGTTCGCGGGGCCAGATCGCCTCGTCCTCGAAGACGTAGCCCGTCCAGTACAGGCCGCTGTCCGCGTCCCGCAGGTGCTGGATGGACTGGAGGATCTCCAGGGCGTGGTCGGACTCGCCGACCGCCCACAGGGCGAGCGCGAGTTCGGCCGACTCACCGCCGGTCACCCACGGGTTGGGGACGACGCAGCGCACCCCGAGGCCCGGCACCACGAAACGGTCCCAGCTCTCCGTGAGGCGGCTCCTGGCCTCCGTGCCGGTCAGCGCGCCGCCGAGGACGGGGTAGTACCAGTCCATCGAGTAGCGGCCCTTGTCCAGGAACCGTTCCGGGTGGCGGCGGATGGCGTGCCTCAGCGCGCCCGCCGCCAACTCCCAGTCGGGCTGCGGTTCTTCGCGCTGTTCGGCGATGGCGAGCGCGCAGCGCAGCGCGTGGTGGACGGAGGAACTGCCGGTCAGCAGCGCGTCGGTGGTGTCCGTGCCGTCGTCGTCGCGGCGCCAGCCGATCTGCCCGCCGGGCTGCTGGAGGCGCAGCACGAATTCGACCGCCGCGTGGACGACGGGCCACATCCGGTCCAGGAAGGTGTCGTCGCCGGTGGCGAGGTAGTGGTGCCAGACGCCGACGGCGGCGTAGGCGACGAAGTTGGTCTCCCGGCCGCGGTCGGTGACGTCGGCGAAGTCCCCGTCGGCGTAGGCGGCGTACCAGGAGCCGTCCGGGTTCTGGTGCCGGGCCAGCCAGGTGTAGGCCCGCTCGGCGGCCTCGTGCTCGTCGGCCGTGTCCAGGGCCATCGCCGCCTCGACGTGGTCCCACGGGTCGAGGTGGTGCCCGCGGAACCACGGGATCGCGCCGTCCTCGCGCTGTACGGCGAGGATGCCGCGGACGGTCGCGGCGGCCTCGGCGTCGGTGAGGACGCCGGGCAGGACGAGGTGTTCGGTGCGGGGGGTGCGGGGCGTGCCGCCGGTGCGGGGCGAGGTCACGCGGCGTCCACCGCCGGCAGGTGCGGCTTGGTCGCGTAGGCCACGAAGCTCTTGCCGATCAGCGGGTTCAGCGCCTGCTCGGCGACCCGGGTGGCCAGCGGCTTCTTCATGATGTCCCACACCAGCAGCTTGTGGTACGCCCGCACGGGCAGCGCCTTGTCGTTGTCGACGCCGAAGGCGCACTTGAGCCACCAGTACGGCGAGTGCAGGGCGTGCGCGTGGTGGGTGCCGTACGGCTTGAGGCCGGCCTCGCGGATGCGGGCGAGGAGCTGGTCGGCGCGGTAGATGCGGATGTGGCCGCCCTCGACCTCGTGGTAGGCGTCGGAGAGGGTCCAGCAGACCTTCTCGGGGCCGTAGCGCGGCACGGTGATCGCGATGCGTCCGCCGGGCCTGAGGACGCGGACCATCTCGGCGAGGACGCCCTTGTCGTCGTGGATGTGCTCCATCACCTCGGAGATGATGACGACGTCGAAGGACTCGTCGGGGAAGGGCAGGGCCAGCGCGTCGCCCTCCATGGCGGTGGCGGTGGCGCCGGCCGGGGCCTCGCCGGCCTCCTTCATCGCCGCGAACCACTTGGCGACCTCGCGGATTTCCTCGGCGTTCTGGTCCAGCGCGACGACCTGGGCTCCGCGCCGGTAGCACTCGAACGCGTGCCGGCCGGCGCCGCAGCCGAGGTCCAGGACGCGGTCGCCCGGGGCGAGCGGGAACCGGGAGAAGTCGACGGTCAGCACGTGGCCCTGCTTTCGGGGTAGACGCCGGTGTCACCGGTGGTCGGGGTCGGGGGCACGGCCCCCTGGGTGGCCGTGGCGGAGGGGCGGTGGCCGATGGCCTCGCGGTAGCGGGCGACCGTGCCCTCGGCGGCGCGGGCCCAGGTGAAGTGCTTCAGGACCCGTTCGCGTCCGGCCGCGCCGAGCCTGGCCCGCAGTTCGCGCTCGCCGAGCAGCCGGTTCAGCCCGGCGGCCAGCGCCTCCGCGTCGCCCGGCGGCACCGCGAGGCAGGTCTCCCCGTCGGGTCCGGCGACCTCCGGGACGGCCCCGCCGGTGGTGGCGAGCAGGGCGGTGCCGGTCGCCATGGCCTCGGCGGCGGGCAGCGAGAACCCCTCGTACAGCGACGGCACGCAGGCGACCTCCGCCGACCGCACGAGGTCGACCAGTTCGGCGTCGGAGATGCCCTTGACGAACTCGACGGCGTCTTCGAGGCCGTACCGCTCGATCGCCTGCGCGACGGGGCCCTCGGCGGGCCGCTTGCCGACGACGACGAGGTGGGCCCGGGGGTGTTCGGTGCGCGCCTTGGCCAGCGCCTCGACGAGGAAGACCAGGCCCTTGAGCGGCACGTCGGCGCTGGACGTGGTCACGATCCGGCCCGGCACCCGCGGCACCGAGAGGTCGGGCGAGAACAGGTCGGTGTCGGCTCCGATGTGGACGACGTGGATGCGGTCGTCCCGTACGCCGAGGTGGTCGACGATCTCCTGGCGGGAGGTGCCGGAGACGGTGAGTACGGAGGGCAGGCGGCGTGCGACGCGTTTCTGCATCCGGGTGAAGGCGTACCAACGGCGCACCGAGTAGCGGCGCTTGCGGCTGTCGGCGGCGTCCAGCTCCAGCTGCCGGTCGACGGTGATGGGGTGGTGGATGGTGGTGACGAGGGGGGCGCCCACGTCGCCCAGCAGGCCGTACCCGAGGGTCTGGTTGTCGTGGACGACGTCGAAGTCGCCGCGGCGGGCGCGCAGATGGCGCCGGGCGCGCAGGGAGAACGTCAGGGGCTCCGGGAAGCCTCCGGTCCACATCGTGCCGACCTCGAGCGCGTCGATCCAGTCGCGGTACTCGTCGCGCTTCGGGGTGCGGAACGGGTCGGGCTGGCGGTAGAGGTCGAGGCTGGGCAGCTCGGTGAGGGAGAGCCGGTCCTCGCGGCCGTCGAGGACGTCGAGGACGGGGTAGGGCTGGGCTCCGACGACCTCGACGCGGTGGCCGAGGCGGGCCAGTTCGCGGGAGAGGTGGCGGACGTAGACGCCCTGGCCGCCGCAGAACGGGTTCCCCTTGTAGGTGAGGAGCGCGATGCGCAGCGGTGGCAAGCCGTCGGCTGCGGGTTCCGGACGGGGACCCGTCCGACTGGCCTCGGCGGTCACTCTGGGCCCCCTTCTCACTGCGCTGTCCCGCGACACTACGTCGGGACGTTAATCTAGAACAAGTTTCAGACTTGATCGTCAGAGGCTCCGAATCTACCGGCAGGTAGCCGGGCTGTGACGAGTGGATCAGGTGATTCACGCCACGGCGGGAGCACGGCGAGAGGGGGCGCGGGTGACCGAGGCGGACGAGCAGGGGACGGAGGCGCCGGGTCCGGCGCACCGTGCCACCGTCCCTCCCCTCACCGAGCGGCAGCGGGAGCGTCGCGTCCGCATCCTGCACGCGACGGCCCAGCTGGCCTGCCGGGGTGGTTTCGAGGCGGTGCAGATGCGCGAGGTCGCGGAGTCCTCACAGGTCGCCCTCGGTACCCTGTACCGCTACTTCCCCTCGAAGGTCCACCTGCTCGTCGCCACGATGCACGACCAGCTGGAGCGGCTGCACGCCACCCTGCGCAAGAGCCCGCCGACCGGCGAGACGGCGGCGGACCGGGTGGCGCAGACCCTGATGCGGGCCTTCGGCGCGCTGCAGCGCGAGCCCCGGCTGGCCGAGGCGATGGCCCGCGCCCTGACCTTCGCCGACCGCAGCGTCTCCCCAGAGGTCGACCAGGTCTCCCGGCAGACCACGGCGATCATCCTGGACGCGATGGGCGGCCTGGAGAACCCGACCCCGGAGCAGCTCTCGGCGGTCCGCGTCGTCGAGCACACCTGGCTCTCGACCCTGATCACCTGGCTCGCCGGCCGCACCTCCCTGGCCCAGGTGCGGGTGGACATCGAGACGGTGTGCCGGCTGATCGACCTGACGGAGGCCGGGACGGGGCAGGCGGCGCGACGCCCCTGAGGGCCCCGCCGTCAGCCCAGGCGCGCACGGATCAGGGCCTCCGCCGCGGGCAGCAGCTCCACCTCGTCCCGGCTCATGGTCGGGTTGGCCGCCCGTCGCCGCAGCGCCTCGGCGAGACCGTCCGGCGTGAGGGCGGAGGGGTCGGCGAGCAGCGCGGCCAGGGTGCCCTCGACGGGCCCGGACATCGGTCCGCCGGCGGCCGCCACCTGGCCCAGGATCACCGCGGTCATGCCCCAGTCCAGACCCGGGTCGCCCTCCTCGGTGTTGGACCAGTCGATCACCCGTGGCCCGTCCGCCGTGAGGATCACGTTGTCCGGGTGCAGGTCCAGGTGGAGGATCCGCGCGCCCGGGTCGGCGGAGCGGTACGCGGGCACCCGGTGCAGCCGCCGCAGCAGCCCGGCGAGCATGCCGCCCGCCTCCCGGGGCGTCAGCGCCCCGTCCTGCCACGCCCGCAGCATCGTCGGCCCGGTCAGCCGTTCCATGACCAGGTCCGTACGCGGTGATTCCGTGGTGCCGGGCCACACCCGCGGCACGGGGTAGCCGTGCGCCCGCACGTGTTCCATCACCGCGCCCTCGGCCGCCGCGTCCCCGACGCCCTCCCGGTCGCGCCGCAGCACCCGTCCCGCGTCCGCCTCGTACACGTCGGCCGAACGCCCCGCCCCGATCAGTCTCCCCGTCCGCATGCCCGGGAACGTATCCCCCGGCCGGTGCCCCGGTCCCGGCCGCCCCTCGGCCCGGACCCGGCGGGCGGGTAAAGTGGCGGCGTCGTCATCACCCGTACGGGGGGAAGCCGGTGCAATTCCGGCGCTGACCCGCAACCGTGAGCCGTCCGCCGAGCCCCTGTGAGACTCCCGGCCGGTGAGCCGGACTGCCCCGCACGGATGTGACCGGCTCACGTGCCCGGCGCCCGCCGGCGCACGGGCACCGTCGAGGCATACGGGGCCGAGCCGCCGGGGGGTGCCCCGTGCTGCCGGGCCCCGCACAGGGAAAGGCACCCGCCGATCATGAACGTCCGCCGTCGCAGCAGCGCCGCGGCTCTGGCCGCCATAGCCGTGATCGGCGCCGCCACCGCGCCCGCGGTCGCCGCCGATCCGTCGCCGTCCGCCTCCGCGTCCACGCCGGCCGGACTGTACGGGTCCACCGACCCCCAGTACGACGGTGTCTGGCGCCAGTCGCTCGCGCTGCTCGCGCAGGACACGGCGGGCGTCGTCCCGTCCTCGAAGGCCGTGAAGTGGCTCACGGACCAGCAGTGCGCGAACGGCGCCTTCGCCCCCTTCCGCCCCGACCCTGCCAAGGCCTGCGACGCCAAGACCATGGTCGACACCAACAGCACGGCGGCCGCCGTCCAGGCCCTGTGGGCCGTCGGCGGGCACGGCGACGTCGTCGAGGAAGCCCTCGGCTGGCTGAAGTCCGTGCAGAACGAGGACGGCGGCTGGGGCTACAGCCCGGGCACCCCCAGCGACGCCAACTCCACCTCCGTCGTCATCGGCGCCCTGACCGCCACGGAGACGAACCCCGAGGACGTCGAGAAGGGCGGCAAGTCCCCTTACGACGCCCTGCTGACGTTCGCCCTGCCCTGCGCGAAGGACAAGGGCGCGGGCGCCTTCGCCTTCCAGCCCGACAAGGACGGCAAGCTGCTCCCCAACGCGGACGCGACCGCCGCGGGTGTCCTCGGCGCGCTCGGCAAGGGCCTGGTCACCAAGGCCGGTGCCAAGTCCGGCGCCGCCGCCTGCGCCGACGCGGACGAGCCGACCCGCGAGCAGGCCGCCGCCAACGGCGCCGCCCACCTCGCCGACGCGCTCGCCAAGGACGGCCACCTCGTCTCCGCCCTCGGCGGCTCCGCCGACCAGCCCGACTACGGCAACACCGCCGACGCCGTCGTCGCCCTCGCCGCACAGGGCGGCGCGGAGCGGGCGGCCGAGCCGCTGGCCTGGCTGCGGAAGAACGCCGCGAAGTGGGCCGCGGAGAGCGGCCCGGCCGCCTACGCCCAGCTGATCCTCGCCGCCCACGCCACGGGTGCCGACCCGCGCGACTTCGGCGGCACGGACCTGGTGGAACGGCTGAACGCGACGGGCCCGGCCCCGCAGGGGACGACGGCGAAGGACACCGCGTCCGCGAGCGCCGAGGACGAGGCGGAGAAGAAGGACGACGACTCCCCGTTCGGCGTCTGGTGGTTCGTCGGCGTCTGCCTGGTCTTCGGCATCGGCATCGGCTTCCTCCTCAGCAACCGCAACAAGAAGCGGCAACCGTGACCCGCCGCGTCGTCCTCCTCTTCCTGGCCGCGTTCCTGCTCATCGGGACCGCGGGCCAGGCGCAGGCCGCCGGATACCGCTACTGGTCCTTCTGGGAGCGTGACGGCGGGAAGTGGGTCTACGCCACCCAGGGCCCGTCCATGGTCCGCCCCTCCGACGGCGACGTGCAGGGCTTCCGCTTCTCGGTGAGCGAGGACTCGGGCGACGCGGCCCGGCCGCGCGGCACCGCGGACTTCGCGTCGATCTGCGCGAAGACGCCGGCCGAGGAGGGCAGCAAGCGGGTGGCGCTGGTCCTCGACTTCGGTACGGCCCCCGACGCGCCGTCCGGCGAGACCCCGCCGGCCCCACGCACGGCCTGCGCCCGGCTCTCCCCCGACGCGACGACGTCCGACGCCCTGGCCGCCGCCGCCGGCCCCCTCCGCTACAACACCAACGCCCTGCTGTGCGCGATCGCGGGATACCCGAAGTCGGGGTGCGGGGAGCAGGTGTCGGAGAAGGAGGACTCGACGGCCACGGCCACCCCGAGGGCGGCGGAGGACGAGGACGACGCGGACGGCCCGTCGATCGGCCTCTACGCGGGCATAGCGGTGGTGGCAGCCCTGGCCGGCGCGGCAACCTGGCAAGCAAGGCGGCGCAGGAATGCAAGCCGCTGAGCCTGCGGGCAGTCGTGCCGCTGGGGCGGCACGGGTGGGCGCAGGCGGCACCCTGCACGCGCCGGCAAGCGCCCCCACCCCCGCCCGCCACCAGCGCACCGGAGCCCTCCACCCCGGCGCCTGGTGGCTCTGGGCGCTATCCCTCGGCACCGCCGCCACCCGTACCACCAACCCCCTCCTCCTCACCCTCCTCATCACCGTCTCCGCCTACGTGGTGGTCACCCGCCGCCCCCACGCCCCCTGGTCCCGCTCCTACGGCGCCTTCGTCAAACTCGCCCTCGCCGTCCTCCTCATCCGCCTCCTCTTCACCACGATCCTCGGCTCCCCCATCCCCGGCACCCACACCCTCCTCACCCTCCCCGAAGTCCCCCTCCCCGACTGGGCCCAGGGCATCCGCCTCGGCGGCCGGGTCACCGCGGAGGGCCTCACCTTCGCGCTGTACGACGCGATGAAGCTGGCCACCCTCCTCATCTGCGTCGGCGCCGCGAACGCCCTCGCCAACCCCTCCCGCCTCCTCAAGTCCCTTCCCGGGGCCCTGTACGAGATGGGCGTCGCCGTCGTCGTCGCCCTCACCTTCGCCCCGAACCTCATCGCGGACGTCCAGCGCCTGCGCGCCGCCCGCCGCCTGCGGGGCCGCCCCGACAGGGGCGTACGCGGCCTGCTCCAGGTGGGTCTCCCCGTCCTGGAGGGCGCCCTGGAACGCTCCGTCGCCCTCGCCGCCGCGATGGACGCCCGCGGCTACGGCCGTACCGCGCGAGTACCGGCCCCCGTCCGCCGCACCACCGCCGCCCTCACCCTGGGCGGCCTGCTCGGCATCTGCGCGGGGACGTACGGACTGCTGACCGCCGCGGGCGGCACGTACGGCATCCCCGTCCTGCTGGCCGGTGTCGCCGCCGCCGTCGCGGGCCTGTGGCTCGGCGGCCGGCGCACGGTCCGCACCCGGTACCGCCCGGACCGCTGGGACGCCCGCGCCTGGCTGGTCACCGCGTCCGGCGCGACGGTCGCCGCCCTGCTCTTTCTCGCCGCCGCCCGCGACCCGGCGGCGCTGCACCCGGGCGTGGTCCCCCTGGTCGCCCCGTCCCTCCCCCTGTGGCCGGCGGCGGCCGTACTCGTCGGTCTGCTCCCGGCGTTCATCACCCCCGCACCCGAGCCCGCCGTGAAGACCGCCGTGAAGGAGCCGTCGTGATCCGCTTCGAGGACGTGTCGGTCACGTACGACGGCGCCACCGAACCCACCGTCCGGACCGTGGACTTCGAGGTCCCGGAGGGCGAACTGGTCCTGCTCGCCGGTCCTTCCGGCGTCGGCAAGTCCACCGTGCTCGGCGCGGTCGGCGGTCTGGTCCCGCACTTCACCGGCGGCACCCTGCGCGGCCGGGTCACCGTGGCCGGGCGCGACACCCGCACCCACAAGCCGCGCGAACTCGCCGACGTGGTGGGCACGGTCGGCCAGGACCCGCTCTCCCACTTCGTGACGGACACCGTCGAGGACGAACTGGCCTACGGCATGGAGTCGTTGGGACTGCCCCCCGACGTGATGCGCCGCCGCGTCGAGGAGACCCTCGACCTGCTGGGCCTCTCCGACCTGCGCTCACGCCCCATCGCGACCCTCTCCGGCGGCCAGCAGCAGCGGGTCGCCATCGGCTCGGTGCTCACCCCGCACCCGGAGGTCCTGGTCCTGGACGAGCCGACCTCCGCCCTGGACCCCGCCGCCGCCGAGGAGGTCCTGGCCGTCCTCCAGCGCCTGGTCCACGACCTCGGTACGACGGTCCTGATGGCCGAGCACCGCCTGGAGCGGGTGATCCAGTACGCCGACCAGGTCGTCCTGCTCCCGGCGCCCGGCGAGGCCCCGCTCATCGGCGCCCCGGCGGACGTGATGGCGGTGTCCCCGGTGTACCCGCCGGTGGTGGGCCTGGGCCGGCTGGCGGGCTGGTCCCCGCTGCCGCTGACGATCCGGGACGCCCGCCGCCGAGCCGCGCCCCTGCGCGAGCGCCTGTCCGACCGGGAGATCCCGGACCACACCGCGTCACCGTCCGCCCCTCTCCCCGCGCCACCCGCCCCGCGCCCCGTCACCTCCCGTTGGCGCCGCCGCGAGAAGCGTCCGGTGAACCCCTCGGCGCCCACCCCGTACGCCGCCGAGGTCCGCGCCCTCGCCGTGCGCCGCGACCGCGTCCAGGCCCTGCGCCACGTCGACCTGGCCGTCTCCCCCGGCGAGACGGTCGCCCTGATGGGCCGCAACGGCGCCGGGAAGTCGACCCTGCTCTCGGCGCTCGTCGGCCTGGTCGAGCCGTCGGCCGGTTCGGTCCGGGCCGGGGACGCGGTACCGCACCGTACGGCCCCCCGCGACCTCGTACGCCGGGTCGGCCTCGTCCCGCAGGAGCCGCGCGATCTGCTGTACGCCGACACGGTGGCCGCCGAGTGCGCGGCAGCCGACCGGGACGCGGACGCGACGCCCGGCACCTGCCGCGCCCTGCTGTCGGAACTGCTCCCCGGCATCACGGACGACACCCACCCCCGCGACCTCTCGGAGGGCCAGCGCCTCACCCTCGCCCTGTCCGTCGTCCTGACCGCCCGCCCTCCGCTCCTCCTCCTGGACGAGCCGACCCGCGGCCTGGACTACGCGGCCAAGGCCCGGCTGGCCGGCATCCTGCGCGGCCTGGCCGCCGAGGGCCACGCGATCGTGCTGGCCACGCACGACGTGGAACTGGCCGCCGAGCTGGCCCACCGGGTGGTGCTGCTCGCCGAGGGCGAGGTCATCGCCGACGGCCCGGCGGCCGACGTGGTGGTGGCCTCCCCGTCGTACGCCCCGCAGGTGGCGAAGGTGCTGGCGCCGAGGAAATGGCTGACGGTGGCGCAGGTACGGGAGGCGCTGGCATGACCGGGAGCCGTGTCACCCCCCGCGACCGCCAGGCCCGCGCCGTACGCCTCGGCCCACGCTCGGTGGCCGCCCTGGTGCTGGTCAGCGCCGTGGGCGTGGCGGGCTTCGGGTGGCCCTTCCTGGCCCCGCCGGACGCGTCGCTCAACGCGCACGCGCAGGACGCGCCGTGGCTGTTCGCGGGCGTGCTGGTGCTGCTGGTGGCGGTGGTGGCGGCGACGATCTCGGAGTCGGGCCTCGGTCCGAAGGCCGTGGCGATGCTCGGCGTCCTGGCGGCGGCGGGCGCGGCCCTGCGTCCCATCGGCGCGGGGACGGCGGGCCTGGAGCCGATGTTCTTCCTCATGGTCCTCAGCGGCCGGGTCCTCGGCCCCGGCTTCGGCTTCGTCCTCGGCTCGATCACGATGTTCGCGTCCGCGCTGCTCACGGGCGGGGTGGGGCCGTGGATGCCGTTCCAGATGCTCGCGATGGGCTGGTTCACGATGGGCGCGGGCCTGCTCCCGGGCCCCGACCGCCTGCGCGGCCGCGCGGAGCTGCTGATGCTGGCCGCCTACGGCTTCGTGGCCGCCTTCGCCTACGGCACGGTGATGAACCTCGCGGGCTGGACCTTCATGAACACCCTCGCCTCGAACATCGCCTTCGACCCGGACGCGTCGATCACGGACAACCTGGCCCGCTTCCTCGCCTACTGCCTGTCGACGTCGCTCGGCTGGGACGGGGGCCGCGCCGCCATGACGCTCGTCCTGACCCTCGCCCTCGGCGCCCCGCTCCTGAAGGCGCTGCGCCGCGCGACCCGCAGGGCGGCCTTCGAGGCGCCGGTCACGTTCGAAAAGGCCGACGAGGTGAGCCGCCCCACGTGAGCCGCTTCACCTACGAAGCGGCTTCGCACATACGGGCATACAAAAAACTGTATAGTTCAGCCTGTGGATGATCCATGGCAACTGGAGATCGAGCCGGAGGTCCGCACGTGGCTGGAACTGCTGTCGGACCAGCAATACGGCAAGGTCGAACGGGCGGCTGACATGCTCGCGGCCCAGCCGACCACCTTGGGCGAGCCGTACGCGCGTCACCTCGGCGGCAAGCACAGTTACGAGCGGAGCGAGGAGGAGACGCTATGAATCACTCTCAGTGGAAGACCAGCCGAGCTCGCAGACTGCTGGGCGAGCACGCCGAGGAATCCACCGCATACGTGAATGCCGGGTACGCCTTCGCACTGGGGCAGGCGGTGTACGACCGTCGTAAGGAGCTCGGTCTGTCGCAGAACGAGTTGGCACGCCGGGCGTCCATGACCCAGCCGCAGATCTCCAACATCGAGGGCGGCGACTCTGTACCGACCCTGCCTCTTCTGACCCGACTCGCCAAGGCCCTGGACGCGGCGCTCACGATCGACCTCGACGGCGACAGCTCGACATTCGCCTTCAGCGCCCACGAGGACGGCACGCCTGGGGAGGTTCCGCCGAGGGGTCGTTCCTCAGTGGCTTGAGCACGCCCACCTCTCGGTGACAAGAAGCAGGGTGGTCCCGGCGTCAGCGGTTCAGGTCCAGTACGGGAAGACCGCGCCCCTCGTACGCCTTCGGAGCGACCGTGACGATCAGCGCGTCCGCACCCCGCTCGGGCAGGTGCCGAGCGGCGTGGATCGCCGCGCCGATCCCTGGCGGCACTCCGTCGCGGCTCAGCTGTGCCACCGACACCGTGCCGTGCTGGGCACCGCACTCACAGCGGCGGGCCTGGTCAACTACCCGACGGAGTGGTGGCACTGGTCGTACGGAGACCGCTACTGGGCCATGGCGACGGGCGCGGGTGCCGCGTGCTACGGCCCCGCGGAACTGGGCTGACCTCAGGCCGCGCCCGTCCGGAAGCGGCGGCGGTACTCGGTCGGGGTCGTGTCCAGTCTGCGGCGGAAGGCTCTGACCAGGGTGTCGACGGTGCCGAAACCGCAGGCGGAGGCGACGCGTTCCAGGGTCGCGTCGGTGGATTCGAGCCGGTGGCGTGCCGCTTCCACGCGCGCCGACTCGACGTAGGCGTACGGGGTCGTGCCGAGTTCGGTCTTGAAGACGCGGGTGAGCTGCCGGTCGCTGACGTGGGCGTGGGCCGCGAGTTCGGCGACGGTGAGCGGCGCGGCGATGTTGCGCATGATGTGGTGCCGGAGGTCCTCGACACGCCGGGTGGTGGAGACCTGCTCCAGCGGCACGCTGAACTGGCTCTGCCCGCTCGGCCGTTTCAGGTACATCACGAGTTGCCGGGCCACCCGCAGCGCCACCGCCTCGCCGAGGTCGTCGGCGACCAGGGCGAGGGAGAGGTCGAGGCAGGAGCTGATGCCCGCGCCGGTCCACACGTCGCCCTCGCGGATGAAGATCGGGTCGGCGTCGACCTCGACCGCCGGGTGCTCGTCGGCGAGTTGCCGCGCGGTCGACCAGTGCGTGGTGGCCCTCTTGCCGTCGAGGAGCCCGGCGGCGGCCAGGACGTGCGCTCCGACGCAGACGGAGGTGACCCGCCGGGTCCGTTCCGCGAGGCGCCGCACCCACTCGACCACGACGGGGTCGGTGACCGCCCGCACCCGCCGCCGGGCGTCGGTCTCGACCGCGCCGGGCACGATCAGGGTGTCGATGCGCCGCGCGGACAGGTCGTCGAAGGTGACGTCGGGCAGGACGCGGACACCGGCGGCAGTGGCGACCGGGCCGGTGGTCGCGGCGGCGAGCAGCACCTCGTAGCCCGCCGCGTCCTCCGTCTCGCGTCGCGCGAGGGAGAACACCTCCGGCGGCCCGGTGACGTCGAGCAGGTCGACGCCCTCGAAGAGCACGACGGCGATCAGTCGTCCGACGGAGTTCACGGTTCCTCCCGCGGTCACACGGCCATGTCGGTATCTGCAGGTTAGACGACATTGCCGACATCGCCGGGCGAGCCGTAGCGTCGTAGGAGCAGGCCAACGGCCCTCACCCACACCCGGATCCAAGGGAGTTCCCATGCCCAGAACCACGCTGCGCCGCCTCAGCGGACTCGACGACACCCCCGCGAAGCTCGCCGACTCCACACTGGTCCTCGTCGACTACCAGAACACCTACACGACCGGCGTAATGGAACTGGACGGCTGGCAGGCCGCGCTGGACGCGGGCGCGCGGCTGCTGGCCCGCGCCCGCCGGGAAGGCGCCAAGGTCATCCACGTCGTCCACGACGGCGGTGAGGGCAGTCCGTACGACGTGCGGGCCGAGATCGGGCGGATCCACCCGAGCGTCGCCCCGGCCGACGGCGAACCCGTCGTCACCAAGAAGGCGCCGGACTCCTTCTACGGCACCGACCTGGGCGAGCACGTCGACGCGGCCGGCAACAACGACCTCGTCGTCATCGGCTTCATGACGCACATGTGCGTGACCTTCACCGCCCAGGGTGCCTTCCTGCGCGGTCACCGCCCCACGGTCGTCGCCGACGCCTGTGCCACCCGGGCCCTGCCGGTCGCGGGCACCGAACTCGACGCCCACCAGGTGCACTACGGCGCCCTCGCCACCGTCGCCGACATGTACGGGGTCGTCGTGCCGTCGCAGGAGTCCCTGACCTGACAGGTGTTGCGGGGCCGGTGCTCAGCGAGGTCCGAGCCCCGTGCGGCCGTCGAGGAGTTCGCGGACGACGTCCAGGTGTCCGGCGTGTCGTGCGGTCTCTTCGACGACATGCAGGATGATCCCGCGCAGGTCGGCGAGTTCGTCCCCCAGGGGCTCGGGGTGACGACCCCGCGGGAGTGCCGACAACGGCGTGCGGGCGATCACCGCGTCGGAACGGCGGCACTGGTCGTCGTAGAAGGCGAAGACCACCTCCGGCGCTCGCGGTGTCGTCAGCGGGGCGTGGTCGTCGGACCACGGCAACGGATCGGCCGCTCCGGTGACGACCTCCTGGAACCAGTGCCTCTCCGCGTGCCCCAGATGTTCTATGAGCCCGAGGGGCGTCCAGCCGGAGGGCAGGACCGGCGTGGTCAGTGCCTGCGTGTCGAGCCCGTCGACAATGGCCAGCACACTGGCCCGCTGAGCCGCGAGAAACGCCGAAAGCGTCTTCTTCTCCTTGCTCTCCGTATCCATACGCGCATGGTGCCAGGGGCCACTGACAAGCGCGGCAGCAGACGCCGGCGGTGAAGAACGCTCGTGGTCAATGCATCTGGGGCGGGGCGAGGGCGCCCCCGCACTCGAACCACACCGTCTTGCCGCCCCTCGGCCCCGGCCCCACACCCCACTTGTCGACCACCGCGTCCAGCAGCACCAGCCCGCGGCCGCACTCCGAGTCGTCGCTCACCGGCCCGGTCGGCACGGGCTGCCGGGGGCTGCCGTCCGCCACCTCCACCCGGACCCCGCTCCCGTCGCCGACCATCCGCCGCTGCAACAGCAGCGCGCAGCGGCGGTCCGGGACATGGCGCACGACGTTCGCCAGCAGCTCGGTCACGCCGAGTTCCACCGCGTCGGTCAGCTCGGCGAGGTCCCACTCGCGCAGGTACGAGCGGACGATGCGCCGGACGTGCCGCGCCGAGTGCGCACCGGCCGTGAAGCTCATCCGGTACTGGTTCGCGCAGTGGCCCACGAGGACCGAGGGAAAGTATTCGTTCACGGCACGAGCCTGACGTCGCACGACTACCGTGGGCTACGGAACGGATACAACCGGTCCCTCCGTGGACCGAGTTGGACGAGAGAGGGCCTCCGCGCATGACCCACATCAACGTCCTCGACCCGGGTGCGTCACCGCTCGACTACTACGGCTTCGAGCTGCGCCGCCATCGGGAGGCGGCCGGGCTCACGCAACGGCAGCTCGGCGACATCGTCAACTACACCGGCTCCCTGGTGGGCCAGATCGAGACGGCCCGGAAGCTGCCGACGCCGGAGTTCAGCGAACGGGTGGACGCGGCGCTGGGGACGGGCGGGTTGCTTTCCCGGCTGGTCACATTGGTGATGCGCACCCAGCTTCCGGCTTGGTTCCAACAGATGGCCGAGTTGGAGGCACGCGCGGTCGAGATCTGCGCGTTCCAGACGCACATGGTCCACGGCCTGCTCCAGACTGACGCCTACGTACGGGCCGTGCTCGGTACGTTCGACCCGACCGACCTCGACGACCGCACCGCCGTGCGGCTCGCTCGCCAGCGCATCTTCGAGACGCAGAGTCCACCGGTCTTCTGGTCGATCGTCAGCGAGGCCGCGCTGCTTCAGACCATCGGCGGGCGGGAGACGATGCGTGGCCAACTGGGCCACCTCTTGTCCTTCGAGGACAATCCCCGGATCAACGTGCAGGTGCTGCCGTTCTCTGCCGGTGCGCACCCGGGGCTCACAGGCTCGTTCAGTATCTTCCGCTTCGCGAGCGACCCGGCCATCCTCTACACGGAGAGGTACGGCAGCGGCCATCCGACCGCCAACCCGGAGAGCGTCAAGGACTGTTCACTCCGTTACGATCATCTTCGAGCCGCCGCGCTCTCCCTGAAGGACTCGGCGGCATTGATCCGCCGGGTGATGGAGGAACGCTATGGCGAGCAAGGCGATGCCGACGACGATCCAGTGGCGTAAGTCCAGCTACAGCAGCGACCAGGGCGGCGAATGCCTGGAGTGCGCGCCGCTCGGTCGCCTGGCCTGGCGCAAGTCGTCGTACAGCGGCGACCAGGGCGGCAACTGCGTCGAGGTCGCCGAGGTGGCCCGCCACGCCACCGTCGCCGTCCGTGACTCCAAGACCCCGGCGGGCCCGGTCCTCACCCTGGCCCCCGCCACCTTCACCGCCTTCGTCGGCTGGGCGACCGCCGCCGGCGAGTAATCAGGCCCGGTCCGGGCCAACGTTTCCGTTCGAATTATCGTCTTCGCACGTGTGTCCACGCCGGGCACCCCCCGACGACGCCGAACGGAACCCCCCGACCGTGGCCCCTGCCGAACTCACCGTCCCCCGGCCCGAACAGCGCCGGTCCGGACGGCCGGGCGACGCCCTGCGCGCCTTCGGGCACCGGCATCGCGTGCCGCTGCTCGCCACGTTGCCCACCATCCCGCTCTACGCGGTGTGGTGGGCGTTTCTCGCCACGGGCGGCGGTGACCTCGCCGCGCAGGAGGCGTGGGCCGACTTCGCCTCCCGGCACGGGGGTTCGGCGTACGGGCTGTTCTGGTACGGCGGGATGCACACCGCCAACTACAGCGTCGTCTCCCCGTACTTGATGGCGGCGCTCGGCGTGCGCACCGTCACCGTCGTGTCCGGTCTCGCCGCCTCCTGGCTGGCGGCCGTGCTGATGGTGCGGGGCGGGGTGCGCCGGCCCGTGTGGCCCGCGCTGCTCGCCTCGCTCGCGCTGTGGTGCGACGTCGCCTCGGGCCGGACCACCTTCGCGCTCGGTGTCGCCCTCGCGCTGGCGGCCTGCGTGCCGCTGGTGCGGGAGCGGCGGCCGTGGCTCGCCGCCGGGTACGCGGCGCTGGCGACGGCGGCCTCGCCGGTGGCCGGGCTGTTCCTGGCCGTCGTGGGGGCCGCGTTCCTGCTGGTACGGGACTGGCGGCGGGCCCTGGTGCTGCTCACACCCCCGGCGGCCGTCGTCGGGCTGACGACGCTGCTCTTCCCCTTCACCGGGGAGCAACCCATGCCGGCGGACCGCATATGGCCGCCGGTCGTGCTCGGCCTCGCCGTCACCGTGCTGGCCCCGCGCACCTGGCGGGTGGTCCGGTGGAGCGGGGCCGTCTACGCGCTCGGGACCGTGCTGACGTATCTGATCGCCTCGCCGGTCGGCACGAACGTCGAGCGGTTCGCGGAGCTGTTCGCGCCCGCCGTGCTGCTGGCCGCGCTGCTCTCCGCTCCGCGCCCGGCGCCCGCGGCCGGCACGCGGCGGCCGGGGTGGCTGCTGCCGGGGCTGCTGGCCGTCGCGCTCGTCTACTCCGCCGGGTGGGTGGGGAAGAAGACCGTCGACGACTTGAGGGTGTCCACCGTCGTGCCGGCCTGGGCCGCCGAGACGGACGGCGTCGTGGACGCGCTGGAGGGGCTCGGTGCCGGCCGCACGCGGGTGGAGGTGGTCCCCGCCCGCAATCACCGCGAGGCCACCCTGCTCGCCCCGCACGTCAACCTGGCCCGCGGCTGGAACCGGCAGCTCGACGTGGAACGCGGCCGCCTCTTCTACGACGGCACCTTCTCCGTGGCCGCCTACCGGGAGTGGCTGGACCGCTGGGCGGTCGGCTTCGTCGTCCTCCCGCTCGGCAGACCGGACGGCCCGGCCACGGCGGAAGCGGCGCTGGTGCGGGACCCGGAGCTGCGGCCCGAGTGGCTGGAGCCGGTCTGGCGGGACGCGCACTGGCAGGTCTACCGGGTGCGGGACGCCGTACCGCTCGTCTCTGCGCCCGGCACCGTCGTGTCCACCACCGGTGCCGACCTGGTGCTGCGCGTGGACAAGCCCGGCGCGGTGAGCGTGCGGGTCGCCTGGTCGCCGTGGCTGCGCAGCGACGGCGGGTGCCTGACGCGGGACGGCGAGTTCGCCCTGCTGACGGTCGAGGCGCCCGGCGAGTACCGGATCAGCTCGCGGTACGGTCCTTCGCCGGGGCCGGGGGGTCGCTGCTGACGCCGGCCGCGGGTTCCCCGGCCGGCTTCGTCGCCTCGTCCGCCGTAAGCGCCGTGACGGCCGTGACCGTCCTGGCGCGCGGGCCCTGGAACCAGTACGTCAGTCCGAAGCCCGCCGCGACCACCGCGGCGCCGCCCACCGCGTCCAGGACCCAGTGGTTGCCGGTCGCCACGATCGCCGAGACGGTGAAGAGCGGGTGGAGCAGGCCCAGGGCCTTCATCCACATCCTCGGCGCGATGACCGCGATCACCACCCCGCACCACAGCGACCAGCCGAAGTGCAGCGACGGCATCGCCGCGTACTGGTTGGTCAGGTGCGTCAGCGTGCCGTAGTCCGGCTTCGTGAAGTCCTGCACGCCGTGCACCGTGTCGATGATCCCGAGGCCCGGCATCAGCCGCGGCGGGGCCAGCGGGTAGAGCCAGAAGCCGACCAGGGCCAGCAGCGTGGCGAAGCCCAGGGAGGCGCGGGCCCAGCGGTAGTCCACCGGGCGGCGCCAGTACAGGACGCCGAGGACGGTCAGCGGGACGACGAAGTGGAACGACGTGTAGTAGAAGTCGAAGAAGTCCCGCAGCCAGCCGATCTTCACCACCGCGTGGTTGATCGTGTGCTCGATGTCGAGGTGCAGGAACCGTTCGAGGTCGAGGATCTGCGTGCCGTGCTCCTCGGCGCGCGCCCGGCCCGCCGAGTTGCTGCCGCCGGTCGCCGCGAGGCGCACCTGGGAGTAGGCGGCGTAGGTGACCCGGATGAGCAGCAGCTCCAGGAGGAGGTTGGGGCGGGTGAGGACCCGGCGTAGGAACGGCAGCAGCGGGACGTGCTTGAAGCGGGTCGGGACGGGCGGCGCGTAGGCCGTCGGCACCGGGGTCTGGAAGTACGGCGACGTACGCGGCAGGAAGGGCACGGCGACCGCGGCGGCCAGCGCGGCGAGCAGCACGACGTTGTCCCGCAGCGGGTAGAGCGCCGCCATGTTCGGCAGCATCATCTTCGCGGGCAGCGTCATCACCAGGACGACGGCGACCGGCCACACGTACCGGTCGGAGGCCCGCTTGCCGACCCGGCCGACGACCGCGGGCAGCACCCACAGCAGCTGGTGCTGCCAGGTCGCCGGGGAGACGACGACGGCCGCGCAGCCGGTGACGGCGACCGCGAGCAGCAGCTGCCCGTCACGGGCGTAGCGCACGGCCCGGCGCAGGGCGAGGACGGCGACGGCGGCACCGAGCAGGAGGAAGAGGGCGATCTCCAGGGGGCCGTTCAGGCCGAGGCGGAGCAGGACGCCGTGCAGCGACTGGTTGGCGAGGTCGTCGGCCTCGCCGCCGAGGCCGACGCCGGCCATGTGGTGCACCCAGTACGTGTACGAGTCCTGCGCCATGGCCGCCCAGGCGACGGCGGTGCAGACGACGAAGGTGATCCCGGTCGTCGCGGCGGCGCGTCTGCGGTCGGTGAACCACAGCAGGGGTACGAAGAGGAGGACGGTGGGCTGGAAGGCGGCGGCGACGCCGATCAGCACGCCGCCGACGCGGTCGCCCCGCACTCCCCGTACGGCGAAGCAGCCCAGCAGGACGAGGAGGACCGGGATGATGCTGGTCTGCCCGAGCCAGAACGCGTTGCGCACCGGGAGGGACAGCATCAGCAGGCTGATGGCGACCGGCGCCGCCAGCAGCGCCGTACGGCGTCCGACGGGCTGGGGCAGGGCGCGGGCGGCGACCAGGCCGAGGGCGACGACCAGCAGCAGCGAGCCGAAGGTCCAGCCCCAGCCGAGGGCCTGTTCGGCGGCGCGGGTGAAGGGTTTGAGGACGAGGCCGACGAACGGGGTGCCGGTGAACTGCGTGGAGTCGTAGAGGGACCCCTCCACGTGCAGGACGCCGTGCTCGCCGACCCAGGTCTCCAGGTCCGTCAGACGTTCCCCGCGCGGGGTGCCGAGGACCGCGGCCACCTGTCGTACGGCCAGGACGGCGGCGATCAGCCACAGGCCGAGGCGTGCGACGCGCAGCCGTGCTCTGGTCGCGTCGGCGGCCGAGGCTCCGAAGGACTCCGCCGGTCGCCCACTGTGCTCCGCATTCGCCACGCCTCGTCGGCCTCCCGCCCCGTCCGTACCGTCCGCACGTACACCCTACGTACCGCATTCGTGTACGCGGTGTGTCGTCCCTGCGAACCCTATGAGGCTCGCACCTCCCCCGCAGGAAGACGCGAGCGGCCCCGTTCCACCTGACAGCCGCCCGCTTTCCGGTCCGGGGAGCGAGAAGGATCACAGCTCGCGGGTGGCGGAACCGCACGCGGCGCGCGCATGTCCCCTGCGTGTACACCATTTTGGTGCACAGTGCAACGAAAAGCATACCGGGCGTAAACGGCGCATCAGCGCCTATGGTCGCTTTTCTGCCCGTGGCCGAGTGCCGCGGGCCTTTTCCGGCCCGGCGACAGCGCCGCCGTGCGGGTCGTGGCGTTCCCCGCCTCCGTCCCCCGTCCCCGTCGAAAGCAGGCGAGCGTAGTTTTGTCGGCCGCCCCCGTTGTCGCTCTTCCGTCCGGTACGACCCCCGCACCGTCCGTCCCGCGTGCCTCCGGCGCGCCCACCGCCACCGATCCCGCCCTCGTCCGGCGTGCCGTCAAGGCGGCGGCGCTGGGCAACGCGATGGAGTGGTTCGACTTCGGTGTCTACAGCTACATCGCCGTGACGCTGGGCAAGGTCTTCTTCCCGTCGGGCAACCCGACCGCGCAGCTGCTCTCCACCTTCGGCGCCTTCGCGGCGGCGTTCCTGGTGCGTCCCCTGGGCGGCATGGTCTTCGGTCCGCTCGGGGACCGGGTCGGGCGGCAGAAGGTGCTCGCCGTGACGATGATCATGATGGCGGCGGGCACGTTCGCCATCGGGCTGATCCCGTCGTACGCGACGATCGGCGTCTGGGCGCCGGTGCTGCTGCTCGCCGCGCGGCTGGTGCAGGGGTTCTCGACCGGCGGCGAGTACGCGGGCGCGTCCACCTTCATCGCCGAGTACGCGCCGGACCGGCGGCGTGGGTTCCTCGGCAGCTGGCTGGAGTTCGGCACGCTCGCCGGGTACATCGGCGGTGCCGGTCTGGTGACGCTGATGACGGCGCTGCTGTCGGACGGCGACCTGACGTCCTGGGGCTGGCGCATCCCGTTCCTGATCGCGGGCCCCATGGGCATCGTCGGCCTGTATCTGCGGATGCGCCTGGAGGAGACGCCGGCGTTCGCGGCCGAGGTCGAGAAGGCCGAGGCGACGCGGCGGAAGGTGCCGCTGCGGGAGATGATCACGGGCCAGTGGCGGGCGCTGCTGCTCTGCGTCGGCCTGGTGCTGGTCTTCAACGTCACCGACTACATGCTGCTGTCGTACATGCCGAGCTATCTGACCAGCGAGCTGAAGTACGACGAGACGCACGGGCTGCTCGTGGTGCTGGGCGTGATGGCGCTGATGATGGTCGTCCAGCCGTTCGCGGGCGCGCTGACCGACCGGGTCGGGCGGCGGCCGGTGATCGCGGCGGGCTGCGCGGGCTTCCTGCTGCTGTCCGTCCCGGCGCTGCTGCTGATCCGCGAGGGCAGCCTGCTCGCGGTGGCCCTGGGCATGGGCGCGCTGGGACTGCTCCTGGTCTGCTTCACCGCGTCGATGCCGTCCGCGCTGCCGGCGCTGTTCCCGACGCGGGTGCGCTACGGCTCGCTGTCGATCGGCTTCAACGTCTCGGTGTCCCTGTTCGGCGGGACGACGCCGCTGGTGGTGACGGCGCTGATCGGGGCGACGGGCGACATGATGATGCCCGCGTACTACATGATGGCCGCGGCCGTGGTCGGCGGCGTCGCGGTGTGGTTCATGACGGAGTCGGCGGGACGCCCGCTGCCGGGCTCGGCACCGGCGGTCGAGGGCCGCTAGCCGTCCTGTCTGCGAGACTGCCGGGATGATGATCGGACTCGCGCGCGAGCAGGACTTCGAAGGCTTCCTCGGCCTGGCGGCCCAGGTCGAGCACTGGTTCGGCCCGATGGTCGAGGACGCCGGGTTCCACGACGCGGTGCGCGAGCACATCCGCCGGAAGACGGCACTCGTCGCCGTCCCCTCGGCCCCGGACGCGGGCACCGGCGCCGGCACGGACCTGCTCGGCGGGCTCCTGTTCGGCGCGGACGCGCCGGTCCACCACGTCCACTGGCTGGTCGTGTCGCAGCAGGCCCGCACGGGCGGCGTGGGCCGTGCGCTGATGCGGGACGCGATGCGCAGGTGGGTGCGGGGACCGGGCCACATCGAGGTGGTCACGTTCGGGGCCGACCACCCCGGCGCCGTGGCGAGCGGCGCACGCGTCTTCTACGAGCGCCTCGGCTTCACCCCCGCCGAGACGGTGGCCCCCGGCCCGGAAGGCGGCTCCCGACAGCTCTTCCGCCGCACCCTGACCGCGTAACACCCGCGCACCACCGGCAACGGGGGTATCTTCGTTAGCGGACCTACTTAGGGCATCTACTTAGTGCACCTACTTAGAGTAGTTAACGACGCACACGGGAGGCCCCGCATGAGCGATTCGCAGCTCTGGGACGACGTCGACGGCTACTTCATCACCCACCTCTCGCCCGACGACGACGCTCTGGCCGCTGCCCGCAGGGAGAGCGACGCCGCCGGGCTGCCCCCGGTGAACGTCGCCGCCAACCAGGGCAAGCTCCTCCAGCTCCTCGCCCAGATCCAGGGCGCCCGCACGGTGCTGGAGATCGGCACCCTCGGCGGCTACAGCACCATCTGGCTGGCCCGCGCCCTGCCCGCCGACGGCCGCCTGGTCACCCTGGAGTACAGCGCCCGGCACGCGGAGGTCGCCACCCGCAACATCGCCCGCGCCGGCCTCGACACCCTCGTCGACGTGCGGGTGGGCCCCGCCCTGGAGTCGCTGCCCGAGCTCGCCGACGAGAACCCGCCGCCCTTCGACCTGGTCTTCATCGACGCCGACAAGGGCAACAACCCGCACTACCTCGAGTGGGCCCTGAGACTCACCAGCACCGGCAGCCTGATCGTCGTCGACAACGTGGTCCGCGGCGGCCGGGTGGCCGACGCCGGCGAGACCGCCGACGACGTGCGCGGCACCCGCGCCGCCATCGAGCTGATCGGCGGCCATCCGCGGCTCAGCGGCACCGCGGTCCAGACGGTCGGCACCAAGGGGTACGACGGGTTCGCGCTGGCGCGCGTGCTGGCCTGACCGCCGGCCCGGCAGTCGGGCGTGGGGCTACGCCTCGTGGTAGAAGCCGACGTTGACGCTGCGCGGCTCGGCGCGGTCCTGCACCACGACCTCGCCGCTGCCGCCCCTGGGCAGCGGCACGGTGCCGCCGTACGGCAGGGACTGAAGGTGTTCGCCGACGGTCAGCCGGACCTCGCTGGAGGGGTCCGGCTGGGAGCCGCGCAGCCAGCTCAGCCGCCACGTGCCGTCCGCTCCGCAGCGGAACTCCAGGTGGACCCGGGAGACGAACAGCCAGTCGTCGGGCGTCGACAGCCGGCACACGGACCGGTCCCTGCCCACCCGCAGCACCGCGTCCGGCTCGCTGGGCGCGTCGGCCATCTGCATACCGGCCGTGGCACCCGCGTCCGCCGCGGTGACGGCGGCCATGGTGAGTTCGAGCACGTGCGCTCCTTCGAGGTCCGTCGGCTTGTCCGCCGCCGCATGATAGATCGGCCCGTGGAGCGATGTCCGGCGTCCGGCACAATGGGGTCATGACCGAGCGAAAGCCACCCGGCGTCGACTTCGAGTCCTGGGTCGACAAACAGATTCGAGACGCGGACGCACGCGGTGAGTTCGCCGAGCTGCCCGGCGCGGGCAAACCCCTGCCGAGCGAGATGGACGGCACCTACGACGAACTGTGGTGGGTCAGGCGGAAGATGGCCCGCGAGGGCTTCTCCGTGCTGCCGCCCACGCTGGCCCTGCGCAAGGAGGCGGAGGACGCCCTGGAGGCGGCGGCGAAGGCCCCGTCGGAGCGGGTGGTCCGCCGCATCGTCGAGGAGATCAACGTCAAGATCCGCGAGGTCATGTTCAAGCCGCCGCCCGGCCCTCCGCTGGGTCTGAAGCCCTACGACGTCGAAGAGGTCGTACGGCAGTGGCGGGAGGGCCGGGCGGAGCGGTGACGCCCGTCGTTCACAGGCGCATCAGACGGTCCGCCAGTTCGCGGTAGTCCCGCAGGGTCAGGCGGAGTTGCTCGGTGTCCGTGCCGGGCGCGCCGCCGTCCTGCCCGGCCTCCTGCCAGGAGGTGCGCAGGGTCTGCCTGCGGTGCGCCACGGCGTCCGTGAAGGCGGCGGCGATCTCCTCCAGGACCCGGTCGGCCTCCTCGACGGAGGCACGCGGCGCGTCCACGAACCCGGCCACCGCGTGGTGCAGCCGCTCACCGAGCCGGTCGGACGCGCCGGACGGGAGGAGCGACCGGGCCGACGGGGCCGACGCGGGGGTGCTCTCCGGGGCCGTCGGCCCGGGAGCGGGCGCCGGGACGGCCTCGGTGGTGGTGCGGGACGCGGGGGCGGTCGCGGTGTCGCCCTCGACCGGGGTGCCGGAAACGGTGCCGGGCGGGGTGGTGGTGCCGGAGCCGACGCCGGTGCCGGGCTCGGCAGGGGTGTCGGGGCCGGCGGCCGCGCCGGGATCGGCGGCGGTGTCGGGGCCGGCGGCGGTGTCGGGGCCGACGGTGGTGCGGTGTTTGCGTGTCACGTCGGTCATCGCCTCAGCTCTCCTTCGGCCGGCGCTTGCCGAGCGACCACGCGTGCGGCGCACGGGCGGCCTCGGGTGCCGGTTCACCGGCTTCCGTACGGGCCCGCCGCCCACCGCCGCCGTCGTCGTGGCGGGCCGGGCGCATCAGGGCCTCGAACAGCGCGCGGGCCTCGACCATGGACTCGCGCATCTCCTCCGTGCCCCCACCGCCGTCCCCCGCGCCGTCCACACCCGTGTGCGTCGCGCGGTGCACGCGGCGGTAGCCCTCGACGTGATGGGCGTGGTGCACGGACAGCGCCGTGAGCTGCTCCTCGTACTGCCCGCCGTCCGGGAAGCCCCGGGCGCCGGCGAGTTCCGCGAGCAGCCGGTCCGCCTCGGCGACCGCTTCGCGCGGGGAGTCGACGAAGCGCTCCTGGGCCGAGGTCCAGGCCGCCTCGAAGCGCTCGCGATCGGCGGGCTCCAGGGGACGCGTGTGCAACGACCCGTGCCGTCGCACCCGTTCGGTCAGTTCGCGTTCGGCGGCCTTGGTGTCGCCGTCGTGCCGGGCCACGGCCAGGTCGTACTCGGGCCCGAAGCGGCGCTTCAGGTTTCCGCCGTGCTGGGGGCCCCGTGCGCGCAGGGCAAGGACGGCCGCGACGACGAGCACGACCGCCACGATCACGATCAAAGCGATGATCACGCCTGTGGACATGAGTGCCTTCCGGTTTTTCGGCCTGCCGGCTCTCCGAGCGGGCCGGTTCGCGGTTCGGGTTGCCCCCGAGGCCGCGCTCAAACGGTGCACGGCGTGCGCCGACGGCACATCGGTGGGAAAATACGCTTGCTCCGTCCGCCGGCCCCCTGCCGACAATGCCGGTCATGACCTGGACCGTTGCCCCGGAACCGTACGACTCCCCCGTCGCCGCCGCTCTCTGGCGCGCCTACTACACGGAGGTGAGCGACCGCTGGTACCGGCTGCACGAGGGACGCTGCACCGACCCGGAAGAGCTGGAGCGGGAGATCGCCGCGTACCCCGGCGCCGACCTCGTGCCGCCCCGGGGCGGGCTGCTGGTCGCGCGCCACGGCGGTGAACCGGCCGGTACCTCGGGCGTACGGCTCCTCGACGACACGACCGCGGAGCTGACCCGGGTGTTCCTGCACGCCGGGATGCGCGGCCGGGGCGGCGCCGCGCTGCTCGTACGGGCGGCCGAGGAGCTGGCACGGGCGCTCGGGGCCGAGCGCATGGTCCTCGACACGCGCGGCGACCTCGTCGAGGCCCGCGCCCTGTACGCACGCCTCGGCTACACCGAGACCGAGGCGTACAACGAGAGTCCGTACGCCGAGCACTGGTTCGCCAAACGGCTGCGCCACGGCTCCTGACGGCGGCGCACACCGTGCCCCCCCCTGGCTGCCGCTGACCGCCGCTGTCTGCCGCTGTCTGCCGCTGTCTGCCGCTGTCTGCCGCTGACTGTCGCTCAGCCGGTCCGCGCGGGCGTGCGCCCCTTGCGCCGTTCCCCGCCCTCGCGCCCCGTGCGCCTGGCCTGCGGGCGTTCCCGGTCCGAGCCGCACAGTTCGCCGGTCAGTTCCCGCACGAGCTGCACCAGGTCGGTCGGACGGTCCGGCCCCCACCAGTCGCCGAGCAGTTCGGCGAGGGAGTCCTCGCGGACCAGCGCCAGTCGTTCGGCGACCTCGCGGCCCCGGCCGGTGAGGACCAGGTCGGGGCCCTCACGGACGGCCAGGTGCCGTTCCTCCACCTGGCGTGCGGCCGCCATCACGGTGGCCAGGGGGACGGGGCTGCGCTCCGCGAGCTGGGCCGGCTCGACCCGGCCGTACCTCCTGACCCGCAGCAGCATCCAGCTCGACGCGGGCAGCAGGTCGTACCCCGCCCGTGCGGTGATCCTGCGGTAGATCTCCCGGCGGCCCTCCCGGGTGCCGAGCACGGACAGGGCACGGCACACCTCGTCGTGCGAGGACCGCTCGACCGGGTTGCTGGCGAGGGTCTGGGTGGCGTCCGGCGCCGTGACCGAGCCGCGCAGCCGGTCCTCCTTGAGGAACCAGGCCAGGAGGAAGGCGAGGAGGGCGACGGGGGCGGCGTACAGGAAGACGTCGGTGATGGAGGAGGCGTAGGCGTGGATCGCCTCGGGGCGCAGCGCGGGCGGCAGGGCGCCGATGCCGCGCGGGTCGGCCTTGAGGGTGTCCACGGAAACGCCTGGCGGCAGGGCGGCGCCCCGGAAGGCGTCGGTGAGCTGGTCGCCGAGGCGGCTCGCGAAGATCGTGCCGAAGATGGCCACGCCGAACGACGCGCCGATGGACCGGAAGAAGGTCGCGCCGGAGGTGGCGACGCCCAGGTCCTCGTAGGGGACGGCGTTCTGCACGATGAGGACGAGGACCTGCATCACCAGGCCGAGGCCCAGGCCGAAGACGAAGAAGTAGGCGCCCACCTCGGCGGTGGCGCTGTTCTCGTCGAGCCGGTGCAGCAGGAGCAGCCCGAGGGTGGTCACGGCGGTGCCCGCGACGGGGAACACCTTCCAGCGGCCGGTACGGCTGACGATCTGCCCGGAGACGGTGGACGACAGCAGCAGGCCGAACACCATCGGCAGCATGTACACACCGGACGTGGTGGGGCTGACACCCCGCACGACCTGCAAGAACGTCGGCAGGTACGTCATCGCCCCGAACATCGCGAAGCCGATGACGAAGCTGATGACGGCGGAGAGCGTGAAGGTGCGGACGCGGAAGAGCTTGAGCGGCAGGACCGGCTCGGCCGCCCTTCGCTCCACGGCGACGAAGAGCACGGCCAGGATCACCGCCAGCACCGCGAGACCGATGATCTGCGGGGAGCCCCAGGCCCAGGTCGTGCCGCCGAGCGAGGCCACCAGGACCAGGCAGGTGGCGACGGAGGCGATGAGGAGGGTGCCGAGGTAGTCGATGACGTGCCGGGTGGTGCGGCGCGGGATGTGCAGGACCGCCGCGATCACGGCGAGCGCGACGATGCCGACAGGCAGGTTGATGTAGAAGACCCAGCGCCAGCTGAGGTGCTCGGTGAAGACCCCGCCGAGCAGCGGCCCGAGCACGCTGGTCGCGCCGAAGACCGCGCCGAACAGCCCCTGGTACCGGCCGCGTTCGCGGGGCGGGACCAGGTCGCCGACGATCGCCATCGACAGCACCATCAGCCCGCCGCCGCCCAGGCCCTGCAGGGCGCGGAAGGCGATCAGCTCGGACATGCCCTGCGCGATGCCGCACAGCGCGGAACCGACCAGGAAGACCGCGATCGCCAGCTGGAACAGCCTCTTGCGCCCGTACTGGTCGCCGAGCTTGCCCCACAGCGGGGTCGCGGCGGTCGCCGCCAGGAGGTACGCGGTGACCACCCAGGACAGGTGCTCGAGGCCGCCCAGATCACTGACGATGGTCGGCAGCGCCGTCGAGACGATGGTCTGGTCGAGCGCGGCGAGCAGCATGCCGAGCAGCAGGGCCCCGATGGAGACGAGCACGCCGCCGGCGACCTGTTCGCGCTCCCCCGGCGCACCGGACCGTGGCTCCGGGTCCGCCTCCGCCCTCTCGCGCACATCTCCGGCCATGTGGACCTCCACGGATGTCATGACTCTCACGGGTGCCGACGCGCACTGCCCATCCTGGTCGGTGTGACCGGATATGGCCGTTTCAGTCCTCCGGGAAGCCGGTATTCCGGGGGCGTGTGCGCGGAAGTGTGGAGAAGATCTGCATAATCTCTGGAGTTCGCGAGGGGAGTCGCGAGGGGAGGGACGAACGCGTGGAGCAGCAGAGTGATCCGTCGCAGGAGGGGCCTGCGAGGGCCTCGTGCCCGGAGTGCGGCACACCGAGGGCGGCGGACAACACGCCGTCCTGCGCCTGCGGAACAAGGGCGTCCGACGCCCTGCGCGACGCGCGCACCGCCCAGGCGGCAGCGGCGGAGGACTTCGACCCGCTGCGCATACGGCCGTACGTCGAGCTGGACGGGGCCGGGGAGCCCTCCGGTACGCCCGACGCGTCCGAGGCGCCCGGTGAGCACCCCGTCGCGCCCGCGCCCGACCCGGACGCCACCATGACGCTGCGCGCGGTCGTCGCCGGTGCCGATTCCGGTGCGGGTGCCGATGCCGAGGCCGGTTCGCCCGACGGGGGTACGAAGGCGACCTCCGCGCTGCCGACGCCCCTCGCCCCCTCGGCCGACTCGCCCAGCGCGCACGACCTGCGCCTGTTCGAGGCGTCCGCCACCGCACCCCTCCCGCGGGTCCCGGGGACGGAGGGCACGGGCGGCGGACGGCCCCCGCGCGGGCGCCGCAAGGGCGTGCTGCTGAGTGCCGCCGGTGCGGTCGTGGTGGTGGTCGGCGCGGCGGGGTACGCCAGCGGGTTGTTCTCGTACGACACCCCGTCGCGGGACGGGGCGTTGCCGGACGAGGTCCGGGCGAGCGTGCCGGACCCGTCGATCGGCGAGGCGTCCCGAAGCGCGGAACCGAGCGCTTCCGCGGCCTCACCGACGCCCTCCGCGTCCCCCTCCCCCGCCGCGTCCGCCTCGTCATCGGCCGGCGTGAGCGCCTCGGCCCCTCCGTCCCCGTCCAGCAGTGCCGGCACCTCGCCGACATCGTCCCGGCCGGCCGAGCCGACACAGAGCACGACCGCGCCGGCCGACGGCCCCTCGCAGGAGTCCGAGTACGACGACGACGCCCCGGGCGACGGCCCCACGCTGCAGCGCGGCGACCAGGGCCCGGAGGTCGTGGAACTCCAGCAGCGCCTGGCCGGGTTGAACCCGAGGATGTACTGGGGCGACCTCAACGGCGACTTCAACCGCCAGGTCGAGGACGCGGTCCGCCAGTACCAGTGGTTCCGCGGCATCTACACCGACGGGGTCGGCGTCTACGGCCCGGACACCCGCCACAGGCTCGAGTCGGAACCGCAACAGCGCTAGCCGCGAACGCCGCACGACGGAAGCCGCAGGACGGCGGCCACACCCCACGTGCCGTGAGCGAGAGCCCCGCCCCCGACCCGGTAGGGCTGGAGCCGCCCACCGACCCCGAGGGCGGAGGCGACGCCGGACGCCCCAGGCCGAGAACCGCGCCCTCGAACCCGCGAGTCGAGAGCCGCGCGACGGGAGCCGTAGGGCTGAAGCCACGCGACCGGCGCCGGCAAGACGGAAGCCGAGCCACCGGCCCTCCAGAGCGGGCGCCACACCGGATGCCCCAACCCGGGAACCACGCACTCAGACCCACAGGACAAGCACCACGCGACGGAAGCCGTACAGCAGAAGCCGCCAAGCCGGCCCCGGCAAGGCGGAAGCCGTGACCGGAGCCGCAGGGCAGAGCCGCGCGCTCGGGCCAGCAGGGCGAGAGCCGCGCGACGGGAGCCGCAGCGCCACGAGAACCCCACCACGCGCACCCTGGGGCGAAAGCCGCCCCGACCGGACTCGTGGTGCGGGAGCCGTGGGGCGGCTCGTGTGGTGGCCCTCAGCCGATGTGCAGGCGCAGCGTGCCGTTCTCGTCGGTCTCGACGCGGACCCGCGTCAGGTCCTCCACGACCACGTCCGGCCCGTGGAGCCCGGCGCGCGGCCCGACTCCGACGACCCGCATCCCGGCGGCGCGCCCGGCCGCGATGCCGGCGCCGGAGTCCTCGAAGACGATGCAGTCGGCGGGGGCGACGCCCAGTTCGGCGGCGCCCTTGAGGAAGCCCTCCGGGTCGGGCTTGCTCGCGCCGACCGACTCGGCGGTGACCCGGACGTCCGGCTGCGCGAGCCCGGCGGCGGCCATCCGCGCGGTGGACAGGGCCACGTCGGCCGAGGTGACCAGGGCGTGCGGCAGACCGCGCAGCGAGGCGAGGAACTGAGGCGCCCCGGGGATCGCGACGACGCCCTCGGTGTCGGCGGTCTCCTCGGCGAGCATGCGCGCGTTGTCGGCGTGGTTCTGCTCCATGGGCCGGTCCGGCAGCAGCAGCGCCATCGAGGCGTAGCCCTGCCGTCCGTGGACGACCTTCATGACCTCGTCGCCGTCCAGCCCGTGCCGGTCGGCCCAGCGCCGCCAGACGCGCTCGACGACGGCGTCCGAGTTGACGAGGGTGCCGTCCATGTCGAGCAGCAGGGCACGGGCGGGCAGAACGGTGGTGGCGGTGGCCGTCATCGGCAGACTCCAAGGCGCGGGGAGGAAACAAGGCGGCCCCGCCCGCCGGTCAGGGAGAACGGGCGGGAGCCACTTTGTTCACCCACGGTACAAAACAGACCGGGGATCGCGCCAGCGGGCCCGCCCCACCGGGGCCCGCCGACCCCCCGCCGGCCCCGCTCAGCCGGCGATCGCCTCCCACAGGCTCCACACGCCAAGACCCAGCATGAGCACGGCCGCGATCTTCGTGATCAGACCCAGCGGCACCCGCTTCATCAGGGCCTTTCCACCGACGATGCCGAGCCCGGCCACCGCCCACAGCGCGAGCACCGCGCCGAGGCCGACGGAGAGCGGATCGTCGTAGCGGGCGGCGAGGTTGGCCGTCATGATCTGCGTCAGGTCGCCGAACTCGGCGACCAGGATGAGCATGAATCCCGCCCCGGCGACCTTCCAGAAGGACTGGTCCCGCGGCTTGCGGATCTCCTCGTCCTCGTCGTCCTTCTTCATCAGCAGCACGGCGGCGCCGCCCAGGAACAGCACCCCGGTCACCGCGTGCACGATCTGCCGCGGCAGCAGGGTCAGCACGCTGCCGGCCGCGACCGCGAGCACGACGTGCAGCAGGAAGGCGGCGGCGACGCCCGCGAAGACGTACGAGGCGCGGTAGCGGGTGCCGAGGACGAGGCCGGCGAGCGCGGTCTTGTCCGGCAGCTCGGCGAGGAAGACGACACCGAAGACGAGCGCCGTCACGGTCAGGCTGATCAAGGTTCCTCAATCGGTCGGGGCCACCCCACCGAGAGTGCTGGTTGCGCGGACTTCACGACCCGCGACGCGAAACACCTCGGCACGGCAGCACACGGATCCACCCGTGCCGTACGGCACGGGCGTGCACTGCTTGCCGAAGGTCTCGCTGGCCGGCCTCGCGCACGAGGCCTGCCTCCGGGCGCCGGCTCAGGCGTGCTGAGCAGTATGTCGACGGTCCGGCGAAGAGCTACTCCCCTTCTGCGCCGTCCATAGTACGCGACCCTCCGGCCGGGACCGAGGGCCGAAGGTCCCGCCCGCGACTCTTGTCACGAGTCCCGTCGCACTCCTAGACGTGCCATGCACACGTCACTAACTTCTAACCGACCGCACACCTGTGCGCCATGCGGCGTCGCGAGCATTCCCCTGCCCGCGTCCCAACACCCCCACACTCCAAGGGAGTTCGCATGCCGAAGTTCTACGCGCGTCGACGGCTCGGTTTCCTCGCCGCGCTCACCGGGCTCATAGCCTCCGCCGGGCTCCTCAACGGCCCGGCCGCCTCCGCCGCCCTCCCCACCCCGGTCAGCGCCGCCACCGCCCGCTCCTACCTCTCCTCCCTCACGGTGGCCACGGAGAACCGCACCGGCTACGACCGCGACCTCTTCCCGCACTGGATCACCCAGTCCGGCTCCTGCAACACCCGCGAGACGATCCTCAAGCGCGACGGCGAGAACGTCGTCACCAACTCCTCCTGCGCCGCCACCAGCGGCACCTGGTACTCCCCCTACGACGGCGCCACCTGGTCCGCCTCCTCCGACGTGGACATCGACCACGTCGTCCCGCTCGCCGAGGCCTGGGACTCGGGCGCCGGCTCCTGGACCACCTCGCGCCGTCAGTCCTTCGCCAACGACCTGACCCGGCCTCAGCTCATCGCGGTCACCGACAACGTCAACCAGTCCAAGGGCGACCAGGACCCGGCCACGTGGATGCCCTCGCGCAGCGCCTACCGCTGCACGTACGTGCGCGCCTGGGTGCAGGTGAAGTACTACTACGACCTCTCGGTCGACTCGGCGGAGAAGTCCGCCCTGCAGGGCTACCTCGCGAACTGCTGACGCCCCGTCCGGCATTCGTTGCGCACGGAACCTCCCCGCCGGCCTCCGTCGTTCCGTACCGTACGGGGCGACGGAGGAGAGGATCATCATGGCGGGACTGCGCCTTGGCCCACTGCTGAGGTACGCCGACGGTTCGTGCGCGACCGTCTGGGTCGAGACGAGCACCCCCTGCACGGCCGAGGTGCGCTGCGCCGACGGCGCCCGGGGAACGGCCCGCACCTTCGGGATCGCGGGCCACCACTACGCCCTGGTCCCGGTCGGCGGCCTGACTGCCGGTACGGCGACGGAGTACGAGGTGCTCCTCGACGGCGCGAGCGTGTGGCCGCCGCCCGACTCCCGCTTCCCGCCCTCGGTGATCGCCACGCCCGCGGCGACCGCCACGTCCGCGGACGACGACGGCCTGCGCGTCGCCTTCGGCTCCTGCCGCTGGGCCGCGCCGCCGGCCGGCGGCAAGGACCCGGTGGGCCCCGACGCGCTGGACACCCTCTCCGCCCGCGTCGCGGCCGACCCCGGGGGTGCCCGCCCCGACGTGCTGCTCCTGCTCGGCGACCAGGTCTACGCCGACGAGGTCTCCGACGCCACGCGCCACTGGATAGCGGGCCGCCGCGACCCGGCCGAGCCTCCCGGCGAACAGGTCGCCGACTACGAGGAGTACACCCGCCTCTACTACGAATCGTGGCTCGACCCCGACGTGCGCTGGCTGCTGTCCACCGTGCCCAGCTGCATGATCTTCGACGACCACGACGTCATCGACGACTGGAACACCTCCGCTGCCTGGCTCGCCGACATGCGGGCCACCGACTGGTGGCAGGAGCGGCTGCTGAGCGGGCTGATGTCGTACTGGGTGTACCAGCAGCTGGGCAACCTCTCCCCGGACGAGCTGGCCGCCGATCCGCTCTACGCCGCCGTCCGCGAGAGCTCGGACGGCACCGACGCCCTGCGCGCGTTCGCCGCCCGGGCGGACTCCGACCCGGCCTCCGTGCGCTGGAGCTACCGGCGCGACTTCGGGCGCACCCGGCTCCTGATGGTGGACTCCCGCGCCGCCCGCGTCCTGGAGGAGGACCGCCGCACCATGCTCGACCCGGGCGAGGCCGCCTGGCTGCGCGAGCAGATCCTGGAGGGGCGCGACGAGGGCGCGTCCGCATCCGGATCCGGGGGCGGGGGCGGATTCGGGGGCGAGGAGGCGGGAGCGGGTCGTGGCGCTTACGACCACCTCCTGATCGGCACCTCCCTGCCCTGGCTGCTGCCCCACCTGGTGCACGACGTGGAGGCGTGGAACGCCGCGATGTGCGGCGGCGAGCGGGGCAAGCGCTGGGCCCGGCGCGGCGAGCGGATCCGGCGCGGTGCCGACCTGGAGCACTGGGCCGCGTTCCCCTCGTCCTTCGACGCGCTCGGCGATCTGATCGCCGAGGCCGGTACGGGGCCGGGGGCGCCCGCGACGGTGAGCGTGCTGTCGGGCGACGTCCACCACGCCTACGTGGCCGAGCCGTCGTGGCCGGGGCGGGTGCCCGACGCACGGGTGGCACAGCTGACCTGCTCCCCCGTCCACAACTCCGTGCCGCTCTCCATCCGCCTCGGATTCCGCTTCGGCTGGAGCGCTCCGGCACGTGCGCTCGGGCGGCGCATCGCCCGGCACGGACGCTGCGCGCGACCGACGGTGAGCTGGCGCAGGACCGGTGGCCCCTGGTTCGGCAACCAGATCATGACCCTGACCCTGCGCGGACGGTCGGCGCGGCTGCGCCTGGAACAGGCCCGGGCGAACCGCGACGGCACGCACGTACTGCGGACGATCACGGACCGGGAGCTGGCTTAGCCGCTCCGGAGCGGGCCGTCGCGGGCGACGCGGGTGCGGCGCGGGTGCGGCGCGGGCGCGGGACGGGCATGAGGCGGCGGCTCGGGCGTGCGACGGACGGGGCGAGGGTATGAATTGAGTCACGTCGGCAGGCCGCGCCGCGGGTGTGGGAGCGCTCCCACCTGCCTCGGGGGCAATGACATGCAGGTGACCGCACGTCAGGCTATGGCGAAATGTTGAACTTGCAAGTACTCGTTAGGCACACCTAACGTGGGCAGCCCACTCGGTTCCGTCCCCCACCGGCCCCACCCGGCCGGCCGACCGAAGGAGCAACCCCTCATGCCCGCACGCCGCCTCAACGGCGCCGATGCCCAGCCCTACGTGCTCGGCCTGTTCCGCATAGTCGTCAGCCTGCTCTTCGCCTGCCACGGCGCCGCCTCCCTGTTCGGCGTCCTCGGCGGCGCCGCGGGATCGGGCGGCACGATCGACGCGGGCACCTGGCCGGGCTGGTACGCGGCCGTGATCCAGCTGGTCGGTGGCGGCCTCGTCCTGCTGGGCCTCGGCACCCGCCCGGTGGCGGTCATCTGCTCCGGCTCCATGGCCTACGCGTACTTCAAGGTGCACCAGCCGGGCGCCCTGTGGCCGCTCGAGAACGGCGGCGAGGCGCCCGCCATGTTCTGCTGGGCCTTCCTGCTGCTCGCCTTCACCGGTTCCGGCGCCTTCGGCCTGGACCGTCTCCTCGCCCGGCGCACCTCCGAGCGCGAGGAGTCCGCTCCGGAGCGGCAGACCCCGGTCGCGGCCTGACCGGACCGCCACGGCGCGCTCCCCGCAGCCCCCCGCTTCGGCGCGGCCGTCCCGGCACAGCGGTGCCTCCCGGCACGACGTGGAGGCACCGCTGCCGTGTGCGACGGGCGGCGGGACGGCAGGGGCGCCGCAGTGCGGTGCGGGCGACGTCGGCGTGAACGTCCCGCACCGAACACCCGAGCCCCCTGTGATTCCTCTGTCACACCCCGGGCGTACGCTGTATGGCTGTCATCGGCCGCTCCTGCCGTCCCCGCGTCCTGCGGCATGGCCCGGCCCACGGGGGAGTATCGGGGAGTTGTGGTCGTGGAGAGTCTGGGAAGTATCGGGGCACTGGTCAGCAGCCCATGGATCTATGCGCTGGTGGCCGTCTCGGTGCTCCTCGACATCGTGCTGCCGGTGTTGCCGAGCGGTGTCCTGGTGATCACGGCGGCGACGGCGGCGGCCGCCGGTTCGGGAGCGGCGGCCGCCGGAGCGGTTCCGCAGGACGTCCCCGACATCCTCGTCCTGACGCTCTGCGCGGCGACCGCCTCCGTCGTCGGCGACCTGGCCGTCTACCGCCTCGCCTGGCGCGGCGGGGCACGACTGGACCGCGCGATCGCCCGTTCCCGACGGCTGACCACCGCGCAGGAACGTCTCGGCGGTGCGCTGGCCCGCGGCGGCGGCGCCCTCGTCGTCCTGGCCCGCTTCGCCCCGGCCGGCCGCTCGGTCGTCTCGCTCGTCGCCGGCACGGCCCATCGCCGGATCCGCGAGTTCCTCCCCTGGTCGGCCCTGGCGGGGCTGGCCTGGGCCGCCTACAGCGTCGCCCTCGGCTACTTCGGCGGCCAGTGGCTGGGCGCGAGCTGGCTGGCGACGGGGGTGTCGCTGGTTGCGCTGTTCGGCGCGGGAGCGGGCGCGGCGTACCTGATGCGCCGCCAGCCCCGGACGACCGAGGCCTCGTGACGGCGGGCTCCGCGGCGAGCCCCGCTACAGGTCAGGGCCTTTGTGGCGGCAAGGTCCCCCGGCCGTACCCGCAGCGGCACAGGTCCCGCGGCGACACCCGCACGGCACGGGTCGTCCGTAGCGACGGGTTCCGCGTGCGGCGCGGGGTCAGGAGGCCCGGCGCGTGCCGGCGCCTCCTCTGATCTCCAGGCCGGCCAGCAGTTCGGCCGTGGCCTCCGCGACGGCCTCGACGGCGTGCTCGAAGACCTCCCGGTTGTGCGCGGCGGGCGCGCGGAACCCGGAGACCTTGCGGACGTACTGAAGGGCCGCGGCCCTGATCTCGTCCTCGGTGGCCTCCTCGGCCAGCACCGGCGGGCGCAGGGTCTTGATGCTGCGGCACATGACGTCAGTCCTCCCTCTCCAGGTCCACGCGCCAGTCGTTCGACCTGATCCAGTGGCCCTTCGGATACTCGAAGTCGGCCTGCCCGCGCAGCGTGAAACCGGCACCCCGGCAGACCGCGTTGGACGCGGCGTGGTCGACACTCGGGAACGCGTGCAGATACCGGTGGGACCCGGCCGCGCGGGCCGCCTCCCGTACGGCGCGGGCCGCCCGCACGGCCAGCCCGCGCCCCTGGAACTCCGGCAGCACGCCCCACCCGGTCTCCCAGACCTCGGTGTCCTGCCAGGTCCGCGGCCAGAACCCGACGGAGCCGACAGTCTCGCCGCCGTCCGCCAGGGTCACCCGGTACATCCGCCCCGGCGCCTGCTCCGCATATCGCCGGTGCCGGACCAGGAGCTGCTCCTCGCTCTCCGGGCCGCCCAGGTGTGCGGTCATCACCGGGCTGTTGAGCCTGCGCAGCAGCCACAGGTCCCCCTCCGCCCAGGGGACCAGGCTCACCCGCTCCCCGCCCGCTCCGGTCCGCTCGTCCACGTCGTCCATGTCTTTCACGGTAGGGCAGGGGTCTGACAGTCGGCCCGGGCCGCGGCGCCACCCTTTCGCGTGAACCACTGAAGGGAACGCGCGCCTCAAAATCGAACAGGCGTATCATTGAGATGTGGCTACGACCTATGATTTCCCCAGTGACCTCCTCGCCGGTCAGGAGGAACTGCATCAGGTCCGGGCCGAGCTGTCGGCCCTGCTGAAGAGACTTCCCTGGTCCGTGGAACCGCTCGACGGATTCAGCGACGACAACGGCTGGCGCAAGGTCGAGCGCCCCGCCTCACCCGGCTGGTCCGCGGACGAACAGGCCGAGGTCGAGAAGCTCCGGCAGCGCGAGCGCGAGCTGGCCGTGTTCGTCAGCACCCATCGCTACTGGTCGGAGATGACCGGCCCCGACCAGGTGAGCGCCCGGTCGGCACTGAAACGCGCCCACGAGGCCCCGCCCGGGGACGCCTGAGGAGCGTCACCCGGGCAGGGCACGTGGGTCGGGCCGGGGGCCGGCGGAGACTCAGTCCTTGCCGAGGAGCCTGTTCATCTCGGTGATCTCGGCGTTCTGGGCGGTGACGATGTCGTCGGCCAGGGCCTTGGCCGGGGCGTGGCGCCCCTCGGCCTTCTCCGTGCCGGCCATCTCGACGGCGCCCTCGTGGTGCTCGACCATCATGGTCAGGAACATCGTGTCGAACGCCCGGCCCGAAGCCTCCGCCAGCTTCGCCATGTCCTCGCCGTCCATCATCCCGGGCATGTCCGAGTGCGCCGAGTGGTCCATGCCGGGCATCGACTCCATCGTCCCCGTGGCGGCCGACGACGTCATCGGCTCCGGCACTTCCTCGCCCCAGGCCGTCAGCCAGCCGGTCATGGTCGCGATCTCCGGGTCCTGTGCCTTCTCGATGCGTGCGGCGAGGTCCTCGACCTCTGCCGACGCCGACCGGTCGGCGGCCAGCCGTGCCATCTCCAGCGCCTGCCGGTGGTGCGGGATCATGCCCTGTGCGAAGGCGACGTCCTGGGCGTTGTGCGCGTTCTCGCCCGCCTCGGCGCTCGCGGACGCGGAGCCGTGCGGGCCCTCGTGCCCGCTGCCGCTGCCGCTGCCACCGTCGCCGTCGCCTCCGCAGGCGGCGAGGACGAACGCGGCGGTGGCCGTCGCCGCCACCACGGCGGCGCGGCGCGTACGGATACGGAAGCTGGTCCTGCTGATCCTGCTGATCCTGCTGGTCATGCGTGAACTCCTGCTGTGAGGGGGGGATGGACATGCCGGTACGCCGCGCCGCGCTCGGACGGCGCGGGTGCGGGGGGGGGCGGTGTCTATATCCGCAGGAGCTGGAGTTCGGCGAGGGAGGGCGGCGCCCGCGCACCGTCCGGAGCGTCGACCGCGTGCGTACGTACGATCCCGTCGCACACCGCGACGGGGACCGGGTCGGGCACGGGCGCCGGCAGCACCGGTCCGTCGCCCACCGCGCCGGACGCGCACACCGCGTCGGCGTGCCGGAGATGTCCGCCGCAGGAGCCGTCGTTCCGCGGGCAGCCCGCGTGCGCCTCGCCCGCGGCCATCGGTGCCGCCGACGCGTGCGGGTGTCCGGCGGAGGGCTCGGGGAGGCCGCCGCCGGGTGCCAGCCCGTGCATGCCGAGGAGTCCGGCGAACAGCCCGAGCACGCATACGGCCTGCCACCACCGCGCGGGCGGTCGCCGGCCGTGCTGCTCGGGGCTTCTCACGGACCTCATCCTAGGGAGGCCGGGAACGACCGCACGCGTAAGGCCCCCGGAAGAACTCCGGGGGCCTGCGCGCCGACGACGGCGCCGGTCCTGGTGGGCGCGGACGGTTTCGAACCGCCGACATCCTGCTTGTAAGGCAGGCGCTCTACCCCTGAGCTACGCACCCAGGACGAGTCGACAGCCTACATGGCCCGGGGCGCTGCCCGGCAAACGCGTTCGCGCCGTGCTCGGGCCCACGGCCGGGGGTTAACCCCACCCCCGATCCGGTAGCGGCCCGGATCCCGGCGGGGGTCCGTGGTCCGTACGGTCGAAGAGCCTCGCCGGGAGGTGCGTCCGCCACCGCGGTGGACCCCGGGCGCGGCACCTCGTCGTCCGTTCCAGGGGGAGACCGTCATGCCCGCCCGTACCGTTCCCGTCCGCGTGTTCGCCGCCGTCGGTGCCGTCTCCGTGCTCGTCGCGGGACTGAGCGCCTGCGCCTCCGCCTCGGACGACAAGGACCCCGAGCACCGGTCGTTCGACCTGCCGGGCCGCACGCTCACCGTCGATTCCGACGACTCCGCCCTGGAACTCGTCGCCTCGGACGACCACGCGTCCGGGAAGATCGAGGTCACCCGGTGGTTCTCCGGGTCGGTCGCCGTCGGTTCGGAGCCCAAGGCGACCTGGAAGATGGACGGGGACCGGCTGGTGCTGCGGATGCACTGCTCCGGCGTGGTCGCCGACTGCGCGGCCAAGCACCGCATCGAGGTGCCGCACGGCGTCGCCGTCAAGGTGAAGGACGGGGACGGCAGCGTGCGGGCGAGCGGGTTCGAGGACGCGTTGAACATCCGCACCGGCGACGGCTCCGTGCACGTCACCGACTCCTCCGGACCGCTGGAGCTGCGCACCGACGACGGCTCCGTACGTGCCGCGGTCTCCTCCCGCCGGGTCAGGGCGCACACCGGCGACGGCTCGGTCCGGCTGGACCTCGGCACCGTGCCGGACCGGGTGGAGTCCCGCACCGGCGACGGCTCCGTGACGATCTCGCTGCCGCGGGCCGCCTACCAGGTGACGACGGACACCGGGGACGGCGCGGTCGACGTGTCCGTGCCCACGGACGGCACCAGCGCGCACGTGGTCGACGCCCGGTCCGGTGACGGCAAAATCACGGTCCGAACCGCGAACTGACCGGCCCGTGTGTTCGTCCTCATCGGGTGGGAGAATGAACAACCCGGGCAGGACGGACGACACGGGAGAGGGATGTGACGGCGACACCATCGCAGCCGAACTCGCCGATGGTGGTGCGCGCCCAGCGCCTGCCGCACCGCTCCCGCCGCCGGGCGCCCGGACCGGTCCGTGACGCGATCACCCTGATGGGCCTGCCCCTGCTCGCCGTGATCGCGCTGCCCGCCGCGTTCGCCGGGGGCGGTACCCGGCGCTGGTTCGGCGGGCGGGCCGAGAGCCAGCGGGCCGAGGCCCAGACCGCGAAGGACGACGCGGCCGCCGCCTTCTACGAGCTGGACACCGCCCAGCGGGACCTGCGGATCTCCATAGAGACGATCGCGGCCGTCGACTCCTCCCCCGCCGCCCGGCGCGCGGTCACCGACTTCGAGGCCCTGGGCCGGCGCATCGACGAGGCCAGCCACCAGTACATCGATGCCGTCGACGCCCATGACCTGGACCGGGACGACCTGGAGGCGTCGGCCGCCGCCCGCGCCCGCACCGAACTGACCGCCGCCAGGACCGAGCTGGGCCGGGTCAAGCAGGAACTGGACCGCTTCGCCGAGGGCCTCGGCCCGCTCCTCGGCAAGGCCGAGACCCAGCTGGCCCGGCTGGCGCCCGCCGTGGAGCGCGCCCGGCAGGCCCTCCTCGCCGCGTCCAACGCCCTGGACTCCGCACGCGGGTCCGGTCTGAAGGCGGACGACCTGGCCACCCGCCTGGCCACCCTCGGCCCTGAACTGACCCGCCTCAACCAGGGCGCGGGACAGCACGGAGTGCCCCAGACCCTGGAGCGCGCCGAGCGTGTCACCCGGGAGGCCGAGGCGGTCCGCGCCGAGGCGGAACGGCTGCCCGAGCGCGCCGCCGAGATCGGCCACCGCCTGGTCTCCCTGCGTACCCGGGCCCAGGCCCTGACCACCCGCACCGGACAGGTCGAGCCGGTGCTCAGCGAGCTGCGGCGCCGTTTCACCGCCGCCTGCTGGCAGGACCTCCAGCACGTGCCGGACCAGGCCGCCGAATCCGTCCGGCAGGCCGAGCGGAAACTGTCCGAGGCGCAGACCGCCCGCGACGAACAGCGCTGGCCCGACGCCACCGCCCTGTTGTCGACGGTACGAGCGCTGCTGAACTCGACCGACGAGGCCGTCTCGGCGGCCGGCGACCGGCTGCGGCAGCTGAACGCCGTGCAGAAGGACCCGCAGCAGGAGATCGAACGCACCCGCTTCGCCATCCGCGACGCCCAGCGCCTGGCCATGGCCGGTCGCAACACCCCCGAGCCCCGCCACGCACGCCCCCTGGACGACGCCGTGGCCCGGCTGGAGCGGGCGGTCACCACGCTGGAGGGCCGGCACCCCGACTACTGGCACTTCCTGACGGAGACGGAAGCGGTCCGACAGACCGTGGCCCAGGTGGTCACCCAGATCCGCGAGGACCGCGGAGCCGGTCACTGACCGCCCGGGACGACCGGGGGCCGTCGGCCGGCCGTGCCGGTTAACCTGTGCGCATGCCTCGCTACGAGTACCGCTGCCGCAGCTGCGGCGACACCTTCGAACTGAGCCGTCCGATGGCCGAGTCCTCCGCTCCCGCCGCCTGTCCGGCCGGTCACGACGACACCGTGAAGCTGCTGTCGACGGTCGCGGTCGGCGGCTCGGCCTCCGCGTCCGCGCCGGCACCGTCCTCGGGTGGTGGCGGCGGAGGCTGCTGCGGCGGGGGCTGCTGCGGCTGAGGTCCCCTCCCTGCGGTAGACCGCAACTCACGCCCGCGGTGCACCGCATTCGGTCATGTGGGTTTCCTCAGGGTCCCTTCAGCCGCGATTTTCTAGCGTGGTCGTCATGACAGCCATCGCAGCGCGGCCGGCCGAGGACAGCGGCGCGGCCCCGCAGTGGATCAACGACCTCATGGACGCCCTCGGCGCACCCGGCGCCGGTCTCGCCATCGCTCTGGAGAATCTCTTTCCTCCGCTGCCGAGCGAGGTGATCCTGCCGCTCGCCGGGTTCGCCGCGAGCTCCGGCCGGATGAGCCTGATCGCCGTCCTGCTGTGGACGACCGCGGGTTCGGTGATCGGCGCGCTCGCCCTGTACGGCGTCGGCGCCCTGCTCGGCCGGGACCGCACGGTGGCGATGGCGGGGAGGCTGCCGCTGGTGAAGGTGTCCGACGTGGAGAAGACGGAGGCGTGGTTCCTCAGGCACGGGACGAAGGCCGTGTTCTTCGGCCGGATGATCCCCGTTTTCCGCAGCCTGATCTCCGTCCCGGCGGGTGTCGGGCGGATGCGGCTTCCCGTCTTCCTCGCCCTGACCACGCTGGGCAGCGCGATCTGGAACACCGTGTTCGTCCTCGCCGGCTACGCGCTGGGGGACAACTGGTCCGAGGTCTCGGGCATCGCCTCCACGTACTCGAAGGTGATCCTCGCGGCGGCCGCCCTGGCGCTGCTGGTCTTCGCCGGCATGCGTCTGCTGCGGCCGGGCGCCGGCCGGCGCCGGCGGGGCCACGGGGGCGACGGACGGCAGGGCATACGGCCGCCGGCCGACGACGACGACCGCCCCGGCACCGGGGACGGTACCGGGGGCCCGGACGGCGGGTTCAGCGAGCCGGGCTCACCCCACGCAGGAACTCGCGGAGGATCCGCTCACCGGCCAGGACGCCGCGCTCGGGCAAGGCACTGATCGTCGGAGCCGTCCACCCGGAGTCGGCCAGTTCGCCGTGGCCCGGGCGCCAGCCCCGGTCGGCGGCGAGCAGCAGGTCGGCGTCGAGGAGCGAGTCGCCCGCGGCGAGGGTGAGTTCGGTTCCGGTGCGGCGGGCGACCTCGTGCACGGCGGCGCTCTTGGTGAGCGGCTTGGGGACCGCGTAGATCTTGCGGCCCTGGAGGGACACGGTCCAGCCGCGGTTCTCGGCCCACACGGCGAGTTCCTTCACCCAGTCCTGGGGCAGCAGGTCGCGTTCGACCACCAGGTAGGCGAAGAGGTCCTCGGCGACCCGGTGCTTGCGCACCCACAGCGGGTCGGCGGTGCTCGTCAGGTGGTCGCGGACCTCGGCCAGGGAGGCGCATTCGTCGGCCAGCCGCGCGGTCACCCGGGCGTGCCAGCCGGGGTCGGAGACGCCGTCCACCAGCAGGTGGCCGCCGTTGGCGCAGATCGCGTACTTCGGCGCGGGACCGGGGAGGTTGATCCGCTGGTACTGCTTGCGGGTCCGGGTGGTGGCCGGCACGAAGACCGCCGTGTCACCGAGGTCGGTCAGCAGCCGGGCGGCCGTCTCGGTCATGTAGGACAGGGGTCTGCTCTCGTAGACCTCCACGCACAGCAGGCGGGGTGCCCTCAGGTCGGGCATGGTCAGTCCGAGGGCGGCCGCGGAGTAGATGAGGGTGCGGTCCAGGTCGCTGGCGACGAGCACCGCCATCAGAGCGTCACCGCCCTGCCGTCGGCGCCGGTGGCGCCCCGCGTGTACTGGGGGTGGATCAGGCCGACGCAGGTGTAGGGAAGGCCGTCGACCTCCTCCACGGGTACGCCCCGCTGCTCGGCCAGCAGGCGGACGTGGTCCAGGTCGGCGCCGGCACCCGCTCGGGCCAGCACCTTCCAGGGGACCCGGCGCAGCATCACCCGCGTGGTCTCGCCGACGCCGGGCTTGACGAGGTTCACGTCGTGGATGCCGTACTCCTCGCTGATGCGCTCGACGGCGGCCCAGCCCTCCCAGGTGGGGGTTCGGTCGGTGGAGAGGAGGTCCTTGACCTGGGTGCCGACCGTTTCCGTGACGTCCGGGAAGTGGGCGGAGACGGCGTCGAGGAAGGCCGGTGACAGGTCGGCGCCGGCGAGTTCGCGGTAGAACTTCGCGCCGTGGAAGTCGTGCGGGCCGACCAGGTCGGAGCGGAGCACGGTGCGGGAGACGAGGCCGGAGACGGTCGAGTTGAGGCAGGCCGAGGGGATGAGGAAGTCGTCCCGGGTGCCGTAGGTGCGTACGCAGGAGCCGGGGTCGGCCAGTACGGCGATCTCCGGGTCGAAGCCGGTGACGCCGTCGGAGGCCTCGAAGTCGCGAAGGGCGGCGGCCAGTTCGCGGGTGATGGCGCCCTTGCCGGTCCAGCCGTCGACGAAGACGACGTCGGCGGGGTCGTGGTGGCCGGCCAGCCAGCGCAGGGCGTTGGCGTCGATGCCCCGCCCCCGCACGATCGACACCGCGTAGTGAGGGAGGTCGAGACCGTGCCGGAACCGCGCCCAACGGCGCATCAGGACGCCGACGGGGGTGCCCGCCCGGGCCAGGGAGACCAGCACGGGGCGGGGCGACCGCTCCGCGAGCACCGTCTCGGTGACGGCGCCGACGGCGCGCGCCAGCCGGGCGGCGGACGTCTTGAGCGCCGCGTGGAAGAGCTCCTGGTACTGCTCGCTGGGCTGGTACTCCACGGGCAGCGACTCGGCGTAGTGCGCGCCGCCGCTCTGGATCGCCTCTTCGCGCTCTTCGGTCGGCGCCTCCAGCGTCACGTCCGAGAGGTCCTGGAGCAGCCACCCGACCTCGTCGGGCGCGTACGAGGAGAATGCGGGGCCGCGCAGCGGCTCGGGCAGCATGGAGGGCCTTTCCGGGGTGTGCGGTGCGGGCGGGACGCCGGGGGCGTACGACGGGACGACCGCGAGCAGGACGTGGGGGGCGTGGGCGGCGAGCCGGGCGGCCAGCCCGTCCGGGGCGTGCAGCGCGGGGGTGTCGGCCGCCGAGTCGACGACGGCGACGACGGCGTCGAAACCGGCGCCCGCGACGTTGTAGGCGTAGCGCTCGCCGGGGCCGTCGGCCGGGTCGTCGTGCGCGGGGAAGACCAGGCGGGTGCGTATGGCGTAGCCGGGGTCGTCGACGGCGAGGACGGGAGAGCGGGTGGTGGTGGAGTAGCGCACGGCGACGTCGTCGCCGACGGTCTGCTCCAGTGCGTGGGCCAGGCGGAGGGGGGCGTACATGAGCTCCTCGAAGCCGAGGACGAGCACGCGTCGGGCGCCGGCGGGCAGCGCCCCGGCGATTTGGGCGGCCATGGCGGGGAGGGCGGCTTCGAGGCGGACCCGGTCGGCGGGGGTGAAGCCGTGCCGGCCACCGTCGGGAAGACCGGCGGGCCAGCGCAGGTCCACGGGGGTGGCGTGGGGGTGGGTGCGGTGGTCGGGTGCGGGGCCGACAACGCCCTCCAGGGGCGCGGGGAACTGCGCGACCGGCCACGACGGCGCCGCGGACGACGGACCACCGGCCTGCGCGCTCTCCGCCTCGTACCGCGTCACCAGGGCCTGCCCCTTCTCCAGCACCCCGTCCGGCAGCCGCACCGTCCCCGAGGCCGCCGCTACGAGATCCACCCGCGCGCCGATCTCCCGCGCGAACTCCTCGAGGCGCCCCGCGTCCGCCGCCGACCGCATGTCCACCAGGGCGACCACCACGTACCGCCCCCGGGGATACCGCTCGTGGAGATCGCGCACGGTGTTCAGCACCGTGTTCCCCGTGGAGAACTCGTCGTCGACGAGGACCAGCGGCCCGTCCCCGGCCAGCAGTGCGGGGTCCTCGGGCAGCAGGAGGTGGGAGGTCGCGTGCGAGTGGGACTCCTCGAAGCCGCCGGCGCGGGCGACCCCGGCGACCGTGCGGCGGGTGGAGTGCAGGTAGGGCGCGGGGCCCAGGCCGTCGGCGACACAGTGGCCGAGTCCGGTGGCGGTCTCCGCGTAGCCGAGGACGACCGCGCGTTCGGCGGCCTCGGCGCCGAGCAGTTCGCGGACGCGCCGGCCGAGGGCGACGCCGTGGCCGTACACGACGGAGGGCGACTGGGGGACGTGTTTGCCGAGCACGTTGGAGACGAGCAGGTGCGCCCGCTTGGGGTTGCGGCGCAGGGCGAGCCCCAGCAGGCCGGTCAGCGCCTCGTCGCCGGCGAGTTCAACGCCGAGCCGCTCGGCGACCCAGCTGCCGGACCAGACCCCGACGGGCTCTTCGGCGTGCCCCTCGGCGCGCGCCCTCTCGGTCATGTACTCGTGCCTCCCGTTGTCCGCCGCGGCCTGTGCCCCGGCGTCGGTCATGGATTCGTCGTGCTCGGCGTCCGGCGTCCCTGCCGCCCCGCGTTCAGTCGGACAGGCCGGCGGCGAGCAGTTCCACGAAGCCGACGTCCTCGTTCGCCACCCCGAAGACCTCGGCGCGCAGCAGGGTCCGTTCGGCCCAGGCGCGGTGGGGCTTCACCTCGTTCATCTTGTTCGTGTAGGCCGACCTCATCACGCCTCCGCCGCATCGTTCGGGCCGCAGGATGTCCTGGGCGTCGCTGAACTCCTCGTGGCTGACCACGGACAGGGCGTGGACGGGGAGCACGTGCGAGGGGTGGATGCAGGTCTTGCCCAGCAGGCCGTTGGCCCGGTCCAGGGAGATCTCGCGCAGCAGGCCGTCCATCGAGTGCTCGATGAGCTTCTGGCGCAGTTCCACGGCCTGTCCCTCCAGGAACGGGCTCTGCCGCAGTTGCGGTTTGAACATGCGTTCCTGTACGCGGAAGTACTCCCACACGGGTCCGGTCACCGTGAAGCCGGTGCCGTCGGCGCGGGCGAGCATGTTCACCACGTCGGCGATCACGGAGGCGACGATCTGGACGTCGTAGGCCGTCATGTCGGGGCCCCGGCGCAGCCCGTAGGAGGAGCAGAAGTCGGTCACGCCGAGCCGCAGGGCGAGCACGCGGTCCCGGTACTTGTCGACCGCGCGGAAGATTCCCTCCAGCGTCTGCACCCGGGTCTCCCGGTACAGCAGGTCGGGGGACTCGAGCACGGGCATGGCGAAGAGCCTTCGGCCGCTGGTGGCCTCGGCGGCGGCGAGTGCCTCCAGGAACGGCATGCCGCGTTCCTCGGTGAACTTCGGCAGTACGAATCCGGACAGCAGCCGTACGGCGGGGCCCAGGCGCCGCACGAGGTCGGGTATCTGCTCGGGGGTGCGGACCCGGACGAACAGGAGGGGGACGTCGATGTCGGAACGTTCCGCCAGGTCCGTGAGCCGGCGGACGAGGTTCGCCTCGCCCGCGGGTACGTCGGCGTCGTCGATCGAGTCCTCCAGGCACAGCACCATCGACACCAGCCCGCGCGCGCTCTGCTTCAGGATGTCGTCGGCGAGGCTCGGCCGGGTGGCCGGGCTGTAGAGCGTGGCGCCCAGGGCCGCGGACAGCAGCCGGGCCGGGGAGTCCGCCGTGAAGAAGCAGGGCTCCTGATGAAAGAGACGCTTCCGCACATCAGGGGCTATCTGTCCGAAATGATGCATTTAAACTCCCCCGTGGTGTCTGGGCAACCTGTGAATCGCCGAAGGCGGCCGGTAATAGTACGTACGTATCCATGTCGGAGGTTCCCACCGGGCATGAATTCCAGGTAACCCGGCCGTGTCGGCGGCGACGAGCCGGGGCGGGCGAACACGATCCGAGTACCCGCCCCGCGTTGTCGTGACCAGGACCGAGAGGGCAGGATGACGGCATGACGCACGCGATGCTGAAGGGGTCGAACGTCCCGCTGCAAGCCACCACGGTACGCGCCATGCTGCGCTGGACTCCCGGGCAGGGGGTCCCCGACGTCGACGCCTCCGCACTCCTGCTGGGGGCGGACGGCCGTGTGCGTTCCGACGAGGACTTCGTCTTCTACAACCAGCCCCGGCACCCCTCCGGCCAGGTCTGGCGGCTCGGCAAGAAGCGGGTCGCCGAGGGCCTGACCGACACGATCCAGACGGACCTCTCCGGCGTCGAGGCCTCCGTGGGCCGGATCCTGCTGGTCGCCTCGGCGGACGGCGTCGCCTTCGACCGGGTCGCGTCGCTGCGCATCCTGCTGTACGACGCCGCGGCCGCCGACGCGGAACCGCTGGCGTACTTCGACGTCAAGCCGGAGACGGGCCAGGAGACGGCGTTGATCTGCGGCGAGCTGTACCGGCGCGGGGAGATGTGGAAGTTCCGGGCGCTGGGCGAGGGCTACTCGAACGGGCTCAAGGGCCTGGCGACCGACTTCGGCATCTCGGTGGACGAGTCGGAGGGGGCGGACGACCCCATGTCGGCCCCTCGGCCCGAAGCGTTCCCGACGGCCCCCGCCCCGTCCACGCCGTCCCGGTCCACGCCCGACCGGCCCACGCCCGCGCAGTCCGGCTCGGCCCAGCCCATGCCCACTGCGCCTGCGGTCGGCCCCGACCACCCGACGGCCGTGCAGCCCCTCCCCGCGGCCTCGCGGCCGCTGCCGCCCGAGCAGCCCTCCGGCGTACCGGCGCAGCCCGCCTACGGCTATCCCCAGCCGCCCGCCGCCGGGCCCGGGTACGGGTATCCGCAGGCGCCGGCGGCGGCCGGGGTCACCGGGGCGCAGTCCGGCTACGGCTATCCGCAGCCGGTGACCGGGGCCCCCGATCCGGACTTCCGGCTGCCTCCGCAGGGACCGCAGTTCGTCGGCCGGTAGCCGCCGCGGACCGTACCCGGCCGTGGCGGCCCCGGCGCCCGGGGCCGGGGCTCAGCGCTCCGCCTTGCTCTTGTGCCCCCGGCCCCATTGCAGGCCCCACCCGTACAGCCGGTCCAGTTCGCCCTGGAAGCCGTACACGAACTTCACCTCGCGGCGGACGATGATCTCGTCCTTGACGTTCTCGATCATCACCACGGCGCACGACCGGGCCTGCGGATGGCGCTCGTCGAGGCCTATCTCGATGCGGGGGCCGTTGCTCGGGTAGAGCGTGACGATGGCGTGCGTCCGGTCGAAGGCGGGGGTCTGGTCGTAGATGTAGGCGAAGAGCAACAGCCGCTTGATGGCGTCCCGGTGGTCGAGGTTGATGTAGAGCGTCTCGCCGGAGGCCGAGCCGAAGCGGTCGTCGCCGCTGAGTTTGACGTAGGGCGGGGCGTTGACGTCGCCCATGAAACCGCCGAGCGGCTGGACCACCCCGCGGGTGCCGTCCTTGAGTTCGTAGAGGCAGCCGAGGTCGAGGTCGACGTTGACCATGCTCTGACTGTGGCCGACGACCTCTGGAGGCTTCAGCGCCTTGAAGGGATGGCGCAGCAGGCTCTCCCGCTGGACGCCCGAGATGTCGGAGGTCCGCATCCGCCAGGAGAGGTTGACGCGGAGATTGCCGGTCGCCGCGCCCTGCTTGGTCAGGGAGACCTGGCTGTGCCGTTTGGTCAGCTGGATGGAGTTGGTGGCCGCGCTGCCCGAGTCGAACTCGGACTTGCGGCCGCCCCACAGTCCGTCCAAGAAGCCCATTCCCGCCCCACCTTCGCGTCACCGCCGACGGGGCGGCCCCGAGGAGTCGTCCTCGACGGCCGCCCCGCTCAGAGCGTTCCTCGTCCGGGCCGGGTTCACACCAGGGGCACGGGGGCACCGGGAGCGCACCACGGCCCGGGGGCCGAGGTTGTCACACCCCGGAGGGGACCTCCGCCTTCTCCTGGTCGCCGTCTCCCCCGGCCGCCGCCAGTGCGCGGTTGCGGCGCACCGAGGACCAGAAGGACCAGGCGATGAGGATGACGCCGACGAGGCCGGTGATGATCTCGTGGATCTGGTACTGGATGGTGACCAGCAGGATGACGGACAGGGCGCCGATGGCGTAGTGGGCACCGTGCTCCAGGTAGACGTAGTCGTCGAGGGTGCCCTGGCGGACCAGGTAGACCGTGAGGGACCGGACGTACATGGCGCCGATGCCGAGGCCCAGCGCCATCAGGACGATGTCGTTGGTGATGGCGAAGGCGCCGATGACGCCGTCGAAGGAGAACGACGCGTCCAGGACCTCCAGGTAGAGGAACATGAAGAACGCGGCCTTGCCCGCCAGCTTAACGGCCGACCTGGGCTTTCCGGCGCGTTCGGCCGCCTCTTCCTCCTCGTGCTCGCGTTCCTCCTCCTCTTCGAGTTTGTCCTCGAAGTATCCGGACAGGCCACCGACGATCATGTAGGTGATCAGACCGGCGATGCCCGCGAGCAGGACGGTTTCCGCCTTGTCGGCATGGGCACCGCCGTGCTGGTGGGCGTGGGCGCCGAAGGTGATGGCGGAGACGAGGAGCACGACCAGGGCGATGCAGACCGACAGCATGTCGACCTTGCCGAGCTTCGCGAGCGGGCGCTCAAGCCAGGCCAGCCACTTGATGTCCCGGTCCTCGAAGATGAAGTCAAGGAAGATCATCAGAAGGAACATGCCACCGAAGGCGGCGATCGACGGATGCGCGTCCGTCACCAGCTCCTGATAGCGGTCCTTGTCGGTGAGCGCGAGGTCGACGGCCTCGATCGGTCCGAGCTGGGCGCTGATCGCCACGATCACGACCGGGAACACCAGGCGCATGCCGAACACGGCGATGAGGATGCCGACGGTGAGGAAGATCTTCTGCCAGAAGGCATTCATCTTCTTCAGGATCCCGGCGTTGACCACCGCGTTGTCGAAGGACAGCGAGATCTCCAGGACGGAGAGGATCGCCACGATGCCGAAGGCGGTCCACCCCCCGTAGAAGACCGCCGCGACCAGGCCGAGCGCGGTGACCGCGAACGACCAGCCGAAGGTTTTCAGAAGCACTGGCTACCCAATCGTGTGTTGGGGGTACCTCCCAGACGAAGTCTGGGGGGAGGGGCTCCCCCGCGCCGTACTCGGCTTTACGAAACGTTGACTCCGAAGTCTAGAGCGATGCCGCGAAGCCCCGACGCGTACCCCTGCCCCACTGCACGGAACTTCCACTCCCCCTGGTAGCGGTAGAGCTCGCCGAAGATCATCGCGGTCTCGGTGGAGGCGTCTTCGCTGAGGTCGTAGCGGGCCAGCTCCTGGCCGTCGGCCTGGTTGACGACCCGGATGAAGGCGTTGCTGACCTGGCCGAAGGCCTGGCCGCGCTCGTCGGCCAGGTGGATCGAGACCGGAAAGACGATCTTGTCGCAGTGGGCGGGCACCTTGGAGAGGTCGACCAGCAGCGACTCGTCGTCGCCCTCGCCCTCACCGGTGAGGTTGTCGCCGGTGTGCTCGATCGAGCCGTCCGGGCTCTTGAGCTGGTTGTAGAAGACGAACCACTCGTCGCCGAGCACCCGGCCGCCGCTGCACACGAGTGCGCTCGCGTCGAGGTCGAAGGGTGCTCCGGTGGTGGAACGCGCGTCCCAGCCGAGTCCGACCAGTACCTGCGTGAGGTTCGGTGCGGCCTTGGACAGGGAGACGTTGCCGCCCTTGGCAAGCGTGACGCCCATGGTGATGGTCCCTCCCCGGGTGATGGTTCTTGGGTTTCCTGCGCGTCCGGCGCCGCACGTAAACCGTGCGGCGCCGGACGTGTCGAGACCGTGGCCTCGCCGGACGATCGAGGCGGTCGTCCCGGCCGTTCGGTCACTCAGACGTTCACGCCGAAGTCCTGGGCGATGCCGCGCAGACCCGAGGCGTAGCCCTGGCCGATGGCGCGGAACTTCCACTCCGCCCCGTGCCGGTACAGCTCGCCGAAGACCATGGCGGTCTCCGTGGAGGCGTCCTCGCTCAGGTCGTAGCGGGCGATCTCGGCCTCGCCGGCCTGGTTGACGACGCGGATGAACGCGTTGCGGACCTGGCCGAAGGACTGCTGGCGGTTCTCGGCGTCGTAGATCGAGACCGGGAAGACGATCTTCTCGATGTCGGCGGGGACAGTGGCGAGGTTGATCTTGATCTGCTCGTCGTCGCCCTCGCCCTCACCGGTGAGGTTGTCGCCGGTGTGCTCGACCGAGCCGTCCGGGCTCTTCAGGTTGTTGAAGAAGATGAAGTGCGCGTCGCTGGCGACCTTGCCGCCGCTGTTCAGCAGCAGCGCGCTGGCGTCCAGGTCGAAGTCGGTGCCGGTCGTGGTGCGGATGTCCCACCCCAGACCGACGATGACCGCGGTCAGGCCGGGGGCCTCCTTGGTCAGCGATACGTTGCCGCCCTTGCTGAGGCTGACTCCCACGAGTCCTCCATTGGTGTCCAGGGGCGGGGTGCCCCGTAGTGCGTGGATATCGGATCAACGAGTCGATCCTAGTGACGGGTTCCCGCCCCCCGTAGTCCCCGGAGCCGACAAATCACGTGGTGTCGGCACTCGGGGCCGGCCCTCGGCGCCGGCGGCGGGCGCCGGTCACAGGGTGTCGAGCGCCTTCACGTACTCGGTCAGGTCACGGGCGTCCGGCAGACCGTTGACCACGGTCCAGCGCACGACGCCCTCCTGGTCGATGATGAAGGTGCCGCGGACGGCGCAGCCCTTGTCCTCGTCGAAGACGCCGTAGGCGCGCGAGACGTTGCCGTGCGGCCAGAAGTCGGAGAGCAGCGGGTACTCCAGGCCCTCCTGCTCGGCGAAGACGCGCAGGGTGTGGATGGAGTCGTTGGAGACGGCGAGCACCTGGGTGTCCCGGTCGGAGAACTGCGGCAGGTTGTCGCGCACCTCGCACAGCTCGCCCGTGCACACACCGGTGAAGGCGAAGGGGTAGAAGAGCAGCACGACGTTCTTCCGGCCGCGGAACTCGGACAGCCGGACGGTGGCGCCGTGGTTGTCCTTGAGTTCGAAGTCGGGGGCCTTGTCGCCGACCTGGATCGTCATGTCCCGTTCGTCCCTTCCGTCGAGAGATCTCCGCAGGAAGACCTCTTCAGATGCTTCGCTGGAAACACCCTACGCAGGGACGGTCGCGGCCCCGCGGACGGGCCGACAGCGCTCGGCTGCCGGTCCGTCCGGGGTCCGGTTCGTCGCGGAGCCGGACGGCTACCGCTTGGACTTGGCGGCCTTGGGCGTAGCCAGCCGGCTGCCGCTCCAGTCCTTTCCGACGCTGACGCTCTTGGACGCCGTCAGTCCGGCGGTCGTGGAGGCCTCCGAGATGTCACTGGCCTCGACGTACCCGTCACGGCCGGTCTTCGGCGTGAGAAGGAGGATCGACCCGCCCTCTTCGATGTACGTGGTGGCATCCACCAGCGCATCCGTCAGGTCGCCGTCGTCGTCACGGAACCACAGCACGACGGCATCGGCCACGTCCTCGTAGTCCTCGTCCACCAGCTCGCCCTCGACGGCGCCCTCGATGGCCTCGCGGAGCTCCTGGTCGACGTCGTCGTCGTAGCCGATCTCCTGGACCACCTGCCCGGGCTGGAAACCCAGCCTGGCGGCAGGGTTCGTCCGCTCCTCCGCGTGGTCCGCGGTCGCGCTCACGGGTTGCCTCCTGATCATGTTTCGGTAGATGTCTTCAGCCACGCGCGTGCGCGAGGCTTGGCCGTAGTCCACACGGGCGGGACGGATCGCGCAAGTACCCGGCGTCTGGGACCGCCGAAACGGTGACGATCCCGGCCGTGTCGCCGCAACTCCAGCCATGCCGTCCAGCCCGAAGGTGACATACACCACACCTATCTGCCCCGTTTGCGCATTTGGGAACCATGTGTGGGTACGAGACTCGAATGAACGTGCCCCCGATCCTCACGGGAGAACCGGTTACCCCACGGTACAGATGACGATTGCCCCCGCGAGGTACACGATGGGGATCCGGCGGGGGAATCGGCGCAGACACCCGGGAAGAAACCCGGAAAAACGGCCCTCTGACAGCGAAGGAACAGCGTGGCTTCCGCATCCGATCGCAGTGATCGCAGTCCGATCATCATTGGCGGCCTTCCGAGTCAGGTTCCTGACTTCGACCCCGAGGAGACCCAGGAGTGGCTCGACTCCCTCGACGCCGCCGTCGACGAGCGCGGCCGGGAGCGGGCCCGCTATCTGATGCTGCGGCTGATCGAGCGGGCCCGCGAGAAGCGCGTGGCCGTGCCCGAGATGCGCAGCACGGACTACGTCAACACCATCCCGACCAAGAGCGAGCCGTTCTTCCCCGGCAACGAGGAGATCGAACGCAAGATCCTCAACGCCACCCGGTGGAACGCGGCGGTGATGGTCTCGCGCGCGCAGCGGCCCGGTATCGGCGTCGGCGGTCACATCGCGACCTTCGCCTCCTCCGCTTCCCTGTACGACGTGGGCTTCAACCACTTCTTCCGGGGCAAGGACGAGGGCGACGGCGGTGACCAGGTCTTCTTCCAGGGGCACGCCTCCCCCGGCATCTACGCCCGCGCGTACCTGCTCGACCGGCTGAGCGAGCAGCACCTGGACGGCTTCCGCCAGGAGAAGTCCAAGGCGCCGTACATGCTGTCGTCGTACCCGCATCCGCGCTCGATGCCGGACTTCTGGGAGTTCCCCACGGTCTCCATGGGGCTCGGCCCCATCGGTGCGATCTTCCAGGCGCGGATGAACCGCTACATGCACGCGCGCGGGATCACGGACACCTCCAAGTCGCACGTGTGGGCCTTCCTCGGCGACGGCGAGATGGACGAGCCGGAGTCGCTGGGCCAGCTCTCCATCGCCGCCCGCGAGGGCCTGGACAACCTGACCTTCGTGGTCAACTGCAACCTCCAGCGCCTGGACGGCCCGGTGCGCGGCAACGGCAAGATCATCCAGGAGCTGGAGTCGGTCTTCCGGGGCGCCGGCTGGAACGTGATCAAGCTGGTGTGGGACCGCACCTGGGACCCGCTGCTCGCCCAGGACCGCGACGGCGTGCTGGTCAACCGCATGAACACGACCCCGGACGGACAGTTCCAGACGTACGCCACCGAGTCCGGCGCCTACATCCGCGACCACTTCTTCGGCGACGACCACCGGTTGCGCGCGATGGTCGAGAACATGACCGACGACCAGATCCTGCACCTGGGGCGCGGCGGCCACGACCACCGCAAGATCTACGCGGCGTACAAGGCGGCGCTCGAGCACAAGGGTCAGCCGACGGTCATCCTCGCGAAGACGATCAAGGGCTGGACGCTGGGCCCGAACTTCGAGGGCCGCAACGCCACGCACCAGATGAAGAAGCTGACGGTCGACGACCTCAAGCGCTTCCGCGACCGGCTGCACCTGCCGATCTCCGACAAGGAGCTGGAGTCCGGCGCGCCGCCGTACTACCACCCGGGCCGGGACACCGAGGAGATGCAGTACATGCACGACCGGCGCCTCGGCTGCGGCGGGTACGTGCCGACCCGGGTCGTCCGGTCGAAGCCGCTCTCACTGCCGGACGACAAGACGTACGCGACCGTGAAGAAGGGGTCGGGTCAGCAGTCCATCGCGACGACGATGGCCTTTGTGCGACTGCTGAAGGACCTCATGCGGGACAAGGAGATCGGCAAGCGCTTCGTGCTGATCGCGCCGGACGAGTACCGCACGTTCGGCATGGACTCCTTCTTCCCGAGTGCGAAGATCTACAACCCGCTCGGGCAGCAGTACGAGTCCGTGGACCGCGACCTGCTGCTCGCCTACAAGGAGGCGCCGAACGGGCAGATGCTGCACGACGGCATCTCCGAGGCGGGCTGCACGGCCTCGCTGATCGCGGCGGGCTCGGCGTACGCCACCCACGGCGAGCCGCTCATCCCGGTCTACGTCTTCTACTCGATGTTCGGTTTCCAGCGCACCGGCGACCAGTTCTGGCAGATGGGCGACCAGTTGGCGCGCGGTTTCGTACTGGGCGCGACCGCGGGGCGTACGACGCTGACCGGTGAGGGGCTCCAGCACGCGGACGGCCACTCGCAGCTGCTGGCCTCGACCAACCCGGCGTGCGTGGCGTACGACCCCGCCTTCGGGTTCGAGATCGCGCACATCGTCAAGGACGGGCTGCGCCGCATGTACGGCGGGGACGAGCAGCATCCGCACGGCGAGGACGTCTTCTACTACCTCACCGTCTACAACGAGCCCATCCGGCACCCGGCCGAGCCCGAGAACGTGGACGTCGAGGGCATCCTCAAGGGCGTCTACCGCTTCAGCGAGGGCACGGGCGGCGCCGTCCCGGCGCAGATCATGGCGTCCGGCGTCGCCGTGCCGTGGGCCGTGGAGGCGCAGCGGATCCTCGCCGAGGAGTGGAACGTGCGTGCCGACGTCTGGTCGGCGACCTCCTGGAACGAGCTGCGGCGCGAGGCCGTGGCCTGCGAGGAGCACAACCTGCTGCATCCCGAGGAGGAGCAGCAGGTGCCGTACGTGACGCGGAAGCTGGCGGGCGCGCAGGGGCCGTTCGTGGCGGTGTCCGACTGGATGCGGTCGGTGCCGGACCAGATCGCGCGGTGGGTGCCGGGGACGTACCAGTCGCTGGGCGCGGACGGGTTCGGCTTCGCGGACACGCGGGGGGCGGCGCGGCGGTTCTTCCACATCGACGCGGAGTCGGTCGTGGTCGGCGTGCTGAGCGAGCTGGCGCGGGAGGGCAAGGTCGACCGGTCGGTGCTGAAGCAGGCGATCGACCGGTACCGGCTGCTCGACGTGACCGCGGCGGACCCGGGGGCGGCCGGCGGGGACGCGTAGACCGCACGTGGCTCACCCCCGTCCGTAACGGGCGGGGGTGGGAACGTCCGGGCGGGGGTGACGCCGCGCCGCGGCTAGAACATGCCGTAGCCCGGGGTCGTCGCTCCCACGAGCCAGACCAGTGCCAGAAGCGTGTCTATGGCTCCCAGGACCAGGGCGACCACGGCCGGTACCGGACGGGAACCCGCCCAGCTGCGGCCCATGGCGAGCCAGCCGCAGACGATCGCGACGGGGCCGAGCACGATCCCCAGCACGAAGAAGCCGGCGACCGCACAGACGACTCCGGCGATCGCGAGCGTCGCGCGATCCGGCCCGGTCCGTGACCACGTCCGGCCACGTGAGCGGGGGTGCCTGCGCGATCCCTGTCCGAAACTGGCCATCATCAACTCCCTGAACTCCTTGTGGAGTTCGGGTACCCCCGTGCGGCGTGTCATGCCTGCTTCGAACGTGCTGCCTGCGCGCCGCCCCCCTCCGGCAGCGCGCCGCAGCCTCATGCCCTCCGTGCCCTGCGGAGGACGTGACCCACTGTGACCTGCGAGGTCCGGCGGAAGGGAGGGTTCCCGGCCCCTGTCACCCTGATGGACGAAACGGGGCGACAGGGGCCGGGAACTCGCGAGCCGCGGGACTTCGGAAACGCGGATCGCACACGGATCGGACGCGGATCAGATGTGGCCGACGCCCGCACCGGCGTCCGCGTTCTCACCGCGCTTGGTGAGGAAGGCGACGAACACGGCCACGACCGCGACCCCGGCGGCGACGAGCGAGGCGAGGCTCATTCCGGAGATGAAGGTGTCGTGGGCGACCTCCGTGATCTGCCCGGCGACCTGGGCGGGAGTGCCCTCCGCCACCGGCGGGACGCCGACCCGGACCGCCTCGGACGCCTGGTGCGCCTGCTCCGGCGTCAGCTCGGGCAGTCCGGCGTCCGCCCAGTTGCCGGCCAGGTCGTTGTCGACCTTGGAGGCCATCACGGCGCCCAGCACGGCCGTGCCGAGGCTGCCGCCGATCTGCATCGCGGACTGCTGGAGACCGCCGGCCACGCCGGAGAGCTCCATCGGCGCGTTGCCGACGATGACCTCGGTGGCGCCGACCATGACGGGCGCGAGGCCGAGGCCCAGCAGGGCGAACCAGAGCGACATGAGGCCGCTGCCGGTGTCCGTCTCCAGCGTCGAGATGCCGAACATGGCGACCGCGGTGCACGCCATGCCGCCGGCCAGCGGGATGCGCGGGCCGACCTTGGTGATCGTCGCGCCCGCCAACGGCGAGGCGACGATCATCATGCCGGTGAGCGGCAGCAGGTGCAGACCGGCGTCGACCGGGCTCATGCCGTGGACGTTCTGCAGGTAGAACGTCACGAAGAACAGACCGCCCAGGAAGGCGATGGCCATCAGGACCATCAGGACCACACCGGCCGACAGCGGCACCGAGCGGAACATCGCCAGCGGGATCAGCGGTTCCCTCACCTTGGTCTCCCAGAAGGAGAACAGGACGAACCCCACCACCGACCCGCCGATGAACAGCCAGGTCTGACCGGAACCCCAGCCCCACTCGGGGGCCTTGATGAGTGCCCAGACGAGGGCGAACATCGAGGCGGACAGCAGCACGATGCCGAGGACGTCGAAGGAGCGCGGCGCGTTCTCGGCCCGGTGGTCCAGCAGGATCATCACGCCGAGCACGACGGCGACGATGCCCACCGGCACGTTGATGAAGAACACGGACTGCCAGTTGACGTGCTCGACCAGCACGCCGCCCAGGATCGGGCCGCCCGCGGTGGAGGCACCGATGACCATGCCCCAGATGCCGATGGCCATGTTGAGCTTCTCGGCCGGGAAGGTGGCCCGCAGCAGGCCGAGCGCGGCCGGCATCAGCAGCGCGCCGAACAGCCCCTGGAAGACGCGGAAGACGATGACCGCAGCGATGCTGCCCGACAGCCCGATGGCGCCGGAGGAGGCGGCGAAGCCGGCCACACCGATGAGGAAGGTCTGCCGGTGGCCGAAGCGGTCACCGAGCTTGCCCGCGGTGATCAGGGCGACCGCGAGGGCGAGGAAGTAGGCGTTGGTGATCCACTGGACGTTCGCGAGGCTGGCGTCCAGGTCGTCCTGGATCGCCGGGTTGGCGATCGCCACGATGGTGCCGTCCAGGGCCACCATCATGACCCCGACCGCGACGGTGACGAGGGTGACCCACGGATGGCCCCGCCATCCCTTGGCGGGCGCCGAACCCACCGGGGTGCCGTCACCCGGTCCCGGCTTGTCGATGGTGGTCTGACTAGTCATATCGCTGAGGCTAATGACAGCCGCTGACAGTTGACAAACCAATTCACGAGTCAGTAACTGACAAGACATCCTCCATATAGCCTGAACTGCGGAAACCATACGAAGGAGACGACTTTTGAAGGTGGCCGGCACGTCGGCGCCGGCGGAGACCGCGCCCGCGGCCTCCCGCCCCGGCCTGCGCGAACTCAAGAAGCAGCGCACCCGGGACCTGCTGCTGCGCTCCGCCCTCGAACTGTTCACCGAGCACGGTTACGAGGAGACGACCGTCGACGACATCGCCGAGGTGGCCGACGTCTCACAGCGCACCTTCTTCCGGTACTTCGCCTCCAAGGAGGACGCGGCGTTCTTCGTGTCCCGGCTCGCGGAGTCCCACTTCGTCGACGCCGTGCGCGCACGACCGCCCGAGGAGGCGCCCCTGGACGCGCTGCGCACGGCCCTCGTGGAGAGCTGGAGCACCATCGGCGAGGCCGTCGAACAGCTGGTCCCGCTGGAGCTGCACATGCGTTTCTACCGGGTGATCGAGTCGACGCCCGCGCTGCTCGCCGCCCACCTGCGGCGCGCGACGGAGCTGGAGGAGGAGATCGCCCGCGTCGTCGCCGACCGCGAGGGCCTGGACATCGACCGGGACCCGCGGCCCCGTGTGGTCGTGGCCGTCTTCGGAGCGGTGATGCGGGTGACCGAGCGGATCTGGTCGGGGCGCGAGGACGCGGGCCTGGCGGCCCTGCGGGACCTGACGGCCACTTACCTCGATCAGGTGACGCCCTCGCTCGCCGGGAACTGGCGCCGCGCCGAAACGTGATCCGTGTCACTGGATTCACGCGAGACCGGCCCGTTCTCCTAGTGTGTCCTCCCAGTGACTTCCTTCGACACCTCCCCGCAGTTGAACGTCTGGCGCGTACTGCTCGCCCTGGCCGTGGTGTTCGTGATGCTGGCGACCACCGGCTGGACCGCCCTGCGTGACCAGCGGGGCCCCACCGCCCTCGAAGCGTCGGTCGCGGCCTGGGAGCACGGCCGGATCGACGGACGCCGGCTGCCCGACGCGCAGGCTGCGCCCGCCCGGCTGGCCCGCTTCTTCGCCTCGCTCACCACATGGCAGCGCACGAGCCTGGCCCACCGGTATCCCCTGGCCGTCGGCAACATGAACGGCGCCCCCGTCCAGCTGCGCTACCTCGCCAACCGCTCCGCGCTGGAGAAGGCGCGGTCGGTGGAGCGGGAGCGCGTGCACGACAAGCGCCTGTCCCCGGCCGGGCAGCGCGAGGCCGGCCGGCGGGTGCGCAGCTACGAGTCGCTGCTCGAACCCGGCCGGCACGTCCTCGCCTTCGACCCGGCGGGCTCGGGCCGGGTCGCCGAGGTGTTCGGGAACCTGAACAGCGCCGACCGCGTGTCCGTCGTCGTGCCCGGCGTCGACACCGAGCTGCTCACCTTCCAGCGCACCGACCGCAAGAAGTATTCGGCGCCCGTCGGCATGGCGAAGTCGCTGTACGCGGCCGAGCGCGCGGCGAGCCCCGGCACCGGCACGGCCGTGATCGCCTGGGCCGACTACACCTCCCCCAGCGGTCTGGGCATGGAGGCGGCCACGGCGAACCGCGCCTCGCACGGGGCCGTACGGCTGAACGCGCTGCTGCGCGCGCTGCCCGGCAAGGCCCCCGTCTCCCTCTTCTGCCATAGCTACGGCTCGGTGGTGTGCGGCCTCGCCGCCGACACGCTGCCCGGCCGGGTGACCGACATAGCGGTGGCCGGCAGTCCCGGCATGCGCGCCGAGAACACCTCCCGCCTGGACACCTCCGCCCGGGTGTGGGCGATGCGGGACGCCGACGACTGGATCCAGGACGTGCCGTACCTGGAGGTCGGCGGCCTCGGCCACGGTGCCGACCCGGTGTCCGCGGCCTTCGGGGCGCGGGTGCTGTCCGCGCGGGACGCCCGGGGACACAGCGGCTACTTCGTACCCGGTACGGACAGCCTGCGGAACTTCGCGGGGATCGGCGTTGGCGCATACCGCACGGTCGCCTGCGCCGGCGAAGACGACACATGCCGGACGGATTTGTCCGCGGCGACGGCGGCCGGACGCGCGTAGAGGCGCAGAAACTCCGGTTTGCACGGGGAGGGGACGGAGAGGCTCGTGCCGCATACGATGAGCCGCATGGGTGACGTACTGGCCGGATTTCATGCCGCCTGGGAGTTCGAGTCCGACTCCGTGCTCATCCGCTACGAACGGGGGATTCGGACACCCAAGCTGTTCCAGGCCCTGGGGGGACGCCGTGTGCCCCTGGAGGCGATCGAGGGCGTGACGCTCACGCCCGGCAGGCGCGGCACCGTCGTGCTGCGCGTCGAACCGCGCGCGGGCGCCGATCCGCTGATCGAGGCGGCGGCCGGACAGCTGAAGGAGAGCGGCGACCCCTACCGGCTGGTGCTGCCCGCCGAACGGGAGGCGCTCGCGGAGTACTACGCCGACGAGCTGCGGGCGCTGCTGACCGAGTCCGGCAAGACCGAGCGCTACCTGGTGGCCCCGCCGAAGGCACCGCTGCACTTCAAGGCGTACGACGGGAAGGCCTCCTTCGACGGGGAGGCGGTGTCCTTCCGGTGGTCCTGGACGGGCGCGTCGTCGGCGAAGTGGAAGGCAGGCGACCAGAGCTTCCCGGTCGCCGGCCTGGGCGGGGTGGAGTGGCGCTCCCCCGAGATGTTCGAGGGGTACCTGCGCCTGCTGCCGCGCGACGTCGAGCCGTCGGCCGTATCGGCCACCTCGGCCGTCCCCTCGCCCCCTGCCGTCCCCCAGGCCGACCAGGACCCGGCGGCGGTCGTCTTCGGCCTCGGGTACGGGCCGGTGCACGAGTCACTGCCGTTCGCGGCGGCGGTGCTGGCGGCGGTGCGGGAGCGGGGCGCGAGCACCCCGGTGCCGGTGCCGGTGCCCGCGCCCCGGCGTGATCCGGCGGACATCGCCGAGCGGATACGGCACCTGGGGGAACTGCATCAGCAGGGGCTGGTGACGGACGAGGAGTTCTCCTCCAAGAAGGCGGAGCTGCTGGCGGAGCTCTAGCGTCCGCCGGGTTTCCGTTTCGTTTTCGGGTGCGGGCCCGATCCGGCCGGTCGCGCCCCGCGCCCCTGGTTGTCCGGCCGGACCGGCACCCGAGTGACCACCGGCCGCCCGGGTGAGGCGTCGTCTCACTCCGCTCCCGCGTAGTCCGGCAGCACCAGCGCCGAATGCGTCTCGCGCCGTTCCGCCGCCCGCTGGACGGCCCGTGCCGCCTGGGGGTCGCGGATCAGGGCGTTGCGGGCGTCGAGGGCCTCCCGTGTCGTCGGGGTGACGACCGTGCCGCCGCCGGTGGCCAGTGCCTGGTTGCGTTCGGCGAACGGCCGCAGTCGGCGCTCGTATGCCGCGAAGGCCTCGGTGTGGTCCGCGTGTGTGGCCAGTTCGCCGGCCAGGATGTAGGCGCCGACGAGTGCGACGCTCGAGCCCTGGCCGGAGATGAACGACGTGGCGTGCGCGGCGTCGCCCGCCAGAGCGACCCGGCCGTGGGACCAGGTGGGCATGTGGATCTGGCTCACGATGTCGAAGAAGAGGTCGTCGGCCTCCTGCATCGCCTTCAGCAGGCGCGGCACGTGCCACGCCTGCTCCGGGAAGTACGACGTGACCAGGTCGCGCTGGGCTCGCGGGTCCCGGAACGCCTCGAAGGGCGGGGTGTCGCGGAGGAAGGTGAGGAAGCCGTGCACGGGGTCGGTGGGCTCGTAGGAGTAGACGGCGGCGGCCCGTCCCGGTTCGTTCCAGACGGCGGCCTCGTGCGAGAGGCCGAACTCGTTGGGCAGGGTGAAGCCGGCGAAGACGTGCCCGAGGTAGCGGTGGAACGGCTCCTCGGGCCCGAAGACCAGCCGGCGCGTGTTCGAGTGCAGCCCGTCCGCGCCGATCACCAGGTCGAACGTGCGGTACGTGCCGCTGTCGAAGACGACGTGCACGGCCTCCCCGTCGTCGTCCAGCGTGGCGATCGAGTCGTCGAAGAGGAACTCGACGCGGTCCCGCAGCGGGGTGTACAGGGCGTCGGCCAGGTCGCCGCGTCGTACCTCGAGGTCGAGGCCGGCCTCCCCGCCGGTCATCTGTTCGGGCTGGAGCGCGCCGACCGTCTCACCGGCCGCGTCGACGAAGGTGATCCGCCGGGTGTCGACGTGCGCCTCGCTCAGCCGCGACAGCAGGCCCATGCGGTCCACGACCGCCCGGGCCGTGCCGCGTATGTCGATCGGGTACCCGCCGCCGCGCACGGCGGCGGCCTTCTCGACGACGGTCACCTCGAAGCCGTACCGGTCGAGCCAGTACGCGAGCGTGGGGCCGGCGATGCTCGCCCCGGAGACCAGGACCCGTCGGGCGGTGGGCGTGGGATGCGTGTGCGTCATGGGGTGGCACCTTTCCGCCGGGGTGTGCCCGGCCGGGAGGAAGGCACGCGGTTGACCACGGAAGCGCCAAGATGCGTACCTTAGGTATCCTTTATGGAGTCATACGGCACCCTTGGTGCCGTGACTCCGCCCCCCCACGATATAGATACCTAACTCAGGTATGCAAATGGAGGTGCCATGACCCCCGAGTCCCCCGGGGAGCCCGCGCCCGCGGTCTCGCACGACGACCTGCTCGCCGTACTGCCCCGGCTCACCCGGCTCAGCGCCGCGTTCAGCAAGGGCCGGCTCGTCGAGCGCGCCGCGGAGGCGGCCGGTCCGTCCCTCGACCGCCCCGCCGTGGGCGTGCTCGTCTCCCTGCTCGCGGCCGGCGAGCCGCTGCGCATCGGGGAGATCGCCGACCGGATGCAGGTCGTGGGCCCGCACGCCACCCGGCAGGTACAGCTGCTGGAGAAGCGACACCTGGTGCGGCGCATCGCCGACCCCCACGACCGCCGCGCGAGCCTCATCGAACCGACCGAGGCGGGAGAGGAGGCCGCCAACCGCTATGTGGCCTCCCTGCTCGGCTGGTTCGCCGGGGTCCTCACCGACTGGCCGTCCCAGGACCGCGACGACCTCCTCCGCCTCCTCGCCCGCTTCGCCGACGATGTGACGGCCCGGCTGGCACGGCCCGAAGAAGACCCTGAAGCCCAGGTGTATTGATCACGAGCGTCCACCTCGCGGGGATCCTCGCCCGGACCCGACGCCGGCCGAAGAGACAGAACCCGGGTGTCTCTACTCACGTCCCGCCGAAGTGAACGTCATGTCCGCGTACCGGTCGCCCGCGACCTTTTCCGCGATCGGCTCCAGCAGGGCCAGCTCCTCGTCGGTGAGGACGATCCTGGTCGCCGCCGTGTTCTCCGCCACCCGCGCCGGTTTCCGCGTGCCCGGGATCGGGACGACCGGCAGGCCGTGGACCCGGGAGCGCTGCTGGACCCAGGCCAGGGCGATCTGGCCGAGGGTGGCGTCGTGGGCCTCGGCGAGGGTGCGGACCGGGGCGAGGAGGGCCGCGTTGGCCGCCGCGTTGTCGCCGGTGAAGCGGGGCTGCCGGCGCCGGAAGTCGCCGTCCGTGAGGTCCTGTTGGGCGTCGGCGAAGGAGCCGGTGAGAAAGCCCCGGCCGAGCGGCGAGTAGGGGACGAGGGCCACGCCCAGTTCGCGGGCGGCCGGCACCACGCCCGCCTCGATGTCCCGGCTGAACAGCGACCACTCCGACTGCACGGCGGCGATCGGATGCACCGTCCGCGCGGCCCTCAGCTCGTCCCCCGTCACCTCGCTCAGCCCGAGGTGCTTGACCTTGCCCTCGCGGACCAGGTCGGCCATGACGCCGACGGTCTCCTCGATCGGCACGTTCACGTCGCGCCGGTGCATGTAGTAAAGGTCGACGACGTCGAGGTCAAGACGGCGCAGGCTGGCCTCGACGGCCTCGCGGACGTACGGCGCGTCGTTGCGGATGATCCGCCGGTCCGGGTCGTCCGGCGGGATCGACAGGGCGAACTTGGTCGCGACGACGACCTCGTCCCGGTGGGCCTTGAAGAACGGCGAGAGGAACCGCTCGTTCTCGCCCGCGCCGTAGGCGTCGGCCGTGTCGTAGAGGGTGACGCCCAGCTCCAGCGCCCGTTCCAGGGTCGCCCGGGACGCCTCGGCGTCCGAGGGGCCGTATCCGAAGCTCATGCCCATGCAGCCGAGGCCCTGGACACCCACCTCCGGGCCGCCCGCGCCGAGCCGTGCGGTCGGGATCCTGCTGTCGGTCATCGGTTGCTCCCCTCTTCACGGGCGCGTCCGGCGTCCCCGTAGAAGCTGATCTTCCGGTCGAGTACGGCGAGGGTGTCCTGGAGCTCCGCGATCCGCGTCAGCACGTCGCGGCGGGTGGACTCCAGCAGTTCCCGCCGGTCGAGGTAGGTGGACTCGCCCTCGCGCACCATCTCGGCGTACCGCACCATGTCGGCGACCGGCATGCCGGTCAGGCGCAGCTTGCCGACGAAGTCCAGCCAGTCCAGGTCGCGGTTGCTGTAGCGGCGCTGCCCGGTGTGCGAGCGGTCGATGTGGGACATCAGGCCGATCCGCTCGTACCAGCGCAGCGTGTGGGCCGTCAGGCCGGTGAAGGCGACCACCTCGCTGATCGTGTAGCGGTCCTGCCCGTCGGGGCGCGGGTGGCGCCGGGGCGGGGTGGCGCAGATGTCCGTTCTGGTGGCGTCCGTGGTGGCGTTCGGCGCGAGGGTTCCGGCCGTGGTCTGCATCACCGTCATAGCCTCAACGCTATGACCTTGGAGTGCACTCCAGGCAAGCGTGTCCGGCGGGAAAATGGCGCGATGGCGGGGCCGCCCGCTGATTGGCATGCCCGGCATGACGATCCTCGTACGCCGTGCACGCCCCGAGGACGCGGAGGAAGTACTCCGGCTGCGTCAGGTGATGATCGACTCGCTGGCCCGGTCCAGCCCTTCCACCGAGTGGCACGCCGAGTCCCTGCCCGTGCTGCGCGGCAGACTGGCCGAGCCGGACGGCGTCTTCGCCGCGTTCGTCGTGGACCATCCGGAGCGCCCGGCGACGCTGGCCGCACTGGTGGCCGGCACGCTGGACTACCGCATCGGCGGCGCGGGCAATCCGCACGGCACCGACGGCTACGTGTTCAGCGTCGCCACCGACCCGGACGCGCGCCGCCGCGGGTACGCGCGCGCCTGCATGGAGGCCCTGCTGGAGTGGTTCCGCGAGCAGGGCGCCCGGCGGGTCCGCCTCACCGCGTCCACCCAGGCCGAGCCCCTGTACGTGTCGATGGGCTTCCGGCTCAAGCCCGACCCCTTGCTGGAGCTGACACTCTGAGCACTTAGGCTCGAAGCCATGTCCCTCAAGAGCCTCGCGTCGATCGAGAACTGGCCGGTCCCCACCGCCGCGGCGGGCGTCGTACGGGCCGACGGCACGCGCCTCGGCACCCACGGCCCGGCCACGCACCGCTTCGCGCTCGCGTCGGTCACCAAGCCGCTGGCGGCCTACGCGGCACTCGTCGCGTACGAGGAGGGCGCGATCGAGCTGGACGAGCCCGCCGGTCCGCCCGGGGCGACGGTCCGCCACCTGCTCGCACACACCTCGGGCCTGGCCTTCGACGAGCACAAGGTGACCGCCCCGCCCGGGGAACGCCGGCTGTACTCCAACGCCGGTTTCGAGCAGCTCGGCGACCACATCGCGAAGGCCGCGGACATGCCGTTCGCCGAGTACGCGCGGCAGGCGGTGCTGGAGCCGCTGGGCATGACGGCCACCTCCCTCGACGGCTCCCCGGCGAAGGACGGCGTGTCCACGGTGGACGACCTCCTGCGGTTCGCGGCGGAGGTCCAGGCGCCGCGCCTGCTGGACCCGCGCACGGTCGCCGAGGCGATGACCGTCCAGTACCCGGGCACGAAGGGCGTCCTGCCGGGCTACGGCCACCAGAACCCCAACGACTGGGGCCTGGGCTTCGAGATCCGCGACGGCAAGTCCCCGCACTGGACGGGCTCCGCCTCCTCCCCGCGCACCTTCGGCCACTTCGGCCAGTCCGGCACGTTCCTGTGGATCGACCCGGACGCCTCCCTGGCCTGCGTGGCCCTCGCCGACCGCGCCTTCGGCCCCTGGGCGGTCGAGGCGTGGCCACCCTTCACGGACGCGGTACTCGCGGAGGTACGGGGCTGACGCACCTCACCGGGCCGAGCAGACTGCGCTCGGCGGTGCCGGCTCTCGACGTCCGTCACCTGCGGACCGGTGCGTGATTCACGCCACAACCACGCGACGCGGTGCGTACGCTCGACTACGTACAGAGACGAAGGCCGTCCGGTGTTGCCGCCCCGTTCGCAGTCCCGGAGTGAGGTGCCGCAGTGGCCAACATCCAGTCCCTCGACCCGACCGCGTCCCCGCTCGACTACTACGGCTGGGAACTGCGCCGCCAGCGCGAGGCCCACGGCCTCAAACAGGGCCAGCTCGGCGACATCATCTTCTGCACCGGCTCCCTGATCGGCCAGATCGAGACCACGAAGAAGGTCCCGACGCGGGACTTCTCCGAGCGGGTGGACGCCGCGCTGGGCACGGACGGCCTGTTCTCACGGCTGATCGGACTCGTCCTGCGCAGCCAACTCCCCACGTGGTTCCAGCCGTACGCGGAGATGGAGGCGAAGGCGGCGTACATCTCGACGTACCAGGCGCAGCTGGTCTACGGGCTGCTGCAGACGGAGGGGTACGCGCGGGCGGTGCTCGGCGTCGAGGGCGGCAACGTGGACGAGATGGTCGCCGCCCGGCTGGAACGCCAGCGCATCCTCCAGCGAGACCAGCCTCCCGCGCTGTGGGTCATCCTGGACGAGGCGGCAGTGCTGCGCGAGATCGGCGGGCCGGAGGTCATGCGCGGCCAGCTCGCCCACTTGCTGGGGTTCGCGGCTGCCCCCTGGGTCCGGATCCAGGTCCTTCCCCTTGCCGTGGGCCAACACACGGGCATGATGGGTACGTTCACGCTACTGAGGTTCGACGCCGACCCTGACCTCTTCTACAAGGACGGCTACTACTGCGGGCACATGACAGCCAGTCCGGACGTGATCAAGGAACGTTCATTCGGCTGCGCTCGACTGCAAGCCTCAGCCCTCTCCCCCGAGGACTCGGCGAGACTGATCACCCGCGTGATGGAGGAACGCTATGCGGTCCCGCACAGCACTGAGCAACGTTGAGTGGCGCAAGTCCAGTTACAGCGGAAGCAACGGCGGCGAATGCGTCGAGGTCGCCGAGAGCTGCCCCGCCGGCACCGTCCCCGTGCGGGACAGCAAGAACCCGGCCGGCCCGGTCGTCACCCTGGGCGCACGCGCCTGGCAGGCGTTCGTCAACGGCCCGCGGTAGTCCACACAGCACCTGTCGGCCAACGACACCGAGACGCAGAACGCCGAAGCCGACGCGAAGACCGCCGCGGCCACGGCCCATGCCAAGCGACTCGCCGCGGAGAAAGAGGAGGCCACCGCCAAGGCCGAGAAGGAGACCGCGGCGCAGAAGCAGGCCGAGGCCGCGGAGCACAAGACCAAGGCCCAGCAACGCGCGACCGAGGCCAAGGACGCCAAGGAACGGGCGGAGACCGCCGACACCACGGCCACCGAGAAGCGCAAGGGCGCGGAGGCCGCCCGCGACAAGGCCAAGGCCCTGCGCGACGACGCCTGGGACGCAGAGCAGAAGGCGAACGCCGCCCGGGCCAAGGCCGATGCCAAGGAGGCCTACGCCCAGGCGTCCGCGTCCGAGGACAATGCGCAGGAGGCCCGGAAGGCGGCCAACGACGCCGATGCCGCCGCCGACGACGCGGAGACGGCGGCCGTCGGTGCACGTTCCGAGGCGGACAAGGCGACCAAGGCAGCAGCCGATGCCGACGCGGCGGCCACTCGGGCGGAGGCCGCGGCGAAGCGGTCCCGGGCCGACTCCGACGCCGCCCAGGCCGCCAAGCTGACGGCGGACGCCGCGGTGAGGACTGCGACCAGTGCGGCGGCGGATGCCATCAAGGCGTCCAAGACCGCCGCGACGGCGGCCCGTACGGCGGTGGAGTTGGCCGACGACGCCGAGCAGCACGCCGCCGACGCCAAGAAGGAGGCGGACGCGGCCAAGGCCGAGGCGGTCACCGCGCTCGCCGGTGCCAACGAGTCCACGGGCTACGCCTACACCACCGCGCAGGCGGCCGTGGACGCCGGCAACTCGGCCGCGCGGGTCGCGGCGCCGGCGAACGACGCCATCCAGCTCGGATCGCCGTACGTCACCACCGACTCGGCCGCCGGTCTCGCCGTGCTGACCGGACAGTCGTCGAAGACGATCGCCGAACAGCAGCAGGCCGTCGCCGAGGCGCACGCGCAGAACGCGGAGGAGTCGGCCGCCCAGGCGCAGAGCGTGGCCAACGCGGCAAGCGGTGACGCCAAGGCTGCTTACACACTGACCGCCGAAGCCCTCGGCTACGCGGCGGACGCGCGCAACTCCGCCAAGGAAGCCTTGGGATACTCGGCAGAAGCAGCCTCGTACGCGACCCAGGCCGTACAGTCACTCACCCGCACCATCGCCTATGACACCCAGGCCACCGAGGACGCGGCGGCTGCCGACCGCGCGGCCGGCCGGGCCGAGGGCCACGCGAAGGACGCCCGAGACTCCGCCGACACAGCGGCCCTGGACGCCGAGGCCGCTCGCAGCGCGGCGGACACGGCCGAGCAGGCCGCCAAGGACGCCCGGGACGCCGCGGACCACGCCGCCACCGAGGCCGCGGCGGCGGAGGAGGCCGCCAAGGACGCCCAGAAGTACGCCGAGTCAGCCCAACAGGCGGCCGAGCAGGCAGAGAAGGAGGCCAACGCAGAACAGATCGGCAAGGGGACGGTCGTCGACCAGGCCGGCGCCCCCATCGGCGACGTCTTCTACGTGGTCGACCACATCGTGAAGGTCGGCGAACCGGAGGTCGTGAAGCAGTCGGACGGCTGCGAGGGCTTCATCGACGAGCTCTTCTACAACGGCGACTGCACCATGACCACGAAGCTCCGCTACAAGGAGGTGCTCGACCTCTACCTGTGCACTGCGGAGGACCTGGACGCCACGCAGTACATGTGCCCCTCCGGTGCGACGCTCTACCTCGGTGAGTACACCTCCGAGGAGCTGTCCACCGAGGTCACCCACACCATCACGATCGCGGAGTACCAGAAGGGCGTCGACCCGGTCGATATCCTCTTCGGCAGCTGGATCAAGTGCGCCCAGAAGATCGCCCCGGGCGGCGCGAGCGGCAGCTTGGGTGGCTGCGCCTGGGCCGCCCTGGACGTCGCGAGCCTGTTCGCGGGCAAGCTCATCCGGCCCATCGCGGACGCTGTCACCGCCCTGGACGCTTCCGTCAAGACCGGCATCGGCTTCGCCGACGCCTGGAAGGGTCTGCGCACCGTCGGTCTGACCGAAGAGGCCATCGCCGGCGTCGGAGCCAGAGCGCTGCAGGAAATGGGACGAACGTGCAAGGCCAGTCGCGCCGCACTGACCGTGCGCTCCGGCGGCGGCTACTGTACGTGGTTGGAGTTGGGCGGTCCCGGCAGGTGGATGCCCGAGACCGAGAACATGTCGCAAGCCGACCGTGCCTACGAGCATCTGGTGACGAACGGGGTCCCCTCTGGCGTCTCGTACAAAGTCCCCGCAGAGACACCAAGCGGTTTCGTGAAGTTCGACGGGTACCAGAACGGTACCCTCATCGATGCCAAGAACATCCACTACAAGGACAGTTGGATCAACGCCGATGGACGTCTCAAGTTCCCTACATCGGAGACCACTTCCATGGTGAAGCAAGTGGAGGCCGCGAAGGGCACACCCGTCGTGTGGTACATGTCCGACGAGAAGACCCGAGCCACCTTGGAGCTGTGGGCGCTGGACAACAAGGTCGAGGGCATCAAGTTCGTATTCAGGCAGGGGCAAGCGTAGTGAGCTACAGCCTGAGCCTCTACAGGTTCTCGGACGGCGAGTTGGCCGAACTCGACATGGACGTGGTCCGGGCAGTTCTCTCGCCCGTCCGCGCCGGGCGGGAGAAGGTCGGCGACGGCGCCACAGAGTACTGGATCCGGGCCGCTGACGGCAGCGAAGCCGAGGTGGGCATCTTCGAAAACTTCGTCAGTGTGGAAAATCCGCAGGCCGGTGATGTTTGGAAGATCATCATTGAGCTGACGGACCGACTCGGCGCGGGAATCCTCATTTCCAGCGGTGCGTTTCTCTGCCCTGAAGGCATGCGCGCCCAACTGCCCAAGGGAATGGAGGATGATTCCGTCTTCGTTCCTGTGATCACCCTGGCGGCCTTCGAGAGAGCGGCGGGTCCGTTCACGGACCCACTGACCTGATCGCTTCCTGGGCCCCGTCGAAGCCGAGCTGTATGGGCTTCGACGGGGCCCACGAGCGTCAGCGCGCCGACATCTCCCAGACCAGCATCTCGGACGTCGTCCCCGCCACCGCGTCCACGCCCTCGGCGCCCGTGACGCGAGCCGCGTCCCCCGCGCCCAGCGTCTCCCCGCCCAGCGTCACCTCGCCCCGCACCACGTGCACGTACACGTACGCCCCGTCCGGCACCGCCGTGCGCTCCCCCGCCGACAGGCGCCGTACGTGGAGCATCGCGCCGGCCTCCGGGACGGCGTACGGGGTGGAGTCGGCGATGCCGTGGACGATCTCGTAGGCGGGGTCGCCGCCGGGGTCCAGCGGGGCCAGCCACATCTGGACGAAGGTGAGGGGGACCGAGGCGTCGTTGCGCTCGACGTGGCGGACGCCGCCCGCGGAGCTGAGGCGTTGCACGTCACCGGCGCGGACCACGCTCTCGTGGCCGGTGCTGTCGCGGTGGGTCAGCTCGCCCTCGACCACCCAGGTGACGATCTCCGTGTGGCTGTGCGGGTGCTCGTCGAAGCCCGCGCCGGGGGCGAGACGCTCCTCGTTGCAGGCCAGCAGGGCCCCGAAGCGCAGGTTGTCGGGGTCGTAGTGGGGGCCGAAGGAGAAGGCGTGGCGGGAGGAGATGCCCGCCGCCTCGTCGCCTCCCGGGTAGCGCTCTTCGGCGCGGCGTACGTCCATCACACCGTTCACCGTAGCCCCGGCGGCACACCCGCCCGTCCCGATAAGGCAGTCTTGTCCCCGTGCCCGAACCCGAAACCGGCAAGCCCGACGCCCCCGCCCAGCCCGCCCACCCGCATACCGCGACCCTGAAGCGGCTGGAGCAGTCCTCCGGATCGCTCGCCGCGCAGGCCATCGCGCGCATGGACGAGACGCTGCCGTGGTACCGGGCCATGCCACCGGAGAACCGTTCCTGGATCGGGCTGGTCGCCCAGGCCGGCATCGCCGCGTTCACCGAGTGGTTCCGGCGCCCGGACGCGCCCCAGGCCATCTCCACCGACGTCTTCGGCACCGCTCCGCGCGAGCTGACCCGGGCGATCACGCTGCGGCAGACCGTGGAGATGGTGCGGACCACCATCGAGGTGATGGAGTCCGCGATCGACGAGGTCGCCGCGCCCGGCGACGAGTCCGTGCTGCGCGAGGCGCTGCTGGTGTACGCCCGGGAGATCGCCTTCGCGACCGCCCAGGTGTACGCGCAGGCCGCCGAGGCACGCGGCGCCTGGGACGCACGGCTCGAGTCGCTGGTGGTGAACGCCGTACTCAGCGGCGAGGCCGACGAGGGGGCCGTGTCCCGGGCCGCCGCCCTCGGGTGGAACTCCCCCGAGCACGTGTGCGTCGTGCTGGGCACCGCCCCCGACGGTGACTCCGAGCTGACCGTGGAGGCCATCCGGCGGGCGGCGCGGCACGCCAAGCTCCAGGTGCTGACCGGGGTGCTCGGGGACCGGCTCGTGGTGATCGCCGGCGGCCGCAACGACCCGCTGGCGGTGGCGAAGTCGCTGATCGGACCGTTCGCGCAGGGTCCGGTCGTCGCCGGCCCCGTGGTGCCGGACCTGCTGGCCGCGACCCGGTCCGCGCAGGCGGCCGCGGCCGGGCTGAAGGCGTGCACCGCCTGGCAGGACGCACCGCGCCCGGTGCTCGCCGACGATCTGCTGCCGGAGCGCGCGATCGCCTCCGACCCTTCGGCCCGTGAGCAGTTGGTGGAGGAGATCTACAGACCGCTGGAGGAGGCGGGTGCGGCACTCCTGGAGACGCTCAGCGTCTATCTCGAACAGGCGAGCAGCCTGGAGGGCGCCGCGCGGATGCTCTTCGTTCACCCGAACACCGTGCGCTACCGGCTCCGACGTGTGACTGACGTCACCGGATGGTCACCCTCTGATGTACGGTCTGCGTTCACACTGCGGATCGCGCTCATCCTGGGGCGTCTGGCCGACGGAGATCCTCAGCTCTAAGATTTTGTGCAGGGTCCACAAAACCCGCTCCTGTTCTTCGTCCCTGTCCCCACGGGCGGTCGTGGCCGTCCTCAAGAGAGAGTGTGAGAGTGCTCGTACTCGTCGCTCCCGGCCAGGGCGCCCAGACGCCCGGCTTCCTGACTGACTGGCTCGCCCTTCCCGGCGCCGCGGACCGCGTCGCCGCGTGGTCCGACGCCATCGGACTCGATCTCGCCCACTTCGGCACCAAGGCCGACGCGGACGAGATCCGTGACACGTCCGTGGCCCAGCCGCTGCTGGTCGCCGCCGGAATCCTCTCCGCGGCGGCACTCGGTGACATTGCAGAGATCGCCCCCGGCGCGGTCGCGGGCCACAGCGTCGGCGAGATCACCGCCGCCGTCTTCGCGGGCGTCCTCGACGACACCGCCGCGCTGAGCCTCGTACGCCGTCGGGGCCTGGCCATGGCCGAGGCCGCCGCGGTCACCGAGACGGGCATGTCGGCGCTGCTCGGCGGCGACCCCGAGGTGAGCGTCGCGCATCTGGAGAAGCTCGGTCTGACCCCGGCGAACGTGAACGGCGCCGGTCAGATCGTGGCCGCCGGCACCATGGAGCAGCTGGCCGCGCTGACCGAGGACAAGCCCGAGGGCGTCCGCAAGGTCGTCCCCCTGAAGGTGGCCGGCGCGTTCCACACGCACCACATGGCGCCCGCGGTGGACAAGCTCGCCGAGGCCTCCAGGACACTGAACCCGGCCGACCCGAAGGTGACGTACGTCTCCAACAAGGACGGGCAGGCCGTCGCCTCCGGTGCCGAGGTGCTGGAGCGGCTGGTCGGTCAGGTCGCCAACCCGGTCCGCTGGGACCGGTGCATGGAGACGTTCAAGGAGCTCGGCGTCACCGCGCTGATCGAGGTGTGCCCGGGCGGCACCCTTACCGGGCTGGCCAAGCGGGCGCTGCCCGGCGTACGGACGCTGGCCCTGAAGACCCCCGCCGACCTCGACGCGGCCCGCGAGCTCGTCGCCGAGCACACCCAGGCCTGACAAGGAGCGCGAGAGCATGTCGAAGATCAAGCCCAGCAAGGGCGCCCCGTACGCGCGCATCCTCGGCGTCGGCGGATACCGTCCGACCCGGGTGGTCCCGAACGAGGTGATCCTCGAGAAGATCGACTCGTCCGACGAGTGGATCCGCTCGCGCTCCGGCATCGAGACCCGGCACTGGGCCGGCCCCGAGGAGACCGTCGCCGCGATGTCCGTGGAGGCGTCCGGCAAGGCGCTCGCGGACGCCGGGATCGACGCCTCGCGGATCGGCGCCGTGGTCGTCTCGACCGTGTCGCACTTCAGCCAGACCCCGGCCATCGCCACCGAGATCGCCGACCGGCTCGGCACGGACAAGGCCGCGGCCTTCGACATCTCGGCGGGCTGTGCGGGCTTCGGCTACGGGCTGACCCTGGCCAAGGGCATGGTTGTCGAGGGTTCGGCAGAGTACGTGCTCGTCATCGGCGTGGAGCGGCTGTCCGACCTGACCGACCTGGAGGACCGGGCCACGGCCTTCCTGTTCGGCGACGGCGCGGGCGCGGTCGTGGTCGGCCCGTCCCAGGAGCCGGCGATCGGCCCGACGGTCTGGGGCTCGGAGGGCGACAAGGCCGAGACGATCAAGCAGACGGTCCCCTGGGACCGCTTCTTCCCCCACCACCGGCTGCACTCCGGCGAGGGGACCCCCACCGACGACGTCGCCCGACTGCCCGTCGACTCCGAGGGCAACGTCAAGTTTCCTGCGATCACGCAGGAGGGCCAGGCGGTCTTCCGCTGGGCCGTGTTCGAGATGGCGAAGGTCGCTCAGCAGGCGCTGGACGCGGCCGGGATCAGCCCGGACGACCTGGACGTCTTCATCCCGCACCAGGCCAACGTGCGGATCATCGACTCGATGGTGAAGACGCTGAAGCTGCCGGAGCACGTCACGGTCGCGCGTGACGTCCGCACCACCGGCAACACCTCGGCCGCCTCGATTCCGCTCGCGATGGAGCGGCTCCTGGCGACCGGCGACGCGAAGAGCGGCGACACCGCGCTCGTCATCGGCTTCGGGGCGGGTCTCGTCTACGCCGCGACGGTCGTTACCCTCCCCTAGACACTCCGTGCCGGATCACCCGGTCCGGGACGGAGAGCAGCAACACCCGCCGCCGACGCGGCGGGCCGCCACACCCTCTGGACAACAACGAAGGAGCGCCATCATGGCCGCCACTCAGGACGAGATCGTCGAAGGCCTCGCGGAGATCGTGAACGAGATCGCCGGCATCCCGGTTGAGGACGTCCAGCTGGACAAGTCCTTCACCGACGACCTGGACGTCGACTCGCTGTCCATGGTCGAGGTCGTCGTCGCCGCCGAAGAGCGCTTCGACGTCAAGATCCCGGACGAGGACGTCAAGAACCTCAAGACCGTCGGCGACGCGACGAAGTACATCCTCGACCACCAGGCCTGATCCGCCGATACTCGGGCATGTCCCGAGTATCCGGGCAGACTGCCCCGCCACCCGGCGGTGGCGCCGTACGAATCCGTATCCCGTTGGAGAAAGAATTCCCGTGAGCTCGACCAATCGCACTGTGGTCGTCACCGGTATCGGCGCAACCACACCGCTGGGTGGCGACGCAGCCTCGACCTGGGAGGGCCTGGTCGCCGGCAAGTCCGGAGCCAAGCCCCTGGAGCAGGAGTGGGCCGCCGACCAGGCGGTCCGGATCGCCGCGCCGGCCGCCGTCGACCCCTCCGAGGTCATCCCCCGGCCGCAGGCCCGCCGACTGGACCGCTCGGCGCAGTTCGCGCTGATCGCGGCCAAGGAGGCCTGGCAGGACGCCGGATACGCCGGCAAGGCGGGCGAGAGCCCCGCGGAGGACGGCGCGGCCCACGTCGACCCCGACCGGCTCGGTGCGGTCATCGCCTCCGGCATCGGCGGCGTGACCACGCTGCTCGACCAGTACGACGTGCTCAAGGAGAAGGGCGTCCGCCGCGTCTCCCCGCACACCGTCCCCATGCTCATGCCGAACGGCCCCTCGGCCAACGTGGGCCTGGCCGTGGGCGCCCGTGCGGGCGTGCACACGCCGGTCTCCGCCTGCGCGTCGGGCGCCGAGGCCATCGGCTACGCCATCGAGATGATCCGCACCGGCCGCGCCGACGTGGTCGTCGCGGGCGGCACGGAGGCGGCGATCCACCCGCTGCCCATCGCCGCGTTCGGCAACATGATGGCGATGTCCAAGAACAACGACGACCCGCAGGGTGCCTCGCGTCCCTTCGACACGGGGCGCGACGGCTTCGTCCTCGGCGAGGGCGCCGGTGTCCTCGTCCTGGAGTCCGCCGAGCACGCCGCCGCGCGCGGTGCCCGGGTCTACGCGGAGGCGGTCGGTCAGGGCATCTCCGCCGACAGCCACGACATCGTGCAGCCGGAGCCGGAGGGCCGCGGCATCTCCGCCGCCCTGCAGAACCTGCTGGACCGCAACGACCTGGACCCGGCGGAGATCGTGCACGTGAACGCGCACGCCACCTCGACGCCGGCCGGTGACATCGCCGAGCTGAAGGCGCTGCGCAAGGTCCTCGGCGACGACGTCGACCACATGGCGGTCTCCGGCACCAAGTCGATGACGGGTCACCTCCTCGGCGGCGCGGGCGGCGTGGAGTCCGTGGCGACCGTGCTCGCCCTGTACCACCGGGTGGCGCCGCCGACGATCAACGTCGAGAACCTCGACCCGGAGGCCGAGGCCAACGCGGACATCGTCCGCGGCGAGGCCCGCAAGCTGCCGGTCGAGGGCCGGATCGCCGCGCTGAACGACTCGTTCGGCTTCGGCGGGCACAACGTGGTTCTCGCGTTCCGGTCGGTCTGAGCGACCGCAGTACGTACCTGAAGGGCCCCCACCGGCCGGTGGGGGCCCTTCACGTGTGCGCGGGACGGGCGGGGCGTCACACCACCTGGTGCAGCCAGCGGACCGGGGCGCCCTCGCCGGCGTGGCGGAAGGGCTCCAGTTCGTCGTCCCAGGGCTTGCCGAGGAGCTTGGCGATGTCCGACTCGAGCTCGGTCTCGCCGCGCTGGGAGCGGACCAGGGCTGCGCGCAGCCGGTCCTCCGGGATCATGATGTCGCCGTGGATGCCGGTGACGGCGTGGAAGATGCCGAGGTCGGGAGTGCAGCTGTAGCGCTCGCCCTCGACGCCCGCGGAGGGTTCCGCGGTGACCTCGAAGCGCAGCAGCTGCCAGCCGCGCAGCGCGGAGGCGAGCTTGGAGGCGATACCGGCCTGTCCCTGCCAGGAGAACTCCGAGCGCCAGGTGCCGGGCGCGGCGGGCTGCCGGATCCAGTCCAGGCCGACGCGGGTGCCGAGCACACCGGCGATGGCCCACTCGACGTGCGGGCAGAGCGCGCGCGGCGCGGAGTGCACGTACAGGACTCCACGTGTCGTCACCGGAACCTCCGGGCTGAGCTGGACATCTCGGAACGGGTGGAACGGGGTGGAACGGCCGTGGCCGGGCGGGCCACGTTCAGGGCGAGGCTACCGTGCGACGGGGCAAGGAGTGTGACGTACCGTCGGTCCCGCCGCCCACAAAACGCCGCCATTCACCCGGCAGGACGCTTGTACGGGTGTGAGCCGTTGCATCGCCGCCTCCGGGAACCCTCGCGCGGTGTCATGGGTTGAGCACGTTGGAGGCACGAGGCGAGGGGTGGGACCGGTATGGGCCGAGGGACGGACCGACGGACGCGGCGCGTCCGTCGCCTGGCGCGTGCGGCGCTCGCCGTGCTGACCGCCGCCGTCGTGGGCGCGGGCGTGGCGGGCTGCGACGCCGCGGGCGGCGACTCCCCCGCCCCCTCCGGCAGCGCGTCGAAGCGGGCTAAGACGGCGCCGGCCTGGGACACGAGCCCCGAGTCGGTCGCCGCCGTGGGCGACTCGATCACCCGCGGTTTCGACGCCTGTGCGGTTCTGTCGGACTGCCCCGAGGTGTCGTGGGCGACCGGCAGCAGCGCGAAGGTCGACTCGCTCGCCGTACGGCTGCTGGGGAAGGCGGACGCGGCCGGGCACAGCTGGAACTACGCGGTCACCGGGGCCCGGATGGCGGATCTGACCGCTCAGGTGACGCGGGCGGCGAAGCGCGAGCCGGAGCTGGTGGCGGTGATGGCGGGGGCGAACGACGCGTGCCGGGCCACGACCTCGGCGATGACGCCGGTGGCGGACTTCCGGGCCCAGTTCGAGGAGGCGATGGCCACCCTGCGCGGGAAGCTCCCCAAGGCGCAGGTGTACGTGTCGAGCATCCCGGACCTGAAGCGGCTGTGGTCCCAGGGGCGCACCAACCCGCTGGGCAAGCAGGTGTGGAAGCTGGGCCTGTGCCCGTCGATGCTGGGCGACGCGGACTCCCTGGACTCGGCGGCGACGCTGCGGCGCAACACGGTGCGGGACCGGGTGGCGGACTACAACGAGGTGCTGCGGGAGGTCTGCGCGAAGGACCGCCGGTGCCGCACCGACGACGGCGCGGTGCACGCGTACCGGTTCGGCACGGACCAGTTGAGCCACTGGGACTGGTTCCACCCGAGTGTGGACGGCCAGGCCCGGCTGGCGGAGATCGCGTACCGCGCCGTCACCGCGAAGACGCCGTGAGCGCACCTGACCTGGGCGTGTCCTAGAGTTCCGCACATGAGCGAACTCTTCGGCACACTTTCCGACGGCACCCCGGTACACCGCTGGACCCTGGAGCGGGCCGGCGTACGGGTACGGGTCCTGTCGTACGGCGGGATCGTGCAGTCGGCCGAGGTTCCCGACCGGGACGGGCACACCGCCGGTGTGGTGCTGGGGTTCGCGGACCTGGACGGCTATGTGAGGCACCCCGAGCCCTACCTCGGCGCGCTGGTCGGGCGGTACGCCAACCGGATCGCGGGCGGGCGTTTCCCGCTGGACGGGCGGACGTACGCGGTGGCGCCCAACGAGGGGCCGAACTCGCTGCACGGCGGCGAGCGGGGCTTCGACAAGCGCGTGTGGGACGTGAGCCCCGTCGGGGACGCCGGGCACGGCATCCGGCTGAGCCGTGTCTCCCCGCACGGCGAGGAGGGCTTCCCGGGCCGGCTGGAGATGTCGGTGACATACACGCTGGAGGAGCCGGGCGCGCTGCGGATCGCGTACGAGGCGGTCACGGACGCGCCGACCGTGCTGAACCCGACCAACCACAGCTACTTCAACCTGGGCGGCTCCGGGCACGCGGGCGGGCACGAACTGCGGCTGGCCGCCTCCCGGATCACGCCGGTCGACGCCGCCCTGATCCCGACGGGCGGCCTCGACGACGTGACGGACACGCGCTTCGACTTCCGGCAGGGGCGCAAGATCGGCTCGGGGTACGACCACAACTTCGTCCTCGACAAGGGTGTGACCAGTACCGCCGAGGAGATCGCCGAGTTGTACGACCCGGCGTCGGGGCGGGTGCTCACGGTGGCGACGACCGAGCCGGGACTCCAGGTGTACACCGCCGACCACCTGGGGGAGCCCTTCGCCCCCGGCGACGGGATCGCGCTGGAGACGCAGCACTTCCCCGACTCCCCCAACCGGCCCGGCTTCCCGAGCACGGTGCTGCGGCCGGGCGAGGTGTTCCGTTCGGAGACGGTGTACGGCTTCTCGGCGCGCTAGGAGGGCACACGCCGAAGACCGGCGCCCCGAGCCCCGGCCCGGCCGTCAGGTTCCGGGCCGGGGCTGTTCACGGGGGCGCGCTCGCGGGCGTCCCGGGTCCGACGTTAATCGCCGCGGTGATCCGGCGGTCCGCGATCGGGCATCCGATCAGGAGTTCGTACGAACCCTTCACAAACAGCCATGAGTCGGTCGCCACGCGCCATGGCGCACGCCCCTCCCGTCACGCGATACTGCCGCCGTCCGGCAGCGCACCCCACGGCGACGGAAGGACCTGGACTCCCTTGACACCCATACGTGTTCGGATCGGCGTACTCGGACTGGCCCTGGTGGCGGGGCTCGCGGCCCCCACGACGGCGACGGCGGCACCTCCGGCGGGCACCGCCCCCGCACCCACCGTCGAGGAGCGGCGGCTCGACGGGGACGTGCCCGGGGAGATCCTGCAACGCTCCGGATTCGCCGCGGTGACACCGGCGTTCGCCCGGAAGCTCGGACGGGCGGGCTCCTACCGCGAGGCGCGTGCCGTAGTGGCGCACGAGGGCGCGGCGCTGTGGCGGCGGGCGGTGGACCGGGTGCAGGGGCGCGGGCCGGCCCGCGGGGACCTCAGCCGCGACGACGACCGGCCGCTGTACTGGGCGCGGCTGGCGATGACGCGGGAACTGCGCACCTGGGAGCCCGGGTTCGGGCTGGGCGATCGGCAACGGACCGCGCTGCTCACGGAGCTGGAGCGCACCTCGCGCGGTCACGGCGACCTCCGGCTGCCGCGCGACGGGCACCCGAAGAGCAAGGGCAAGAGCAAGGCCAAGGGCATGAAGCGGGTGCTGCTCACCGGCTTCGACCCCTTCACCCTGGACCGGGACGTCCGGATCTCCAATCCGTCCGGTGCCGTCGCGCTCGCCCTGGACGGCACGGTGATCGACACCCCGGACGGCCCCGCACGGGTGGAGACGGCCGTGTTCCCGGTGCGCTGGCGGGACTTCGCCGAGGGGGCGGTGGAGCGGGCGCTGCGGCCGTACCTGCCGGGGGTGGACCTGTTCACCACGGTGAGCCAGGGCCGGGTCGGGCGGTTCGACGTGGAGCGGACCAACGGGGCCTGGCGCGGCGGTTTCCCGGACAACGAGAACGTATCGCGCACGGAGACGGTCCCGGTGGCCGACCCGGCCTCGCAGCCGCAGTGGACGACGACCACGCTGCCCTACGCGGCGATCACGGCCGCGGACACCGGCCGCTTCCCGGTGTACGACCACACGAGCGTGACGGAGATCCCGGCGGGCGGCACCGAGCCGGTCGTACGGCCGGACGGTCCGACGCCCGGATCGACGGCCCGGGAGGGCGGCGGAGGGAACTATCTCTCCAACGAGATCGCCTACCGCGCGACGCTGCTGCGCGACCGGCTCGGGCTGCACGACTCGCTGCCGGGCGGGCACGTGCACACGCCGGTGCTGGAGTTCGGGGCCGGGAACACCGATCCGGCGACGGGGGCGGTCACCGACCCGGAGTTCGTGCGCAACCGGCTGGACATCGTGGCGCAGACGCGGGCGGTCGTGGCCGCGGCGGTCAGTGCCGCGGGGCCGGACCGGGGCTGACCGCCGGGTCGGCGGGACCGTCTCCCCGCCCGTCTCCCTGCCCGTCTCCCCGCCCGTCTCCCTGCCCATCCTCGGACCGGTCGTCGGCGCCGTCGCGGATCTCCTCGCCCAGCAGTTCGCGGGCGAGGAGCGTGGCGCCGGCGACCGCGCCCGGCATCAGGAACACCGCGACGAACGGCACCAGGAAGGACACGCCCAGCGGGGTGCCGAAGCCCCAGACCAGCATCCTGCGCGAGCGCAGCAGGGCGAGGCGCTCGCGCAGTTCGACGCCGCGGCGCTGGAGGGCGACGGCGGCCAGCTCCTCGGTGAGGAAGAAGCCGGTGACGAAGAAGCCGACCACCGGGACCACCGTCTGGCCGACGACCGGGACGAAGCCGAGCGCGAAGAGCAGCACGCCCCAGACGGCGGCGCGGACCAGGATCCGCAGGCTGTCGCGGCCGGAGATCCACAGTTCGCGCCAGAGCGGCAGATCGGACTCGGGGGCGGTGCCGTCCGGGGAGACGTCGCGGTCGACCCGCTCGGAGAGGGCCTCGTAGAAGGGCTGGCCGACCAGCAGGGTGACCGCGGTGAAGGTGAGGACGGCCAGCAGCAGGGCGAGGGCGAACAGCACGGCGGTGAGGAAGCCGCGGAAGAGCCCGGGCCAGGGGCTCGGCCAGTCGTCGGCGAAGGGCGTCGCCCAGCCGACGAAGTCGTCGCCCCACAGCGCGAGCGCGATCAGCACGCCCACGTACAGGACCAGGGTGATCAGGCCCGGGACGAGTCCGAAGCCGTAGCTCCGGCCGTGCCGGGCCACCCAGCGCTGGCCCTTCAGCAGATGGCCGAACCCCGCCCCGAGATCACGCATGGGCGGCACTCTACCGGTCGGCGCGCCGGCCCGTTCCCGCTCAGGCGAGGGTCACGGTGATGTTGCCGCGGGTCGCCTTCGAGTACGGGCAGACCTGGTGGGCCTTCTCCACCAGCGACCGCGCGGTGGCGGCGTCGACGGAGGGGATCTCGGCGGAGATCTCGACGATGATGCCGAAGCCGTCGTCGTTCTTGCCGATCCCGACCTTCGCGGTGACGGTCGAGCCGGAGACGTCGGCGCCCTCCTGGCGGGCCACGACACCGAGCGCGCCCTGGAAGCAGGCGCTGTACCCGGCGGCGAAGAGCTGCTCCGGGTTGGTGCCGGCGCCGTTGCCGCCCATCTCCTTGGGCGGGTTCACGACCACGTCGAGCTTGCCGTCGTCGGTGGCCACCCGGCCGTCGCGGCCGTTCTCGGCGGTGGCGACGGCGGTGTAGAGGACTTCGGACTGCTGCATGGGCATACGGGTGTCTTCCTCCTCGGTCCGCCGTGACTCGCGCCCACGATCACGACGGATTTCGGAAAGACGCTATCGCATACCGGAAGAGCAGTGAAGTCAGAGCTTGACGATCATCTTGCCGGTGTTGTCGCCGCGCAGGACCCCGAGGAACGCCTCCAGGTTGTTCTCGATGCCCTCGACGATCGTCTCGCGGTACTTCAGCTCGCCGGAGCGGACCCAGGGACCGACCTCCTCGACGAACTGCGGCTGGAGGTCGTAGTGGTCGCCGACCAGGAAGCCCTCGATGCGGCCGCGGGTCTGGATGAGCCGGGCGAGGTTCTTCGGGCCGGGCGCGGGCTCGGTGTTGTTGTACACGGAGATCGCGCCGCAGATGGCGACGCGGCCGTTCAGGTTGAGGGAGCCGATGGCGGCCTCCAGGTGGTCGCCGCCCACGTTGTCGAAGTAGACGTCGACGCCGTCCGGGGCGGCGCCTCGCAGCTGCTCGCTCACCGGGCCGTTCTTGTAGTTGAAGGCGGCGTCGAAGCCGTACTCGTCGAGAAGCAGCCTGACCTTCTCGTCCGAGCCGGCCGAGCCGACGACCCGCGAGGCGCCCTTGAGCCTGGCGAGCTGTCCCACCTGGCTGCCGACGGCACCCGCGGCGCCCGAGACGAAGACCGAGTCGCCCTCCTTGAAGGAGGCGGTGTGCAGCAGGCCGGCGTAGGCGGTGAGCCCCGTCATGCCGAGCACACCCAGGTACGTCGACAGGGGTGCCGCGTCCGGGTCGACCTTGACGGCGTTCGCCGCGTCCACGGCGGCGTACTCGCGCCAGCCGAAGTAGTGCAGGACGTGGTCGCCGACGGCGACGCCCTCGGCGTTGGAGGCGACGACCTCGCCGACGGCGCCGCCCAGCATGGGCTTGCCCAGCTCGTAGGGGGCGGCATAGGACTTGGCGGCGCTCATGCGCCCGCGCATGTACGGGTCGACCGAGAGGTACAGGTTGCGCACCAGAACCTGCCCGTCGCCGGGGGTGGGCACCTCCGCCTCGACGAGCGCGAAGTCCTCCGGCTTCGGCCAGCCGACCGGGCGGGTGACCAGGTGCCATTCGCGGTTGACGGCGGGGAGGGCGGGGGAGTCGGTCATGGGGCACCTTTCCTGGGGCTTGCTTCGGAGTCGCTCGGCGTCGCTCGGACTCGCCTGCCGAGGATGTTTCATACTCTGAAACAACCATGCGGCTGAACATTTCAGGTTGTCAAACAAATGGGTACCCTGGATTCCATGGCCACACCACGCGACACCACGCGCCGACCCGACGCTCTCACCCTCGAAGTCGTCCAGCTCATCGGCGAGGTCGTGGCCCGGTTCCACGCGGACTACGAGGAGGCGGCGGCGGAGCGCGCTCTGACCGGGGCGCAGGCCAAGCTGCTCAGCCTGCTCTCGCTGGAGCCGTTGCCGATGCGGAAGCTGGCCCACAAGCTGAAGTGCGAGCCGTCGAACGTCACGGGGATCGTGGACCGGCTGGAGGCGCGGGGGCTGGTCGAGCGGCGTCCCGATCCCGGCGACCGGAGGGTGAAGGTCGCGGCGGCGACGGACGAGGGGCGGCGAGTGGCGCGGGGACTGCGGGAGTCACTGCGGTTCGCGCGGGAGCCGCTGGCGGGGTTGTCGGAGGCCGAGCGGATCGCGCTGCGGGACGCTCTGCGCCGGATGCTGGGGACGGACGGCTGAATCGCCGGCGGCCGGGGCCGGAACCGCTTCCGTCGCGGGCGCCGGAACACCTCCCGCGGGGGTGCGTGCCCCTCGCCACGGCAGGAGCAGCGCACTCGCCGTGCACAGCAGACCCGCGATGAGCAGCGCACCGCGTACCCCCGCCGCGGTGGCGACGACGCCACCGGCGATCATGAAGACCGCCTGGCAGGTCTTCGAGCCGACGGACCAGGAGGTGGCGACGCGGGACATGAAGGCGTCCGGTGTGGCCGCCATGCGGTACGTGGCGAACGACGGGTTGAAGACCCCGGCCGAGAGGAGCAGGCCGAAGTCGACGACCACGATGAAGCACAGGCCGAGGGCACCGGAGGGGGCCAGCGGCATGAGGATCACCCAGAAGGAGCGCACGACACCGGACAGCAGCAGGATGCGGCGCTCTCCGAATCGCCGGGTGAGCGGCGGCGTCAGGCGTGAACCCAGCACGCCGCCCAGGCAGGGCAGCCCGAGGGCGAGTCCGTACTGCCAGGGCGCCAGGTCGAGGTCGTCCAGCATGAGGACGGCCATCAGCGGTGAGGTCATCATGATGGAGCCGCCGAAGAGCAGTGAGTTGAAGAACAGCGGCCGCAGTCCGCTGTGGCTCAGGAGGTACCGCCATCCGGCGGCGATGTCACGGCTCGGGCGGGAGTCGGCGGCGCGCGCCGGCGGCGTGGGTTCCGCCTGCCGGATGCGCCGGATGCCCAGGGCCGACCCGAGGAAGGACAGCGCGTCGACCACCAGCGTGGCGGCCGCTCCCAGGAGCCCGATCAGGAGCCCGCCGACGGGCGGGCCGGCGCTGACGCTGATCCAGTTCGTCGTCTCGAACAGGCTGTTGGCACGGAGACGGTGATCGGGCAGGACGAGCGCCTTCAGGTGCGCCCCGCTCGCCGCGTCGAACGCGATGGCCGCCGCCGTCTGGAGAACGCCGACGGTGCACAGGTGGACGAAGGTGAGCCGGTCCCACGCCATGGCGACCGGGACGCTCACCAGCACCGCGCAGCGGACCAGGTCGGCGGTGATCATGACCGGCCGCTTGTACCGGTGCTCGATCCGCACGCCCAGCGGCAGAGCGATGACCCCACTGGCCACCGCGGACAGCGCGGCGAGCACGGAGACCTGGAACGCCGAGGAGTCCAGCACCAGCAGGGCGATCAGCGGCAACGCGCCCATGCCGACGGCACTGCCCGCCGCGCTGATCGCGTAGGCACCCCACAACCTGCGGAAGTCCCGTCCCAGCGCACTTCGCGGCACCAACCGAACCCCCTGAGGCATGAGATCGCTCAGCCTAGTGACCCGCGCCGGCCGCATCGTGATCCGGCCGTCGCCGTCCGCGGGTCGGCGCACCCGGCGGAGCAGGCTCAGGTGCACCACCACAGGAAGCGGTCGCAGGTCTCCGTGGGGGTGGGGTCCGGCTGTTCCGGCGGGGTGGGGGACGTCGTCGGGGGCGGGTCGTCCGAGTCCGGGGGCGACGGGTCCGGGTCCGCGGGCGGCGGGGTGGCGGTCGGGGTGGGTGCCCGGGAAGCGCCGGGGGCGCCGGACTCGCTCGCCGTTTCCGGCTCCTGCGCCTCGGGGGATTCCGAAGGGGACGCCGACACCGTTGTCGACGCGGACGCGCTAGCGGACGGCGCACCCGAGGCCGGGGCCGTCCGCGAGGTGTCGTCGACCGGGACCGCCGACGCCTCCCCCACCTCGCGCGTCGCCTCGCCGTCCGCCGTCTCGCCGGCCGCGGCGGCCGGCTTCTCCGGGGAGTGCGGGGCGTCCGTGCCGAGTTCGGCGAGGCTCAGTCCGCCGGCCGCCAGGACGAAGCCCGCGGCGACGAACAGGGTCCGGCGACGGCGCCTGCGGTGTGCGGCGGCCTTGCGGTCCCGGCGGCTGGACCGGGCTCCGGACGGCGTGGCGTCGCCGGGGTCGTCCTCGGGGTCGTCCCCGAGGTCGTCTTCGGGCTTCTCGTCGACCGCCGGGGCCTCGTCGGCGGTCCTGAGCGCAGTCCCCTCACTCGCCGTCAGACGGGCGTCCGATGCGTGGAGTTCGTGGGCGGGCGTGCCGCACCCCGGGCAGGCGAGGGCGCCGTTGAGGTGCCGTCGGCACGGGTGGCAGTAGTCCATGACGCGGGAAGGTTAAGTTCCGGGACGGGCGCGTTCCTAGAGGCGCCTGTGAAAGTTGTGTGGGGAAGACCCCGGGAGCGGTTTCTCCCCCGCCCTCGAAACTGCCGAAACCGTTATGTGTCCGCCCCATTGACACCCCGAGCACCCCGTCCTTACTGTCACGCCAGCATTTCGAACGAGTGACGACATATCGAACAGAGCGAAGGGCAGCCGCCGTGCGCATCACCGGAATCAGCACACACGTGGTCGGGACGCCGTGGCGCAACCTGACCTACGTCCAGGTGCACACCGACGAGGGCATCACCGGAGTCGGCGAGACCCGGATGCTGGGGCACACCGACGCGCTCCTCGGCTACTTGAAGGAGGCCGAGGCCAACCACATTCTCGGTTCCGACCCGTTCGCTGTCGAGGACCTGGTGCGCCGCATGAAGTACGGCGACTACGGCCGCGCGGGCGAGATCGTGATGTCGGGCATCGCCGTCGTCGAGATGGCGTGCTGGGACATCAAGGGCAAGGCCCTCGGCGTCCCCGTGTGGCAGCTGCTGGGCGGCAAGGTCACCGACAAGGTGAAGGCGTACGCCAACGGGTGGTACACGACCGAGCGGACGCCGGAGGCGTACCACAAGGCCGCGCAGGGGGTCGTGGAGCGCGGGTACCGGGCACTGAAGATCGACCCGTTCGGCACCGGGCACTTCGAACTGGACCAGCGGCAGACGAACTACGCCGTCTCGCTGATCGAAGCCGTGCGGGACGCCATCGGGCCGGACGCCGAGCTGATGCTGGAGATGCACGGCCGCTTCTCGCCGTCCACCGCCGTCCGGCTGGCGCGCGAACTGGCGCCCTTCAAGCCGGCCTGGCTGGAGGAGCCGGTCCCGCCGGAGAACCTCAAGGCGCTCAAGAAGGTCGCCGAGAAGGTCGACATCCCGGTCGCCACCGGTGAGCGCATCCACGACCGCATCGAGTTCCGCGAGCTGTTCGAGGACCAGTCGGTGGACGTCGTCCAGCCCGACGTCGGCCACATCGGCGGCATCTGGGAGACGCGGAAGCTGGCGGCGACCGCCGAGACGCACTACACGCTGGTCGCCCCGCACAACGTCGGCGGTTCCGTGCTCACCGCCGCCAGTCTCCAGGTCGGCTTCACCTCCCCGAACTTCAAGATCCTGGAGCACTTCAACGACTTCGCGGACGCGGAGATCAAGAAGGTCGTGAAGGGCGCACCGCAGGTGGACCCGGAGGACGGGTGCTTCCACCTCTCCGACGCACCCGGTCTCGGCGTCGAGCTGGACACCGACGCGGCGGCCGAGTTCCCGCAGCAGCAGGCGCGGTTCGACCTGTGGGCCGAGGGCTGGGAGCAGCGCAACCCCAAGGGGACCGGGGCATGAGCGGCGCGGTCCTCGTCGAGGCACCGGGGGTGCACCGGCTGGTGCCGCACGAGCCGCGTGAACCGGGGCCCGGCGAGGCGCTGGTGCGGGTGCACGCCGCCGGGATCTGCGGCAGCGACCGCGAGGTCTACCAGGGCAACCGGCCCGAGGGGTACGTGCGTTACCCGCTCACCCCCGGGCACGAGTGGTCCGGGACGGTGGAGCGGGTCGGCGCCGGCGTGCCGGCCTCGCTGGCCGGCCGGAAGGTCGTGGGCGAGGGCTTCCGCAACTGCCAGGTGTGCGACCGCTGCCACGCGGGCGAGACGACGCTGTGCACGGCCGGGTACGAGGAGACCGGGTTCACCCGGCCGGGCGCCATGGCCCCGACGCTGACGCTGCCCGCCCGGCTGCTGCACGCCCTGCCGGACGACGCCGACCTCACGGCCGCGGCCCTGCTGGAGCCCGCGGCCTGCATCGCCGCCGCCGCGCTGAAGGCGAACGCCCGGCCGGGCGAGCGGGTCGCCGTCGTCGGCACGGGCACGCTCGGCATGTTCGCCGTGCAGTTCCTGCGCGCCGCCTCCCCGGCCGAATTGCTGGTCGTCGGTACCCGCGGTGACCGGGAGGCGCTGTCGCGGCGGTTCGGCGCGACCGGCTTCCGCACCAAGGACCGGCCGCTCCCGGACGACTTCGACGTCGTGATCGAGACCGCCGGGTCCGCGGACGCCGCCCGTACGGCCGCCGCGCTGCTGCGCCGGGGCGGGCGGCTGGTGCTGACCGGCATCCCGGCGCCGGGCGCCGACGGCCTCGACCCCACCGACCTGGTCGTGAGGCAGTTGGAGGTGCACACCGTCTTCGGGGCGCCGCCGGACGCCTGGGCGCACACGGTGCGGGTCTTCGCGGCCGGGCTGCTGGATCCGCGGCCGCTGGTGACGCACGAGCTGCCGCTCTCGGAGTTCTCCGAGGCCATCGAGCTGGTGGGCTCCGGCGACCCGAAGGTCGGAAAGGTCCTGCTGCACCCGGACCCGCTCCCCTGAACCGTACGCCGGTGCGGGGGCGACCTGACGGCCTCCGCGCCGGCGCACCCCCACCGGACGGGGGCGACTCGCACCCGCGCCGCGGACACGGACGGACGCGGCTGACACTCGCAGCCCCGCGCACCCGCCGCCGCGAACTTCGTCCGACATATCGAACACTAAGGACAGCTTGTGACCGACCCTTCCGCCACGGCCGCCGCACGCAGGCCCGGTGAGCAGGCCCTCACCGCACTCGGCCTGGCCGCGCCCGACCCCGATCCCGCCGACGCCTCGCCGCACTCCTTCCCGGGCGGTGGCCGCTGGCGCACCGAGATCCCCTCCTGCGAGGGGCCGGAGGCGCTGGCGGTGGTGCTCAAGGAGTCCTCGCGGCTGGACGTGCCGATCCACCGGATCAGCCAGGGCAGCGGCGTGTGGATGCTCACCGACGCCGAGATCACCGAGATGGTCGAGGCCACCGCCGAACGGGACATCGAGCTCTGCCTGTTCACCGGTCCGCGCGGCACCTGGGACATCGGCGGCTCCACCCGGACCGACTCGGGCGGCGCGGGCCTTCGGGCGCGCGGTCACGCCGCGGTCGCCGGATGTGTCGAAGACGCCGTGCGCGCCTGTGAGTTGGGCGTCAAGTGCCTGCTGGTCGCCGACGAGGGCGTGCTGTGGACGCTGCACCGGGCCCGTACTTCCGGCCTCCTGCCGGCCGACACCACGCTCAAGCTCTCGGCCCTCGTCGGACCGGTCAACCCGGCCTCGTACGCGGTCTACGAGCGGCTCGGCGCCGACTCCGTCAACGTGCCCAGCGACCTGACGCTCGATCACCTGACCGAAATACGGCGGGTTTCGGCCGCGCCGATGGACATGTACATCGAGGCTCCCGACGACCTCGGCGGCTATGTGCGGATGTACGAGGTCGCCGAACTGATCCGGCGCGGCGCCCCCCTGTATCTGAAGTTCGGCCTCTCCAAGGCGCCCGGGATCTATCCGTACGGGCACCACCTGCGGGAACTGACGCTGGCCACCGCCAAGGAGCGGGTGCGGCGCGGCCGGCTCGCCCTCGACCTGCTCGCCCGGCACGGCGCGGACGGGGAGATGGCGCCGCTCGGGACCCGGCTGCCCGGGGCGCTCAACCGGTTCGGGACCTCGTCATAACGTTCCGGAAACTCCCTTCACAAAAGACGACACGACCGCGCACAATCCCACACACCTGCGTCGCCGACACAGCCCTCACCTCAAGGATGATGACCATGCGCAACCGCAGAGCCGCACTCGCCGCGACAGCCGCCGCCGCCTCGCTCGCCCTCACGCTGACCGCCTGCGGCCAGAACAGCGAGGGCGGCAGCGAGGAGGACAAGGGGGGCAGCGACGGCGCCACCGTCGGCATCGCCATGCCGACCAAGTCCTCCGAGCGCTGGATCGCCGACGGCGCCAACGTCGTCAAGGAGCTGAAGGGCAAGGGCTACAAGACCAAGCTCGTCTACGGCGAGGACGACCCGGACCAGCAGGTCTCGCAGATCGAGAACATGATCACGCAGGGTGTGGACGCCCTGATCGTCGCCGCGATCGACAACAAGTCCCTCGGCAACGTCATGCAGCAGGCCAAGGACGCCGACATCCCGGTCATCTCCTACGACCGGCTGATCCTCGGCACGGAGAACGTCGACTACTACGCGTCGTTCGACAACGAGAAGGTCGGTGAGCTGCAGGGCGGTTACATCGTCGACAAGCTCGGTCTGAAGGCGGGCAAGAAGGGCCCCTTCAACATCGAGCTGTTCGCCGGCTCCAACGACGACAACAACACCAAGTACTTCTTCCAGGGCGCGATGAACGTCCTGAAGCCCTACATGGACAAGGGCCAGCTCGTCGTCCGGTCCAAGCAGACCGCCCTCAACCAGGTCACCACCCTGCGCTGGGACGGCGGCACCGCGCAGAAGCGCATGGACGACCTGCTCACCTCCAGCTACCGCAGCGCCCGGGTCGACGCGGTGCTCTCGCCGTACGACGGCATCTCCATCGGCATCCTGTCCGCCCTGAAGTCCGACGGCTACGGCTCCGGCAGCAAGGCCATGCCGGTCGTCACCGGTCAGGACGCCGAGATCGCCTCGGTGAAGTCGATCGTCGCGGGCCAGCAGACCCAGACCGTCTACAAGGACCTGCGCCAGCTCGCGAAGGTCGCCGCGAACATGGTCGACGCGGTCCTGAACGACAAGAAGCCCGAGGTCAACGACACCAAGTCCTACGACAACGGTGCCAAGGTCGTCCCCGCCTACCTGCTGCAGCCGGTCAGCGTCGACAAGTCCAACTACAAGAAGATCCTGGTCGACGGCGGCTACTACACCGAGGACCAGATCAACTGACCTGGCTCCATCAAGGATTGGAAGGCACGACCATGGCGGGACCCGTCCTGGAAATGCGCTCGATCGTCAAGACCTTTCCCGGTGTCAAAGCGCTGTCGGACGTCACGCTGACCGTTCGCCAGGGCGAGGTCCACGCCATCTGCGGGGAGAACGGCGCCGGCAAGTCGACCCTGATGAAGGTGCTCTCCGGAGTCCACCCGCACGGCAGTTACGAGGGGGACGTCCTCTTCGAGGGCGAGACCTGCCGGTTCAAGGACATCCGGGCGAGCGAACAGCACGGCATCGTGATCATCCACCAGGAGCTGGCGCTGGTGCCGTATCTGTCCATCGCGGAGAACATCTTCCTCGGCAACGAGCACGCCAAGCGCGGACTGATCAACTGGAACGACACCCTCAAGCACGCCACCGAACTGCTGCGCCGGGTCGGTCTCGACGAGCACCCGGAGACCCGCGTCGCCGACATCGGCGTGGGCAAGCAGCAGCTGGTGGAGATCGCCAAGGCGCTCTCCAAGAAGGTGAAGCTGCTCATCCTCGACGAGCCGACGGCGGCACTCAACGACGAGGACAGCGGCAAACTCCTCGACCTGATCCTCCAGTTGAAGGAACAGGGCATCACCTCGATCATCATCTCGCACAAGCTGAACGAGATCCGCCGGGTCGCCGACTCGGTCACCATCATCCGCGACGGGCGCTCCATCGAGACGCTCGACGTGAAGGCGGCGGAGACGACCGAGGACCGGATCATCAGCGGCATGGTCGGCCGCGACCTGGAGAACCGCTTCCCGGACCGGACCCCGCACCAGCCCGAGAAGGGCGCGGCGCCGGCCCTGGAGATCCGCAACTGGACCGTGCACCACCCCATCGACCAGCAGCGCAAGGTCGTCGACGACGTCTCGGTCTCGGTGCGGCGCGGGGAGATCGTCGGCATCGCCGGGCTGATGGGCGCCGGCCGCACCGAGCTGGCGATGAGCGTCTTCGGCCGCACCTACGGCCGGCACGCGGGCGGCACGGTCCTCAGGGACGGCAGGGAGATCCGCACGAAGACCGTCCCCGAGGCGGTCGGGCACGGCATCGCGTACGTCACCGAGGACCGCAAGCACTACGGCCTCAACCTCATCGACACCATCAACCGGAACATCTCGCTGACCGCGCTGGGCAAGGTCTCCAAGCGGGGTGTCGTCGACGAGCACGGCGAGCGGCAGGTCGCCGAGGACTACCGCAAGTCCATGAACATCAAGGCGCCGACCGTCTTCGAGCCGGTCGGCAAGCTGTCCGGCGGCAACCAGCAGAAGGTCGTCCTCAGCAAGTGGATCTTCGCGGGTCCCGAGGTGCTGATCCTGGACGAGCCCACGCGCGGCATCGACGTGGGCGCCAAGTACGAGATCTACACGGTCATCGACCGCCTGGCGGCCGAGGGCAAGGCGGTCGTGTTCATCTCCTCCGAACTGCCGGAGCTGCTCGGCATGTGCGACCGCATCTACACGATGGCCGCGGGGCGGCTGACGGGTGAGTTCTCGCGGGCCGAGGCCTCGCAGGAAGCGCTGATGCGGCAGATGACGAAGGACAAGAAGGACAAAGAGGTAAGCCGATGAGCACGGACGTGACCGCCAAGACCCCGGCACCGGCGCCGCCCGGCAGAGAGGGTCCGGCCTCCGGCGGCGGGCTGCTGCAGCTGATGCTCGACGGCATGCGCCGCAACATGCGCCAGTACGGCATGCTGATGGCCCTCGGCCTGATCGTGGTGCTGTTCGCGGTGTGGTCCGACGGCGACCTGCTGCTGCCGCGCAACGTCTCCAACCTGGTGCTGCAGAACAGCTACATCCTGATCCTCGCGATCGGCATGATGCTCGTCATCATCGCGGGCCACATCGACCTGTCCGTGGGCTCACTGACCGCGTTCGTGGGCGCGACGGCCGCCGTCCTGATGGTCAGGAACGACATGCCGTGGCCGGTGGCGGTGATCCTGTGCCTGGCCATCGGCGCCGCGGCCGGCTCCGTGCAGGGCTTCTTCATCGCCTATCTCGGCATACCGTCGTTCATCGTGACCCTCGCGGGCATGCTGCTCTTCCGCGGTCTGACGGAGATCTTCCTCAAGGGCCAGACCCTCGGCCCGTTCCCCAAGGACCTGCAGAAGATCGCCAACGGCTTCCTGCCCGAGGTCGGCCCCAACACCAACTACCACAATCTCACCCTGCTGCTGGGCTTCGCCCTGATCGCCTTCGTGGTGTACCAGGAGGTCCGCGACCGCAAGCGGCAGCAGGAGTTCTCCCTCGACGTGCCGCCCGTCAAGCTGTTCCTGCTCAAGCTGGTCGCGCTGGTCGCCGCCGTCCTCGTCGTCACGCTGCTGCTGGCCAGCTACAAGGGCGCCCCGATCGTGCTGCTCATCCTGGGTGTCCTGGTCGTCGGCTTCGGCTATCTGATGCGCAACGCGATCATCGGCCGCCACATCTACGCCATCGGCGGCAACCTGCCCGCCGCCAAGCTGTCGGGCGTACGGGACAAGAAGGTCACCTTCCTGGTCTTCCTGAACATGGGCATGCTCGCGGCGCTGGCGGGTCTGGTCTTCGCCGCCCGCTTCAACGCGGCCTCGCCCAAGGCGGGCCTCAACTTCGAACTGGAGGCCATCGCCGCCTCCTTCATCGGCGGCGCCTCGATGAGCGGCGGCGTCGGCACGGTCCTCGGCGCGATCATCGGTGGTCTGGTCCTCGGCGTGCTGAACAACGGCATGAACCTGGTCGGCATCGGCACCGACTGGCAGCAGGTCATCAAGGGCGCGGTGCTGCTGGCGGCGGTCGGGTTCGACGTGTGGAACAAGCGCAGGGTCGGTTCGTAACGGATCTCGGGCCCCGCCACCGACGGCGGGGCCCGCTTCTTTCCACGGAAAGCAGAGGAGCCGTACATGGAACTGAGCAGACGCACGCTCATCGCGTCGGCGGCGGCCGGCGTCGCCGCCACCGCGGCCGGCGGCACGGCGCACGCGTCGGGAGGCGGGAAACCGGTGAAGGAACTCTTCGGCAGGCTGGCCGACGGGACGAAGGTGTACCGCTGGTCGCTGGAGAACGGCGGCACCCGGATGAAGGTGCTGTCGTACGGCGGTGTCGTGCAGTGCCTGGAGATCCCGGACCGCCGCGGCCGCTACGCGAACGTCTCGCTGGGCTTCGACAACCTCGACGACTACGTGGCCCGCAGCCCGCACTTCGGCGCCCTGATCGGACGGTACGGCAACCGCATCGCCAAGGGCCGTTTCACCCTGGACGGCACCTCTTACCAGCTCTCCGTCAACGACGGCGAGAACTCCCTGCACGGCGGCGCCCTGGGCTTCGACTACCGGGTGTGGGACGTCGAGCCGTTCACCCGCGGCTCCGACACCGGACTGGTGCTCCACTACACCGGCGTCGACGGCGAGATGGGTTACCCGGGCACGCTCAGGACAAAGGTGACGTACACCCTCACCCGGCGCGGCGACTGGCGCATCGACTACGAGGCCACCACCGACAGGGCCACCGTCGTCAACCTGACCAGCCACGTCTACTGGAACCTGGCCGGCGAGGGCAGCGGCACCGTCGAGGACCACGAGCTGACGGTCGCCGCCTCCCGCTTCACGCCCACCGACGCCGGTCTGATCCCCACCGGCGAGCTGGCGCGGGTCTCCGGCACGCCCTTCGACTTCCGCCGCTCCAAGCCGGTCGGCCGCGACATCCGGGACGCCCACCCGCAACTGGTCACGGCCAAGGGCTTCGACCACAACTGGGTCCTCGACAAGGGCGTCACCGACCGCCCCGAGCACGTCGCCACCCTGCGCGAGAACACCTCGGGCCGCACCCTGCGCATCGCCACCGACCAGCCGGGACTGCAGTTCTACTCGGGCAACTTCCTCGACGGCACCCTGACCGGCACCGGCGGCTCCCTGTACCGCCAGAGCGACGCCCTGTGCCTGGAGACCCAGCACTTCCCGGACTCGCCGAACCACCCGTCGTTCCCGTCGACCGTGCTGCGGCCCGGCGAGACCTACCGGACGTCGACGGTGCACTCGTTCGGCGCGTGAGGGCCCGGACCGCACCCGAAACCGCCCCAAACCCGAGGGCACACTTTCTTCACACGCGTTGAACGGCCCCCCGTCCGCCCCCGTATGTAAGGGCGGCCCGTGCGCCCCGCACGGGCCGCCCACTTACGGAGGTCCACTTGTCCGGCAACGTCACCTCGTTGTTCCGCAGCACCGCGGCGCACAGCCCCTCCATGGCGGCGCTGACGCGGGAGAGCGGCGAGGCGGCGGGCGCGGGACCGGTCGACTTCTGCATCCCCTGCAACCCGTACTTCCCGACCCCGGCGATGTTCGAGGAGATGGCCGGCCGGCTGCGCGACATCATCACGTACTACCCGAGCAGCGCCGACACCATCACCGCCGAACTGTGCGGCCTGCTGCAACTCCCGCCGCAGTGCGTGGCGATGGGCAACGGCTCCACGGAGCTGATCACCTGGATCGACCACCTGCTGGTGCGGGAGTCCCTCGCCGTCCCCGTCCCCACCTTCGGCCGCTGGACCGACCAGCCCATGGAGACCGGCAAACGGGTCGACATGTTCCCGCTCCAGGAGGCCGGCGGCTTCGCCCTCGACCTCGCGCAGTACGCCGAGTTCATCCGGGCCAGAGGCACGCGGGCCGTGGTGATCTGCAACCCGAACAACCCCGACGGCGGCTACCAGCACAAGCAGGCGCTGGTGCAGTTCATGGACGCGATGGCCGACCGCGACCTGGTGGTGATCGACGAGTCGTTCCTGGAGTTCGCCGACGCCGAGACGGACCCCAGCGTGGTCCAGGAGGCGATGCTGCGTCCCAACGTCGTCGTCCTGCGCAGCCTCGGCAAGAACTTCGGGCTGCACGGCATCCGCTTCGGCTACCTCGTCGCCAACCCGGCGCTCGCGGGCCGGGTGCGCTCCATGCTGCCCAAGTGGAACCTCAACTCCTTCGCCGAGCACGTGGTGTTCATGCTGCGCGACCACGGTCCCGAGTACGCGCAGAGCCTGCACCAGGTGCGGCGCGACCGCCTGGAGATGGCCGCGCAGCTGTCCGCCCTGCCCGGCCTGACCGTCTACCCCTCCCAGGGCAACTTCCTCTTCGTCCGGCTGCCCGTCGGCGCGGAGGGCACCGCCGTGCGGGACCGCATGCTCACCGAGCACCGGGTCCTGGTCCGTGAGTGCGGCAACAAGATCGGTTCGTCCAGCCGCTTCCTGCGTCTCGTGGTGCGCCCCCAGGTCGACGTGCGTCGTCTGGTGTCCGGCCTGGAACAGGTGCTCTACGGGGCCGGGAGGGGAGCCGCCGTGCCCGGGCCGGCCACAGGGACCGGCTACAGCTCGGGCACGGCGGCGGTGGACCGCCTGATGAACGAGACCAACGGTTCCGGCATGCGCGCGATCACCGCCCCGGCCGCCGGTGCCGGTGCCCCGGGGCTCGCCGCCGCTCCGGCCCCCGCCGCGGGTACCGGCACCGGCCTGCCGCTCCCCGCCGCGGTGCCCGTCGCTCCGGCGGCGGCCACCGTACCGCCACCGGCGCCGGTCCCCCAGCCGGCGCCCTATCCCGGACCGGTGTCGGTCCCCCACCCGGCACCGGTCCCGCAGCAGCCCGTGCCCGCGCCGGTTCCGCAGCCCGTGCCCGCCCCGGCCGCCGCGTATCCCGCGCCCTTCGGCCCGACCCCGCCCTTCGGCCCGACCCCGCCCGGCGTCCCGGCCCGCGGTGGTCTCACGGCCGCCCAGGTCAGGGGCACCAACGGCCTGGAGTCGGTCCCGGCGACGGGCTGGCCGAACGCGGCGGGGATGGGCCAGGCCGGCTGACCCCCGGCGGCCGCCCTGCCCGGCCGCGGTGCCCTACCCGGTCGCGCCGTCCGAGGCGGTCGCGGTGTCCGACGGGGTCGGGCAGGGCGGGTCCGTCGGGGATGCCGTGGGGTCGGGGGCCGGGGACCGCGGTTCGGCGGAGCAGTCGTCCGTGGCGGTCGGCTCCGGTGAGGGTCCCGGCGTGTCCGTGGGGCTTTCGGTGGGGGTCTCGGACGGCGGCTGGGAGGGGCCCTGGCTCGTCGGGGGCACCGACGGGGAGGACGGGTGCGGTGCCGTGGACGGCACGGGCCGGGACGGGGACGGCGACGAGGACGGCTTGGGGCTGTCGCCGGGCGTGGTGCCGGGGTCCGGGCCGATGACGATGCCGTCGCCGGCGCCTCCGCCGGCGCCTCCGCCCCCGTGGCCACCGCCGCCGCCGTTGCCGCCGCTCTCGCCGTCGACGGGCTCGGTCGCCGGGGTGTCGCCGCCCGCGCCGGGGCTCTTCGGGACGACGCCCTCGCCGTCCGGGACGGTGTGGACTCCCCGGCGGTAGAACTCCAGCCAGTACCTCACCGTTTCCAGGTAGGTGCGGGAGTTGTTGTAGCTGAGGATCGCCCGGTCCAGGTCCGCTCCCCGGCCCAGGTCCCGGTCGCCGGCGCAGAGGTAGTGCCCGGCGGCGAGGGCCGCGTCGAAGACGTTGTTCGGGTCGGCGCGGCCGTCCGCGTTGCCGTCCGCGCCCCAGCGGGCCCAGGTGGACGGCAGGAACTGCATGGGGCCCACCGCCCGGTCGTAGACCGTGTCGCCGTCGTGGGCGCCGCCGTCGGTGTCCCGGATCAGGGCGAAGCCCCGCCCGTTCAGGGGCGGACCGGTGATACGGCTCAGGGTGGTGCCGTTCCGGTCGACCGCGCCGCCGCGTGCCTGGCCGGACTCGACCTTGCCGATCGCCGCGAGCAGTTCCCAGGGCAGCCGGCAGCCGGGGTCCGTCCTGCCTACGGCGGTCTCGGCGGCCCGGTAGGCGCGCAGCACGGTGGCCGGGATGCCCGACTGGGCGCGGATCCGGTCCCGCACGGGCACGGAGGAGACCGGGCCGCCGTCGCGCGTGGTCAGCGGCGGGAGTTCGGTGTGGTACGAGCCGTCGCCGGGCGGGTCCAGCTCGGCGAACGGGCCGTCCGCCGTCGGCGGGACCGGGTCGTCGGCCGCCGGTCCGGCGTGGGTGTCCTTCGCGTCCGGGGTGAGGCCGGGGGCCTGGGAGGCGGTGAGGGCCGCCACGGCGGCCACCGCGAGGGCGGTGGTGCGCAGTCCCTTGCGGGTCCGCCCGCGGTACGGGCGTCGGGCACGGCGTACGGACATGGTCGTCGCTCCTGTCGGATCCGTGGGAGATGCGGGGCGGGAGACGGGCCGGGGCCGGGGGGCGGTGGAGAACGGTGGAGGGGACGGGCGGTCCTACTCGTACGGCTGTCAGCGTCCGAAGGTGTCGAGGGCGGAGACCAGCCAGCGTCCGTCGCGGTGCACGACGTCGACGGCGAGCATGGCGGCCGCGTACACGCCCTCGTCCCGCGCGGCCTTCTCGTCGTCTCCGGCCTCGCCGGTCCCGCCCTTCTTGTCCGCCGCGGCCTTGTCGCCCGCGGTGGCGACGCTGCTCTGGTCGGCGTAGACGAGGACCCGGGCCCGGTCGCCGTCGACGCGTTCGACCGCGCTCTCGGTGACCGTGGTGGTGATCACCGCCTTCTGCTCGTCGGCGCGCTCCCGGACGTCGGCGAGCAGTTCGCGGTGCTGGTCGACGGCCTTGCCGGTCAGGAGGTCCTTCGCCGCCTTGTCGAGGGCGCCGGGGTCGGCGTGGTCGTAGGAGAAGAGGCGGTCGACGGCCTTGGTCGCCTGGCCCTTGATCTCGCTGGTGCGGGCGAGGTCGGTCAGTGCGGTGTTGCCGCGCGCGGGCTCGGACCTGAGCCCGTCGGCCTCGGCGTGTGCCCAGCCGGCGAAGCCGCCGAGGAGCACCGTCAGCGCGCACAGCAGTACGAGCACCGGAGGGCGGCGGCGCGGTCGGGTCCGGGTGGCCCTCGTCCCGTCCCCGGTCGTGGCCGGGGCCGCGGTGGCCGGCTCCGCGGGTTCCAGGACGGCCGTGGCGCGGCGCGTGCCGGCCCGGACCGCCTCGCGCTCGGTGCCCTCCGTGCGCTCCGGGCGTGCGGTGGGGGCGGCGGGCCGGGTCTCGCGGGCCTGGCGGCGCCGCTGGCGGTTGATGTGGTGACGGGTCGTCGACATGGTGCGGTGTCCTCCTCGCTGCGGCCGGCTTGCGGTACGGGACCGGGTCAGCCGGTCGATGCGCCGCCCACGGGTGCCTGGCCCAGGGCGCTCAGCTTCCACCGGCCGTCGGTCCGGGTGAGTTCGCCGAGCATGCGGCTGTCCTTGTCGCTCTTCGCCCCGTCGGCCGCCTCGACGGTGACGCGCAGGGCGACCAGCACCCGGGCCCGTCCGGCGCGGTCGTCGAGTTCGGTGACGGCGCCGGACAGCACCCGCGCCGTGCTCACCGTCTTCGCCTCCTTCACCTGTGCGGCGAACTCGTCGCGTCCGGAGGCGAGTTGCTCGTGCAGCTCGCCGGTGGTCGAGGACTCCCACAGGTCGAGGCCGCGCTTCAGCTCTCGGTGGTCGAGCGTGTTGAGGTTCTGCACGCCCTGTTCCCCGGCGGAGAGCGCGGCGTCCCGCTGCGCGGCGTACGCGGCCCGCTCGTCGTGGGCCGCCCGGTACCAGTCCTGGCCGGCCCACGCCGCGAAGCCGCCGGCGACGAGGGTGAGGACGAGCGCCAGAGCCGGCAGCGGCCGGAAGCGGCCGACGTCGGGGAGGCGGACGGCGCGTTTCATGGGGTGCTCCAGTCTCCCGCGCATGCTCAGCGGGCCTTGATGTCGACGATCCGCCACCGGTCGTCCTCCAGCCGTGCCGTGACCGTGAGTTGGGCCGCCGCGGTGCTGACCCCGGCCCGGTCCGCGGCCCTGTCCTCGCCCTTGCCTTTGCCGTCGTCCCTGTGGGAGGTCTGGTCGAGGAAGACCAGCAGGCGGGCCTCGTCACCGTCGAGTTCGATCACTCCGGTGCGGACGGCCCGGGTGCTCAGCGTGACGCGCTGTTCGGTGAGGTCGTCGCGGACCCGGGCGAAGAGGGTCTCGTACTGGCGGGCGGCGCGGCCGTCGAGCACGGTGCTCGCGGAGCGCTCGGCGGCCCCGGTGCCGTCCGGGGTGTAGGAGAAGACGCGGGCGAGGGCGTTGCCGACGTCGCCCGCGACGCGGGTGGTGGCCCCGGTGTCGGTGAGTGCCTGGTTGCGGGCGGGCGCCTCCGACCGCACCTGGTGGGCGGCGTAGAAGAAGCCGGTGCCGCCCAGGACGAGGGCGGCGGCGGTGGCTGCCAGGGCCGCGTTCCGCAGGAGCGGGCGTCGGTCCGGCGGGCGGGTGGCGGGGCCCTCGGGCTCGGCGTGGGGGTCCGGGGCGTCGGTGTCCGAGGCGTCGGTGTCCGGGGCGTCGGTGTCCGGGGCCTGTTCGTCCGCCGTGCCGGGATCCGGTGCGGCGCCCCTGCGCAGCGACCACGTCGGTGTCATCGCTCCCCGCCCGCCTTCTCGCCGTTCTCGCTCTTCCGGCCCGTCTCGCCCCGCTGCTCCTCGACCGGCACCGCGCTCAGCGCCCGCACCTTCCACTCCCCCTCGCCCGTGCGGGCCAGGACCGCCTCCAGGCGCTTGCGGTCGGTGGCCGGCTTCTGCGTCCCGGCGGGGGTGACCTCGACGCGGACGGTGGCGATGAGCTTGGCCGTGCCGGACCGGGTGTCGAGCGCGGTGACGGCGGCCTCGGTGACCGTGCCGCGCGCCGAACTCCCCGCCTTGGCCTCGGTGGCGCCGAGTTCCTCGCGCAGCGGCCCGGTGGAGGCGGCGCGCCAGTCCCGGATGCTCCGCTCGGCGCTCTGCCGGGTGGCGGCGTCGAGCGTGGTGAGTACGGCGATGCCCGCGCGCCCGTCGGCGAGCGCCTCGTCCCGTTCCCGGCCGTAGGCGAGCGCGTCGTCGGTGCGGGCCTGCGTGTACGTCCACGCGCCGGTGCCGCAGAAGGCGAGGGCCAGCGCGAGCCCCGTCCCGGTGAGGATCCGTGCCCGCCTCATCGGCTGCTCCCGGTGCCGGCCGGGGCGAGGAGACCGGTCAGGCCGGCCGGTGCCTCACCGCTCTGTCCGGGCAGGGCGAGCGCGCCGGGGAGTGCCGGGGAGGCGTCTCCCTTCGCGGGCGTCCCGCCGCCGCTGCCCGAGGGCAGGGAGCCGGGTTCGGCCGGGTCGGGCACCGCGCCGCCCTTCGGGGCGTTGGCCGAGCCGCGCACGTTCTTGCCGCCGGCCGCCGGGGCGGTGCAGGCGGCGTCGGTGTTGAGGGCGGGTGCGGTGCCGAGGTCGAGGCCGTTGCGGTAGCGCGTGCCGCCGTAGCCCTCGGTGCAGGGCAGGGGGCTGAAGAAGGTGACGGCCAGGCCGAGGTTGAGCTTGCCCCCGTCGACGGCGGTGGCGCCGGCGGAGACGGCCGCCGGGTACTTCACGAGGAGTTCCTCGATGCCGCGCTGCCGGGTGACGGCGACCTCGGAGGTGGTGAGGAGGTTGGCGAGGACCACGCCGAGGCTCGGGTCGAGGTCCCGCAGCAGACCGCTGACCTGGGTGGCGGCCCCGGGGGTGACGGCGAGGAGGCGGCGCAGGTCGGCGTCGGAGCCCTTGAGGGCGGCGGCCAGGTCCTTCGCTCCGACGGCGAAGTCGCGGATGGCCCGCGCCTCCTGGGCCTGGGTGCGCAGGACGGTCTCGCCGTCGTTGATGAGCAGGGTGGTGGACGGCAGGGCGCGGTCGGCGGCCTCGACGAAGCCGGTGCCGCTGTCGAGCAGGACCTGGAGGTCGTCGCCGTGGCCCTCGAAGGCCTTGCCGAACTCGTCAACGACCGTGCGCAGGTCGTCCAGTGGGACCGAGCTCACGAGGTCGTCGACGCTGGCGAGGACGTCGGTGACGGGTGCGGGGACCTCGGTGTCGGCCTGCTCGATGCGGGTGCCGTCGGCGAGGTAGGGGGAACCGTCGCTCTCGGGCCGCAGGTCGATGTACTGCTCGCCGACGGCGGAGAGCCCGGCGACCACGGCCTTGGTGTCGGCGGGGATGCGCGGCGCGGACTTCTTGATGCGGAGTTGGGCGACGACGCCCTCGGCGGTGAGGTCGATCGGACCGACGCGGCCCACCGAGACGCCCCGGTAGGTCACGTCCGAGTGAGTGAACAGGCCGCCGGTGCGCGGGAGTTCGACGTTCACCGTGTAGTAGTCGGCGACGCCGACGTAGCGGCCCAGGTCGGCGTAGCGGATGCCGAGGAAGGCGAGGGCGAGGACGGCGACGAGAAGGAAGGCGAGGTTCTTCAGCCGTACGGCGAGGGTGATCACCCGCGGTCACCTCCGGACCCGGACACGGAGGGCAGGGGAAGGGGCGAGGAGGGGCTCCGCGTTTCCCGGGACCGCTTCTTCGCGGCCGGGTCCGCCGCGGCGTCCGGGTTCGTGGAGGGGGACGCGGACGGGGAGGGCGTGCCCTCGGGCACGAGCGGCGGGATCACCTGGGTGCCGGGCTCGGCGACCATGCTCAGGTACGTGTTGAGGTAGTCGCCCTTCACCCCGCGCAGCACCTCGTCGGTGAACGGGTACGTCAGCAGCACCTGGAGCGAGTCGGGCAGGTCGGTGCCCGCGTCGGCGAGCGCCTTCAGCGTCGGTGCGACGGCCTTGAGGTCGGCGATCATGTCGTCCTTGCTCGCGTTGACGGTGGAGACGGCGACACCGGAGAGCGTGTCGAGGGAACGCAGCATGGTCAGCAGTGAGCCGCGCTGTTCCTCGAGCGTCTCGAGTCCGGGCGAGAGGTCGGTGAGGACGGTGGCGACGTCCTCCTTGCGGTGGGCGAGGGTGGCGGAGAGCCGGTTGACCGCGTCGAGGGCGTCGGTGATGTCCTCCCGGTGGTCGTCGAGGTCGCCCACCAGGGTGTTGACCCGCTTCAGCATGGAGCGGACCTCGGGTTCGCGGCCGCCGAGTGCGGCGTTGAGTTCGCGGGTGATGGTCTTGAGCTGGTTGACCCCGCCGCCGTTGAGCAGCAGGGAGAGCGCGCCGAACACCTCCTCGACCTCGGTGTTGCGGCTGGTGCGGGCCAGCGGGATGACGCTCCCGTCCGTGAGCCGGCCGGCTCCGGACTCCTTGGCGGGCGCGGCGAGCTGGACGTACTTCTCGCCGAGCAGGCTGGACTGTTCGAGCCGTGCGGTGGCGTCGGCGGGCAGCCGGACCTCGCCGTTGATCTCCATGGTGACGCGGGCGGACCAGTCGTCCTCGCCGAGTTCGATGTCGGTGATCCGGCCGACGGCCACGTCGTTGACCCGTACGGCGGCGTGCGGGACCAGGCTCAGTACGTCCTGGAGTTCCGCGGTGACGGTGTAGGGGTGGTCGCCGAGGTCGGCGCCGCCGGGCAGCGGCAGGTCCTCGATGCCGTCGAAGCCCGGTACCCCGGACGGGACCCCGCCGAGGGCGAGGGCGAGGGCGAGACCGACGGCGACCAGTCCGCCGGCGGTGAGGCCCGCGGCCCGGCCCGCGCCGGTCCTGCCGCGCCTCATCGCCCGTCCCCCTTCTGCTGCTCGGTCGCGTTCTGCTGCTCGGTCGCGCCGGCGACGGGCAGCGGAAGCAGCGGGCCGCCGATGCTGATCTCGTTGAGGTTGGCGCGGCCGTCGAGGGTGCGGGTGTCGGGGTTGTAGGCGTTCACGACGTTGGCGGCGGCCAGGGGTGCCACGTCCAGTGCCTCGGCGAGCGAGGCGCGTTGCTCGACCAGGGTCTGTGTGAGGGGGACGAGACGGTCGACGTTCTTCTTCAGCTCGCCCCGGTTGTCCTCGATGAAGGTCTTGACCTGGCCGAGGGCCTTGCCGAGTTCCTCCAGCGCCCCGGTGAGGTCGTCCTTGTTGTCGGCGAAGAAGCTGACGACGTCGTCCAGGCGTTCCTGTGCGGTGCGCACGTCGGTGTCCTTGTTCTTCAGCATGGTGGTGAAGGTCTGGAGGCTGCCGAGCGTCTTGAACAGGTCGCCGCTGCTGCCGTCGAGGGTCTTGGCCGCCTTGCCGAACTCCTCGACGCTGTCGCCGATGGCCGCGCCGTTCCCGTCGAGGTTGTCGGCGCCGGTCCTCAGCAGTTCGGACAGGGCGCCGTCGGCGTTGGCGCCGTCGGGGCCGAGGGCGTCGCCGAGTTCGGTGATCGAGTCGTAGATCTGGTCGATCTCGACGGGGACGCGGTTGCGGGCGGCGGGCAGGACGGCGCCGTCGGCGAGGGCGGGGCCCTTGGTGTAGGCGGGGGTGAGCTGCACGTAGCGGTCGGCGACGACGCTCGGCGCGACCACGACGGCCCGCGCGTCCTCGGGGACCTTGATCCCGTCGTCCAGGCGGAGGCCGACGCGGACCCTGGTGCCCTCGGGGTCCACCGACTCCACCTCGCCCACCCGTACGCCGAGGACGCGCAGGTCGGAACCGGCGTAGACGCCGATGGCGCGGTCGAAGTAGGCGGTGACGCGGGTGCCGTCGGCCTGGAGGACCCGGGCGGCGACGAGGCCGCCGGCGGCGAGCACCACGAGGGCGAGCACCCCGGTGAGGATCTTTCGGCGTCGGGTCATCGGGCACCGCTCCCCTGGGCCGCCGCGGGCTGTTTCGGCGGCAGGCATCCGGTCTCGGGCTGGGAGGTCGCGGGCAGGTAGTCGCGGGGCACGACGCCGCACAGGTAGCTGTCGAACCAGCGGCCGTTGCCCAGGGTGTTGCCGACCAGGCGGTAGTACGGGCCGACCAGCGCGAGGGTCTCGCCGAGCCGGGTGTTGTTCTTCTCCAGCACGCCGGTGACGCGGCCGAGCGCCTTGAGGGTGGGGCCGAGCTGCTTCTCGTTGTCCTTGACGAGGCCGCCGAGTTCGGTGCCGAGGTCCTGGCTGCCCTTGAGCAGGGCGCTGATGGCGGTGCGGCGGTCGCGGAGTTCGCCGAGCAGAGGGCCGCCGTCCTCGATGAGGGTCTCGAAGCTCGACTTGTTGTTCTCCAGTGTCTTGGTGAACCGGGTACTGCCCTTGAGGAGTTCGGAGAGCTTCGCGTCCCGTTTGGAGAGGGACTTCGACAGGTCGGACAGTCCGGTGGCGGCCTTGCGCACGTGCGGCGGGGAGTCCTTGAAGGTGTCGGAGATGGTCTCGAAGCTCTCCGCGAGCTTCCCGGTGTCGATGGCGTCGACGGTCCCGCTGAGGTCCTGGAAGGCCTGGGTCACGTCGTAGGGGGAGGTGGTGCGGGTGAGCGGGATGCGGGCGTGGGGGTCCTGGCGGCCGGAGCCGAGCGGGTCGAGCGCCAGGTACTTGTCGCCGAGGACGGTCTTGACGGCGATGGCGGCGGTGGTGCGGTCGCCGACCCAGGCGTCCTCGACCTCGAAGCCGACCTTGACCTTGGCCCCGTCGAGCGCGACGTCGGTGACCCGGCCGACGTTGACGCCGGCGATGCGCACCTCGTCGCCCTCGTCGAGGCCGGCGGCCTCGGAGAAGTCGGCGCTGTAGGCGGTGCCGCCGCCGAAGGGCAGCCGGTCGGCGTTGTAGGCGAGCAGGGCGATCAGGGTGAGGACGAGCAGTCCGGCGACGCCGACGGCGACGGGGTTGCGTTCCTTGACGGGCTTGATGCGGGAGCGCTTCATCCCTGGCACCTCGATTCGGTGATCGCGATGCCGGTCGGCGGCTTCGAGCCGTCGGAGGTGGTCACTCCGCTCACGCGGGCCTCGCAGAGGTAGAGGTTGAACCACGATCCGTAGGAGGACAGGCGGGCCAGTGCGGTCATCTTGGCGGGGCTCTTCTCCAGGAAGTCCTCGATCTGCGGGGTGTGTTCGCCGAGGTTGTCCGAGAGCCGGCCCAGTTCCCGGATGTCCTTCTTGAGGGGTTCGCGTCCGTCCTCGACGAGTCCGGCGGTGACGGTGGTCAGGTCGCCCATGGCGGCGACCGCCTCGCCGAGGGGCTTGCGGTCCTGGTTGAAGCCGCTGACGAGCTTCTGGAGGGTGCCGACGAGGTCGTCGAAGCCGTCCTCGCGGTCGTTGAGGGTGTCCAGGACGGTGGTGAGGTTCTCGACGACCTGGCCGATCACCTTGTCCTTGGCGGCGACGGTGGTGCCCAGCGAGCCGATGTGGCGGATCAGGCCGTCGACGGTGGCGCCCTCGCCCTGGAGCACCTGCACGATGGATCCGGCGAGTTCGTTGACGTCCTTCGGGGACAGCCCCTCGAACAGCGGCTTGAAGCCGTTGAAGAGCAGGGTCAGGTCGAGCGCGGGCGTGGTGCGGTCCAGCGGGACGGTGCCGCCCTCCGGAAGGGTGCCGGCGAGGTCGCCGCTGCCGCGGCCGAGGGAGACGTAGCGCCGGCCGACCATGTCGAGGTACTTCACGGCCGCGGTGGTGGAGCGGGGCAGCCTGCGGTCGTCGCGGACGGTGAAGGTGACCTGCGCGGTGCGCCTGTTGACGACGCGTACGTCGGTGACCTCGCCGACCGTCACCCCGGAGATCCGCACGCTGTCGCCGTCCATGAGTCCCGTGACGTCGGTGAACAGGGCCTTGTAGGTGCGGCTTCCGGAGCCGGAGCCGACACCGGTGCCGGCGACGCTCAGACCGAGGACGGTGGTGGCGAGGGCGGTGACCACCACGAAGACGAGGGACTTGACCAGCGGTCCGGTCAGCGGGCGGCGCCGGGTGTGCGCGTTGTCGGTCCTGCTCATCGGAGGGTCACCTCCGTACCGCGGTAGACGGGGCCGACGAGGAGGCTGCTCCAGTCGGGCAGGTCGGCGGGGCTCTTGCCGGCGGCGGGGGCGAGGAGTTCGTTGACGAGGTCGTTCTCCTGCGGGGAGTTGGCGGGCCCGAGGTCCTGCTCGGCCGCGGGGGTGGCGGCGCGCGCGGCGGGCCGGGGCAGGGTGCCGAGGTAGGGCACCGTGGGGCAGCGGGGGCCGCCTCCGGAGTCGTACGCCGGGGTGTCACGGCCGGGCCGGTAGGCGCCGCGGGAGGCGACGGTGGTGACGTCGACGTGGACGCCGGGCCGGTCGGTGCCCTTGCCGAGCGCCTTGTCCATGGCCGGCACGAAGTCGGCGAGGGTGCGCAGGGTGCAGGGGAAGGCGGAGGAGTACTCGGCGAGGAGTTCCAGGGTGGGGCGGCTCGTGTCGCCGAGCCGGATGATGTTGTCCCGGTTCGCGCGCAGGAAGGCGGTCGCGTCCTCGGCCGTCCGGGTCGTCGCGCCGAGGGTGGCGGAGAGTTCGGCCTCCTGCTCGGCGAGGGTGCCGCTGGTGGTGGTGAAGTCGGTGAGCGCCGTGACGATGTCGGGCGCGGCGTCCGCGTAGACGTGGCTGACCTTCACGAGTTCCTTGAGGTCACGGTTGAGGGCGGGCAGGCTGGGGTTGAACTCCGCGAGGTGCTCGTCCAGCAGGGTCAGCGTGTCGCCGAGCCGCTCCCCGCGTCCTTCGAGGGCCTGCGAGACGGCGGACAGAGTGGCGGAGAGCTTCTGCGGCTGTACGGCGGTGAGCATGGGCAGGACGTTGTCGAGGACCTGCTGGAGTTCGATGGCGTTGGCGGACCGGTCCTGGGGGACGACGGCCCCGGCGGCCAGCGGCTCGGGCGAGGGGTCCGCGGGCGGTACGAGGGCGACGAAGCGCTCGCCGAACAGGGTGGTGGGCAGCATCTGCGCGCGGACGTCGGACGGTACGTCGTCCAGCGCGCCGGGTTTCATGGCGAGGGTGAGCCGGGCGCCGTCGCCGGTGGAGTCGATGGCGCGGACCTCGCCGACGACGACGCCGCGCAGCTTCACCTCGGCGCCGGGGTGCATCTGGTTGCCGGCGCTGCCGGTCTCGACGACCACCGGGTCGGAGTCGGTGAACTTCTTGTCGTAGACGGCGACGGCCAGCCAGATCAGCAGGACCGGCACCAGTACGAACACCACCCCGGCGAGGCGGCGGCGCAGCCTCTGTCCCCGGGGTCCCAGGTGTGCGCTCATCTCACCCCGCCACCTTCACGGTCGTGGTCGCGCCCCACAGGGCCAGCGACAGGAAGAAGTCGGTGACGCTGATCAGCACGATGGCGTTGCGCACCGACCGGCCGACGGCGACGCCGACTCCGGCGGGGCCGCCGGAGGCGCGGTAGCCGTAGTAGCAGTGGGCGACGATCACCATCACGCTGAAGATCAGCACCTTCAGCACGGACAGCAGTACGTCCGTCGGGGACAGGAACAGGTTGAAGTAGTGGTCGTACGTGCCCCGGGACTGCCCGTTGAACAGGACGGTCACGTAGCGGGAGGCGAGGAAGGACGAGAGCAGCCCGATGGCGTAGAGCGGGACGATGGCGACCACGCCGGCGACGATGCGGGTGGTGACGAGGTAGGGCATGGAGCGGATGCCCATGCCCTCCAGCGCGTCGACCTCCTCGTTGATGCGCATGGCGCCGAGCTGGGCGGTGAAGCCGGCCCCGACGGTCGCGGAGAGGGCGAGTCCGGCGACGAGGGGCGCGATCTCGCGGGTGTTGAAGTAGGCGGAGACGAATCCCGTGAACGCGGCGGTGCCGATCTGGTCGAGGGCCGCGTAGCCCTGGAGTCCGACGACGGTCCCGGTGAAGAGGGTCATCGCGATCATCACGCCGATGGTGCCGCCGATGACGCCGAGTCCGCCGGAGCCGAAGGCCACCTCGGCCAGCAGGCGCTGCACTTCCCTGAGGTAGCGGCGCAGGGTCCGCGGGATCCACAGCAGGGCCCGGACGTAGAAGAGGAGTTGGTCGCCGGAGCGGTCGAGCCAGACGAGCGGGGAGGCCATCGGACCTCAGCCTCCCTTCGGCGGGACGATCTGGAGGTAGACGGCCGTCATCACCGTGTTGACGAAGAAGAGCAGCAGGAAGGTGATGACGACGGACTGGTTGACGGCGTCGCCGACGCCCTTGGGCCCGCCGCGCGGGTTGAGCCCCCGGTAGGCGGCGACGATGCCCGCGATGAACCCGAAGACCAGCGCCTTGAGTTCGCTGACGTAGAGGTCGGGCAGCTGGGCGAGGGCGGAGAAGCTGGAGAGGTAGGCGCCGGGGGTGCCGCCCTGCATGACGACGTTGAAGAAGTAGCCGCCGAGGATGCCGACGACGGAGACCAGGCCGTTGAGCAGGACGGCGACGCCCATGGCGGCCAGCACCCGGGGCACGACCAGCCGCTGCACGGGTGAGACGCCCATGACCTCCATGGCGTCGAGTTCCTCGCGGATCTTGCGGGAGCCGAGGTCTGCGCAGATGGCCGAGCCGCCGGCGCCGGCGATGAGCAGGGCGACGATGAGCGGGCTGGCCTGCTGGACGACGGCGAGGACGCTGGCGCCGCCGGTGAACGACTGGGCGCCGAGCTGCTCGGTCAGGGAGCCGACCTGGAGGGCGATGACGGCGCCGAAGGGGATCGAGACCAGGGCGGCGGGCAGGATGGTCACGCTCGCGACGAACCAGAACTGCTCGACGAACTCGCGGAACTGGAAGGGCCTTCGGAAGACGGCCCGGGTGACTTCGGCGGCGAGCGCGAAGAGCCGCCCGGTCTGCCGCAGCGCACCGGTGATCACGCGCCGCTCCCGGCGGTGGGCATCGGCAGCGTGGCCGCCTCGGAGTTCTTCGCGTAGGTGTCCCGGATGGCGGAGCGCGCGGCCGGCGGCAGCGTGTCGATCATGCCCATGACACGCTCGCGCCGACGGGCGACGGCCCGGCGCGGCGGCAGGCCCGGCGACGGCTCCAGCTGCGGGACGATCGTCCGGGGCGCGGCGGGTACGGAGGCGGAGGCGGCGCCCGCCTCGGCGGCGAGGGTGGCCGCGTCCTTCTCCTCGGACATGCCGATGGGGCCCTCGCGCCGGCCGCCCAGGAACTGGGACACGACCGGCTCGTCGCTGGTGAGCAGCACCTCGCGCGGGCCGAAGGTGACGAGTTCGCGCAGGAAGAGCATCCCCATGTTGTCGGGCACGGTGGCGGCGATGTCGAGGTTGTGGGTGACGATGAGCATCGTCGCGTCGAGCTGCGCGTTCAGGTCGATCAGCAGTTGGGAGATGTAGGCGGTGCGGACCGGGTCGAGCCCGGAGTCCGGTTCGTCGCACAGGATGATCTGCGGGTCGAGGACGAGCGCGCGGGCCAGTCCGGCCCGCTTGCGCATGCCGCCGCTGATCTCTCCCGGAAGCTTCCCCTCCGCGCCGAGCAGTCCGACGACCTCGATCCGCTCCATGACGATGCGGCGGATCTCGGACTCCTTCTTGCGGGTGTGTTCGCGCAGCGGGAAGGCGATGTTGTCGAAAAGGGACATGGATCCGAAGAGCGCGCCGTCCTGGAACATGAGACCGAACAGTTTCCGGGTCTCGTAGATGTCCTTTTCCGGGCTGTTCACCATGTCCACCCCATTGATGAGGACACGGCCCTTCTCGGGTTTGAGCAGCCCTATGAGCGACTTCAGGAAAACGGTCTTACCGGTTCCGGAAGGGCCCAGCATCACGCTGACCTCCCCGGCCGGAAGAGTGAGTGACACGTCCCGCCAGATGCTCTGCTTACCGAAGGACTTGGTCAGGCCCTCGACCACTACTTCGATTCCCATATCACCTCCAGCGGACGTCCATCGGATACGCGCCGCGGGCCCGCACGTTAAGTCGGCCCGGAGCGCACTGACAACGGGTGCGGCACGGATCTTCGGCACCCCCGCCGAACTTGTCACCGAGCAGACAACCTGCCCGTCCCGCACTTGTCTCCGGGGAGACAGGGCGGGGTCTCGGGGTTCCGGGGGGTGTGGAGCCCGCGGGACCCCGCCGGCGGACGCCCGGCCGCACGGGAGGTGGGCCGGAACGCGTCCGCCATGGCTCCGGCCGACGGGGGCCACCGACCTGGAACCGAGCACCGCACCGGCACGTTACGGCCGGGTAACCTCGGCGGGCAACACCGGAATCGGAGTTTTCCGGGATACCGACTTCGGCCATCCGGAACCTATCAGGGAAAGCACAGAAACCCCTCGGTAACTTGTCATCCGGTGAGCGTTTCACCCCCGCCACGGACGACCACGACGGGGATGGACCACCACCGGCCGAACACTCCGCCCTTGGCAGTCGGTGACTAAGACGAATCGCGATTCACTCACCCCGGAAACAGCTTGTTCCACTTTTCAAAGAATCATGGACGGCCACATTGTTCGGCTATGTTTCCGGCGAGTAACGTCACGGCCCAATGCAGGTCAACCCTCAAGGAGACTCCCGAGCCATGAAGAAGAACCTCAGAAGGTCGGCCCTCGTGGTGTGCGCCGCCGCGTCGGCGCTGGGTCTTGCCGCCGGCCCCTCCTCGGCGGCGCCCTCCACGGTGTGGACCGTCAGCCCCTCGCCGGCCTCTTTCACGGCCGTGAACGTCGGCAACATCGTGCTGACCGCCACCATCCCCATGACGTGTACGGTCTCGAACGCGGCCGGGACCATGGCGAGCACCACCGGCAACCCCGGTGACGTCGCCGACATCAACACCATGAACTTCGGTGCGTCCGGCTCGCCGTGCACCAGTGTCCTGGGCAACGTCACCACCACGTCGGTCGTCCCGTGGGACGTCGTCGCGGTGGACTACAACGCCGCCACCGGTGTCACCACGGGCTACGTCGGCAACGTCGAGGCCAACGTGACCGCCGGCGCCTGCAAGTTCACGGTGACGGGCAAGGCCTCGGGCACCTACACCAACTCCACCGGTGTCCTGGCGATCAACAGCACCGCCGGCGAACTGACGGTCAGCAACCCCGTCAACTGCGGTGCGATCGTCACGACCGCCACCAAGCCCACCTTCAAGGGCAACTACGCCGTGACGGAGGCGAGCACCGGCGCCATCCCGACCATCGTCGGCTCCAACCCGTAGGCCGACGGCCGTCCATGTCCGCCCGGCCGGCACCCCGGTCGGGCGTTCGCGGGCCGTACGCCGTGCCTCGAGAAGACCGGCCCCCGTCCGAGCCGTCCGAGCGGAGTCATATGAAAGCCAAGTCGGCCGCCGCCCCCCGGCCGTCCCGGGCCCGCGCCCGGACCACGTCGATCGCCGCGTTCGTCGTGCTCGCCGCCCTGGTCCCGTCCACCGCCTCCGCCTCGGGAACCCAGGAGGCCGAGGCCGAACTTCCCTACGTCTGTGCCTTCCCTTCGGGGCAACTGCCCGCGACGGTGCGGGTGTCGGCCGGGTTCCCGGAACGGGCCGGGGCGGGCGAGGCGTTCACGCCGTCCGACGTCACCACCACCGTGGAACTCCCGGCCCGTGCGGTCGCCGACCTGGCCGCACGCGACGCGGCCGAGGTCCGGGCGGCCACCCGGCTCGACGTCGGCGTCGCCCAGAACGCGGCCACGGCCACGGCGACCTGGCGCGGAAGCGCCGAGCCGGTCGCGCTGCCCGAGTCGGGACCGCTGACGCTGGTGGCCGGGGGAGACGTCCCCTCGGTGGCCGGCCAGGGCGACGGCGACCTGACGTTCTCCGCGGGCGCCCTCGCGATCGACCTGGCGCTCGATGCGGCGGACCGGGCCCCCACCGACGCGGCCACCGCCGGCCCCGGCTCGCTGACCGTCGACTGCGCCCTCGCCGAGGACGCGCCGGGCCAGGGGCTGCTGGCCACCGTCCCCGTCGGCACGGGCGGGGTGGCACCGAGCGGTTCGCCGTCCGCGCCGGGACCGGCCGGGACCTCGGGGGCGCCGGACGGCGGACAGCAGGACGGACCGGGCGACCGGGAGCCGGAGCGGCAGTCCGAGCGGTCACCGAAGGTCCTGGAGAACACCCCCGGCGCCGCGGCGGACCGCGACGACGTCCCGCCGTGCCGCTACGACGAGCAGCACCCGCCCACGGACGTGTCGCTCAACGCCTACGTCACCGGCTACGCCAACGTGAAGAAGGCCAAGGGCGCCGCGTACCTCCCGCCCTCCTGCGTGCTGATCGAGCAGGGCCTGCCCGAGCCGGGCCCGCCCGACCCGGAGTACCTGATCTTCGACACCCTGTCGTACGGGAACTTCCACTACCGGGAGCGCGAGCAGACACCGCCGTTCGAAGCGACCTTCCTGTCCTTCGACTTCACCCCGGTCAAGGCCACCATGGTGCTGGAGCAGACGGGTCCCCTGAGGATCGACTCGCGCATGAAGATACGCCTGTCCGACTTCACCACGATCACGGACACCTATGTCCGGGCCCCGTTGGTCCTGCACGTGCTGGACCTGGAGGTCAACGGAACGCCCCTGGACGTCGGTTCCGAGTGCCGGACCGAGACCTCCCTCACCTCCGAGGACCCGGACCCCGCGAACTTCCCGGGTGACCATCTGGTGCTGTACGGCCGGGGCGAGCAGATCCTCGGTCTGCCGGCCACCGGTTACCTGCTCCTGAGCGGCGGCACGCTGTCCGGCGAGACGGCCATCCCCGCCTTCTCCGGCTGCGGCACCGACGGCGAGGACCTCGACCGCCTGCTCACCGCCTCCGTCTCCGGTCCCGGCAACCACATCAAACAGGTCCAGGGCCAGACGTGCGCGATCGCCGCGCCCGTGTTCCCGAGCCCGACCAACGAAGGCCAGTGCACCGAGGACCTCCAGCCCTACGAGATCCCCGTCGCCGAGCGCTGATCCCCGCTCCCACACCTCCACGGAAGGCCACCACCATGCGCCCGACCCCCATCCGCACCCGGCTCGCCACCGTGTCCGCGCTGACCGCGCTCGGCGCCTTCGCCTCGCTGGGCACGGCGAGTGCCGCCGACCCCGCACTGAACGGCGAGTGGGCCCCCTTCACCCGCTGCCCCGTGGACGCCCCCGCGATGCTGAACGCCGACGGTTTCGAGCGGACCCCGCAGTGCGTGGTGTCCACCTCGTCGAGCGGCTCGATCAAACTGGGCGACACCACCGTGACGACCGGCAGGACCAACCTCCAGATCGGCATCGTCCAGAACGCGGACGGCACCAGCAGCGTGGTCGCCCCCGCCTCCGGCGCCCTGGTCGCCGAGCCCGCCACCGTGCCCGGCGGACTGCTCGGCCTGATGTGCCCGAGCGACATATTCGTGATCACGGGGATCTGCGAGTCGCTGGAGAACTCCAGCCTCAACAAGATCACCGCGACCATGGAGTCGGTCGGCGCGCCCTACGCCTTCGACCAGACCGCGGGCGCACTCACCGACCTGCCCATCGTCGCCCTGCCGGTCCGCATCCACCTGGAGAACCCGCTCCTGGGCGACAAGTGCTACATCGGGACGGCCGCCGACCCGATCGTGCTGCGCCCCGAGAACCGCGACTACCCCGACTTCGGGATGACGTTCTTCCAGGGCGACGGCACCGTGGACCCGGCGGGTGAGATGAGCCGGATCAACCTCACCGGCGCCACCCAGAACGACAGCACCTTCGCGGTGCCCGGCGCCACCGGCTGCGGCCTGAACGTCGGTCTGATCAACGCCGCGGTGAACGCGAAGACCGGGCTGCCCTCCGCCGCCGGGAACAACAGCGTCACCCTCGACGACACGCAGACCCACCTCACCGGGCTCAACGCCCCCGGGACCGTCGTCCCCGACGCCGGCAGGGTTCTGGCCGAGAACTGGCACTCCGCCGTCGAGTAACAGCCAAAGACACACACAACCGGACCACGATTCCTCCCCAAGAGATGTACAACACAACAAAGTTGATTTACCTTCAGCTCTGCCAGACCGGTGAACGCCCGGGCGGACCGGCCCGGGCCCCCCCCCCCCCGGGGGGGGGCCCCCCCCCCCCCCCCCCCCGCCCCGGGGGGGGGGGGGGCCCCCCCCCCCCCCCGGGACGGGAACGGGAAGGGGCGGCGGGGGCGAAAAGGGCCTGTCGGCACCGACGT
>NZ_JBIVPJ010000008.1:303507-324578 GCF_044754585.1 Streptomyces sp. NPDC093065 | reverse complement strand
TGCTTCTCGTTGGACTCGGAGATCGCCCACTGGTTGTTCTGGCAGAAGAACACCACCGGGGCGTTGTAGACGGCCGCGAAGTTGAACGCCTCGCTCACGTCTCCCTGACTCGTCGCGCCGTCGCCGAAGTACACGATCACGGCGGAGTCGCCGCCGTCCTTGGCCACACCCATCGCGTACCCCGTGGCGTGCAGCGCCTGCGAGCCGATGACCAGGGTGTAGAGGTGGAAGTTGTTGCTGTTGGGGTCCCAGCCGCCGTTCGTCACGCCGCGGAACAGCGCCAGCAGGCGCAGCGGGTCGAGGGAGCGGCACAGGGCGACGGCGTGCTCCCGGTAGCTGGGGAAGACGTGGTCGCCGTCGGCCAGGGCGCGCGCCGAGCCCACCTGGGCGGCCTCCTGGCCGAGCAGCGAGGGCCACAGGCCCAACTCGCCCTGGCGCTGCAACGTCACGCCCTCCGCGTCCACGCGGCGGGCCCGCACCAGGTCCCGGTACAGGGCACGCAGGTCGTCCGGGGTGACGTCGGCGACGTAGGGGTCCCAAGCGGGGTCGCTCACGCGGGTGCCCTCGGGGGTCAACAGCTGGACCAGCTCGGTCGTCATGGGGTCTCTCCGGCCTTCGGTCGCTTCCGGTTCAGTCGATGCCACGGCACAGGTGCGGTTCCTCGCGTGCGTCGTCGGGATCCCCGGCGAGTCCGAGGACGGGCGGGACGGCGGGACGCGCTCCGGCGGGGGCCGCCGTGCGCAGCCAGGTCGGGGACGGCAGGGGCAGCGCACGGCCCAGGGCGTCGTCGTACACGGCGCCGAACGGTTCGAGCCAGGGCACGGCCGTGCCGAGCAGGGCGTGTACGCCGTCGTCGCCGAGTGTGGTGCGTACGGAGGTCAGGACGTGGCCCCGTCCGGTCGGCCGCAGATCCACCCGGAAGACGCCGAACTCCAGGCCCAGCCGCCGCACCGCGGCGGACGCCTCGTCGGCGAGCGCGGACCAGGCCGGCCGGGTCAGCTCGGCGGTGCGCACCGGTCCGGCCGGGGGGACGGAGGCGACGAGCACGACGTGCGGCCGGCCGGCGGCGAAGACGCCCACCGCGGCCAGGGTGCCGGGCACGGGCTGCGGTGTGGCGTCCACCAGGAAGCCCTCCGACGCCAGCGCGGCGCGGCAGGCCCCGGGGTCCTGCACCCGGCGCACCACGTCGGGCCGGTTGCCGCGCAGGCCCAGGGCCTCGGCGGTCACGGCGGCGGACTCCTGTGCCTCGGGGCGCAGACCGAGGACGACGTCGAAGTGCCCGCCCCGGTCCACCTGCTCGCGGGCCCAGGCAGCACACACGGCGGGGCGGGTGACGTCGAGGCCGGAGGAGGCGTCGGCGAGTTGCGTCGACTCGCGGTCCCGGCCGGCCAGCCGGGACGCCTGGTCCACGACGTGGGTGGTGATGCCGCAGGCCCAGGCCTCCAGCAGGGCGGAGACGGCAGCGGTGGCATCCGGTCCGTCGCAGGAGCTCGGGGCCCCGAGGAGGAGGGCGACGGGCGTTTCGGCGGCGGTGGTGGTCACCGGGGCCGGTCGAGTGCGCTGTTCGATCATCTGGCTGCCTCCCGGGGCGGGTTCGTGCGACGGCGATTCCTGTGGGGTTGCGGTTGGCGTGACTGTGCGGGTGTGACTGTGCGGCGTGTGGGGTGCGGGTGTGCGGGGTGCGGGTGTGTGGGGGTGCGGGCGGCGGGGCGTGGCGCCGAGGGGCGGAGGCGGATGTGCGGCGCGCGGGGACGCGTTGTGCGGCGCGGTCCGTGGTGAGTGGGGCGCGCGAGCACGGTGGCGTGCGGCGCGACCCCGGTGGTGGAGGCGTGGGCAGGCTTCGTGCGGCGCGTCCGTGATGGGTGGGCGCGGGCATCGGGGCGTGCGGTGCCCGAACGGTGGTGGAGGCGGCACGGTGACGTGCGGTGCCCGCGTGGTGGTGAGGCGGCACGGTGGCGCGCGGGGTCCGGGTGGTGGGGGTGTGGGCGCCGTGCGGGGCCTGTGGGTGGCCGTCGGTTGGTGCCCGGGGGCCGGACCGTGTGCGGGTATCCGGGTGAGCGGGGGTGCGGGGGGCACGCCCGGGCGGGCGGCGTCGGCCGTCCGCCCGGGCGCGGCCGTCAGGACTTCTGCTCGTCGGCGGTGGCCGGCGGGCGGCCACCGAAGCCGAAGAGACCCACCGCCACGTTGACGGCGATCCAGACGAACAGCACCAGGAAGCCGCGCTGGACCGACTCGGTGAGCGCGGTGGCCGGGTCCACGCCCTCCGCCGTGAGTTCCGCCAGGCGCGAGCCGACGACCGTGGCCGTCACCGCGAGCGCCAGCGCGCCGCCGATCTCGGTCGAGGCGTTGAGCACCGCGGAGGTGGTGCCCGCGTCCTGCTCCGTCGCGTCCCGTGTGCCGACGACGGGCGCCGTCATCAGACACAGCACCAGACCGACGCCCAGCAGGGCGGTGACGGGCAGCAGCAGGGACCAGTAGCCCGCGTCCGTCGGCGCGTTGACCATCAGCACCAGGACGCCGGCGAGCAGCACGTTGCCGAGGACGTACGGGACCCGGGGGCCGTACTTGGCGATCAGTACCGGTACGGCGCCGGAGACGCCGAGCATGGCCAGACTGGTCGGGAGGTAGGCGAGGCCGACCTCCAGCGGGCTGTAGCCCAGCACCAGTTGCATGTACTGGGGCAGCATGAAGAAGGACGGCAGCATCAGACCGGCCGACACCAGCTGGGCGAGCGTGCCGGAGGCGACGGACCTGCGGCGCAGCAACGACAGGGGCAGCAGCGGCGCCTTGGCCGTGCGTTCCACGCCGACGAACACGGCGAGCAGTACCACCGCCGCGCCCAGCGAGGACAGGGCCACCGTGTCGCCCCAGCCGTCGGTCCCCGCGCGGACCACGCCGAAGACCAGGGCCAGCAGACCCACGGTTCCGGTCACGGCGCCCGGGACGTCCGCGGGGGGCCGCGGTCCGGTCGGCGCGCTGCGCGGGATCCAGACGAAGCACGCGACGAGCAGGGCCGCACCGATCGGTACGTTGATCAGGAACGCCAGCCGCCAGTCCACGTCGGTGATCGCCCCGCCCAGCAGCGTGCCGAGGCTGGCGCCGACGCCCATCACGGTGCCCCAGACGCCGAGCGCCTTGGCCCGCTGCTCCGGCTCGGGGTAGGTCGTGACGAGGATGGACAGCGCGGCCGGGGACAGCGCGGCGGCGCCCACGCCCTGCAGCGCCCGCCCGCTCAGCAGCGTGCCGCCGCCGTCCGCGACGGCCGCGAGCAGCGAACCCGCCGTGAACAGCACCAGACCCACGGCGAGGACGGAACGCCGGGCGAACACGTCGGTGAGCCGGCCGCCGAGAAGCATCAGCCCGCCGAAGAGCACCACGTAGATGTTCATGACCCACTGCAGGCCCGAGGTGCTCAGACCGATGTCCGCACGCAGCTGCGGAAGCATCACGTTGGCGATCGTCGCGTCCAGGACGCAGACCAGCTGGGCGGTCGCCACCAGGAACAGGACCAGGCCGCGCCTGACCGTCGTGCCCGTGCCCGTACCGGTGCCGGTGCCCTTGGTGGTGCCCGTCGCCGTGGCCGGGTCACGTTCCGGGACGGCGGACACGGGCGCGGACACGGGCGCCGGCCCGGTGCGCGCCGTGTCGTGCGCGTCGATGCTCATGACGAGTGTCTCCTTCCCGCCTCAGGCGGCTTCACTGATGCGCTCGTAGATGGCGGAGAGACTGCGGTCGGCGAGCAGCTTGCCGACCGGTACCCGCCGGCCGGTCTGCCGCTCGACGGCACCGACCAAACGGATCATGTGCATCGAGTCCCAGCTGACGACGCGGTCGAAGTCGGCGTCGAGGTCGTCGATCCCGAGCGGGAGGTCGAGTTCGTCGCGGACGAGGTGGATGAAATCCTCTTTGGTCATCGGAGGGACCCTTCCAGGGCGCAGTCGAGGCTGATGTGGGAGGGCACGGCCACCAGGTCCTGCAGGCCGTGCCGGAAGCGGACTTCGTCGTCCGTGGCGGAAGTGGTGGTGAAGCCCATGGAGGGCCAGAACTCCCGGACGTTCTTGTTCTTCTTCGTCGGCCGGTAAGCGGCCGTGACCTGCGTGGCACCGGTCGACCGCGCGTGGTCGAGCAGCGCGGCGACCGCGGTCTGCTCGATGCCGCGGGCGAACACCCGGCAGGACAGCAGCATGTTGTCGACGCACAGCGTGTCGCCGTCGCGCCGGGCGAAGACCGTGCCGACGACGCCGTTGTCGCCGAACCGGTCGGCCGAACGGATCACCAGGACCAGGTGGCCGTCGTCGGCCAGCCGCTCGGTGACGTCGGCGGCCTGCAGCCGCACCGTGGTCAGGTTGAACTGGTTGGTGCGCAGCGACAGCTGGGCCACCCGGTCCACGTCGCCGGGAGCGGCCTCGGCGAGGGAGACCCGCACCCCGAGACGGCCCAGGTACTCCTCCTGCGAACCGGCGTTCTCCAGCAGGTCGGCGCGCTCCGCCTCGGTGCGGTACTGGGCCGCGCGGGCCCGGTCCTCCGCGGTCAGCCGCGCCGTGTCGAACCAGCCGTCGGCAAGCAGCTTCTCCACGTGCAGTGCCGGTTCGTCGTCCAGCCGGACCACCGCGACCTGCGGCAGACCGCCGGCGACCAGCCCGCACTCGAAGGGCGAGTCGTCGACGAACACGAAGCTGTCCACGCCCAGGTTGAGCTTGCCCGCGATGTCCTGGAGATTGACGTCCTTGGGCTGCCAGTTGGCGTTGATCCGGGCGAAGTCGCCCTCGCGCAGCACCATGTCGGGGTGCTCGCGGACGACCTGGACGAGATTGTCGTGGTCGTTCTTGCTGCTGACGGCGAGCAGGACGCCCTGCGAGCCCAACTGCCGCACCAGGCGCTGGAAGGTGCCGAAAGCCTCGCCGCGGAAGGTGGTCGCCGCGGCGATGCCGTCCGGGCCGTCGTCGCCGAGCACGCCGTCCCACAGGGTGTTGTCGGCGTCGACGACGAGCACCTTCTTGGTCCGGCCGCGCAGCATCCGGGACAGGTGGGCGACCTCGCGGGCGTAGCGGGCCAGCAGTTCGTCGCCGAGCGCCGCCTTCGCGTACGCGGCCATGCGGGCGTCGTTCAGCGGGGTCCCGGCGGCGACGATCGGGTCGAGGTCGACGACGTGGACGCGCGGGTTCGCCAGCGACAGCCGCAGCAGGCCGCTGTTGAACTCCCGCCAGGCCAGCCCCGCCCGGGCCCGCGACTCGTGGTCGACGAGCTGGTGGGTGACCGTGCGCGGCAGTGGCACCGTGTTGAGGACCAGGGCCGCCGGGGAGTGCGTGGTGAAGGTGCCGGCCAGCCGCTCCAGCTCGGCGAGTTTGCGCTCCACGGCACGCGTGAGGTCCTCCGCCTGCCAGGGCGAGCCCAGCTCGTCCAGCAGGACCTGCGGGTCGAGCACGCACAGGGCGAGGTCGACGTCGTCGGCGTACAGGGGGCTGCCGGTGTCGCGCAGATCGCGCTGGTAGGCGTCGAAGTCGCTCAGCCGGGTCTCGGCCAGCACGCCGTGCCGGCCGAACTCCGCGGCCAGCGGGGCGCCCAGGCCGCCCAGGGTGGAGTGCCCGGTGACGACGACCACCGCGGTCTCCGTCTCCGGCCAGGCCGCCAGGACCTGGTCGCGCTCCAGCTGGACGAGGACCGAGCCGGCCCGCGGCAGGTCCGGCTGCGCGCCGGTGCCGGCCAGTTCCGCGAGCAGCGGTGCCACCTGCGGGTACCGGGCGGCGAGCTGCCCCTCCCTGCGCAGTGTGCGCAACGTCTCCAGCGGGGACGGATGGGTTTGTGGTGCGGCCGGGCTGGATACCGTGGTCAATGCTCTCTCCTCACGTTCGCCGCGAGCGGTGGGTACCGTGCGCGGCCACCGTCCGCACGGTCGCCCCGCCCACGCCCCAGGCTGGAGGCCGCCGCTTGAGCCCCGCTCGCACCGGCCTGCACCGAACCGCCGGACACGGGAGGCCGGGACGGGGGCGCATGTGTTTTTCACGCTTCGGACAAGTGGGCTTTCACAGTGGGCCGGTGACCCTCGCACTGCCGCGGGACCGCCGTCGTGGCCAACCATGGAGACACCAATGCGACCCGGTGAATGGGGGAGGCGTCCGACATGGACATCAAGATCCTGGGGTCCTTCGAGGCGACGGAGAACGGGGTCGCGCTGCTGCCGACCGCGGGAAAGCCGCGTCAGGTCCTGGCACTACTGGCCCTGCAGGCCGGCCAGGTGGTTCCCGTGTCCGCCCTGATGGAGGAGTTGTGGGGCACCGAGCCACCGCGCAGCGCACAGACGACGCTGCAGACGTACATCCTGCAACTGCGCAAGCGGCTGGCGGCCGCGCTGCCCCCGGACGGGGCCCGCAGCGCGAAGGAGGTGCTGACCACCCGGTACGGCGGCTACCTCCTGGACATCACGCCGGAGGAGATCGACGTGCACGCCTTCGAACGGCTGACCGCGGCCGGGCGGCGGGCGAAGGACCTCGGGGACCAGGCGACCGCGTCGCGGCTGCTGCGTTCGGCGCTGGCGGTGTGGCGCGGCCGGGCCCTGGTCGACGTGTACACCGGGATGCGGCTGAGCGTGGAGGTCACCCGGCTGGAGGAGAGCCGGCTGATGGCCGTCGAGGCGCGGGTCGAGGCCGACCTGTCGCTGGGCCGGCACCAGGCGCTGCTGAGCGAACTGGCGGTGCTCACCGCACGGAACCCCATGCACGAGAACCTGTGCGCGCAGCACATGGTCGCCCTCTACCGGTCCGGCCAGCAGTGGCGGGCGCTGGAGGCGTTCACCGCGCTGCGCGAGTGCCTGGTCGAGGAGCTGGGGGTGACACCGTCGCCGCGGCTGCAGGAGCTGCAGCGGGCGATCCTCGTCTCCGACCCGCAGCTCGACCGCTTCACCGTCCGCAGCGACCTGACGGTGTGACCCGCCGCCCCCGCCCCGCCCCCGCACCCGGTCCGCCCAACCCCCCATGCCGAGCAAGGAGACCGTCATGCTCTCGTCCCTGAAGGCCCTCAACCTGCTGGTGATGTTCCTGCTGGAACTCGCCGTGTACGCCTCGGTCGTGCTGTGGGGGTTCACCTCCAGCGACAAGTGGCTGGTCAAGATCGCCCTGGGGGTCGGCGCGCCGGTCGCGATGATGACGGCCTGGGCGCTGCTGGGCTCGCCCCGTGCGCCGTACGCGGTGCACGGGGGCGGGCGGGTGGTCCTGGAGGCGTTGTGGTTCGGGGCGGGCGCCGCCGCCCTGGCCGCCTCCGGGAGGCAGGCCTGGGCGGCGGGCTTCGCCGGCATCTACCTGGTCAACGCGGCCCTCCGGCTGCTGTGGAACCAGTGACGCCCGTTCACCAGGCGGGAGTCTCCAGGAACTCCAGGACCGCGACGGTCCACATGAAGCCCACCCCGACCCCCATGGTGACCAGCAGGTCGCCGGGTCGGGGATCACGGGCTTCCACGACGTGGTTGATGCCGATCAGCTGGTCGCCGGCGCCCATGTGCCCGAAGTTGCGGCCCCAGTCGTAGACGGTCGTCTCCGGGTCGACGCCGAGCAGCGAGTAGAACGAGAACTGCGCGATGGTCTCGGCGATGTTGGCGTGCACGAAGAACCGGGCGTCCGCCAGTTTCATGTCGGCGTCGGCGAGCGCCTCGTCCAGCACCTGGGAGGCGTTCTTCGTCATCTGCTGGATGACCCGGTCGTAGGCGCCCTCCTCCTGGAGGAGGTAGTCGCTCTTGCGGCTGCGCAGGTCGACCGGCTTGCCGTCGTGGAAGGGGCCGTCGGTCCAGCCGGTCGTCCCGCGGTAGATGGGCTCCAGCGAGGAGTCGGAGTAGCTGGCGGTGGAGCGCAGCCGGGCGAACCCGCCCCGGTTGGACAGGACCACGGCGCCGGCCCCGTCGCCGTACACCTGCTGGCTGTCGGTGCCCCAGCGGTCGAAGTACGGCATGCGGAAGGCGTCGCCGGTGGTCACCAGCGCGGCCTGCGGGGTGGGGCGGGAGGCGAGGTGGGAGGCGGCGAGCTCCACGGCGGCCAGGCCCCCGTTGGAGCCCTGGCGGACCTCCAGGGTCAGGCCGGTGCCGCCGACCGCCTCGTTCTGCACGTAGTTGACCGGGGTCCAGAAGTCCTGGCCCTGATGGCCGACGCAGGCGTGCAGCACCATGCCGTAGCGGTCGGCCGGCAGCCCGGCCCGGGTCACCGCCTGCCGTCCCGCGGCCGCGGCCATCACCGGGCCCGGCTCGTCGGGGCCGGCCACGCGCACCGCGCGGATGCCGTTGGCCTGGGCCTCCTCGGCGTCGTAGCGGCCCGCCGCGACCGCCTCCTCGGCGGTCTCCACCTGCTCGGGCAGATGCGCACCGAGTCCTGCGACGTACACGTTGTCCCAACGCATGATGTTCTCCTCTGCTACGCCACCTGGGGCGCGGATTCGTGGCGGCAGGACTCGATCTGCCGGACCAACTGGTGGGTGAGGGTGGGGAAGCGGTCGTTCAGGAAGTAGAAGTGGCCGCCGGGGAAGAACTGCTGGTGGAAGCGGGCGGAGGTCTCCCGCCGCCACAGGTGCATGGCCGCCGGGGGAGCCCAGGCGTCCCGGGTGCCGCCGAACACGCTCAGCGGCGAACTCATCGGTGAACGGCCTGCGGCCGGACGGTAGGTGTCGACCGCGGTCAGATCGGCGCGCACGGTGCGCAGGAACCGGTCGACGAAGTCGGTGGACTCGGTGACCCGTTCCGGCATCCCGCCCAGGCCGAGCAGGACCCGCAGCAGGGCGTCGTCGTCGAGGGTGCTGAGCGGGACGGCGCCGGGGCGCGCGAAGTGCGGGGCGACGCGTCCCGACACGCCCGTCCACATCGGGACCCGGCCCAGGCCCTCCAGGGACCGAGCCGTCTCCAGCGCCACCACGGCGCCCATGCTGTGCCCGAACAGGGCGAGCGGTGTGTCGTCGACCCAGGGCAGGACGTCCGCGACGGCGGTGGCGACGACCTCGGTCATGTCGTCCAGGGCCTGCTGCCCGGCCCGCCGGCCCCGGCCGGGCAGGTCGAGCAGCAGTAGGTCCCAGTCGTCCGGCAGGTGCTGGACCAGCGGCCGGTAGACGGCCGCCGAACCCCCCGCGTGGTGGAAGCCGACCAGCCGCACGGCGGGCGCGTCGACCGGACGCGGGCGGTGGAAGGCTCGGGTACGGCTGTTCATCTGTCTCCTCCCGTGGCGGCGCTCACCTGGTCGCCCAGGTACGCCAGCAGATCGCCGACCGGCATCTCCACCGGGCAGTCGAGCGTGGGCAGTTCCACCCCGTAGCGCTGCTCGACGCTCTTGGTGAGCAGCATCGCGGTGAAGGAGTCGCCGCCGACCTCGCAGAACGGCGTACCGACGGGCAGCAGGCCGTCGGCCTTGAGGACGGACGCCAGTTCGGTGGCGAGGTAGGCGCTGATCTCCGCCGGGTCGCGCGGCACCGGCCGGGGGCCGGACTCGGCGCTCGGTGCCACGGCCGCGCCGGTCTCCGCCGCGTCGGCCGGCGCGCTCTCCTCGACCCAGAACCGCTTGCGCTGGAACGGGTAGGTGGGCGCGTCGGTGAACCGGGCGCCGGGCGCGGCCAGCAGTTCGAGCCGCAGGTCGGCGCCGCCGTGGAAGAGGGCGGCCAACGCGTCGGCCAGCAGCCGGGGGGCCGTGTCGGGATCGTCGGCGACCAGCGGCAGCGTCTCCCCGGCGGCCGTCAGGTAGGCCACCGGGCCGTGCGCCGTCTCGCGGGCCGGCGCCGCGGACGTCCGTACGCCCAGCGAGGCCAGCACCCCGCCCAGCCGCGCGGCGGGCGCGGCGGAGCCGGTGGCCGCGGCGGCCAGCCGGGGGTGGGCGCGGGCCAGCGCGGCCAGCGCCCGCTCCAGGACCTCGTCGCGGTCGGCGGCCGAGCTAAACGTCACCCGGTCGACGGTCGGGGCGGTGACGCCGCGCCGCACCGTGCCCAGGGCCGCGATCAGTTGCCGGGAGCCGGCCCCCACGACGGCGAGCCGGTGCCCGAAGTGGACCCGTCCGGCGCGCAGGGTGTGGCACAGCGCGGCAACCCCGGCCGCGTCCCGTCCGGCGAGCGCGGTACGCACCCGCTCGGTCAGCTCGGCGAGCGCCGCCGGATCCTTCGCGGACAGCGTCAGCAGCTCCGCGTGGTCCGGCTCGGGCTGCGGACCGCCGGCGGCCCGCGGGGCCGGGGCGGCGAGCACCGCGTGCGCGTTGGTGCCGGACAGCCCGAAGGCGCTGATGCCGGCCACCCGTCCGCCCGGCCGCTCGGGCCACGGCACTGCGGCCCGGGGCACCTGCACGGCGATCTGGTCCCACGGGATCAAAGAGTTCAGCCGGCCGTCGCCCCGCTGCACGCCCGCCGGCAGGGACTCCTCGCCCAGCAGCGCGACCAGCTTCAGCAGCCCGGCGATGCCGGCCGCGGCCTCCAGATGCCCGATGCGGGACTTCACACTGCCGAGGACGACGGGCGCGTCACCCGTGCCGCACCCGGTGCCGACCACCGCGTCCAGCGCGCCGACCTCGATCGGGTCGCCGAGCGCGGTGCCGGTGCCGTGCGCCTCGACGTAACCGACGTCGGACGGCTCGGTGCGGGCGTCGGCGAGGGCCGCGCGGACCACCTCCTGCTGGGCGGGCCCGCTGGGCACGGTGAACCCGGAGGACGCGCCGTCGTGGTTGACGGCGGTGCCGCGGATCACCGCGTGCACCTCGCGGCCCTCCGCGACCGCGTCCTCCAGCCGCATCAGCGCCACCATGCCGATGCCCTCGCCGCGGCCGTAGCCGTCGGCGTCCGCGAGGAAGGTCCGTGAGCGTCCGCCCGCCGACAGGGCCTCGCCCTGGCACAGGGCCACCATCAGGTCCGCGCCCAGGATCAGGTTGGAGCCGCCGGCCAGCGCGTAGCGGCAGTCGTCGGCGCGCAGCGCCCGCACCGCCTGGTGCACCGCCGCCAGGGACGAGGAGCAGGCCGTGTCGAGGCTGAGCGCGGGTCCCGACAGCCCCAGCGCGTAGGAGATCCGCCCGGCCAGGAAGCAGTGCCCGCTGCCGGTGCTGTGGTACGGGTCGATACGGCTGAAGTCCCCGTCGTCGACGAAGCGCCGGCCGTACTCGGAGGCCATCACGCCGACGAACACGCCGACCGGCAGCCGGTCCTGGCGGCGGGCCGCGACACCGGCCCGCTCCAGGGCCTCCCACGACACCTCCAGCAGCAGCCGCTGCTGGGGGTCCATCGTCTCGGCCTCACGCTGCGAGATGCCGAAGAACGCGGCGTCGAAGGAGGCGATGTCGTCGAGGAACCCGCCCCGGTCCACGTAGGACCGGCCGGCGGTGCCGCGCTCGGGGTGGTGGACCGCCCGCAGCGAGGGGCGGTCCTCCGGTATCGGGCCGAGCGCCCGCAGGTCCGGGTCGTCGGCGTACAGGAAGTCGCGGTAGGCGCGCGGGGTGTCGACGCCGCCGGGCAGCCGCATCGCGGTGCCGACCACGGCCACGGGGGCGTGCGTGCGGGCCTCGGCCGCCGCCAGCCGCTCCTTGAGCCGGCGGGACAGCCTCAGCTGGTCTTGTATCACCCGCCGCAGTTCGTCGGGGTTCACTGGTGCTTCGGACATCTCACTGCTCCTGCGCTCGGTGGTCATCGCCCGCTCACTGCTCCTGGGCGAGGTCGTCGGTGACGGCCCGGAGCAACTCGTCGAGAGAGAGGTCCTCGAGAGAGCCGGCGGCGGGAAGGGAGTCGGGGGAGGGGAGGGAGGAAACGGTGGGAACGGAGTGGTCGGGGGCGGCCGGGGCCGCCGCGGGAGCGAGCACCGGGACCGGGCCCGTCCCGGACGCCGGGGTGCCGGGTCCGGTGCGGACGGGGTCCGCCGCGGCGAGGAAGCCGCTCATCGCGAGCACGCTCGGATGGTCGATGGCGATGGTGGCGGGCAGGTCCCGGCCCATCGCGTGGGCCAGGGCGGCCCGCAGATCGATCGCCATGATCGAGTCGAGACCGAGTTGCGAGAAGCCCTCCGCGTCGGCGGAGCCGTCCTCGGGCAGACCTTCGCCGGAGCCGAGCATCCGCGCGACCAGGGCGCGCAGGGCGTCCCTCAGCACGTGCTCGGCGTCGTCGTGGTCCGGGTCGGACGCCGCCGCCAGCCGGTCGCGCAGCCAGCCGGCGGGCTCGCCCTGCTCGCGCGCGCCCCGGGGCGCGGTCACCGGTCCGGTCAGCGCGGCGACCAGTGCGGCCCGCGGATGCCCCGCGGCCTGCTCCGCGTAGCGGGCCGGGTCCAGGGCGGCCACGACCAGGCGGTCCTGCGCGCCCTCGGCGGCCAGCGCCAGCGGCAGCGCCGCGTCGGCGTCGCTCAGCGGGCGGATGCCCACCCGCTGCGCCGCCCGTTCGACGGCTGCCGCGGCGGCCATGCCGCCCTTGGCCTCCGGCACCCACGGCCCCCAGTTGACGGTGACCGCGGTCAGGCCCCGCTCGCGCAGCGCCTGGGACAGGCCGTCCAGATAGCCGTTGGCGGCCGCGTAGTTGGCCTGCCCGGCGGAGCCGAGCGCCGAGGAGACGGAGGAGAACAGTACGACCGAGCGGGGATCGTGGGCGGCGACCGCGTCGGCGAGGACGTCGGCGCCGAGCGCCTTGGCGTGGAAGACCTTCTCGTAGGAGGCGTCGGTCAGGGAGGGGAAGGCGCCGTCCGCGTTGACACCGGCCAGGTGGTACACGGTGCCCAGCGGACCGTCGGCGGTGGCGGCGGCCACCGCCCGTGCCACGTCGGCCGGGTCGGTGACGTCCCCGCGGACCACGGACACGCGGACCCCGGCCGCGGTGAGCTCGTCGACCGCCGCCTGCTCGACCGCCCCGGGGGCGGACCGGGCCATCAGTGTGACCCGGTCGCCGCCGCGGGCGGCGTGGGCACCGGCCACGGCCAGGCCCAGCGCGCCGAGACCACCGGTGATCAGTGCGCCCCCGGCCGGTCCGGGAGCGGCCGGCTGGGCGGCGACGTCGACCAGCCGGGCGACGCGGACACCGGAGTCCGTGTACGCCAGCCTGGTCTCCTGCGGCAGACCGCCGAGCAGCGCGGCGACCCCCTCGGCACGCCAGCCCGCGTCCAGCCGCAGCCGGGTCAGGCGGCGCTCGGTCTGCTCCGCCTCAAGGGAGTTCAGCAGCCCGAACAGGGCCTCCCGCAGGGGTGCCCGCACCGCGTCGCCGTCGGCGAGCAGCACGTACGGCAGATCCTCGGGCAGCGCGCGCAGGGTGGCGGCCAGCCGGCGGACCGCGTCGAGCGCGTCCCGGGCGTCGGGTGCGTCGGTGCCGGTGCCGGTGCCGGTGCCGGTGCCCGCGCCGGCGGCGGCGCCGCAAGGCGCCAGCCAGCGGGCGTCGACCACGAGGCCGGCGTCCCGCAGGGCCGGGCCGTCCGGCAGGGCGGCGTGCACCGAGACCGGGTGGCCGGCCGCCTCCAGGGCGGCGACCAGGGCGCCGGCTCCGGTCGCGGCGCCGAGCAGGGTGACCGGGACCGGGGCGGTGAGCGGCGCGGCCGCGTCCTGCGGCAGCGGCACCCAGTCCAGGGTGCGGACCAGGCCGTCGCCCCGCAGACCCGCCTCCAGGACGGCGCGCGAGGCGTGCCGGATGCGGAACTCGTCGGCGCGGAACACGCTGTGCTCCCCGCCGGTGGCCGGGTCGACCGCGTACAGGTGCAGGTCCGCGGTCTCCACCCGCAGCCGGTCGCGGGCCAGCGGCTCGGCGCGCAGCACCCGCACCTCGCCCCACAGTTCACCGTCCTCGGCCGGCCGGCCGTGGAAGGACAGTTCCCGCGCGGCGAACGGGATGGCCAGCGACGGTGCCTCGTCCGGCTCCTCGTCGACCAGGAACACCGCGATGCTCTGGAAGCAGGAGTCGATCAGGCCGGGGTACAGCTCGTAGTCGGCCGGGTCGTCGGGCAGTTCCGGCATCGCGTAGCGGACCAGCGCGCGGTCGCCGCGGATCCACACCTCGTCGATCCAGCGGAAGGACGGGCCCAGCGTGTAGCCGAGGGCGCGGAAGTAGGCGTAGAAGTCGTCCCGGGTCAGATGCCGGTCGGCGGCGGCCATGAAGGCGGCGCGGTCCTCCGGCCGGGGCCGGTGCGTCTCCTCGACGGGCGGTGTGGCGCAGCGTCCGCCGATGTGCCGCTGCCAGATGCCGCGTTCGGGGTCGACGAGGCTCTGCACCGACAGCTCCGCGCTCCCGTCGGCGTCCGGACGGTCGACGGTGATCTGCACCTCGTACTCCTCGCCGTCCTTGATGACCAGCGCCCGCGGGCAGATCAGGTCCCGTACGAGGACCGGCGAGCCGTCGCCGCCGAGCGCCGACAGGACGGTGCCCAGGTGGGAGGCGGCGGGGGTGACGACGGTGCCGTAGAGCCGGTGGTCGGTGAGGTAGGCGGGGAACTCGGAGCTGCGGGCGAAGGAGAAGACGCGTCCCGACAGGGCGGGCGACTTCAGCTCGGCGCCCCAGTGGCGTCCGCGGCCCGGGCGCGGGGCACCGGTGGCCGCGAGCGTCGCGGAGGCGGCGGCGGAGGTCCAGTACGAGGTGTCCGCGAAGGGGTAGCGCGGCGCGGCGGCGCGGCCCGCCGGGCGGCCGGTGATCCGGGCGAAGTCCAGGTCCTGGCCCCGCTCGTAGAGGTGCCGTGCGGCGCCGAGCAGCTGGGTGCGGTCCACGCCGCCGCGGCGCAGCGAGGGCACGCCCCCGCCGGCCGGGGTGAGCCCGGCCGCCCGCACCAGGTTGACCAGGGTGCGGTCCGGGCCGACCTCCAGCAGGACGTCGACGCCCAGCTCGGTCAGGGCGCGGGCGCCCTCGTGGAAGCGGACCGGCTGCCGGATGTGCCGGACGAAGTAGCCCGCGTCGTAGGTGTCGTCGGCCGCCTCGGCGCCCGTGACGTTGGCGATCACCGGGATGTTCGGCGCTGCGAAGGCGAGCGGGGCGACGGCGGCCTCGAACTCGGCGAGCACCGGGTCCATCAGCCGGGAGTGGAAGGCGTGCGAGACGGTCAGCGCCCTGGTGCGCACCCCCTGGTCCGTCAGCCGCACGGCGAGCGCGTCCAGCCGGTCCCGGGGTCCTGCCACCACGACGGACTCGGGCCCGTTGACGGCGGCCACGTCCACCCCGGCCTCCTCGGCCCAGGCCGCGACGGTGTCCGGGTCGCCCGGGACGGACAGCATGCCGCCGGGCTCGGTGGACTGCATCAGCCGGGCGCGGTGGGCGATCAGGGTCAGGCCGTCCTCGCGGCCGAGTACCCCGGCGTGCACGGCGGCGGCGACCTCGCCGACGCTGTGCCCCATCACGGCGGTGGCCCGTACGCCCCACGACTCCCACAGCGCGGCGAGCGCCAGCTCCAGGGCGACCAGGGCGGGCTGGGTGATCCGGGTCTGGTTCACGGCCTGCGGGTCGTCGCCGTAGAAGACCAGGTTGAGCAGGGAGTCGCCGAGATGCGGGGTGAGGACGCGGTCGCAGTCGTCGATGACCGAGGCGAACACCGGTTCGCTCTCGTAGAGTTCGCGGCCCATCCCGAAGTACTGGGCGCCCTGCCCGGAGAACAGGAAGGCGACCTTCGGCGTCCGGGCGGGCGACGCGTCGCCGGTGGCGGCCGTACGCAGCGCGGACAGCAGCTTCTCGCGTCCGGTGCCCAGGACCGCCCGGCGTACGGGCAGATGGGCCCGGCCGGCCGCGGCGACGGACACCAGGTCGGGGAGCAGCTCCTCGTCCGTGTGCTCCAGCGCCGTCTCCCAGGCCGCGGTCACCCGCTCCAGTCCGGCCGCGTCGGGCGCGGACAGCGGCAGCAGCAGCGGCTGGTCCCCGGGATCCGTGGGCAGGGCCGGGGCGGCGGCGGGCGCCTCGCCGAGCACGACGTGCGCGTTGGTGCCGGAGAAGCCGAAGCCGGAGACGCCGGCCAGGCGGGGGCGGTCGCCGGGGGCCCAGGAGACCCGCCCGTCGACGACCCGGACGTTCATGTCGCGCCACGGCACGTGCGGGTTGGGCGTGGTGTAGTGCAGCCCGGCCGGGACGCTCCCGTGGCGCAGGGCGAGGACCGTCTTGACCAGGGAGGCCATGCCGGAGGCCGACTCGCAGTGGCCGATGTTGCTCTTGACCGAGCCGAGCAGCAGCGGCTCGCCGGGGCGGCGGCCCGGGCCCAGCACGTCCCAGGCGGCCTCCACCTCGATGGGGTCGCCCAGCGAGGTGCCGGTGCCGTGCGCCTCCAGGTAGCCGATGTCGGAGCCCTCGACGCCCGCGTCGGCGAGCGCCTCGCGGATCACCCGGCGCTGCGCGGTGCCGTTGGGGGCGGTGAACCCGGAGGAGGCGCCGTCCTGGTTGACGGCACTGCCGTGCACGACCGCCAGCACCCGGTCCCCGTCCCGCAGCGCGTCGCTGAGGCGGCGCAGCACCAGCACGCCGACGCCCTCGGCGCGCACGAAACCGTCCGCGGAGGCGTCGAAGGTCTTGCAGCGGCCCTCGGGGGACAGCATGTGGGCGCGGGAGACGGCCACCGAGCAGCTGGGCGCCGTGATCACGTTGACGCCGCCGGCCAGCGCCCGGTCGCTCTCCCCGGAGCGCAGCGAGCGCACGGCCAGGTGCAGAGCGACCAGCGAGGAGGAGCAGGCGGTGTCCACCGCGAGCGCCGGGCCGTGCAGGCCCAGGTAGTAGGCGATGCGTCCGGCCGCGGCGTTCAGCGCCGTGCCGGTGGGGAAGTAGGCGTCCAGCGCGTCCGCGCCGCCGCTCTCCATGACCCGGGCGTAGTCCGAGTTGGAGATTCCGACGAACACTCCGGTACGGCTGCCGGCGAGCGCCGTGGGGGCGCAGGCCGCGTCCTCCAGGGCGTGCCAGGACGCTTCGAGCAGCAGGCGCTGCTGCGGGTCGAGGCTCTCCGCCTCCCGGGCGGGGATGTCGAAGAACCCGGCGTCGAACCGGCGGATGTCGCTGAGGAAGCCGCCCTCGGCGGGGGTACCGAGGCTCTCGGCGTCCCAGCGGTCGGCGGGCACCGGGCCGACCCCGTCGCGGCCCTCCTCCAGCAGTGACCAGAACTCCTCGACGGAGTCGGCGCCGGGGAAGCGGCCGGCCATGCCGACGACCGCGATCGGTTCCGGCGCGGAGGCGGCCTCGGTGGACTCCGGCGCACCGGCGGTCGCGGCGGCCGGGACGGCAGTGGCCGTAGTGGTGGCGCCGGTCGTGGCACGTGCGGCCGTGGCACGTGCGGCCGGGGCACGGCGCGGTGCGGAGGGGACGGCGGCGTCCGACAGACGGCCCGTCAGCTCGGTGCTCAGCCGTTCCAGCGAGGGGTGGCCGAAGACGTCGCCGATGCCGACGTCCAGACCGAGCACCTCGGTCAGCCGGGCCGCCGCGTCGACGGCCATGATCGAGTCCAGGCCGAGGTCCAGGAACCCGGTCCGCTCCGGCAGCGCGGCCGGGTCGTCGTGGCCGAGGATATCGGCCAGCACCTCGCGGACGTGCCCGGCCACCAGAGCGGGCCGCCGGTGTCCGGGGGCGGCACGCAGCGCGTCACGGGGCTCGGCGGCGGACGTGCCGCCGATGCCGGTGTCCGTGCCGGTGCCCGGTGCGGCCGGTGCGGACGACGGGGTGGGTGCGTCGAACAGGGCGCGCGGGCGTACGGCGTTCATGACGGCCGTGAAGCGGTCGGTGTCCAGGTCGCAGGCGACCAGGTGGGCACCGTGCGGCCCGGCCACCGAGAGGGCGGCGGTGCCCGCGGCCGGGGCGACCGGGCGCACGCCCATCCGGGCCAGCTGGGCCCGTGCCCCGGAGTCGGCCATGCCGTCCAGGTCCCAGGGTCCGAAGGCGATGCTGCGGGCGGGGCGGCCGGAGGCGGCGGCGCGTTCGGCCACCGAGTCCAGGGCGCCGTTGGCGGCGGCGTAGGCGCCGTAGCCGCTGGTGCCCCACACGGCGGAGACGGAGGACAGCTGGACGAGGAAGTCCAGCGGCCGGTCGTCGGTCAGCAGCCGCAGCCAGTGCGCGCCGGTGAACTTGCCGTGCAGCGCCGCCGCGAAGGCCTCCTCACCGGCGTCCGCGAGCGGCAGCCGCTCGATGACCCCCGCGGTGTGCACCACGCCGCGCAGGGGCGGCAGGGCGTCGAGCGCACCCAGGGCGGCCGCCAGCGCGGGACCGTCGCCGACGTCGGCCCGCAGGTACGTCACGGAGGTGCCGGCGGCGGCCAGTTCCGCCGTCAGGTCCGTCGCCCCGGCGGGCAGGTCCTCCTCGGCGCGGCGGCCCAGCAGGACCAGGTGACCGGCGCCGCGGGCGGCCAGGTCACGGGCGACCACGCGGCCGATGGCACCGAGGCCGCCGCTCACCAGGTACGTGCCGTCGGAGCGCACCGGCAGCGGCTCCGGCGTCTGCTCGACCGTGCGCAGCCGGGCCGCGTGCACCCGGCCGGCGCGGACGGCGAGCAGGTCCTCGGTGCCCCCGGCCGTGATCGCGGCCAGCGCGGCCGACGCGTCCTCGGGGCCGGGGCCGGCCGGCAGGTCCACCAGGCCGCCCCAGGCGCGCGGGTACTCCAGGGCGAGGACGGGGGCGAGGCCGTGCAGCACACCGTGGTCGCCGTCCGCGACCGCGTCGTTCCCGGTCACCTGGCGCACGCCCGCCGTGACGAGGTGGACGCGGCCGGGGCCCTCGGGCACCGCCCGTACGGCGCGGGTCGCGGCGGCGGCCAGGGCGGCCGCGTGACCGGTCGGCGCGGGTCCGTCGGGCGTACCGGGCAGCGGGGCAGCGGCGAGCGCGAGGACCAGGTCACCGGGGTGTGCGGCCCGGACCGCGGTCCACTGTGCGTCGGTGTCCGGCAGCGCGTCCAGCACCTGCACGGGACGCTCACCGGCGTCCCGCGCGGCCTGCGCGAGCAGGGTCACCAGGGCGGTGTCGTCACCGGCGAGGAGGAGGGGACGGGGGGCGGTGCCCTCGGTCGCCGCAGGGGCGGTGCCGTGCCCGGTGGGCGCGGCGCGGGGGACCCAGGCGACGCGGCGGGCGGGGAGGGCGGGTGAGGCGGGGCCGGGGGCGGATCCCGGCGCGGTCGGGGTGGCCGCGCCGGCGGTCGGGGATCCCGTGCCGGACGTCACCGGCTGCGTGCCGGTGCCGGTGCCGTGGGCCGCGCCGAGGGTGCTGCACGCGGTCACCGCGGGCGCGTACCGCACCCGCTCCCACGGGTAGGCCGGCAGGTCGGTGACCGCGCGCGGGAGGGCGGAGACGGCCGGGTCCGGCGGCGCGTCCTGCGCGGCCTCGGACAGCCGTACCCGCTCCGGCGTGCCGCCCGCGGCCAGTTCGCGCAGGGCGGGCAGCGCGGCCGACGCGTCCTCGGCGGTGACCAGGGCGCGCACGCCGTGGCGGGCCCGGCCGTGGGTCACGGTGTAGGCGAAGGCGGCGTACTCCTCGGCGGGCAGCTCCGCCAGCCGGCCGGCCAGCAGTCCCGCCCAGGCGCGCAGGGCGTCCTCCGTACGGGCGGACAGCTCGAAGCCGGTCACCGGACCCGCGGCGGGTACCGCCGCCGGCCGCTCCGCGTCCGTCGGCGCGCCGAGCACGACGTGCGCGTTGGTGCCGCTCATGCCGAACGAGCTGACGCCCAGGCAGCTGCCCGGACCGCTGTCCTCGGCCTCCCAGGGCACCACCTCGCGGGGGATCTCGATGCCGGTGCCGTCGAGCTGGATGCGGGGATTGAGGGTGCGCAGGTGCACGACGGGCGGGAGCAGGCGCCGTTCGACGGAGAGCACACCGCGGATGAGGCCCGCGATGCCGGAGGCCGCCTCCAGATGGCCGAGGCCGGTCTTGACCGAGCCGATGCGCAGCGGGGCGCCGCCCCGGGTCCGGTCCAGGGCGGCGACGAGTGCCTCGACCTCGATCGGGTCGCCGAGCGCGGTGCCGGTGCCGTGCGCCTCGACGGCGCCGATCGCCTCCGGGCCCAGCCCGGCGTCCTCCAGGGCGGCCCGGATCAGGGAGATCTGCGCGCGCACGTTGGGTGCGGTGAAGCCCGAGGAACGGCCGTCCTGGTTGACGGCGCTGCCGCGGACCACGGCGTGGATCCGGTCGCCGTCGCGCCGGGCGTCGGCGAGCCGCTTGAGGACCACGACACCGCAGCCCTCGCCGCGGGTGAAGCCGTTGGCCCGCGCGTCGAAGGTCTTGCACAGACCGTCCGGGGCCAGGGAGTTGGTCTGCTGGATCAGCCGGGTGGAGCGGGGCGAAAGGATCAGGTTGACGCCGCCCGCCAGGGCCACGTCGCACTCGCCGCGCCGCAGGGCCTGGCCGGCCAGGTGCACGGCGGTCAGCGAGGACGAGCAGGCGGTGTCGACGGAGACCGCGGGCCCCATCAGACCCAGGGTGTAGGCGATCCGTCCGGCCGCGAAGCAGTGTCCGTTGCCGGTCAGCCAGTAGGCGTCCTCCTGCCCCGCGGGCTGCCAGTCGCGGTAGTCCTGGCCGGTCACGCCCACGTACAGCCCGGTGCGCCGGCCGTCCTCGGCGAGGGTGCGGGGCGGCAGCGCGGCGTCCTCCAGTGCCTCCCAGGCGACTTCGAGCAGCAGCCGGTGCTGCGGGTCGAGACTGCGGGCCTCCCGCGGGCTGATGCCGAAGAAGGCGGCGTCGAAGCCGAGCACGTCGTCCAGGTGGCCACCGCGGTGCGGCAGCGCCTCCCACTCGTCGGCGAAGGGCTCCTTGCGCTGCTCGGGCATCGGACGGACCAGGTCACGGCCCTGAGCGAGGGCGTCCCAGTAGCCGTCGAGGTCGGCGATGCCACCGGGCAGCCGGAGCCCGACGCCGACCACGGCCAGCGGTCCGGTCCGGTCGGCCGGCTGGGCCTTCGCCTCCTCCAGCTCCGCGCGCAGCTTCTTGATGGTGTCCATCGCCCGGCTGAGCGGGGTGGCGGTGGGGCGTCCGGCGCCGGACTGCCGGCCGGCCGGAGCCCCATGGGTCGGTGAGCTGGTCACAGGAAGTCCCTCGCGATCGGCAGTCGTTGCTGGGCTGAGCGGAGGACGGGGCCGGGGGGGGGGGGGGGGGGGGGGGGGCCGCGCCCCCCCCGCGCGGGGGGGGGGGGGGCGCGCGGGTGGGAAGGGCGCCCCGGCGGCAAAAGGGGGGGGGCCCCGGCAAACCAC
>NZ_JBIVPJ010000008.1:0-303497 GCF_044754585.1 Streptomyces sp. NPDC093065 | reverse complement strand
TGGGGGTGGGGGTGGTTTTGTTGTATTTTTTGGTCCGCTCGGTTTTGGTAGTGTTGGTTGGGGGGGGGGGCGGGGGGGGGGGCGGGGGGGGGGGGGGGGCCGCCCCCCGGCCGGCATCAGTTCTGCGCGGGTTGTTCGACCGGTTCCGTCAGGCGCCCGGTGAGCATTCCGGTGAGCGCCGCGGTACTCCCGTAGGTCCACAGGAGCGTGGGCGACAGCTTCATGCCGAACGCCGATTCCAGTCGGTTGCGCAGCTCCAGGCTCATCAACGAGTCAAGCCCAAGGGACTTGAAGGGGGCTTCACGGTCGATGGAGGCGGCCTCGAGCCGCAGGACCCGGCCGGCCAGCTCCCGGATCTTGCCCTCGACCAGCCCGGGGCGTTCGGCGTCGTCGGCCCGGCGCACCCGGCCCAGGAACTCCTCGCCGCCGCCCGGCCCGCCGCCGTCCCTGGCGAGGGAGGCCATGACCTCCCAGCTGGGCTGTGCCGCGGTCTCCGGGTAGGCGTCGAACCAGTGCCTGGCGTCCAGCGGTACGTAGGACACCACCCGGCCGGGCCCGTCCAGCAGCCGGGCCAGGGCGTCCCAGGCCTCCGCGGCGGTGAACCCGGACATGCCGTGGTCGGCGAGCCGGGCGCCGCGGATCGCCTCGTCGGCGGCGAGGCCGATGTCGGCGAACGGGCCCCACTGCACGGCGAGCGCGGGCCGCCCCCGCCGCCGTCTGGCCTCGGCCAGCGCGTCCATGAAGACGTTGCCCGCGGCGTACCCGGCCTGGCCCGGGTTGCCGACCAGCCCGGCGACCGAGGAGAACAGCACGAACAGGTCGAGCGGATCGTCGGCCGTCAGCTCGTCCAGGTGGCGGGCCCCGTCGACCTTCGGACCCAGCACCTTCGTCAGCTGCTCGGCCGTGAGCGTGCCGATGACGGCGTCGTCGAGCACGCCCGCCGCGTGGAACACGCCGCGCAACGGCGGCAGTTGACCGCGTACGGCGTCCAGGGCGGTGGCCAGCGCCGCCCGGTCGGAGACGTCGACGGCGAGCGTGGTGACCTCGGTGCCCCGCGTCCTGAGTTCCTCGACGCGGCGTTCGGCGGCCTCGCCCGGCCGGGAGCGGCCGAGCAGGACGACGCTGCGGGCGCCGCGGTCGGCGAGGAACTCCGTGAGGGACAGCCCCAGCGCGCCCAGACCGCCGGTGACCAGATAGGTGGCGTCGGGGCGCAGCCGGCCCCCCGGCAGGGCCTCCGGGGCGATGGAGGCGACCTGCTCGGGCCCGGTGAGCACGAGCTTGCCGGTGTGCTCGCCGCGGGCCATGGAGCGCAGCACCTCGGCGGCGTCGGCGAACGGGTGTTCGGTGACCGGCAGTGGCGCCAGAGTGCCGTCGGCCACCCGCCGCCACACCTCGTCCAGGATCCGCGCGAAGCGGGCCGGGCGGCGGGTGATCAGACCGGCCACGTCGACGGCCGCGAAACTGGTGCCCTTGGCGAAGCTGCGCAGGCCGACGGTGCGCGAGGCGTAGATGTCCCGCTTGCCGACCTCGATGAACCGGCCGTCCTCGGCGAGCACCGCCAGGCCCTGCTCGATCGCGGCGCCCGCCAGCGAGTTGAGGATCACGTCCACGCCCCGCCCGTCGGTGATCCGCCGCACCTCGTCGGCCCAGGACAGGTCCCGGGAGTTCAGGACGTGCTCGATGCCCATCTCCCGCAGTGCCGCGCGCTTGGCCTCGGTACCGGCGGTGGCGACGACGTGGGCGCCCAGCGCGCGGGCCACCCCGATCGCGGCGAGCCCCAGCCCGCCGGCCGCGGAGTGGATCAGTACGGTCTCCCCGGCCTCCAGCGCCGCCTTGTCCGCCAGGGCGTGCCAGGCGGTGGCGGTGACCAGCGGCAGGGCGGCGCCCTGGGCGGGCGTCAGCCCCTCCGGGAGCGGCCTGACGTGTTCGGCGCGCGCCGTCAGATGCGAGGCGAGCGCCCCGAATCCGCAGGCCACCACCCGGTCGCCGACGGCGATCCCGGTCACCCCGGGACCCACCGCGGTGACCGTGCCCGCGCACTCGCCGCCCAGCAGCCCGGCCCCGGCCGAGTCGTCGGGGTAGGTGCCCATGGCCTTCATCACGTCGATGAAGTTGACCGCGGCGGCCTCGACCGCCACCTCGACCCGCCCGGCGGCCGGCGCGCTGCGGGCCAGCGGACGGAACTCCAGCCGCTCCCACAGGCCCGACGCGTCCGGACGCAGCCGGAACGGCTGGGCGGCCCCCGCCCACGGCAGCCGCGCCGTGTCCGGGTCCTCCTCCGCGCCGCGCACCAGCCGGCCCACCAGGCGCCGCTCGCCGCGCAGTACGGTCTGGTCCTCGGCGTCCGCGGACAGCAGCAGCGCGGTCAGCGGACCGGCCCAGCCGTCGGCCGCCGTGCGCACGTCGACCAGCGACGCGGCCAGCTCGGGGTGTTCGCGGCGCAGTACCCGGCCGAAGCCCCAGTACAGCGCCGCCCCCGGATCGGGCGACTCGTCGGCGGACACGCCCTGCGCGCCCTCGGTGACGACCACGGTCCGCGGCGGTACCGGCAGCGCGGTGGCCGCCCGGACCACCTCGGCCAGCGCCGCCAGACCGGCCCGCTGCTCCGCGAGGCCGCGCCCGGCGCCGGGGGCGAGGAAGACCAGCCCGTCCGGGCCCTCCCCCTCGCGCAGCCGGTCCGCCGCGCCCGGCCCGGCCGGCAGCACGGCCGCCGTCGCGCCCCCGGCGGTGAGCGCGGCGGCCAGTTCCCCGCCGGTGCCGGCGGCGTCGTACAGCACCCAGTGGCCGGTGCGGCTCGCGGTGAGCGCCTCGTCGGCGGTCCGGAACTCCAGCCGGTGCAGTCGCGCCGGGTCCACCGACTGCTCCTCGTCCGCCGCGATGGTCTGGAAGCCGAGGCCCGTCATGCCCAGCACGGGCCGGCCCGACTCGTCGTGGCAGACCAGGTCGAAGGTGCCGTCGCCGGTGCGGTGCGCGTGCGCCGTCACGGCGGTCACGGCCGCGTCCCGGCCGACGGCGTAGTCGACGCGGGTCACCGTCGTGGGGACGACCGTGGTGTCGCCGGGCACCAGGGCCAGGGTGACCTGGAGGGCGGCGTCCCACAGCGCGGGGTGCAGTTCGCCGGGGCGCACCCCGGCCAGGCACGAGTCCGGCAGCCGCACGGTCCCGGCCGCCCGGTCGCCGGACACCCGCAGCCCGGTCACGCCGCGGAAGGCGGGGCCGTAGTTCAGCCCGCGGGCGGCGCAGCCGTCGTAGAAGGCCTCCGCCGTCACCTCCCGGGCGTCCGCGGGCAGTTCGGCCGGGACCGGCAGCTCCCGGCCGCCGGCGCCCACCCGGGCGGTGGCGTGCCGGGTCCAGGCCTCCGCGCCCTCGGGCAGCGAGGTGAGGGTGAAGCCCGCCGAGTCGGCGCCGTCCTCGCGCCACAGGGCACCGACCCGGACCGGCTCGTCGGTGAGCGTCAGATCGCTGCGGAACCGTACGGAGTGCAGCGCCTCGGGGTTCTCACCGGTGCGGACCCGGGCGGCGGCCACCGCCAGCGCCAGCATCGCCGCGCCGGGCAGCACCACGGCGTCGTACACCTGGTGGTCGCGCAGCCAGGGCAGGTCGTGCAGGGACAGTTCGGTACGGCCCTCGTGGACGTCCTGCTCGGTCGCCGCGGGCGTGAAGGCGAAGGTCAGGCCGCCCGGACCGCCGCTGCGCCGGGGCGCGTCGGGCAGCCAGAAACGGGACCGCTGCCACGGGTAGGGCGGCACGGCCGCACCCGGCCGGGCGGGCAGCGTGCCGAACGGAGCCAGGCCCGCCGTGTAGGCGCGGCCCAGCGCACGGGTGAAGTCGACGAGCGCGCCCTCCTCGCGGCGCAGACTGGACAGCACCGCCACCGGCGCCTCCCGGCCCGCCGTCAGCTGCTCCACGGCGGGTGTCAGCACCGGGTGCGGGCTGATCTCCACGACATGGGTCACCCCCGCGTCCAGCAGGGCGGACAGGGCGTCCGCGAACATCACCGGCCGGCGCAGGTTGGCGGCCCAGTAGGCGGCGTCCAGCTCCGCGCCGTCGACCTCGCGGCCGACCACCGTCGACATCATCGGTACGGCGCCGCTGCGCGGGGTGATCGGCGCGAGCACCTCGACCAGTTCGCCGGTCAGCTCGTCCATGTGGTGGCAGTGCGAGGCGTAGTCGACGTTGACCAGCCGGCAGAACGTGCCGTCCGCCTCCAGCAGCTCCCGCAGCATCAGCACGGAGTCCGTGTCGCCCGACAGCACACAGGAAGACGGGCCGTTGTTGACGGCCAGGGACACGCTGTCCTCGAAGCCCTCCAGCGCCTTCTCGGCCTCCGCGACGCCGAGGTCGACGGCGAGCATCCGTCCCCGTCCGGCCGTGCGCTTCGCGAGCCGGCTGCGCAGCGCGATGATCCGGGCCCCGTCCTCGTAGGACAGGTGTCCGGCGATGGTCGCCGCCGTCACCTCGCCCTGGCTGTGCCCGACCACCACGTCCGGTGCGACGCCCGCGGCCCGCCACAGCTCCGCGATGCCCAGGGACATCGCCCACAGGGTGGGCTGAAGCATCTCGACGCGCTCCGTCCACGCGTCACCGGCCGTACCGGAGACGATGCCCTCCAGGTCCCACGGGAAGTGCGGCTCCAGCGCCGCGGCACAGCGCCGGATCACCTGCGCGAACAGCGGCGACTCGGCGTACAGCCGCCGGCCCATGCCGGCCCACTGCGAGCCCTGTCCCGGCAGCACGAAGGCGACCCGGCCGCGCTCGGCGGCCCGGCCCGTGACCACCCCGGGGATCTCCGCCCCGGGGTCGGCGGCGAACAGGGCCAGCCGCTCCCGCAGTTCGGCCGCTCCGGTGGCGGTGACGGCGGCGCGCGCCGGGAAGTGGTCGCGCTCGTTGCCGAGCGACCCGGCCAGGCGTACGACACCGTCGGCGTCCTCGGGCAGCGCGGCGAGCACGTCCTCGGCGCGGCGGCGCAGCGCGGCGTCGTTGTGCGCGGTCAGCGGCAGCAGCAGCGCGCCGGGTCCGGTGACCGCGGGCGGCTCGTGCACCGGCGGGGTCTGCAGCACCACATGGGCGTTGGTGCCGCCCCAGCCGAAGGAGTTGACGCCCGCGTACAGGGTGCCGTCGGCCGGCAGGTCGACCGGTTCGGTGGCGACCTTCAGATTGCGCTCGGCGAACGGGATCCTCGGGTTGGGCTCCTCGGCGTGCAGGCTGCGCGGTACGTGCCGGTGGCGCAGCGCCAGCACGGTCTTGACCAGACCGGCGAGTCCGGCAGCCGCCTCCAGGTGACCGATGTTGCTCTTGGCGGAGCCGATGAGCAGCGGCCCGGAGCCGGCCGGGCGGACCCGGCCCAGCGCGCTGCCCAGCGCCTCGGTCTCGATCGGGTCGCCGCGCAGGGTGCCGGTGCCGTGCGCCTCGACGTAGGCCAGCCGGTCCAGCGGGACGCCCGCCCGCTCGTACACCTGGCGCAGCAGCTGCGCCTGCGCCTCGATGTTGGGGGAGACCAGGCTGTGCCCGCCGCCGTCGTTGTTGACGGCGCTGTCCACGATGACGCCGTGGATCCGGTCGCCGTCGGCGATCGCCCGGTCCAGCCGCTTCAGCCAGACGCCGACCGCGCCCTCGCCGCGCACGAACCCGTTGGCCTGCGCGGAGAACGCCCGGCAGTGGCCGTCGGGCGACAGGCCGCCGAAGTGGGTCAGCCCGATGGAGTTGTCGGGCGCCAGGACCAGGTTGACGCCGCCGACGAAGGCGCCTTCGAGGTCTCCGGAGCGCAGCGCGCCCGCCGCCAGGTCCAGCGCGACCAGGCCGGAGGAGCAGCCCGTCTCCACGACCATGCTGGGGCCGCGCAGCCCGAGGAAGTACGAGATGCGGGCCGCGATGATGTCCAGGGCGTTGCCGACGGCCGTGTGCTGGGTGGTCGGCACCCCCCGCTCCTTGCGGGTGGACTGGTAGTCGTGCCACAGCGCGCCCACGTACACGCCGGTGCGGCTGCCGCGGACGGCGGCGGCCGGTACACCGGCGTGCTCCAGGGTCAGCCAGCCGATCTCCAGCATCAGCCGCTGCTGCGGGTCCATGTCCTCGGCCTCGCGGGGCGAGATGCCGAAGAAGCCCGGGTCGAACCGGTCGACGTCGTCCAGGAGCGCCGCCATCGAGGGGATCTTCTTGGCCGGGTCGAGCTGCGCCGAGGTGTCCCAGCGCTCCGGCGGCACCGGACGCACCGCCTCCGCGCCCTCGGTCAGCAGCCGCCAGTACGCGTCGATGTCCGGCGCTCCCGGGAAGCGGCCCGCCATGCCGATCACCGCGATCGGCACCCGCTGCTCCCCGGCGGACGGGGACCCGGCGGCCGGAGACCCGGTGGCCCGGGACCCGGTGGGCAGGGACTCGTCACTCATGCGCGCTCACCTCGTACGTGCTCGGGTCGGCCGCGTCGGCGGCGCGCGGCCCGCCGGTGCGGGCGAGGGCCAGGTCGACGTCGTCGATCGCGTGCCGGGCGTTGATGACCTTGTTGAAGATCCGGTACTTGCCGGGGAAGGCGTTGAGCGCCCGGAAGCGCAGCCGGCGCAGCCGCACCCCGCGCGGGTCGCCGACCGCCAGCGCGGCCTCCTGCATCCGCTGGAAGCGGGTGACGTGCGTCTTGTGCGCGTGCCGCGCCGCCACGAAGTCGGCCAGCTCGGCCCGGGTGACCACGCGCTCGGGGCCGCCGCGGGCGAGCGCCGCCGACAGGACCGGGACCAGCGTGATCGAGTCCTGCATGGCGAGGTTGACGCCCTGGCCGAGGATGGGCGTCGCGGTGTGCGAGGCGTCCCCGATCAGCAGCAGGCCGTCGCGCGCCCACTCCTCCATCTCCGCGGTGAAGATCTCCAGGAAGCCGGTGTCGTTCCAGGACCGCAGGTGCTCGTCGACCAGTGGGGCGAGCTGCGGGGAGATCCGCATGATGCCCTGCTTGAAGGCGTCGAAGCCCGCGGCGCGCAGTTCGCCCAGCCCCCGCTTGGGCAGGTTGTGGCCGACGCGCAGCGTGTCCGGGAAGGTCGGCAGGATCACCAGGTGCTTGTCCCGCTCGACGACGAGCTGGGCGGCGCTGCCCCACTCCGGCGGCCGGGGCAGCTTGAAGGACAGGAAGTCGCGGGCCATCGGCTGGATGTCGGCGGGGAGCCCGGAGGCCTTGCGGACCTTGGAAAACCGCCCGTCGGCACCGATGACGATCCGGGCCCGCACCGACACCCGCTCCTCGCGGCCCCGGCCGAGCACCGCCCCGCGTATCTCGCCGCCCTCCTCGATGAGCGAGGAGAAGCTCCAGCCCTTCAGGTAGTGGTGGCCCTGGAGTCCCTCGGCGGCCCGGTTGAAGATGCGGATCAGGGCGGGCTGCGGAATGTCGATGGGCAGCGGCTGGTCCTTGAACCGGCGGTAGTCGACGTGCAGCACCGGGCGCTGCTCGGCGACCGTGGTGACCGAGGTGGTCTCCAGGAAACCGTGCGCGCGCAGGGCCGGGCCGAAGCCCAGCCGGTTCAGCGAGGCCACCGACGGCGCGGCGATGGTCTCCCCGCGGAAGCTGCGCTCCAGGTCGGTCTGCTTCTCCACCAGGACGGTACGGATGCCGCGCCGCGCCAGCAGCGTGGCGAGCAGGGAGCCGGCCGGGCCGCCCCCGATGACGAGCACGTCGGTGTCGGCCGGCGCAGGGCCGGCCGCGGACGGGTTGGTGTGATCGGTCATGCCGGCTCCCAGTTCTCCAGCCGGCTCTTCACGCCGGCGAGGATTTCGGCGGCCATCGCGCCGTCGATGACGCGGTGGTCGAAGACGAGCGAGAGGGTCAGCACGGGCGCGACGACCACGCTGCCCGCGCGTACGGTGGCGGCGTCGGCGATGTTGCCGACGCCGAACCCGAGCGTCCCGGAGATCAGCGGCAGGATCGCCCCGACCGGCTCGTGGCCGATCGAGGTGACCGCGAAGGTGCCCTGCAGCAGGGCACGCCGCCCCGGGTCGCGGGACATGACCCGGTACAGCAGCCGGAACACCGGCAGCGGCAGCCGCTGGAGCCGGCGCACCCGCGCGAACGGCCCGTCGGGGTCCTCCACCCGGGCCTTCTTGTAGACGTCGATGATGCGCTGCACCCCGTCGACGTCCTTGTCCTGGACGTCCGTCACCGTGCCGGAGACCACGCAGCGCTGCCCGTCGACGGTCTTGTCGAACAGGACCTTGGCGTGCACGGACGGCGACACGCTGAGCCGGGGCGCGCGCCCGCCGCGGAACACCGAGCGGGCCTGCGGGTACTTGTCCAGGACGTCGGCGGCGGCCTTCACCACGTGGCTGACGTAGGAGGCGGGCCGCTCGGCGGCGGCGCGCGCGGCCCGCAGCGCCGTGGCGTCCACGTCCGCCATCAGATAGACGTGCGCGGTGCGCCGCGCGTCCTCCAGGAAGATGTACGTCCCCCGCCGCGCCGCGGGCAGCGGGGTGGTGGTCGTCGCGGCACTCACGGCGCCTGCCCCTCGGCGACGGCCACCAGCGCGCCGATGTCCCCCGCGGTCCCGGCGGCGGCGAACCGCTCGTAGTCCAGCGGGGCACCGGCCTCGCGTTCCAGGGCGACCAGGACGCGCAGCGCGTTGACGGAGTCCCAGCCCTCGATCGCGGACAGCGGGGTGTCCGGGCCGAGGAGGTCCTCGTCGGCGTCCAGCAGCCGGGCGATCGTCTCGACGACGGTCCGCTCGGCCGAGTCCAGGGCGGATGCTGTTCCCTCAGGGGGCATGGAAGGTTCCTTCGCCGGGGCCGATGCGCACCCATGCGGGCAGCTCGGCGAGTTGGGTGAGGTCGTGCCGGAAGTCGCCGTCCTGACCGGCGAAGCCGAGCGCGGGGTAGAAGTCCGCGAACCGCGCGTTCTTGGCCGTCGGCACATGGCGGCCGCGCACGGCGGGAGCGCCCGCCTCCCGCGCGGCCCGCAGCACGAGCCCGACGACCGCGTCCTCGACGGAGCGGGAGAACACCCGGCAGGACAGGACGAAGTTCTCGATCAGCCAGGCGCCGTCCGGATCGCGGACCAGGGTCAGCGCGGCGGCCAGGCCGTTGTCGCCGAAGGCATCGGTGACCCGGACACCGAAGCAGCCGGCCGAACCCTCCGCCACCGCCCGGGCCAGCTCGTCCGCGCCGTAGCGGATGCCGGTCAGGTTGAACTGGTTGGTCTTGCCGAAGAGCTGGGCGATCCGCGCGGCGTTGAGCGGACCGTGCGCCTCCACCGTGACGACGGTGTCCAGTTCGCGCAGGTAGTCCTCGATGCCGCCGGCGCTCTCGCGCAGCCGCTCCCGCTCGGCGCGGGCCCGGTACATCTCGCCCCGGCCGCGGTCCTCCTCGGTCAGCCGCAGCTGGTTGAACCGGCCGGCCGAGGCGAGCGCGGCGGCGTAGCCGGCCGGGTCGGCCGGCAGGTCCACGACTGCCACCTCGGGACGCTGACGGGCCATCAGCCCGCGCTCGGCCGGATTGTCGTCGACGAAGACCATCGCGTCGGTGCCGATGTTCAGCTCGGCGGCCAGCTCCGCGAGGTTGCCGGGCTTGGGATCCCAGTTGGCGCGGAACGCGGCGAAGTCCCCGGTGCGCAGCACCATCTCCGGGTGCGTGTCGATCGCCTCGCGGGCCACCGCGTCGTCGTTCTTGGAGCACACGGCGAGCAGGACGCCCTGCCGGGACAGGTCCTTGGCCAGGCGCTGCAACTCGCCGTGCGCCGACCCGGGGTACGCCCCGCCGATCTTCAGCGCGCCCACGCCGTCGTCGCCGACGACCCCGCCCCACAGGGTGTGGTCCAGGTCGAGCACCAGGCACTTGGCGGCCCGGCCCAGCCGGGCCAGCACCACCCGGGCGACCTCGCGGGCGTAGGCGTCCAGGAACTCCGGTCCGTAGGCGTGCGCGGCGATGTGCCGCATACGATCGGACGCCGCCCAGCCGGTACCCGCCCGTGCGGCTACGGCGTCGGCCGACAGCACGACGGTGCCGGGACGTTCGGCGAGGTCGAGCACGGCCGCGTTCATCCGCTGCCAGGCCGCCTCGACGCGCGCCCGGGTCGCGTAGTCCACGTACCGGTCGCGCCGCGCGGCGCTCAGCGGCACCGTGTTCAGCACGGCGAGGGTGCCCAGCCGACGTTCGTACGCCTCCAGCCAGGCCGCCAGTTCGCCGGGGAAGGCGGCGCAGCGCGCCACCACGGCGTCGGCGTCCAGCGGGTCGGCGACCCTCTCGAACACGGCGGTGTCGTCGAGGAGGCAGGCGGTGACGGCCGGGGCGTGCTCCTTCAGCGTCGGCGCCCCGGCCAGGATCTCGACCCGCCACTGGTTGAAGCCGGTGACCGCGGTCTCCGGCTGGACGCCCTCGGCCAGCAGCGTGGCCGCCAGCAGGGGAGGCACGGGGTCGGCGGTGGAGGAGGAGAGCAGCGCCAGCGGTACGGGGGTGAACGCGCCGGACTCCGCGAGCGCGGTGCGCGCCGCCCGGGTGCCGAGCAGCGCACCGGCCGCCTCCCGGTCGACGGGGTCGTCGAGCGCGGCGAGGACCGTACGCACCCGGTGGGCCGCGGCGCCGAGCTCCCCGGCGCGCTTGAGCGCACGCAGTTCGGCGAGGTCGCCGGTGGCGGCGGGGCGGGCGGGAGCCGTGGTCATCGCGGGGCTCCGTCCTGGTGGCGCAGGGCCAGGCCGGACAGGATCCACTTGGAGGACTCGACGTTCGCCACCAGCAGCCGGCCGCCGACGCCGAGGCCGGAACGGATGCGCTGCATGGCGCGGCTGAGCTGTACGAAGGGCACGGCGTTGCCGTTGTTGCCGGTGTCCGCGACACAGTTGACGGCCTGCTCGGGGCGGACGCCGAGACGCTTGCGGATGCCGTCGGTCATCACGCCGTTGAGCTGGGGCAGCAGAACGTGCTCGACGTCCTCCAGCCGCCAGCCGGTCTCGGCCGTCAGCTCCTTGAAGATGGTCTCGGCGTGCTCCGGCACGTGGTGCTCGATGGCCTTGTAGTCCTCCTCGCCCCAGGGCTCACGCACCGGGCCGTCGGGGCCGTCCGTCACCGGTGCGCCCTCGGTGCCGAACCAGCGGGCGATCTGCGCGGGCGAGCGGCCCATGCCGGTGGTGCGCAGGAAGAGGTGCTCCACCAGCAGGCCGGGCCCCTCCGGGTCGGCCTCGACCACGACCGCGCCTGCGCCGTCCCCGAACAGGGCGAAGTTGATCAGCTCGGCCGGTGACATGCCCGCGATCTCGCCGCTGGACGGGAAGAGCTTCAGACAGGTGTCGGCGCCGATGACCAGACCCCGGCGCAGCCCCGAGGCCAGCAGCGCGCGGGCGGTGTAGAGGCCGGTGAGCGCACCGGCGCAGCCCGACATCAGCTGGAAGGTGGGCACGTCGTTGAGACCGATGCGGTCGGCGACCAGGTTCACGGTGGCCGGCATCAGGTGGTCGGGGGAGGCCGTGGTCAGGACCAGGAAGTCGAGGGACGCCACGTCGGCACCGGCGTCGGCGAGCGCGGCGGTGGCCGCGGCCACCGCGAGGTCCGAGGTGTTCTTGGGCACCGAGGGCGGCGAGTCCGTCCGGCAGAAGTACCGGGTGCGGTTGCCGGTCATCATGTCCAGCCACTTCTCGTGCAGCCCGAATCGCTCGGCCATGTCACGGTTGGTGACGGGCTCGCCGGGGAGCACCTCGCTGAATCCGCTGAGCCTCATGCCGCCACCTCCGAGAGGACGGTGTTGACCAGGTCGAGCAGGGCGCGCGGCGTGTCCGCGGCGGCGATCCGGTCCCGGTCCAGCTCCACGCCGTACTCCCGCTGGATGCGGCCGGTGGTCTGGAGCAGCATCAGCGAGTCGCACTCCAGGTCCTCGAAGACGACGTCGAGGGCCCGGGTGTCGATGACGCTCGCGGACCCGTGGTCCTGGAACTCGAGCATGATCTCGCCGAGTTCCCGGAGGGTGAGTTGTGCCATGGTCGGTTACCCCTTCGCAGGCGGCGGTTCGTCCGTTCGGCGTGGTCGGGCCGTGCCGGCTGCCATCTCACGGAGCACCTGCGCGCGCCGGTGAGGTGACGAGTGCGGTCGGAACACGGTCCAGGGGCCGGGACAGCCGGCTTGTGGCCTCTGTCCCGGCCCGGGCGCCTCCGATGGACGCCGCCCCAGGTCCCGAAGCGGTCTCATCGGCAAGTCCACAGTGGCGGTGCGGCCTTGACACGACCTCGAGCGGGGGTGGAAGGGGACGACCCCCGCGCCGGACGCCCGGCCGGGCCCTCCCGGCGCCGGACGCGCGACAGGGCGGCCCCGTGCCACGGGGCCGCCCTGAGGGTGTCGGTTCAGCGGTCCAGGGAGCCGATGGCCGCCAGGATCTGCCGGTTAAGGGCCGTTCCGGCGCGGGTGTCCGGCTGGTCCGAGCGGCGGGTGTCCTGCAGCGCGAGCGCCGCCAGATGGCCCGAGGGCAGGTCGAACGTGGCGAAGCGCCAGGTGTCGTCGGCGACCGGCGTACCGTCGGACCGTTCGAGAAGGATCGTTTCGGCTGCCCCCGGCACCTCACCGTCGGCCGGCCCTCGTTCCTCCCGTTCTCCCCGTCCCGCCGGTCCCGGTGGTTCCGCCCCCGTGCGGAATCCGAACTCGGTGAAGGGGAAACGCAGTCCCTGCCCCAGCGCCTTGCTGTACGCCTCCTTCAGCGTCCACAGGGAGAGCAGCACCCCGTTGCGTTCCTCGTCCGCCGTCGCCGCCAGCCGCAGCCGTTCCGGCGCCGTGCACATCAGTGTCTCCACGTCCCGCCCGCTGAGCCGCCGCTCCAGGGGCTCCGCGTCGACCCCGATCACCCCCAGCGAGGTGATCCCGCACAGCAGCAGGTCGCCGGTGTGGCTCAGGCTCACGTCGATCTGGTCGTGACCGCGCAGGTGCACCCGCCCGTTGAGCCCGTAGCTCAGTTCCAGCGAACTCGCCTCCGTGCCCAGCGCGACCGCCGCGGTGGACCGGATCAGCAGCCGGGTGGCCAGGAACCGGTCGCGCAGCTGCTCGCCGTTGAGCTTGCTGTAGCGGGCCCAGTCCCGCCCGAGCAGGAAGCGGCGCTCCTCCTCCGGCGGCAACTGCTGACGCCAGTCCGCCAGCGAGGCGTACACGAGGCCCACGCCCGACGCGTCCAGGTCGTGCAGGAGCCGGGCCCACGGCCCACCGGGCCCGTCGACCCGGCTCGGCGGGGACAGGGGCGGCCGGGGGCCGCCGCGCCGCGGGCTCATCCCGCGCACCGGGTGCGCAGCAGGTCCAGGCTGTGCGGCACACGGACCCGCTCCAGCACCTCGTCGCACAGCCGGCCCTCGATCGAGCGGGGCAGTGCGGGCACGGACCGGCCCACCCTGCGCAGCAGCCGGTGCAGGGCGAGCGCCGCCCACGCCGGGTCGGTGAGGAAGTCGTCGCCGCCAGCGCCGGCGTTCAGCCACACGCCGACGCAGGCCGCCGCGGCCAGCACCAGCGCGTACCGCTCGCTGAGCGGGAAGCTGTGGGTGTCCAGCAGGAACCCGTTCGCGGAACCGGTCAGCCTGCCCGCCTCCTCGCGGATCTCGGCGGCCTCGGCGCACAGCCCGGCGACCAGGTCCCGCATCAGGTCGGCGTGGTCCTGCCCGGTGAGCGCGTCGGGCAGCCGCTGCGCGGCGTGGGCGAGGTAGTCGAGCAGTCCGTCGCCGCCCCCGAACACGGCGAGCCGCTCGCCGTCCATCGGCGGCAACGGCACCTCGAGCCGGAAGAGGTCGGCGGGGGTCGGGTCCACGGCGGGCGCGCCGGGCGCCAGGGCCGGCAGGTAGGGCGCGATCACCGACTGGCAGATGGCGCTGCTGACGTGCCCGAACGTGATGGTGGACAGGTCCCGCATGTGCTTGCGGAAGACGGCGTTGTGACCCTGGTCGGCGTGGAAGGCGTCGCCCATCACGGCCGACAGGTCGTACAGAGCCTCGCTGACGATCTTGGGCACGATGTACTTGGTGACCGCCGTGAGCACGTCGCACTGGTCGGGCAGCAGATGCACCGAGCGGCTCGCCGTCAGCGAGAGGCAGTCGGCGACCAGCAGATCGGCGAAGGTGCCGGCCAGTGCCGAACGGGCGGAGGCGTCCCCGGCGGCTCCGCCGAACTCCCTTTCCTGCGCGGCGCGCACCGCGGCCCGCAGCGCCGTGTCGGCGAGTCCGACGGTCATGGAGGGGAAGACGGCGTGCACCGCCGGGTAGGCGCGCAGGCTCAGCGCGACGCCGTCGCCCCACGTGCCGACCAGCGACTCGCCCGGCAGCGGGCAGTCGGTGAACTGCAGGCCGGCCGCCTGCACGCCCCGCACGCCGGTGGTCCGGTGCCGGCCGAGGGCGCGCACCCGCGCGGGCGGCACCGTGGCCGGGTCGAACATCAGGATCGAGTAGTCGGTGTCCCCGTCGCCGGTGCGTACGAAGCCGATGAGGAGCTCCGCCGTGTGCGCGTTGTTGATGGCGTTCTTGCGGCCGTTGAGCCGCAGCATGCCGTCGTCGCTCCAGGCGGCGGTGTACTCCTGGGAGTGGAACTCGCTCTCGTGCTCGAAGCGTTGGCAGGCCACTCCCACCGTGCCGCCGCGCAGGATCACCGAGGCCATCCGGCCGCACTGCCGGGCGTCGCCGTTCAGCCAGACCATCTGGGCCCCCAGGAACGGCGTGAAGCCGTGGCTGAAGGCCAGTGCGGGATCGCGCCGGAAGACCGGCCGCATCACCAGGCCGAGCAGGTCGGCGCCCGCCATCCGGCCGCCGAGCGACTCGGGCACCAGTTCGGCGGGCAGGCCGAGGCTCTGGAAGCGCCGGACGCCGACCGCCGAGGTCTGGCCCGACCGGTCCGCGTCGAGGACGGCGTCGAATCCCATCGGGTTGTCGGGGTGCCAGGGGTCGCCCAGGCCGTCCTCGATCTCGTCGAGGCGGGCACGCAGCCGGGTCAGCCGGTCGGGCCGCCATTGTGTGTCGTCGCCGGTGACGGCGGCGATGATGTCGTCGTGTTCGTACATGGTCACCCCAGGGCGTGAAGAGGGGTCGCGAAGGACAGTCCCTCGCACGGTGACCCCACAGGCTGGAGACCCCCTCGACCGGGAGTCGAGGCACCACCCCGAACCCAACCCCGACACCCCCCGAACCCGCCCCCGACACCCCCGCACTCTGGAACCGCCTACCGCCCGAGCCCTGGCCACCTGGTCACGGCCCTGGCCCCGGCCCCGTCCCGACCCGGGTCCCGACCTCGGTCCCGGTCCTGGCCGCCGGCCCCGGTCGCCGGCCCGGTCCCGACCTCGGTCCCGGTTTTGGTCCCGGCCCCGGTCGCCGGCCCGGTCCCGGCCCCGGTCGCCGGCCCGGTCCCGGCCCCGGTCGCGGGCCCGGTCCCGGTCTTGGTCCCGGCCCCGGTCGCCGGCCCGGTCCCGACCTCGGTCCCGGTCTTGGTCCCGGCCCCGGTCGCGGGCCCGGTCCCGACCTCGGTCCTGCTCCTGGCCCCGGCCCAGTCCCGGTCCCGGCTCTGGTCCCGGTCCCGACCCGGGTCCCGGCCTCAGTCCTGGCCCCGGCCTCGTCTCCGCCCTCGCGCCGGGACGGTGAACGGCGCCGGTGGCGCGTGGTGTTCGGGCGGTGGCCCTCGCGGTAAGGCGGGGTTCGGTGGGCGGCGGGGTGGGTTCGGTGGCGGGCGGGGGTTTCGGTCCGGTTCGCGAGGTCAACGGCACGAAGGGCGCCGGGGCGGTGGTGGCCTCACCCCGTCCACCAGCCAGCGTCGTACCGCACGGCTCGGCGCGATGCCGCCGACCCCCGCCGGGAAGGCGCGGAACTCGCTGCGGGCCAGGGTGAGTTTCAGCAGGGCCAGGTCCTGGGGCGGGGTGAGCGGGTCCTCGGCCCCGTAGGCGACCCGTACCAGCCCGCTCAGGGGGTACAGCGTCTCCGGGCGCAGGGCCAGGGTGCCGAGCGCCTCGGGCAGCAGGTCGCGGCGGCCGGCCCCCGTCATCCGTACGAGGGTGTCCAGCTCGCCCTTCGGCAGGGACAGCAGCAGTTCGGGTTCGTCGAACAGCCGGGCCACCGGGGCGCCGACGAGCTGGACCACCCGGATCCGGTCGTCCCGCGCGGCGGCACCCAGCGCGAGGCGTCCGCCGAAGCCGAAGCCGATCACGTGGACCTGCTCGGTCATGGCCACCCGTGTGCCGTCGTCGACGAGTCGCGACAGCGCTGCCTCGGGACGGCGGGAGCCGGGCGCGGTCCCGGGCGGCCCGGTGGCGAGCACGGCGTGCCCGCGCCGCACCAGCCGGTTCAGCAGCGGCGCGTACCGGTGCGGTCCGTCGAGGCCCGCGGTGACCACGACGACCAGGGGCCCCGGTCGCGGCCGCTCCGGTACTCCTCCCCACCACACGGGCCCGTCGTCTGTCATCGGGCCCTCGCCACGTGACCGGTGACGGGCCTGGACATCACTCACTCCTCCCACGGCGGCACGACGGCACGCGAGTCCTGGGGAAACGGGACGAGTGTCCGCGCAGCGGCTAGAGAGCCGCTGAAGCCGAAGGCGGAGTGGACGGCGCCCGGTGTCGAGCCGGGTTCGAGCCGGACGTGAGCGCACCGCGGGACGCTGCCGGGAACGGGAACAGGAACGGGCCGGCGGGAGGAGAGGGGCGTGGCGCGGGTGGGTGCGAGACGGGGCCGTGCGGTGCTGCGCCGGTCGGTGAACGCCGTGACGGCCGTCTACCGGCTGCTGGTCGTCTCCGGCGCGTGCTGGGTGCCGCTCCCGGAGGACCAGTTGCGGCGGCTCCTGGGCGAGTACGCGGGCGCCGCACCGCACGGGAGGCTGACGGGACCCGGACCGGGGCATCCCGAGCGGCTGCGGCGGGACATCCCGCTCACCTCGTTGGAGCGGCGGCTGCGGCGGGAGCTGGACCTGCGCTGAGCGGGACGCCGGCCCGGCGGAACGGGTAAGCGTCAGCCGGACAGCACAGGTCAGGCCGGTCAGGCCGCTCAGTCGGTCAGACGGTCAGTCGGGGAGAGGTGTCGCGGGACTCCGCCGCGTCCCCCGCCTGCGCCGCGTCCGTAGGTACCCGGACCACCAGCCGGAAGACGTCCGCCTCGTCGTCGCGGTCGGGCCCCACCCGCAGTCCGCCCCCGACGGTGGCCACCCGGGCGGCCAGGTTGCCGAGGCCCGTGCCGTTGGGCACCGTGCTCTTCGGTACCGAACCGCCGTTTCCGACCCCGTCGTTGACCATCTCCAGTTCGACGAACTCCTCCTCCTCGTCCAGCGACGTCGTGATCGAGCAGGTACTGGACTTGCTGTGCCGCAGCATGTTGGTCACGCCCTCGCGCAGCACCGTCGCCAGGATGGTGTTGGCCGTGGACGACAGGCCGGTGACGGACACGTCGATCCGTGCGTCGATACCGGCCGCCTTCAGGACGGAGCGGGCCGACTCCGCCTCCACCAGCAGCGACATGTCCCGGTAACCGCGCGCTACTTCTCGCACGTCGGCCAGCGCCTGCCGGGAGATCGTGAGCACCTCGGCGACCTCCTCGCGGGCCCGCTGCGGGTTGTTGTCGATCAGCCGGGCGATCAGCTCGTTCTTCAGCGTGATGGAGGAGAGGCTGTAGCCGAGCAGGTCGTGCAGGTCGCGGGCGAACCGCAGACGTTCCCTCGCGACCGCCATGCGCGCCAGCTCGTCACGGGACGCGTGGATCGCGGTAGCCAGTGCGGCCAGCCTGGCGACCGCGAAGAGGACGAGCCCGGTGAGCGCCGTGGACACGCCCATGTACGCGACATTGACCACGCTGAGCGACTGCAGGGCCGAGATCACCACGACGGCGCCCGTGGTGAGGCCGAACAGCACCCAGCCGGTGACGCGGGGCAGCAGAAGGAGTAACGATCCTGCGAGAAACCCGGCCATACCGCCCCAGTGCCAGCCGAAGGCGACCAGCGGAGCGAAGGTCAGCACCGTCTGCAGCACGAGGCTCCACGGCAGCAACTGGGCGCGCCAGGCCGCCATGTGCGGTGCGGAGTGGAGGTACTGCAAGGCGGCGAGCGCCGGCGGGACCCCGACGCATGTCACGAGTTCCGCGCCGCCGGGAGCGGAGTCCAGCACGTTCACCAGCTGCATGAGCAGGTAGCCCGCGAAGACCACGACGACCAGTACCGAGGCGATGGCCGGACTGGGAGCCGCGGAACTGACCGCCGCCAGATCCGGCGTGGCGGAATTCGTTCGCCTGGGCGGAACCCTTCTTCTCCGTTCTGCCTTCTGCGACACCCGACCCCCAGTCGTCCTGGATCCCCCGAACCGGCGTCCGAATCATAACGGAGGTGAGCATCCTGTGGAGGGGACACACAAGGGTTCCGGGGAGATGACCGGTTTTCCGTGAAAGGTCCTTTTCAGCGGCCGGGTTGACGCTGGTATATGGCGACCAGTGAGGAATTCACATCCTCACACGTGAGGCGTTAACTGGCTCCGGGCCAGCGGGATTGCGTTAACTCATGCCCAGCACAGAGGCGCACCACCCCGGCAGGACCGACCGCGAAGGACAGTCCGGCACCCGGGCACCCACCGCCGCGGAGGGCAGAATTCCGGCCACCGCGCCCAGGGCTCCCGGCGCCGCCGACGCGGTCGTCGGAACCCCCGTACGACGTTCGGTCCAACGGCCCGCGGCACGACGGCCCGTTGGCGTGAAACATCCGGGACGCGGCGCACAGCACGTGATCGGCGCACAGCACGTCATCAGCGCACAGCACGTCATCAGCGCACAGCACGTCACCCGTAGCACCGACGACATCCGACGACATCCGGCGCCGTGCGCGCCGTGCGAACCCAAGGGAGTCACCATGAACCAGTCCGTCCTCGCCGACCGCCGGCTCGACTCGGTCCTCGGCACCCCCGACGACGAGATCAGGTTCGCCGAGCTGATGACCCAGGCCTTCCTCGACCCGGCGACCGCCCGGCGCTACGCCGCCGCCCCGTCCTCGGTCCTCGCCGAGTTCGGACTCGCGGTCGGCGCCGGCACGCGTACTCCCGCCCTGCCGCGGCCGGCCGGGGAGGGCGTCGTACGCGAGGACTTCTCCGGACTCGGGGACGCGAGCGTGTGCCTGCTGACGCTGTGCATCGCCGACACGGAGTACGGCACCACCGCCGAGACGGCCACCACGACCCACTGATCCGACCCCGCACCGCACGACGACGGGCACGACGACAGGTACGACGACGGGCACGACGACGGGCACGACGACGGGCACGACGACGGGCACGACGAACAGGGGGCGAAGTGTTGAGAGTGGGGTTCAGGAGACACGTACGGGCCGAGGTCGTCCCGGGCGAGGGCACGTACGTCGTGTCCGAACGGGGCATCGTCGCCTTCGAGGACGACCGGGTGGAGGTGGTCGCGCCGTTGCTCGACGGCACCAGGGACTTCCGCACCCTGGTCGCCGACGCGGCACCCCGGTGTTCCGCGATGGACGTGGCGATGGCCATCGGCCGGCTGAGCGAGGCCGAACTGCTCAGCGGCGTCCCCGGCCCGCCCGCCCGCGGACCGGCCGCCGTACCGGGTCCCGGCACCCCCGATGCCCCCGGCACCCCCCGGCAGGACGCCGTCGCCGGGCCGGCCCCCGCCGTCGGCGCCGCCGCGGCCTACTGGGAACTGGCCGGCGCCCCCGGGCCGTTGAGCTGCCTCACCGTACGGGTCGAGGCGCTCGGCGGCGCCGACGCCCTGGCCGCCGCCCGCACCTGCGCCGCCTCCGGCCTCATGGTGACCGACGACCCGGCGGACGCGGGTCTGACCCTGGTGGTCTGCGACGACTACCTCGACCCCGCACTGCGCGCCGTCGACGAACGTCAGCGCGCGGCCGGCGCACCGTGGCTGCTGGCGAAGCCGCACGGAACCACCCCCTGGGTCGGCCCCGTCTTCCGGCCCGGGGAGTCGGCCTGCTGGCAGTGCCTGGCCCACCGGATGGCAGGCCATCGCACCACCGAGGCCCATCTGCGCGCCCGCCTCGGCCGCGCCGTGCCGCACCCGCCGGCCGAGACCCCCGCGAGCCTGCTGATCGGTCACCAACTGGCTGTCGCCGAGGGCCTGAAGTGGCTGGCCGGTCACCGCTACCCGGGCCAGGACGGCGTGCTGACCTTCGACACCATCGGGTTCACCAGCAGACTGCACCCGCTGCGCGCCCGCCCCCAGTGCCCGGGCTGCGGCGACCCCACCCTGATGTCCCGGCAGGTTCTCCGCCCCGTGGCGGCGGTCTCCCGGCCGAAGGCCGAACGCACCGGCAACGGACACCGGGCCGTCTCCGCGGAACGCACCCTGCGCGCCTACGAGCACCTGATCAGCCCGATCACCGGAGTGGTCAAGGCGGTGGAACGCGACCCGCGCGGCCCCGCCGAGTTCAACTCCTTCCGCGCCGGACACAACCAGGCACACGGCGCACACGGGCTCACCGGCGCCGCCGCCCGGCTGCGCAGCGAGAGCGGCGGCAAGGGGATGACCGAACTCGACGCCCGGGTGGGCGCGTTGTGCGAGTCCCTGGAACGGCACTCCGGCACCTTCGAGGGCGGGGAATCCGTCGTGCGGGCGAGCTGGGACCAGGTGGCGGACCGCGCCGTGCACCCCGCGGCCTGCCTGCTCCACCACCCCCGTCAGGGCGTCGCCCCGTTCGAGGAGTCCGCCCCCGTCGACTGGACGCCGGTGTGGTCCCTGACCGGCGGCGAGCACCGCCTGCTGCCCACGGCCCTGCTGTACTACGACGCCCCGCGCACCCCCGGGCTCGGCGCCGTGCGGGCCGACTCCAACGGCAACGCGGGCGGCACTAGCCTGGAGGACGCCGTCGTCCAGGGCTTCCTGGAACTCGTGGAGCGCGACGCGGTCGCCCTGTGGTGGTACAACCGCACCCGGCAGGCCGGCGTGGACCTCGACTCCTTCCGGGAGCCCTGGATCGACCGCATCCGCGCCGTGCACGCCGGGCTCGGACGCGAGGTGTGGGCCCTCGACGTCACCTCAGACTTCGGCATCCCCGCCTTCGCCGCGATCACCCGGCGCACCGGCGGCGCCGCCGAGGACATCCTCTTCGGCTTCGGCGCCCACTTCGACCCGTCCGTGGCCCTGTGCCGCGCGCTGGCCGAGATGAACCAGATGATGCCGGCCGTCGTGAGCGCGGGGCCCGGCGGAACGGGCTACGGGTGCCCGGACGAGCGGCTGACGCACTGGTGGGGCACCGCGACCGTGGCCGGGCACCCCTATCTGCTGCCGGACCCCGCCGCCGCGCCGCGGACCCGCTCCGACTACCGCTACACGCCGCGCGCCGACCTGCTGGACGACGTCACGGCCATCCGCGCGGCCGTCGCCGAGCGGGGCATGGAACTCCTCGTCCTCGACCAGACCCGGCCGGACGTCGGCCTCCCCGTGGTCAAGACGATCGTGCCGGGCATGCGTCACTTCTGGGCCAGGTTCGCGCCCGGCCGGCTCTACGACGTGCCCGTCGCACTCGGCCGGCTCGCCGAACCGACGCCGTACGAGCGGCTCAACCCGGTGCCGATGTTCCTGTAGCCGGCGGCCGGGCTCCGGCAAATGTTCCACTCGGCCCGGTACGTCCCGCCTACTGTTCAAAATCGCGGTAATTCGCGCAACCCGACGGCTCACGAGTCACTCTCGTCACCGGCTCCGGCACGTAGTGTGGTTTCCGGCCAACTCCGTGCGGGGGCGCGGACGGCCGTGGAGGGGGTGAGAGCGAAGTCGTGGTCAGGATCCTGATTGCGGAAGACATGCGCATGCTGAGACGGGCCCTGGTGGAACTGATCTCCATGCAGCCCGACATCGAGGTCGTCGCCGAACTGGAGTCGGGCGCCGAGATAGTCAGCCGGGTGGCGGACCTCAAGCCGGACGTGGCCGTCCTGGACATCGAACTCCCCGTCCTGGACGGCCTTTCCGCGGCCCAGGAGATGCACGACCGCGGACTGGACACCCGGGTGCTGATCCTCACCAGTCTCGGCCGTCCCAACCATCTGCGCCGCGCCCTGGACGCCGACGTCCGGGGATTCATGCTCAAGGACGCCGGACCGGACCGGCTGGCCGACGCCATCCGCGCCGTCGCCGGCGGCGACCGGGTCTTCGACCCCCAGCTGACGCTCGCCGCGCTCGACCACGCGGAGTGCCCGCTCACGCCGCGCGAGACGGATGTGCTCCGGCTCGCCGCGGCCGGTGACGACGTCGACGAGATCGCGCGGAGCCTGCACCTGTCCGTGGGCACGGTGCGCAACTACCTGACGACGGTGGTCTACAAGCTCGGCGCCCGCAACCGCGTCGACGCGATCCGCATCGCCCGCTCGTCGGGCTGGCTGTGAGCACACCCGGGTGAATCCCTCACGGCGCGGCCATGAGGGATTCACCCGGGATCCGGTTCCCGCTCACTGGCCCGCCGTGCGCGCCGCGTGCGACGGTCGGTTGAACCGGGGACCATCGGTCCGCGGAGCGACCGTCCAGGGAGGGACACCCATGAAGCTCACCGTGCTGGGCCCGTTCTCCGCCGCCATCGACGGTGTCCCGATCGTCCCCACCGCGGCCAAGCCGCGCCAGATCCTCGCCCTGCTCGCGGTCCAGGCCGGCCAGGTCGTCACCGTCCCCTCCGTCATCGAGGAGGTCTGGGGCGCCGCCGCCTCCCCGAAGGCCCACATCAGCGTGCAGACGTACGTCCTGCAGCTGCGTACGTTCATCGGCCAGGCCCTGGGCGACCCGGCCGCCGCCCGTGAGGTGCTGGTGACCCGGCCCGGCGGCTACGCGCTGCTGACCGGACCCGACGCCGTCGACGCGCACGTCTACGACCGGCTGTGCGCCGAGGCGCAGACCGCGGTGGAGCGGGGCGACGACGCCCGCGGGGCCCGGCTGTTCCGCACGGCGCTCGAACTGTGGCACGGCGACGCCTTCGCCGACGTGTGCACCGGTGCCGTGCTGGGCCTGGAGGCCATGCGGCTGCGCCAGAGCCGGACCGGTGTCCTGGAACGCCGCATCGCCGCGGAGCTGCGCCTGGGCGCGCACGAGCGGCTGCTGCCCGAACTGGCCTCGCTCACCGCGCTCCACCCGCACGACGAGGCCCTTCAGGCGCTGTACATGGCGGCGCTGGACCGGTCCGGCCGCCCCGAGGACGCCCTCACCGTCTACGACGCCCTGTGCCGGCGTCTCGACGAGCAGTACGGCCTGCTGCCCTCGCTGGAACTGCGCCGCCTGGCGGCCGGCGTGCGCCCCCGCGCGGCGACGGCCTCCCCGGCCTGAGCGCCCCGCCCGGCACGCCCACGGGGCCGACCGTCCGCTTCGTACACCGGTCCTGTCCGGGCCCGTCCCGTCGCCCGGCGGGGCGGGCGCCCGTGCACCGTCCCGGCTGCCCGCCCGCCGTCCCGGCGTCGCGGCGTCGCGGGCGTCTGCCCGGCCCTTCGTCCCACCCCCGTTCCGGGGAGGGTCTCCAGCGCCTCCCTAACGTCCCTCCAGCGGCCCCGTGTGTGCTGAGCGGTGCCGGCCCTGCGCGGTGAGAGCGCTCGGCCCCTTGCTGCGAGGGGGAGACATGCGTGTGCTGTTCGCCGCACGGCGCTCCCTGCCGCACCTGGCCCCGATGGCGCCGACCGCCCTGGCCTGCGTGGCCGCCGGGCACGAGGTGCGGATCGCGGCGCCGGTGCGGCCGGACGGCTACCTGCTCCGCACCGGGCTGTCCGTGCGGCCGCCCGAACCCGGCTGGCGCCCGCATCTGGTGGTGCGCGCGCAGGACGGGGACGGACCGGCCCCCTGGCCGCAGGACGGCCCGGTGGTGCACTGGACGGCCCTGGACCACCGCGTCGCCGTCCCCCGGCGGGACGGCGACGCCGCACCGTGGTGCGTCGACCCCTGCCCGCCCGCGCTGCGTACCGGCGCCGAGGCCGGAGCGTGGTCGGTGCGGCACGAGGAACCGGCCACGGCGCCTCCCGCGCCCCGCTGGCTCCGGACACCCCCCGCCCGCCTGCGGGTGTGTCTGCGCCCCGGCGCGGGGCACGACACCTGGCCGGTCGGCCGGGTACGCCGGGTCGCCCGCGCGGTGCACGGGCTCGACGCGGAGCTGGTGGTCGTGGTCGGCCCCCGTACGCGGTACGCCTACCGGGACGCCTTCGAGGGGCCCGTGCGGTTCGCCGACCCCCTCCTGACCGGCCCGGTGCTGGCCACCAGCGCGGGCGTCGTCCACGAGGGCGGGCCGGACGTCACCCTGGCCGCCGCGGCCCGCGGAGTCCCGCAACTCGTGCTCACCGGCGTCCGCCCGCCCGGCGACCGGCTGTACCGGATCGGCGCCGGACAGCGCCTCGCGGCGGCCGACGCCGAGGACGCGGCGGACCTGGCGGACGCGCTGCGGCTGCGGCGGCGGCTGGCCGAACTGCTGTACGGCGGCCGGGCCCTGGCCGCCGCGGAACGGATCCGGGCCGGGATCGCGGCGCTGGAGCCGCCGGACGCGCTGGTCGGCCCGCTGGAGGAGTACGCGGCGGGCGCGCGGTACACCGGCCCCCCGCACGTGACGTACCCGCCGGGAGACCGGCCGGGCCGGTACCGCGGAAGGCCCGCGGCGAGCCGCCGACAGGAACAGGAAGGTGAGCGGGCGACATGAGCACCAACGAGGCGAAACGAACCACACCCGCCCCCGCGCCACCCCCGACGCCCGCACCCGTCCCCACAGCGATCGCGGCACCTGCCGCCGTCCCCACGCCCGTCACGACACCCGCGCCCGGTCCCACGGCTCCGCCGGCGTCTGTGTCCGGTCCTGGGGCGGATGTGGCACCCGTGCCCGGTTCCGTGGCGCTGCCGGCGCCTGTGCCCGGTCCTGCGGCGGTCGTGGCGTCTGCCCCCGGTCCCGGGACGGTCATGACGCCCGTGCCCGGTTCCGCGGTTCTGCCGGCCTCCGCGTCCGGTCCTGTGGCGGGTGCGGTGGCGGTGGCTGTGTCCGGTGTTGCGGGGGGCGTGGCGCCCGTGCCCGGCCCCGTGGTTTCAGCGGTGTCCGCGCCGGGCCCCGTGGTGGTCGGGCCGCGCCGGTCCGCGTCCGCCGGTGTCGGGCAGGAGGCACCGCACCTGCGTGAACTCACCGGCAGGCTAGCCGAGTTGCGAGAGCTCGCCGTCGCGGGTCCCGGCGAGGCGGCGACCGAGGCGCAGCACCGGCGGGGGCGGCTCACCGTTCGGGAGCGGCTGGAACTGCTCTTCGACGAGGGGACGTTCCGCGAGATCGAGACCCTGCGCCGGCACCGGGCCACCGGCTTCGGACTGGAGGACCGCAGGCCGTACACCGACGGCGTGGTCACCGGCTGGGGTCTGGTGGAGGGCCGGCGGGTCTTCGCGTACGCCCACGACTTCCGGATCTTCGGCGGCGCCCTCGGCGAGGCCCACGCCCAGAAGATCCACAAGGTGATGGACCTGGCCGAAACGGCCGGCGCCCCGCTGGTGAGCCTCAACGACGGTGCCGGCGCCCGCATCCAGGAGGGCATCTCCGCGCTCGCCGGGTACGGCGGGATCTTCCGGCGCAACGTCCGCGCCTCCGGTGTCGTCCCCCAGATCAGCGTCATGCTCGGCCCGTGCGCCGGCGGTGCCGCCTACTCGCCCTCGCTCACCGACTTCGTGTTCATGGTGCGCTCCACCTCCCAGATGTTCGTGACCGGCCCGGACGTGGTGCGGGCCGTGACCGGGGAAGAGGTCACCCACGAGGAACTGGGCGGCGCCGAGGTGCACGCCGCACGCTCCGGGGTCGCCGCCTTCGTCCACGACGACGAGGAGAGCTGCCTGGCGGAGGTGCGCCACCTGCTGACCCTACTGCCGTCCAACAACCGCGAACTGCCCCCCGAGACGGAGCCCGACGACCCGGTGGACCGGCGCTGCGAGGCTCTGCTCGACCTGGTCCCGGCCGAAGCCCGCCGCAGTTACGACATCCGTCCCGTCATCGCGGAGATCGTCGACGACGGCGACTTCACCGAGGTGCACGAACAGTGGGCGCCGAACGTCGTGTGCGCGCTGGCCCGCCTCGGCGGCCAGACCGTGGGCCTCGTGGCCAACCAGCCCTCGGTGTCCGCCGGCGTCCTGGACATCGACGCCTCCCAGAAAGCGGCCCGCTTCGTGCAGTTCTGCGACGCGTTCAGCATCCCGCTGGTCACGCTCGTGGACGTACCGGGCTTCCTGCCGGGCGTGGACCAGGAGCACGGCGGCATCATCCGGCACGGCGCGAAGCTGCTGTACGCCTACTGCGACGCCACCGTGCCCCGCGTCCAGGTGATCCTGCGCAAGGCGTACGGCGGCGCGTACATCGTGCTCGACTCCCGCTCCATCGGCTGCGACCTGTCCTTCGCCTGGCCCGGCAACGAGATCGCGGTCATGGGCGCGGAGGGCGCCGCAGGCGTGGTCTTCCGCAGGCGGATCGCCGCCGCCGAGGACCCGGAGGCGACCCGGGCACAGCTGGTCGAGGAGTACCGCACCGAACTCATGCACCCCTACTACGCCGCCGAACGCGGCCTCGTGGACGACGTCATCGACCCCGCCGACACCCGCAGGGTGCTCATCGACGCGCTGGCCATGCTGCGCGCCAAGCACCGTGCGGGTCCGGCCCGCAAGCATGGGAACCAACCACAATGACCTCACGGACGACCCCTTCCACGCCTGCGCAGACGCGGGCGCCCTTCCCCCTCCCCCCGGCCGTCGCGGTCGCCGACGCGTCGGCCGTCGCGCAGCCCCCGAAGCCGCTGCTGGTCTTCCACGGCGACCCCACCCCGGACGAGATCGCCGCGGTCACCGCGGCGATCCTGGCGGTCCTGCCCCGCCGTGCCCCCCGGTCCGGGACCACAGCCCACCGCCGCGCCCGCCGGGCACGCTGGAGCCCGCCCGAGGTGCCGACGGCCTCCTGGCAACGGGCGGGGTGACGGCGTGACGCCCCGGTCGAGGACCCCGGCTCAGGGCACGGGACGCGCCGGTCCGTCCGACGCATCCGGTTCGTCCGGCAGCTCGCGGTGCTCGCCGACCGCCGGGGTCCACAGGTCCTCCGCGGCACGTCCGGCCTCCGACCAGGCGGCGCGGGCGCGTTCCACGGGCTCCGTCAGGGGCTCGCCGGAGAGCGCGAAGGTGCCCCAGTGCATCGTCGCCATGCGCGCCGCCCCGGTGTCGGCGCAACCGCGCACGGCCTCCTCCGGACTGACGTGCGCGTGGGAGAGCAGCGCGCGCGGCGCGTAGGCGCCGACCGGCATCAGGGCCAGGGAGATCGTCGGGAAGACCGCGCCGATCCGCGCGAAGTGCGGTCCGTACGCGGTGTCCCCCGCGAAGTACACCCGGGTCCGTCCCGCCGTGAGCACCCAGCCGCCCCACAGGCTCCGGCACAGGTCGAACGGCCCGCGCCGGCTCCAGTGCCTGGCCGGCACGCAGGCCAGCCGCACGCCGTCCAGCACCGCCTCCTGCCACCAGTCCAGCTCCGTGACCCGGACGAAGCCGCGCACCCGGAACCAGCGGCCCAGCCCCGCCGGCACGAACACGGGCGTGGTGCGCGGCAGCCGCCGTACGGTCGCCGCGTCCAGGTGGTCGTAGTGGTTGTGGCTCACCACGACCGCGTCCACCCGGGGCAGCTCCTCCCAGGCCACGCCCGGCGGCGTCAACCGCGCGCCCGCGCCGGGAATGCGCGGCGACCACACGGGGTCGGTGAGCACGGTGAGTCCCCCCAGGCGCACCACGAAGGTGGCGTGCCCCACCCAGGTCACCGAGGCGCCCGCCGTCCCGCCCAAGGACGCCGGCCCCGCGTGCACCGGGATGCGGTGCGCCTCGCTCCGGTCCGGCCGCAGCGCGCCCCGCGCCATGGCGGCCGCGACGTCCAGCGGACTGGGCAGCGGATCGACGAGCCGGTGCCGGTACCCGCCGGGCCGGTCGCAGGCGGCGCCGAGAGGGCGTTGCTCGAGCACGGGCGTTCGCGGCCCGGGGTGGGGTGCGGTCACGGGATCACCGGTTCCGGGGTCGGGGGTGTGCGGTGCGGTCACGGGGCCGTCGCTGCCGCCGGGGCCGGGACGAGGGCGCGGAGTGCGGCCCGGTCCACCTTGCCGTTGGGCAGCCGTGGCAGGGCCTCCAGGTGCTCGGCGCGGTGCACGCGCTCGGCGGCCGGGCGGCCCCGGTCCAGCTCGTCCACCAGGTCCTCCACCCCGGGACCGCCGGGGCGCGTGACGACGAACGCCACCGTCAGCGCCTCCCCGTCCGCGGCACCCTCGGCCGGTATGCCCAGCACCGCGCACTCCCGTACGTCCGGGTGGGCGCCCACGCGCCGCTCGACGCGCCCGGGGGAGACGAGTTCGCCGCCGTGCCGGTACAGGTCGCAGACCCGGTCCAGGACGAACAGCGTGCCGTCCGCGTCGAGCCGTCCGGCGTCGCCCGTGGCGAGCCAGCCGTCCGCGTCGGCGAGCGGGACGACGGCCAGCCCGCCGGCCGCGTCCGCCCGGGCGTATCCGGCCGCGACGTGCGGACCCGCCACCTCGATCGCGCCGACCTCCCCGGGCCCCAGCGGCCGCCCGTCGGCGAGGCCGACCACCCGGGTCCTGGCCCCGGGCAGCGCCGGGCCCACCGAACCGGCGGGCGCGCCCCCGGCGCCCGCGGAGTGGGCGAGCCCCGCCGTCTCGGTCAGTCCGTATCCCTGGACCAGGGGAACGCCGAGGCGTTCGGTCAGCCGCCGGACGGCCGACGGCGGCAGCGGCAGCCCCCCGGTCCCGATCAGCCGCGCCCGCGGCAGGACCAGCGTGTCGAGACGCGGGTCGGCGGACAGGCGGGCCAGCTGGAACGGCAGCGCGTAGAAGTGCGTGGCCTCGGCGGCGGCCCCGGCGCGCACGGCGTCGACTGGGTCGGGGCCGCCCGCCAGTACCTGGGTGGCCCCGGCCCGCACCGCGGCGTTCAGATGCATGGGGTGGTAGATCGGCAGCCCGTTGAGCACCACGGAGTCCGCGCCGACGCCGTGGGCGGCACCGATCTGGCCGGCGCCCGTCACCAGATTGCGGTGGGTCAGCGCGACCGCCTTGGGCCGCCCCGTGCTGCCGCTGGTGAACATGAGCGCCGCGACGTCGTCCTCGGCACCGGTACGCCCACCGCCGGCCGGCCCGGCGTCCGGCGCGGGCCCGTCCGCCGCCGGCAGCTCCTCGAAGGTCAGCACGTGCTCCAGCGTCGCGACCCCGTCCAGCGCCCGCGCCACCCGTGCCCGCACCTCCCCGCCCAGCACCGCCGCACCGGCGCCGACCGACGCGAGCAACCCCTGCCACAGGGGCGGCGGCAGCAGCGGGTTGACCGGGGCCACCACGTGACCGCTGCGCACCACCGCGTAGTACACCGCGGGGAAGTCCGGCCCGAGAACGGAGGAGACGGCCACGACCCGGCGCCGGTCGGTGCCGAGCCGGGCACGCAGGACGGCGGCGGTCGCCTCGATCCAGGCGTCGAGACCGGCGTACGTCAGCTCCGTGCCGTCGGCGGCGCGGATCGCGACCCGGTCACCGGCGCGGCGGGCCGCCGCCCGGGGGAGCGCGTCCAGCAGGACCGGCCGCCCGCTTCCGGCGGCCTGGGTGGGGGCTGTGGTCACGGTGTTCCGTCCCTTCTCGCGTGCGCGGACCCCCATCGGGACGCGCGTGGCCGCACCCTGCGCGGCCAGGCTGGAGGCCCGATCGAGCACCCCTGAACGAGAGCCGCCCGAGTCCGTGCCGAGCGGCCGGCGCCAGCCTGCCGAACTCCGCATCCACGCCCACGCCCACGTCCACGCCAGGAGCCGACATGACCATCACCCCTGACACCATCACCCGGGACACCATCACCCCCGAACACACCACCGCGGCACAGCGGTACCGCTCCCTGCTGGACTTCTACGCCCGTCAGATGCACGCCGCCGACGCGGACGACGCGGACGCCTACGCGCGGACGTTCACCGAGGACACGGTCTTCGTCAGCAACGCCCTGCCCGCCCCCGTCCGGGGCCGGGAGACCGTCCGGGAGTCGACCCGCCGGTTCGGCGCCGCGCGCGCCGCCCGCGGTGTCGTACGCCGGCACCTGCTCACCTCGATGACGGTCGACGACCTGCCGGACGGGGCGCTGGCGACCCGCAGCTACGTCCTGCTCGTCGAGACGCCGCGCGGGGGCGGCCCGCAGGCGTACCTCAGCACGGTCTGCTCGGACGAGGTGGTCGCCGCGGACGGCGGCTGGCAGGTACGGCGCCGGGCCGTGCAGCGCGACGACCTGCCGCCGCTCGACTGACCGGCTTACGCGCAGGTACGCGCACACGTGCCGCGGGGCGGGCCTCCTCACCGGAGACCCGCCCCGCGGCACGCGGACGCCCGCTCACGCCTCCGGCACGTGCGCCACCGCCCGGGTCCAGCCCGCTCCGGCCCGCGCGATCTTGACGGGGAAGCAGCTGACGGTGAAGCCGAAGGGCCGCGGCAGCGCCTCGATCCCCGCCAGCCGCTCGATCTGGCAGTACTCGGTCTCCCGCCCCGCGAAGTGCGCCGGCCACAGCACGCCCGGGTCACCGGTCTCCTGGAAGGTCCGGATGATGTGGCCGAAGGGGGCGTCCAGACTGAACGCGTCGGTGCCGATGACCCGGATGCCCAGGTCGAGCAGGAGGCGCACGGCCGAGCCGTCGAGCCCGGTGAAGTCCGTGAAGTAGCTCTGCGTGCCGACCCGTTCGGCGGCGCCCGTGTCGAGCAGGACGATGTCCAGCGGCTGCGGCACGTAACCGGTGGCCGCGATCGCCTTCTCCAGGAACGCGGCGTCGACGGTGCCGGTCCCGGCGTCGCGCAGGTCGAGGGTGAACGCCGGCCGGTGGAACCAGTCCAGCGGCATCTGGTCGATGGTGCGCGGCTCGGCGCCGCCCGGCCCGCGGGAGCCGTAGTGGGCGGGCGCGTCCACGTGGGTGCCGGTGTGCGCCGTCAGGGTCAGGAAGTCGTTGGTCAGGAACTCGCCGTCGGGCAGCACGGAGGTGTGGAAGTCCACGCCGAACGCCCGGCGCATGCCGTCGGCCATGTGCCGGGCGCCCTCCTGCGCCGACATGACGGTGTGGGTCACCGGGTCCGGCTCCCAGAACGTGCTGTCCACGGGGGACGACAGGTCGATCAGTGCCATGGGTTGCTCCTCGCGGGCGAGAGGGGGCGCCGGTGCGGCGGCGGTGGGTGTCGCGGTGGTGGTGTTCCGGCCATCCTCGGCAGCGCCCCTCGTACCTCCCTGGAGCAGTCGTGAACCCCTGGCGGTCTTCAGCGCGGGCCTAGCCGCCCTCGAGCCCGCACCGCGACCGTCGTACCGGCGGCGCGGCACGCGTGACCGCCGTCCGCCCCACCGATCGGAGGAACCGCCATGCCGACCGCACAGCCGGAGGTCGTCACGCCGGGCACCGACCCGCGACTCCGCCACGAGGTGGAGGAGTTCTACGCCCGCCACTTCCAGGCCGGGGACGGCGGCGACCCGGTCGCCTGGGCCGCCGGGTTCGCCCGCGAGGGCACCTTCAGCTCCAACGCCCGCCCGGAGCCGGTGACCGGCCGGCAGGTCATCGAGGCGGCCGTGACCCGCATGTTCGCGGACCGTGCCGCCCGGGGCGACGTGCACCGCCACATGCTCACCCAACTCACCGTGGAGCAGCGCCCGGACGGCCTGCTGCTCGCCCGTGCGTACGTCCTGGTGGTCTCCACCCGCCGGGGCGCCGACGACGGTGGTCCCACGCTGCTGGCCAGCACCGTGTGCGAGGACGTCCTCACCCGTGAGGACGGCCGGCTGCGCATCCTGTCCCGCCACGTGGACCGCGACGACCTGCCACCGGCCGCCCGTTAGACGGGCCCGCCCCTGGTCGTACGCCCCCAGCCCGTGCCCCGGTCGACGTCCCCCGCGACCGGGGCACGATCACGTCCGCAGGCCGCACCGGCCGCACACGCCACAAGCCGCATGCCGCCGCCCGCCCATCCGAATCCGAACGGTGGGCGGGCGGCGGCATGGGGGGCCGGGTCAGGCGGCGGCCTGCACGGGGCGCGTCGCGTTGACGACGGCCAGCAACTGGTACGGCGTCTCCGCCTCGGCGACGACGTCGTCGGGCAGCGCCGCACCCAGGTCGCGCTCGATGCGCCCGGTGGCCTGGAGCAGGGCCAGCGAGTCGTAGCCGAGGTCCGTGAAGGGCGTGTGCAGCACGTCCCCGGTCAGGTCCACGCCCTCCTCCTCGCCCGCGCAGTCGCGCAGGATGTCCAGCAGCTGGTTCAGGGTCAGGTGTTCCATGACGATCCTTCCGTAGTGTTCGCTGTTCAGCCGCGACGCTGCTCGGCGTACTCCTTCGCGTACCTGAGCGTCGTGGAGCTGTTGGTGCCGAGGGCGTGGCGCACCAGCGTCCTCGCCTGGGCCGTGGTCGTGTCCGCCCCGAGCTGCTCCCGGACTCCGGCCGGGTCCAGGCTCACGGTGTGCCAGGAGGTGGCGGTGACGGTGTCGCCGTGCTGCTCGACCGTCCAGCGGCCGGTGTGGCCGGTCATGACGGGCGGGACCTTGAGCTGCTTGTAGACCAGCAGGCCCCGGTCGGGGAAACTCACCCGCACCGAGCGGGTGTTGTGCACCGAGCCGTCCGGGCCGCGGGTGTCCATGTCCAGTACCTGGATGCCGCCCGGCTCCTCGGTGAAGCGCGCGGCGGCCACGTGCGGCAGCCGCTGCGGCCAGGCGTCGGCGCGGTCGAGGAAGGCGTACACGTCGTCGGCGGACCCCTGGATCTCCGCGCTGTCGCTGAAGGAGAACGTCAGCTCCGGCCGCTGCACGGCGGTCTCGGCGGCGCCGCGCAGGGCGGCCAGCTCGGCCTCGCTGTTGTGCTCCACCGCCCTGGCCACCCAGGCCGCCGCCTCCGGCTCGTCGTCGACGACGCTGTAGTCGTGCAGCAGCACCACCCGGGTCGCGTCGCCGACGGCCTCGACGCGCCACTCGCCGCCCATCCCCGCGACCGGCGGCGAGGAGACCACCTGGCGGAAGGCGACCGTTCCGGCGGACCGGTCCAGGGTGCGGCGCGAGGTCCAGGACCGGACCTCGTCGTTGGCGAACGCCCAGATGCGCAGCAGCTGTTCCCCCTCCTTCCCCTTGGACACCTCGGCGTGCACCGTGGGGCCGAACACCTGGGGCCAGCCGGTCACGTCGGCCACCAGGGCGAAGACGCGGTCCGGCGGAGCACTGGTGAGTACTTCGTGGCGGGTGTGATGGATCGTTTGCACGGGTGTTTCCTTCCAGGGGCAGAACGACGAGGGGAAGCGGCGGGCGCCCGGGGCTCAGTAGTTGCCGAGGCCGCCGCAGACGTTGAGGGCCTGCGCCGTGATGGAGCCCGCGGTGTCCGAGGCGAGGTAGCCGACCAGGCCCGCGACCTCCTGCGGGGTGGAGTAACGGCCGAGCGGGATCTTCGCCTGGAAGCGCTGGAGGACGTCCTGCTCGGTGGTGCCCCAGTGCTCCGCGTACCCGCGGCGCACCCGGTCCGCCATCGGCGTCTCCACGTACCCCGGGCAGACCGCGTTCACGGTGATGCCCGAGCGGGCCTGGGCGAGTTCGAGTCCGAGGGCCTTGGTGAAGCCGACGACGGCGTGCTTCGACGCCGAGTAGGGGGCCGCGAGCACCACGCCCTGCTTGCCGCCGGTGGAGGCGATGCTGACCACGCGACCGGCCCCGCGGTCGAGCATGCCACCGCTGGTGAGCACCTCGCGGGTGACCCGGAAGACGGCGTTCAGGTTGGTCTCGATGACGTCCTCCCACAGCGCGTCGGACAGCTCGGACGTGACGCCGCCCCCGCCGCGGCCGGCGTTGTTCACCAGGACGTGCAGCGGGCCGAACCGGTCGACGGCGGCCCGCACCAGGTCCTTGACGTCCTGCTTCGAGGTCACGTCCGCCCGCGCGCCCGCGGCCTCGTGGCCGTCGGCGCGCAGCTTCTCCACGGCCGTGTCCACGTCCTCCTGGCCGCGGGCGCACAGGAACACCGCGTGTCCCTGCTCGGCCAGCAGCTCGGCGCAGGCCAGGCCGATTCCGCTGGTGCTGCCGGTGATCAGTGCCGCACGGCGTCGGCTGGTGTCCATGACGGGTCCTCTCCTCGAACGGGGGTGGAAGCAACGGGGCGGGCGGGGCGGGCGGAGGCGGCCGGAAGGAGGGCGGGGGCGGCGGCCGGCCGCAGCCGGCGGACGGCCTCGGCCAGCTGGGCGCGGTCGCGTTCCGCTCCCGCCCGCGCCGGGGAGAGCGGGACGACCGTGCCGGCGCCCCGGGCGACGGCGGGATGGCGGCGCGCGACGGTCGACAGGCCCTGCCCCGGCCCGGCCTCCACCAGCACGAACGGTCCGTCTCCCAACGGCCCCCGCGGCCCCAGGAGATGACCGAGTGCCGCGCCGAAGTGCACGGGCCGGGAGGGCTGCATGGCCCAGAACCGCGGTTCGCACACGAGGGGCTCGGCCAGCTCCCGCCCCGTGTACCCGGACACCACCGGGGTGTGCGGCGCACGCAGGGATATCCGCCGGTAGGCGGGTACGGTCGCCGCGCAGGCACCCGCCACCGAGGGGCTGTGGAACCCGGTGGTGGCCTTGGCCGGCATCCACGGCGTCCCGTCCTCGGTGAGCGCCGCGGTGACCTCGCCGAGGTCCGGGTCGGGACCGGCCAGCATCACCTGGGACGGCGCGTTCACGGCGGCCACCACGACCTGCGCGGTGAGCCGGGGCGCGACCTGGGCCGCGCTCGCCGCCACCGCGACCATGCCGCCGGGCGGGGCCCCGGCCAGGGACTCCACCCGCGCGGCCAGCACGTCCACGGCGTCGTCCAGGCTCATGATCCCGGCGAGCACGGCGGCCGCGTACTCACCGGCGCTGTGCCCGAGATAGGCGGCGGGCCGCACCCCCCACGAGGTGAGCAGCGTGCCCAGCGCCACGTCCAGCCCGAACAGCAGGGGCTGGGCCCGGCGCACGTCGTCCAGCGGGACGGCCGGGGTGTCGCCCAGCCAGTCGTCCCTGGTCCGCGCGCCCTCCTCGCCGAGCAGCTCGAACACCTCGTCCAGGGTCCGGGTGAACACCGGCTCGGTCCCGTACAGCCCGCGCAGCATGCCCGGGTACTGCGAGCCCTGGCCCGGCAGCAGGACGGCCACCGAAGGCACGGCGCCGCCTCCCGCTCCCGCGTCGGCTTCCGCGAGGGCGCTCATCGTGCCCCGCCCCCGCACAGCACCACGGCGCTGTTGAAGCCGCCGTCGCCGCGGGCCAGCACCAGCGCCGTGCGCAGCGGCAGCTCCCGGGCGGCGCCCGTGACCAGGTCGAGGCCGTAATCGGGGTCGGCCCGCGACACGTTGGGCGTCGGCGGGACCACCCCGTCGCGCAGGGCGAGCAGCGCGGTCGCCGCGTCCAGCGCCCCGCCACCGGCGAAGAGCCGGCCGGTGCCCGCCTTCGGCGCGGTGACCGGTACGCCGCCCGGCCCGAACACGGCGGCCAGCGCGGCGGCCTCGGCGCGGTCCCGCCCGACGACCCCGGACGCATCGGCGAACACCACGTCCACGTCACCCGGTGCGACACCCGCGTCTGCCAGGGCGGTGCGGATCGCGCGCTCCAGCCCGAGAGGCCGCCCGGAACCCGGACGCGGGTCCAGCGTGGCCGCGTACCCGGCGATCTCCCCGTACACCCGGTGCACCCCGCGGGCGCGGGCCGCCTCGGCGTCCTCGACGACCAGCAGGGCACCGCCCTCGCCGGGCACGTAACCCGGTGCGCCGGGCGCGAACGGCAGGTACGCCCGGCCGGGGTCGTCCACCGTGCTGAGCTGCCCGGTGGACACCTGGGCCACCCAGCCCCAGGGGCACAGCGCCCCGTCGACCCCGCCGGCGACGACCAGCGGTGTCCCGCGGCGCAGATGCCGCCGGGCCTGCCCCAGGGTGTCCAGACCGCCGGCCTGCTCGGTCACCAGCACCCCGCTGGGGCCGCGCAGCCCGTGCCGGATGGAGATCTGGCCGGTATTGACGGCGTAGAACCAGGCGAAGGACTGGTAGGCGCTGACGTACTCCTTGCCCCGGTTCCACAGGTTCTGCAGCTCGCGGTGGCCGAACTCCACGCCACCGCCTGAGGCCGCGGTGACCACACCCATGCCGTACGCGTCCTGCGAGGCGGTGTCCACGCCCGCGTCGCCGAGGGCCTCGTCCGCGGCCACCAGCGCGAGCCGTGTCATGTGGTCCGTCTGGGGCAGCAGCCGGCTGGGCAGGTGCTCGGCGGGCTCGAACCCGTCGACCTGGCCGGCGACCCGGGTGGGGTACGAGTCCGCGGTGAAGCGGGTCACCGGGCCGATTCCGCCGCGCCCGTCGAGCGCGGCCTTCCAGTGGGCCCCGGTGCCGAGGCCGCTCGGCGCGGCGACACCGAGCCCGGTCACGACGGCTCTCACGGCTGCCTCCTGTCCGGTGCGGCGAGCACCATCGCCGTCTGGAACCCGCCGAACCCGCTGCCCACGCTGAGCACCACGTCGGTGTCGTGGTCCCGCGCGGTCAGCGGTACGTAGTCGAGGTCGCAGTCCGGGTCGGGTTCGTGCAGGTTGGCGGTGGGCGGGACGACGTCGTGCTCGATGGCGAGCGCGCAGGCCGCGATCTCAAGGGCGCCGATCGCGCCCAGCGAGTGCCCGATCATCGACTTGACGGAGCTGACCGGCACGTCGTGGGCGTGCGCCCCGAGGCTCCGCTTGAACGCGGCCGTCTCGTGCCGGTCGTTCATCTTGGTGCTGGAGCCGTGCGCGTTGACGTAGTCGACGTCCTCGGGTGCGAGCCGTGCCTCCTGGAGGGCACGGTCGATGGCCTCCGCCATCTCCACGCCGTCCGGCTTCAGGCCCGTCATGTGATAGGCGTTGCAGCGCGAGGCGTACCCGGCGATCTCGGCGTACACGTGCGCGCCGCGGCGGCGCGCGCTCTCCAGCTCCTCCAGGACGAGTACGGCCGCGCCCTCCCCGAGCACCAGTCCGTTGCGGGTGCGGTCGAACGGCCGGGAGGCGTGCTCCGGGTCGTCGTTGCGCGGGGTGGTGGCGTGGATGGCGTCGAAGCAGGCGGCGGTGATGGGGGAGATCGGCGCCTCCGTCGCACCGGCGATCATCACGTCCACGGAACCCTCCCGGACGAGTTCCGCCGCGTGGCCGAGGGCGTCCAGGCCGGAGGTGCAGCCGGTGGAGACGACGGCGGCGGGACCCTCGGCACCGGCCTGCCAGGCCACCTCGGCCGCCATCGAACTGGGCACGAAGTGCCGGTAGAGGGCCGGTACGGCGTACTCGTGGTCGACTTCCCAGGTGCGCCCGCCGTCGCTGACGACGACGTACTCGCGTTCCAGGCTGGTGGTGCAGCCCACCGCGCTGCCCAGCGTGGTGCCGATCCGTCCGGGATCGGGGTACGCGGCCGGGTCGAGACCGCTGTCCTGGAGCGCCTCGCGGGCGCTGACGACCGCGAACTGCGCGGCGCGGTCCAGCCGTCGGATCTCCTGCGGGCCGAGTCCCGCCGCGCGCGGGTCGAAGTCGACCTCGGCGGCGACGCGGGAACGGAACGGCGACGCGTCGAAGTGGGTGATGGTGCGGGTCGCGGAGCGGCCCGCGGTCAGCAGTTCCCAGTAGGCCTTCAGGCCCACGCCGCCCGGCGCGACCGCTCCCATGCCGGTGATCACCACGCGGCGGGTCATCGGCGCACCGCCGTTCGGTGCTGGATCCGTCTCATGTTGCTCAGTCCTTCCGCTGGTGCGGGCGCGCGGAGGCGCGCGTCGTCGGGCCGGCCGCGGCTGCGGCGTGGGGGGAGGTGGCATGAGGGCAGGGTGGGACGCAGTGGGGGAGGAGGGGACTCAGGCCTCGGGAGCGGCCGGTGCGGGCGGGGTGTCGACGATCCGCAGGACGGCACAGGACCAGGTGAACCCGGCTCCCACGCCGACGAGCAGGACCAGTTGCCCGGGGGTCAGCCGGCCCTCGGCGGCCAGGTGGGCGAGCGCGGCGAACTGGTCGGCGGCGCCGAGGTGTCCGACCGTGCCGGCCCAGTCGAGGACGGTGCGCTCCAAGGGAATGCCGAACGGCTGGAAGAAGGCCGCGTCGAGCCGCCGTCGCCCGAGGTGGGGCAGGACGAACAGGTCGATCTGCTCCAGCTCCACGTCGGCCTGTGCGAGGGCGTTCTTCAGCGCGGCGCGCTGTCCCGCGGAGACCCGGATCACGCAGAACGACATGCCGTTGCGGGTGACGTAGGCGCGCTTGAGCGCCTCCAGGTCGACCACGGGGCGCCGGTCGAACGGGGCGACGCCGAAGGAATCGTCGCCCCGGTGCATGCCTTCCAGTTCCGGGTCGGAGACCGTGGCCAGGCTCAGCAGCCGGGCGAATCCGGAACGGCGGGACAGGACGAGGGCGGCGCCGGCGTCGCCGTAGAGCGTGCCGGGGTCGGAGCGCCAGCGGTCGAAGGCCGGGGCGCAGAACCGGTCGCCCGCGGTGAGCAGCGCGGCGGACCGGTCACCGCCGCCGAGCAGGAAGCCGGCGGCCAGCTCCAGCGCGGCCATCCCCCCGTTGGACATCTGCCGGATCTCCATCGCGGGGCAGGCGTCGGCGCGGACCGCCCGCTGCACGTACGAGGCGGGGGGCCACAGGTCGTGGCCCTGGTAGTGCACACTCGCGTGCAGCAGCAGATCGAGGTCGACGGCACCGAGCCCGGCGTGCGCGAGCGCCGCGCGCCCGGCCTCGGCAGCGAGCTCCGGTCCCGCCGCGCCCTGCGACACGGCGACGCTCTCCATCCGCGTCTGGCGTGCCGTCCGCTCGTCGAGCAGGCCCGCCGCCACGGCCTCCCGCACCGGGTGGAGCGGGGGCAGCACACCGGCGACACCGGCGACAAAAACGTCCTGTTCGTACCTCATCCCAACCTCACCTGAACCTCCTCCTCGCACTCGCACAACCCCACCCCTGCCACCCGCCCCGGTCCCGGGAGACCTGGCTCTTCCGGCCCTTCCGGGCCCCGGACTTTCACGGTCCCGGGCTGTGGGACCCCCCCCTTCCGAACCTCGCGTTCTCACCGGTCCCGGGCTGTGGACCTACGGTCCTTCCGGATCCCGGATCCCGGGTCCTTCCGGATCCCGGTGCTTCCGGCCCCCGACCCTCGTGACTCCCGGCCCCCTGCCTCGGGCCCTTTCGGACCTGGGGCTTCTCCGGACCCCGGTTTCTCCGGACCCGGGTTCCTCCGGAATCGCGCCCCTGGGGCTCCGCGACCTCGACCGCCGGGACCTACGGCCCGTACGAACCTCAGGCTTCCGCGCCCCCGGGCTCCTGCGATCCCGGGCCTTTCCGGACCCCGGGTTCTCCAGGGGCACTTGTCGGTGCTCGGGTCTTCTGGAGGCTTCGGTTGCTTCGGTCGCTCCGGGGCCCAGGGGTGTCCCGGGCGGCCTGCCGTAGCCGTCGGGGTGTGCTACCGGAGGCGGGGCGAACTGCCCCGCCGTCGAGTCCGTTCCGTCCGGCGGTCGTGGGTCCGCTTGCCGTGCCCCCGGGGGGGGCACCGCAGGGCCGTGGTCGCCCGGAGGGCTTCCGTGGTCAGCCGCGCAGGCCGACCGGGGACTCCGCCGCGGCGGCGGTGTCGGGCACCGGCCCGGTCGCCGCCGGGGCGGGCGTCGTGGCGGCGCCGCCGGAGAACTCCGCGTCGGTGCCGGCCGGCCCGGAGTCCGCGCCGGTCCCGGACCCGGGCGTGCGTCCGCCCAGCCACAGCGACCACACCGCGGCCGCGGCCACCGCGCCCGCTCCCAGCCAGACCGCCGCCCGCATACCGGTGACGAAGGCGTGCCCGCTCTCGTAGCCGCCCCGCGCGGCGAACACCGCGCTGAGCACGGCCACGCCGAACACGCCGCCGAGTTCCCGGATGGTGTTGTTCACCCCGGACGCGATGCCCTCCTCCGTGCGCCGTACCGCACCCAGCGCGAGATTGGCCGCGGGGCCGAAGTACAGGCCCATGCCGAGGCCGTTGAGGACGAAGGCCGGCAGCAGCGTCAGGAACCCGGAGGACTCCGTGACCGTCAGGGCGATGACCACGAGCCCCGCCGCCTGCAGCACCATGCCGGTCAGCACGATCGGCCGGCCGCCGATCCGGTCGGAGAGCACCCCGCCGATCGGGGCCGCGATCAGGGTCATACCGGTCCAGGCCAGCAGCCGCAGCCCCGCCCCGAGCGGCGACGCGCCCTGGACCGTCTGGACGTACTGCATGACCAGGAAGATGGACCCGAACATGCCGAAGTACATCAGCAGCGACACACCGTTGATCGCGTTGAAGCCCCGGTTGCGGAAGAAGCGCAGCGGCAGCATCGGCGCCGGCGTGCGGTGCTCCCAGCCGAGGAAGGCGAGCAGCGCCACCGCGCCGAGCGTGAGCGCACCCGTGACCCGGACGCTGCCCCAGCCCGCGGAGTTGGCCTCGACCAGGCCGAAGACGAGCCCGAGTACGGCGAGGCAGCCCAGCAGCGTGCCCACGACGTCCAGCGGCTTGCGTTCGCCGCGGCTCTCGGTCAGCCAGCCCGGCGTCAGGGCCAGCAGTGCCACCCCGATCGGCACGTTGAGCCAGAAGATCCACTGCCAGGACAGATAATTGATCACCACGCCGCCCACGACCGGGCCCAGCGCCACGGCGAGACCGCCGACCGCCCCCCAGATGCCGAGGGCCGCACCCCGCTGCTGGGGCGGGTAGGCCGCCGACAGCAGGGTCAGCGTCAGCGGGAGCACGATCGCGGCGCCCACGCCCTGCACCGCCCGCCCGGCGACGAGCAGTTCGATGCCGGGGGCGAGCGCGCAGAGCACGGAGCCGAGCGTGAAGACGCCGATGCCGATCGCGAACAGCCGCTTGCGTCCGAAGCGGTCGGCGACCGCGGCGGCGGACAGCAGCAGCACGGCGAACACGAGGGTGAAGGAGTTGACCGTCCACTCCAGCCCGGCCAGGCTCGCGTCCAGGCTCTCCCGGAGTTTCGGAAGGGCGGTCGTGACCACCAGGTTGTCCAGGGACACCATGAACACGGCCACCGAGGTGACCGTGGCGGTGCGTCCCGGATGGCCGCGGGTCTCCACGGAGCCGGGTGTTGCTGCGTCGGTGGCTGCCATCGCCGTAGGTCCTCTCTCGCTGTGGGGTGCGGGGCGTTCCGCACAGGAGAGTCACGGCAGCGGATAGCGCAGGGGTGGAGAAGCTCTGAAGAACCGGCCGTCCGGGCCGCCGTACGGGCCGCTCACCGCACCTGCCGGACGCGCCCGCGTGCCGCCGCCGCGCGTGCCCCGCTTACCATGAACCCGTGTCCATGCCGCCACCGCCGGGACCCCGGGGGCAGTACCCGCAGGGGCCCTGTCCTCCGCAGTGGGGCCACCCCCTCCCGCCGTATCCCCGGCAGGCTCCCGTCAACGGGCTCGCCATCGCCGCGTTCGTGCTCGGCGTCCTGTGCTTCGTGCCGGCCGTCGGTCTCGTGCTGGGACTCGTCGCGCTGGCCCGGATCCGCAGGCGGGGCGAGCGCGGCAAGGGGTTCGCGGTGGCCGGATCCGTACTGTCCTCCGTGGGGCTGGCCCTGTGGGTGCTGACGCTCTCCACGGGCGCCGCCGGCGACCTCTGGGACGGCTTCCGGGACGCCGCGCGCGGCGAGGACACCGCCTACTCCCTGGAGAAGGGCCAGTGCTTCACCACTCCGGGCGGCTCCCTGCAGGGGGTGACGTACGACGTCGACGAGGTGCCCTGCGAAAAGGCGCACGACGGCGAGGTGTTCGCCTCCTTCGCCCTGCCGGACGGTTCCTACCCGGGCGACCGGGAGATCACGCGGGCCGCCGACGACCGCTGCTACGCCCTCCAGGACGCCTACGCGATGGACCGGTGGGCGCTGTCGGACGACGTCGACGTGTACTACCTGACCCCGACCGCCGCGAGCTGGCGTACCGGCGACCGCGAGATCACCTGTCTGTTCGGGAACACGGACGAGCGGGACACGCTGACCGGCTCGCTGCGCAACGACGGCGCACGGCTCGACCCGGACCAGCACACGTACCTGCTGGCGGAGGGCCACCTGAACCGGGCCATGGACGAGGTGCCCGCGGCGGAGGCCGTCGAGGACGACTTCGCCGGTTACCGGGTCTGGGCGGGGCGGGTCTCGGAGGCGCTCCGGGGAGAGATCGCGGTGCTGGACGGGCACGGCTGGTCCGCCGGCGCCGAGCGCCCGGTCGCCGAGCTGACCGGGGACCTGCGGGCGGCGCGGGAGGAGTGGGGCCTGGCCGCGAAGGCGGCCGACCTCGACGCGTTCTACGAGCACTACGGCAAGGGCTACGACCTCGTGGTGGCCGACACCACCGTCACCGCCCGCAAGGCTCTGGGCCTGGCCACCACGGCGCCGGACCACGAGAGCGGCGGCGACGGCGGGGGAGACGACACCCGCCTTGAGGTGTGAGAGCAGCCATAACGGGGAGAAAGTGCCTGCGTAAAGCCCTCGGGCCCCACAAGTCATCACATCGAGTGATTCTCTGGCCTTTACTTGCCTGGGCAAACCTACGGTTGCCACGCTGTTGCTGTCTGTACAACCTGATGGGAGCGGCCAGTGACATTCGGTGAGCAGCCGGCGTATCTGCGTGTCGCGGGTGATCTCCGCAAGAAGATCGCCGACGGCCTGCTGCCGCCCCATACCCGCCTCCCGTCCCAGGCGCGGATCCGCGAGGAGTACGGCGTCTCGGACACCGTCGCCCTGGAGGCGCGCAAGGTGCTGATGGCCGAGGGCCTGGTCGAGGGCCGCTCCGGCTCCGGAACCTACGTGCGCGAGCGGCCCGTCCCGAGGCGCGTCGCCCGCTCCGGGTACCGGCCGGCCGGTGGCGCCACGCCCTTCCGGCAGGAGCAGGCCGACGGCGACGCGCGCGGCACCTGGGAATCGCGCAGCGAGCAGGCCGAGGCGAGCGGTGCCGTGGCCGAGCGGCTCGGGATCAAGCCCGGTGACCGGGTGATGTGCACCCGGTACGTCTTCCGGGAGGCCGGTGAGGCCGTGATGCTCTCCACCTCCTGGGAGCCGCTGGACCTGACCGGGCGCACGCCGGTGATGCTGCCCGAGGAGGGGCCGCTCGGCGGTATGGGCGTCGTCGAGCGGATGGCCGCCATCGACGTCGTCGTCGACAACGTCACCGAGGAGGTCGGCGCCCGCCCCGGCCTCGCCGAGGAACTGCTGGCGCTGGGCGGCGTACCGGGGCACGTGGTGCTGGTCATCCAGCGCACGTTCTACGCCTCGGGGCGCGCGGTGGAGACGGCCGACGTGGTCGTCCCGGCCGACCGGTACCGGGTGGCGTACCACCTGCCCGTCCGGTAGCCCGTCAAGCGGCGCCCCGCCCGGGGCAGTTCACGCGGCCTCACGGTGTGAGTCGGCGCACGCCCGTCGTGCGCCTCCCGTGCTCGTTTCCTGAGCACGCACACCCGCCCGCACCTCCGCCGGCCCCTGGGCGCCCGCCCTCCGGCGCCGGAATCCGGCCGTTCCCGCAGGTCGCCTCCTCGATCTCGCCATGCCTGTGACCGGAGGCATCGGTGTGCGGAGACGGCGCGTTCCGCATCGTGCGCCCCCTGCGTTCTGGCTGGTTGCGTACCTCTTTGTGCAAAGCCGTATTCGCTCCGTGAAGGTTGGGCGTAGGCTCGGGCATATGCGGACTGCGGTTTCCTTTGCGGGCGGGGCGCGGCGAATGACGTGGGCGGCGGGAACGGGAGGTGGAGGGGCGCGATGAACGACAGCACGGTCACTCTTCCCTGGCTGGTCTTCCGGCAGGACGACAACGGCAATCGCTACCGCGTGGGCAGGTACGCGACCCGGGCCGAGGCCCAGGAGATCGCGGACACCCTCGACGGTCGCGGACACCAGCAGCTCTACTGGGTCGAGAGGCTCGGCGCGGCCGGCCCGGGTACGGCGGACTGACCCGCCCCCGGACACCCCGTAGGCTCCGGCGCATGACGGAACGGATCGTGGTGGGCGCCGCCCTGGTCGACGACGGGCGTCTGCTCGCCGCACGCCGCAGCGCCCCCGCAGAACTGGCCGGGCGGTGGGAGCTGCCCGGCGGCAAGGTCGAGGCGGGCGAGACACCCGAGGCGGCGCTCGTACGCGAACTGCGCGAGGAACTCGGGGTGACGGCCGGGGTCGGTGAGCGCGTCCCGGGTCAGTGGCCCCTGCGGGCGCCGTTCGTCCTCCAGGTGTGGACCGCCCGCCTGCTCCCCGGCTCGGCCGCCCCCGAACCCCTCCAGGACCACGACGACCTGCGCTGGCTGACCCCCGCCCAGGTCTGGGACGTGCCCTGGCTCGAGCAGGACGTACCCGCCGTCGAGGGGGTGCTCGCCCGCCTGGGACCAGACGCGGGAGGCGTGACGCGCGGTACCGCGTCCTGATCGGCGGTACCGAGCCCGGATAAAGGGTATGTGCCCATTAACCCCATGAAAAGGGATGCGATGGGGGTTGCCGGCCGGGGAAGTGATCGGCGTGAGCGACAACCAGGGCGACTGTGCCGAGTGGGTCTTCCCCGCGGCACCGGACGCCGTGCGGACCGCCCGCTCCCTGGTCCGCCGCACACTGGACGAGTGGCGGCTCGACGGCGTCGGGGACATCGCCGCCCTGCTGGTCAGCGAGCTGGTCACCAACGCCCTGCGGCATGCCACCGGGCCCATCGGTCTCCGCCTGGTGCGCGGCGACCCCGCCGGGGACGCCGGCGTCCTGCTGGTGGAGGTGTCCGACCCGCTGCCCGACCCGCCCCGCGAGCGCGTCGCCCGCCCCGAGGACGAGGACGGTCGCGGCCTGCAACTGGTCGCGTCCGCCGCCCACCGCTGGGGGACCCGCCCCGGCGAGGCGGGCAAGACGGTGTGGTTCGAACTCACCCTGCCCCACTGATGCGACGGCCTCGTGACGCACCGTTGCCGCCGCGCCGACCGCCGCCCGGAATGTACCGATATCGACCCTGACTCCGGCCGTCAACCGGTTCAGGCCGGTGGCAGTTGTGGATGAGCGTGATTCGATGCCGTGTCCGCTGGTTAGAAGACTGGAAGTGTTGTCACGGTCCGGACCGAAAACCATCGGGACCGTGCTGTGATCGTGAACACCGTGTCGTGCGGCGCCGTAGTGCTGGATACTGCGGGCAGCCGCCTCCGGTGACCGGTGCCGGACGCGGTGAGCTGGAGGGGACGGTTCGCGTGAGCGAGATACCAGCGAGGGCCGAGGAGCCCACGGAGTCCACGGAGTCCGGGGGCCCGTCGCAAGACGCGCCACTCGGTGACGCGGTGTGGCAGAGCAGCCCGCCCGGCTCCATCTACGACTACATCAAGGTCGCCTCCTTCTCCATCGGTCCCGACGGGCTCGTCGACCAGTGGAGCCTGCGGGCGGAGCAACTGCTCGGCATCCGGGCGGAAGACGCCGTGGGCACCGACCCCATCGAGACCTTCGTCGACCCCGACCTGCGCGAGCGCGGCCAGCGCAAGATGACCGAGATCCTCGACGGCCGGGAGTGGACCGGCGTGGTCCCCTTCCGGACACCGGACGACTTCCGGACGCCGGTCGGCGGCGCCGAACCCGGACCGCGCGCGACCGGACGGCGCCGACAGCGCGGGCTGGCCGAGGTGTACGTCATGCCGACGCGCACCGAGGACGGGGAGAAGGCCGCCGTCTGCATCGTCGTCGACGTCCGCGTCCTGCGCAGCATCGAGACCGACCTCGCCGCCTCGCAGGCCATATTCGGCCAGTCTCCCTTCGGTTTCCTGCTGATCGACCCCGATCTGACGGTGCGCCGCGCCAACCAGCGGTTCGCCTCCATCTTCGGCGGCACCCCCGACGACCACCGCGGCAAGGGCGTCCACGACTACCTGCCGCGCGCCGAGGCCGACCGGGTCTCCGCGACCCTGCGCCGGGTGCTGGAGACCGGCGACTCCATCACCGACATGCACGTCACGGGCTTCGTGCCGGGCTCCGAGGAACGCCGGCACTGGTCCGTCAACCTCTACCGCGTGCACAGCGGTTCCGGTCGGCCCATCGGCGTCGCCTGGCTCGGCACCGACATCACCGCCCGCCGCCAGGCCGCCCGCGAGGCCGCCAACGCCCGGCGCAACCTCGCCCTGCTCAACGACGCCGGCGCCCGCATCGGCAACTCCCTCGACCTGGAGACCACCGCCCGCGAACTGCTCGACGTCGTCGTCCCCGGCTTCTGCGACCTGGCCACCGTCGACCTCTACCAGGGCCTGCTGGCCGGCGACGAGACCCCGCCCGGTCTCGCCGACGGCAGCGCGGAACTGCGCCGTGTCGCCTTCTCCAGCGCCGTCTCCGACGCCCCGTTCCTCGGCACCGGCGAGCGGGTCAAGCTCGGCGCCGTCCACCACTACCCGTTCAACTCGCCCTGCGCCGACGCCCTGCGCACCGCCCGGCCGCGTGCCGTCCCCGCCGAGGACGGCGGCCTCGTGCAGTCCACGCTGGCCGTGCCGATGGTCGCCCACGACACGGTCGTCGGACTCGTCCAGTTCGCCCGCACCAAGGGCAGCGAGCCGTTCGGCGACCGAGACCGCGACCTCGCCGTGGAACTGGCCGCGCGCGCCGCCGTCTGCATCGACAACGCCCGCCTCTACCGGCGCGAACACGAACGCGCGCTGATCCTGCAACGCTCCCTGCTCCCGCCCGGCGACCCGGAGGCCTCCGGACTCGACATCGCCTGCCGCTACCTGCCCGGCGAGGCGGCCACCGGCCGGGCCAGCGAGGTCGGCGGCGACTGGTTCGACGTGATCGAACTCCCCGGGCACCGCACCGCGCTGGTCGTCGGCGACGTCATGGGCCGCGGCCTGCGCGCCGCCGTCGCGATGGGCGAACTGCGCACCGCCGTACGCACCCTGGCCCAGCTCGACCTCGAACCGGCCGAGGTGCTCGCCCAGCTGGACGAGATCGCCCGCGGTCTCGGCGCCCCGGGAGGCGTCCAGCAGGCCACCCGGGCCGCCCGCCGCCCCCGCGAGGCCGACCTGTCCGAGGTCTACCTGGCGACCTGCGTGTACGCCGTCTACGACTCGGTGACCAGGCGCTGCACCTTCGCCAACGCGGGCCACCTGCCGCCCGTCCTGGTCGAGCCCGGCGAGTCCGCGCTGATGCTGGACGTACCGCCGGGCCTGCCGCTCGGCGTGGGCGGGGAGCCCTTCGAGGAAGTGGAGGTCGAACTGCCCGAGGGCGCCCTGCTCGCCCTCTACACCGACGGACTGGTCGAAAGCCGCGACCACCCCCTCGACGAGGGACTCCAGGCCTTCGTCGGTGCCCTCACCGACCCCGCCCAGCCCCTGGAGGACGTCTGCGACCATGTCCTCAACACCCTCGACAGCCACCACGGCGAGGACGACATCGCCCTGCTGATGGCCCGCGTCCAGGGCCTGCCCAGCGACTCGGTCGGCGACTGGACCCTGCCCCGCGAGCCGCGCAGCGTCGGCCGGGCCCGCGAGTACGCCCGCGCCCAGCTGCTCGCCTGGGACATGGAGCCGCTGGTCGACACGACGGAACTGCTCGTCAGCGAACTCGTCACCAACGCGCTCCGCTACGGCGAGGGCGAGATCAGGCTCCGCCTCCTCCTCGACCGCACCCTGGTCTGCGAGGTCTGGGACTCCGGTCTGGTCCAGCCCCGCCGGCGCCGCGCCCGCGACACCGACGAGGGCGGCCGCGGTCTGCAACTGGTCGGCCTGCTCAGCGCGGCCTGGGGCTCACGCCGTACGCCGCGTGGCAAGACCGTCTGGTTCGAACTGCCACTGCCGGGCGCCGACACCCAGCTCACCGACCCGGCGGAGGCGTTGCTGAGCCTGTTCTGACCCGGCCCGGCGTCGTCCGGTTCCGGGTCCGCCGGGTGCGGCGCACATGCCCGTACCCGGCCAGCAGCAGGGCCGCCCCGGCCGTGACCAGGGGCGGCACCAGATCGGCGGAGATCATCGCCACACACCCCTGACCGCAACCGGAACACCGGTTCGACTCGTCCCCGGTGGCAACACGCTCGGAGCGTATGCGTGCCGCCCGGCCACCGCGACCGGGGCGGGCCACAGGGAGGGGACACCGTGGAGGACACGGAGCCGGGAAAGACGGAACGGGTAGCCGCCGACGGCGATCAGCCCCCGCAGGGGCCGGCCGCACCCGGCAACGAAGGCAGCCCGGCTGGTGCGGGTGGGAGGACAAAAAAGAAAGGGCGGCTCCGCCGCACCCGCCGCATCGCCCTCGCCGTCCTCCTCATCCTCCTCGTCCCCCTCCTCGCCGCGGAGACCGCCCTCCGCATCAACTACACGGGCGACCCCGCGGCCGGCACCACCACCCGCGACCGCGACGCGATCTGGCTCGGCCACGCCTGGGTCGACGGCCGCAAGAAGGACGCGGACCTCACGGCCCTGGCCCGGGAGCTGAAGACCACCGGAATCCGCGACCTGTACGTCCACACCGGCCCGATGGAACACGACGGCACGCTGCCCGAGTCCCTCTACCCCAGGGCCCGTTGGCTCATCGACGCCGTGCACCGGGAGCTGCCCGGCGTCCGCGTCCAGGCCTTCCTCGGCGACGTCCTCGCCACCGAGAGCCCCGACGGCATGCGCCTGGAGAAGGCCGCCACCCGCGCCGCCGTCGTCGACTCGGCCCGCCAGGTCCTGGACGCGGGCTACGACGGCGTGCACCTCGACCTGGAGCCGCTGCACTCGGGTGACGACGACTACCTCTCCCTCCTGGACGACGTCCGAGCCGTCACCCGCGCCCACGACGCGCAACTCTCCGTCGCCGCCCACCAGATCGACCCGCTGCCGGGCTTCCACTCCTTCTGGGGCACGGTCGCCGGACACCCCAAGTGGTGGTCCCAGGAGTACTTCGGCCGGGTCGCCCGCCGCGTCGACCAGATCGCCGTCATGTCGTACGACACGATGCAGCCCCTGGAGAGCCTGTACGGCGGCTACGTCGCCCAGCAGACCTCACTGGCCCTGGAGGTCACCCCGCCCACCACCCACCTCCTGATGGGCCTGCCCTTCTACCACGAGAACCGTTTCGGCCACTGGAACCGCGCGGAGACCGTCGCCGCCGCCGTCCGCGGCGTCCGCCTGGGCCTGTCCCGCACGGACGCCGACCGCGAGCGGTTCGGCGTCGCCGCGTACATCGACTTCGCGGCCACGGAGGAGGACTGGACGTCGTACCGGGACGGCTGGGTCGGCTAGGACCCGTCCCGAAACCGGCGTCCGATCTTCGAGCCCAGCCACACCAGCGGGTCGTACTTGCGGTCGACGGCCCGCTCCTTCAGGGGGATCAGCGCGTTGTCCGTGATCCGGATGCCCTCGGGGCAGACCTCCGTGCAGCACTTGGTGATGTTGCAGTAGCCGAGGCCGTGGTCGTCCTGGGCGGCGCGCGACCGGTCCAGGCCGGTGTCACCGGCGGCGTCCAGCGGGTGCATGTCCAGTTCGGCGACGCGCATGAGGAAGCGCGGGCCCGCGAAGGCGGGCTTGTTCTCCTCGTGGTCGCGGACCACATGGCAGGTGTCCTGGCACAGGAAGCACTCGATGCACTTGCGGAACTCCTGCGAGCGGTCCACGTCCTCCTGCATCATCCGGTACTCGCCCGGCCCGAGTTCGGCGGGCGGCACGAAGGCCGGGACCTCGCGGGCCTTGGTGTAGTTGAACCCGACGTCGGTCACCAGGTCCCGGATCACCGGGAAGGCGCGCAGCGGTGTGACGGTGACCGTCTCCTCGCGGGTGAACACGGACATCCGGGTCATGCACAGCAGCCGGGGCCGCCCGTTGATCTCCGCCGAGCACGAACCGCACTTGCCCGCCTTGCAGTTCCAGCGCACCGCGAGGTCGGGGGCCTGGGTGGCCTGGAGGCGGTGGATGATGTCGAGGACCACCTCGCCCTCGTTGACCTCGACCGCGAAGTCCTCCAGGCCGCCGCCCTCCACGTCACCGCGCCACACCTTGAACCGGGCCTCGTAGCCGCTCATTCGGACCGGCCCTCCAGTTCCCCGTCGGCGAGGTACTTCACCAGCTCCTCCTTGTCGAAGAGGGCGAGCAGGTCGGGCCGGATCGGCTCGGTGGTCTGCCGCTCCAGGGCGATCCGGCCGCGCTGCGGGTCCGTCGCCGCGAGGTCGCCGTCCGGGTCGGCCAGCGAGCAGATCAGGTTGGCCGGGCGCCAGCGCCGGTCCATCGACGGATGGTCCTCGCGGGTGTGGCCGCCGCGCGACTCGGTCCGCTCCAGCGCGGCCCGCGCCACGCACTCGCTGACCAGCAGCATGTTGCGCAGGTCCAGGGCCAGGTGCCAGCCCGGGTTGAACTGCCGGTGCCCCTCCACCCCGGCCCGGCGGGCGCGCACCCGCAGCTCCGCCAGCTTCTCCAGGGCCTGCTTCATCTCCGCCTCGCGGCGGATGATGCCGACCAGGTCGTTCATGGTCTGCTGGAGCTCCTGGTGGAGGGTGTACGGGTTCTCCGGGGGCCCGGCGTCGGGCTCCCGCGTCTCGGCGGAGAACGGCCGCAGCGCCTCCGCGGCGGCGGCGTCGACCTGCGCGTCGTCGACCCGGGCACGCGCGTCGTCCTCCGCCTGGCCCGCCGCGTACTCGGCCGCGTACCGTCCCGCCCGGCGCCCGAACACCAGCAGGTCGGACAGCGAGTTGCCGCCCAGCCGGTTGGAGCCGTGCATGCCGCCGGCCACCTCGCCGGCCGCGTACAGTCCGGGCACCCCGCGGGCGGCGGCGGTGTCGGAGTCGACGGCGACACCGCCCATGACGTAGTGGCAGGTGGGCCCGACCTCCATCGCCTCCGCCGTGATGTCCACGTCCGCCAGCTCCTTGAACTGGTGGTACATGGACGGCAGCCGGCGCCGGATCACCTCGGCGGACATCCGGGTCGACACGTCGAGGAACACCCCGCCGTGCGGCGAACCCCGGCCCTCCTTCACCTCGGCGTTGATCGCGCGGGCCACCTCGTCGCGGGGGAGCAGCTCGGGCGGACGCCGGTTGCGGTCCGGGTCGTCGTACCAGCGGTCGCCCTCCTCCTCCGACTCGGCGTACTTCTCCTTGAAGACGTCGGGGACGTAGTCGAACATGAACCGCCTGCCCTCGGAGTTCCTGAGCACCCCGCCGTCGCCGCGCACCGACTCGGTGACGAGGATGCCCTTCACCGAGGGCGGCCAGACCATGCCCGTCGGGTGGAACTGCACGAACTCCATGTTCAGCAGCGGCGCCCCGGCCAGCAGCGCCAGCGCGTGGCCGTCGCCGGTGTACTCCCACGAGTTCGACGTCACCTTGAACGACTTGCCGATGCCGCCGGTGGCGATCACCACCGAGGGCGCCCTGAGGACGAAGAAGCGGCCGGTCTCGCGCTCGTAGCCGAAGACGCCCGAGACCTTCCGGCCCTCCTTGAGCACCCGGGTGACCGTGCACTCCTGGAAGACCTTCAGCCGTGACTCGTGGTCCCCGGTCTCGCGGAAGTCCTCCTGCTGGAGCGAGACGATCTTCTGCTGGAGGGTGCGGATCAGCTCCAGACCCGTGCGGTCGCCGACATGGGCGAGACGCGGGTACTCGTGGCCGCCGAAGTTGCGCTGCGAGATCCGCCCGTCCTTCGTACGGTCGAACAGCGCGCCCCAGGTCTCCAGTTCCCACACGCGCTGCGGCGCCTCCTGGGCGTGCAGCTCGGCCATCCGCCACTGGTTGAGGAACTTGCCGCCGCGCATGGTGTCGCGGAAGTGGACCTGCCAGTCGTCGCCGGAGTTGACGTTGCCCATGGAGGCGGCGATGCCGCCCTCCGCCATCACGGTGTGCGCCTTGCCGAACAGCGACTTGCAGATCACCGCCGTACGGGCGCCGCGCTCACGGGCCTCGATCGCGGCGCGCAGCCCGGCCCCGCCCGCGCCCACCACGACGACGTCCCATTCCTGCCGGTCGACCACGGACATCAGAACAACCTCGGATCGTCGAAGACGCCGGACGCGACGAGATACACGTAGAAGTCGGCGAGCGCCACGCTCACCAGCGACGCCCAGGCGAGCTGCATGTGCCGGGCGTTGAGCCTGCCGACCAGCTGCCACGTCCGGTAGCGCACGGGGTGCCGCGAGAAGTGCTTGAGCTTGCCTCCCACGATGTGCCGGCAGGAGTGGCAGGAGAGGGTGTACGCCCAGATCAGCGCGATGTTGGCGAGGAACACCAGGGTGCCGAGCCCCATGTGGCCCCACGCGTAGTGCTCGTCGCGGAAGGCGAGCACGGTGTCGTAGCTGAGGATGCCGGCGACCAGGAGCGCCGCGTAGAAGAAGTACCGGTGGACGTTCTGCAGGATCAGCGGGAAGCGGGTCTCGCCGGTGTACTTCTTGTGCGGCTCGGCCACCGCGCAGGCCGGCGGGGACGCCCAGAAGCCCCGGTAGTAGGCCTTGCGGTAGTAGTAGCAGGTCAGGCGGAAGCCGAGCGGGAAGATCAGGATGATGATCGCGGGGGAGACGCCCCACCAGGTGCCGAACAGCTCCCAGTTGGGCCCCGAGCGCATCGGCTCGCAGTTCTCCGCCAGACAGGGCGAGTAGAAGGGCGAGACGTAGGGGGCCGCGTAGTAGTCGGCGTTCGCGAAGGCCCGCCAGGTCGAGTAGACGACGAAGGCCAGCAGGCCCGCCGCGGTGGCGGCCGGTGCCAGCCACCAGCGGTCGGTGCGCAGGTGCGGGGCGCGGATGGCGGCGCGCGTCGGGGTGTGGACGCCACCGCCCGGGGGACGGTCTTCGGTGGCTGGAGGTTCGGTACCAGTTGCCACTGGGCGACTCCGGTCGGTCGGGTCGGTTGAGGGCGCCTCGAGTCCGCGGAGCAGGCCCTAGGGGGCGCGGCGGTCGCGGGCGCCGAGCCCCTCGTCGTCCGAGTCCGTCCACAGCGAGCCGTCGTACGGCGTGTCGGGGATCGGGACGAGGTCCGGACGCCTGGGCGCGTCCGGCGCGGCGGCCGCCGCCCGCAGCAGCGCGAGGCTCTCGCGCAGGTGGTCGGCGTCGGTGCGGACCCGGCGGACCTCCAGGTCACCGCTGCCCAGCTGCTGTTCCAGCCGGGTCACCGTCCGGGACAGCTCGTCGAGGCTGCGCTGCACGGATGACAGATCGTCGTGCACGGACAAGACGTGACCTCACTTCCGTCGGACACGGCAGCGGCGGCCGAGTCTGGGAGCGACGCTCATGCGCCTGAGAGTGTCGCGCGTCACACTGGCCGCTGGGAAGGGATGTGCAGCGATTGGCCGGGGCGCGCCGGTGCGTGGCGGGTGGCGTTGAGCCGGACGGGTGAGGTTACGCACCGTCGTCGCCGTGTCTCCCAGTGTGGCCGAACCGTTTCCCCTTCAGTGGCCGCATCCCCGTCCGGATACAAATGATCAACTTGAATACCGCAAATACCGCAAACGCGGCCTTCCGGAGGTAGCAGAGATGTCCCACGTCGGCGTCGGACCGCGCGCGGTCATGCGTTCGGTCGCCTTTCTCACCGCGGGTGTCCTCGCGGTCCCCGCGCTGGCCGGCTGCACCTCCGAGGACCCGGCCGGCAAGCCGCTCGCCGAACAGGACGTCGCCGCCGCGAACCGCGCCCGGATCTCCGACGGCGGCACCCTGCGCTGGGCCGTGGACTCCGTACCGGACACGCTGAACGCCTTCCAGTCGGACGCCGACGCCACGACGACCCGCGTCGCGCAGGCCGTGCTGCCCTCGATGTACCGGACGGACGAGACGGGCAGCCCGGTGCGCAACGCCGACTACCTGGAGTCGGCCGAGGTCGTCGACACCGAGCCCAAGCAGGTCGTCGTCTACAAGCTGAACCAGCAGGCCGTCTGGAGCGACGGCCGGGAGATCGGCGCCGCGGACTTCGCCGCCCAGTGGCGCGCCCTGTCCGGCAAGGACAGCGCCTACTGGACCGCCCGCAACGCCGGCTACGACCGCATCGAGAAGATCGAACGCGGCGCGAACGACCTGGAGGTCAAGGTCACCTTCAGCCGGCCCTACGCCGACTGGAAGGCCCTGTTCTCGCCGCTGTACCCGAAGGACGTCACGGGCACCCCGGACGCCTTCAACGACGGCGCGCGCCGCTCGCTCAAGGTCACCGCCGGGCCCTTCACGGTCAAGAAGGTCGACACCAAGAGCGACCAGGTCGTCCTCACCGGCAACCCGCGCTGGTGGGGCGAGCCGGCGAAGCTGGACGAGATCGTGCTGCGCGCCGTGCCCCGCGACAAGCGGGTCTCCGAGCTCGTCGCCGGCAAGCTCGACCTCGCGGAGATCGACCCGGAGACCGCCGACGAGGTCACCCTGGCCGCGGCGCCGGAGGACCCGGCCACCGGCACCCCGCTCATGGGGCCGCAGGGCTCCCCGGCCGCGGGCCCGCAGGGCAGGTCCGCCGCCGAGGCGCTGCGCTCCTGGGCCGTCGCCAACGGCTCCGACGAGGAGGCCGCCGAGGAGGAGACCACCGCCCGCGAGGAGCGCCGCGAGACGGAGGCGAAGGCCCAGCGCCGGCAGAAGGCGCTGAGCGGCTTCGAGGTCCGCAAGTCGCTGGAGCCCGCCTACACCCAGCTCGCCCTCAACGGCTCCGACGGCCCCCTCGCCGACGAGCGCGTCCGCAGGGCCGTGGCCCGCGCCCTGGACCGCCGGAAGCTGGCCGAGGCGGTGCTGAAGCCGCTCGGCCTGCCCGCCGAGCCCGTGGGCAGCCACCTCGCCCTGTCCGGCCAGCCCGCCTACGCCGACGGCAGCGGCGCGCTGGGGCAGCAGAACGCCAAGGAGGCCCGGGCCCTGCTCGCGGACGCCGGGTGGGTGCCCGGCGGCCCGGTGAAGAAGACCGACGAGGGGGAGAAGGCGGCCGGCGCCGAGAAGGACAAGAAGGCCGAGAAGGACGACGACAAGAAGGACGAGAAGAAGTCCGAGGGCGACGACGGCACCTACATCGTCGGCGAGGACGACAAGAGCGGGGACGACAGGCGCGGGGACGGCAAGAACGACGACGGCGGCGACGCCAAGGACGGCGTCGACCGGGAGAGTGGCGAGAAGCACAGCAGCGGCAAGAACACCGCCCAGGGCGGCGCTCCCGGCGCATACGCCCCGAAGGGCACCGCGGCCCCGGCCGGCTCGGCGGCGGCCCCGCTCGCCAAGGACGGCAAGGCGCTCACCCTGCGCTTCGTGCTTCCCTCGGGCCCCGGCTCCGAGACCCTGCGCACCGTGGCCGACCGCGTCACGGACATGCTGAAGGAGATCGGCATCGGCACCGAGATCACCAAGGTGCCGGACGAGAGCTACTTCAAGGACCACATCGCCGCCGGCGAGTACGACCTGGCGCTCTACTCCTGGCCCGCCTCCGCCTTCCCGGCCACCGACGCCCGCCCCATCTACGCCAAGCCGGTCCCGGCCGCCGACGGCTCGCTGAACGTCGCCCAGAACTACACCCGGGTCGGCACCGACCAGGTCGACCAGCTCTTCGACCGGGCCATGGCCACCCTGGACCGGAAGGAGGCCCGTGACCTGCTGCGCAAGGCCGACTCGCGGATCTGGGCGGCGGCCGGCTCCATCCCGCTCTACCAGCGCCCCCAGCTGACGGCGGCCCGCAAGAACCTCGCCAACGCGGGAGCCTTCGGTTTCGAGACGCCGGTCTACGAGGACATGGGCTTCCTCGAGAAGGGCGCCCAGGGCTCCCGGCCCTCCGCCCCCGCCTCGCCCTCTCCGTCGTCCTGAAGCCGTCCCGAACCCTCCCGGCAAGCCGCAGTCTCCGGAGCCCCGTACCATTGGGTGAGGCCGTGGCATGTACCGCCCGGCAGGCCCGCGTGACACGGACGTCCGCGACGGCCGTCCTCACACCCTCCGGGAGTACGCCTCATATGACCGCGTCCACAACGCGTCACGACATCCGCAACGTCGCCATCGTTGCCCACGTCGACCACGGCAAGACCACGATCGTCGACGGAATGCTCAAGCAGGCCGGTGCCTTCGCCGCGCACCAGCTCGAAGGCGTCGACGACCGCATGATGGACTCGAACGACCTGGAGCGTGAGAAGGGCATCACGATCCTCGCCAAGAACACGGCGGTGAAGTACCACCCGAAGGATGGCGGCGACGTCATCACCATCAACATCATCGACACCCCCGGCCACGCCGACTTCGGCGGCGAGGTCGAGCGTGGTCTGTCGATGGTCGACGGCGTGGTGCTGCTCGTGGACGCCTCCGAGGGCCCGCTGCCGCAGACCCGGTTCGTGCTGCGCAAGGCGCTCAGCCAGCGGCTGCCGATCATCCTCTGCATCAACAAGACGGACCGCCCGGACGCCCGGATCGACGAGGTCGTCAACGAGACCTACGACCTCTTCCTCGACCTGGACGCCGACGAGGAGCAGATCGAGTTCCCGATCGTCTACGCCTGCGGCCGGGACGGCGTCGCCTCCCTCACCAAGCCCGACGACGGCACGGTCCCGAGCGACTCCACCAGCCTGGAGCCGTTCTTCTCGACGATCCTGGACCACATCCCGGCGCCCACCTACGACGAGGACGCCCCGCTCCAGGCGCACGTCACCAACCTGGACGCCGACAACTTCCTCGGCCGCATCGCGCTGCTGCGCGTGCACCAGGGCGAGCTGAAGAAGGGCCAGACCGTCGCCTGGATGAAGCGCGACGGCTCCGTGCAGAGCGTGCGGATCTCCGAGCTGATGATGACCGAGGCGCTCACCCGCAAGCCCGCCGAGAAGGCCGGCCCCGGTGACATCTGCGCGGTCGCCGGCATCCCGGACATCATGATCGGCGAGACCCTGGCCGACGTGGAGAACCCGGTCCCGCTGCCGCTGATCACGGTGGACGAGCCCGCGATCTCCATGACCATCGGCACCAACACCTCCCCGCTGGTCGGCCGCGGCGCCACCGGCAAGGGCGCCGACAACAAGGCGGTCGTCAAGGACCGCAAGGTCACCGCCCGCCAGGTCAAGGACCGCCTGGACCGCGAGCTGATCGGCAACGTCTCGCTCCGCGTCCTGGACACCGAGCGCCCGGACGCCTGGGAGGTGCAGGGCCGCGGCGAGCTGGCGCTGGCCATCCTGGTCGAGCAGATGCGCCGCGAGGGCTTCGAGCTGACGATCGGCAAGCCGCAGGTCGTCACCAAGGAGGTCGAGGGCAAGACGTACGAGCCCGTCGAGCGCATGACGATCGACGTGCCCGAGGAGCACATGGGCGCGGTCACGCAGCTCATGGGCGTGCGCAAGGGCCGGATGGACAACATGTCCAACCACGGCTCGGGCTGGGTCCGCATGGAGTTCGTGGTCCCCTCCCGCGGCCTGATCGGATTCCGGACGGAGTTCCTCACCCAGACCCGCGGCACCGGCATCGCCCACTCCATCCACGAGGGCCACGAGCCCTGGTTCGGCACCCTGACGACCCGTAACAACGGCTCGCTGGTCGCCGACCGCTCCGGCGCCGTCACCGCGTTCGCGATGACGAACCTCCAGGAGCGCGGCGTGCTCTTCACGGACCCCGGCACCGAGGTGTACGAGGGCATGATCGTCGGCGAGAACTCCCGCGCCGACGACATGGACGTGAACATCACCAAGGAGAAGAAGCTCACCAACATGCGGTCGTCCTCGGCCGACTCGTTCGAGGCGATCGTGCCGCCGCGCAAGCTCTCGCTGGAGCAGTCGCTGGAGTTCTGCCGGGACGACGAGTGCGTCGAGGTGACCCCGGAGGCCGTTCGCATCCGCAAGGTGAACCTGGACGCCCGCGAGCGCGCCCGCGCCGCGAGCCGCGCCAAGCACGGCTGACCCGCCTGCCGCCCAGGCGGCACACAGCGGAGCCCGGGTGCCCCCATCATGGGGGCGCCCGGGCTTTTTTCAACCGGTTTTCCGAGTGCCGGACGCCCCTTCGCGACCCTCCGGGCACCCCCTTGTGTCCGAAACGCGGAGATCGCCGCCCGATAGCCATGTAACACGTCCGTTTCGCGGTCTTCTCGTCCCGAACGGTTTGTCCAGATTTTGGAAGATCTACCCCGCAGCTGTGACTGAATTGAGATTTAAAGACGGTGGTCGGTTCTTCTGCTCATGGCAGATAGTTAGCCGCGTAACGCTCGGGTCAATGGGTCAAGCGCTGTGGGGACAGTGCCCGACTCACGAGCACCAGGGGGTGACTGAGCTTCCGTCAGGGGTGTCGGAAGCCAGACGCATGCCCCCTCCTGTCGGTGAACACGTGGAGTCATGAGGAGGAGTCCCATGCGAGGTGTCACGAACACCGGGTGGGTCACACGGTCCGTCGCTTCCGGCTGCGCCCGGATGGACGGCGATCGATTCTGAGGAGCGGGCCGGCCGCTGAAGTCCGGTCTTCCGGCTACGCGCGTCCGGCTGCGGGTTTCCCGCGTTCCCCGGGATGTCCAGACGCTTCTTCGTGATCCGTTCCGCGATCGCGCACACCCTGCGCCGATCGCCGGTCCGGCACACCCACACCTGTGAAATGGGCGAATTGTGACAAGTCCAATCGACATCGAGGGCAGCGGAACGTCGGCCGTCGCCGACGACGCTCCGGAGCCCGTCAAAGCCGTCGAGGCGAAGACCCACGAAGGCCGGTCTCCCGGGCAGCTGATGTGGCTGCGCTTCAAACGCGACCGGACCGGTGTCGTCTCCGCGTGCATCGTGATCCTGTACTTCCTCGTCGCCGCGCTGGCACCGCTCATCGCGAAGGCCTACGGGAAGAACCCCTACACGCTGTACGCCCAGGAGCCCGACTTCCCCTTCCTGCTGGACGACTTCGCCATGCCCACCGGCTCCTTCGGCGGCATGTCCGGCGACTTCTGGTTCGGCGTCGAACCCAAGCTCGGACGCGACGTATTCACGATGCTGCTGTACGGCATCCGGACCTCCCTCTACATGGCCGTGCTCGTCACGACGCTGTGCGTCCTCACCGGCGTGCTCATCGGCATGGTCAGCGGCTTCTTCGGCGGCCGCGTCGACTACTGGCTGGGCCGGGTCACCGACTTCTTCCTGGCCTTCCCGCAACAGCTGTTCTTCATCGCCTTCATGCCCGTCGTGACCGCGATGTTCGTCTCCCCCCAGGACGAGACCCCCACGTACCTCAGAGCCGTGGCCATCACCCTGGTGATGTGGTTCCTCGGCTGGATGGGACTGGCCCGTCTGGTGCGCGGCTCGGTACTGACGCTGCGCGAGCGCGAGTTCGTGGAGGCGGCGAAGGTGTCCGGTGCCTCTCCCTGGCGCATCGTGCGCAAGGAGATCCTGCCGAACATCGTCACGCCGATCCTCGTGCAGGCCACCTACATCCTTCCGAGCACGATCCTGTCCATCGCCTTCCTGTCGTACATCGGCGTCGGCTTCGTCGAACCGACCCCGGACTGGGGCCGCATGTTCGCCATCGGCGCCGACGTCTACGAGCAGGACCCGATGTTCATGTTCTTCCCGGGGGTGGCTCTGGTCGTCTTCGTTCTCTCCTTCAACCTTCTCGGAGATTCCGTCCGGGACGCATTCGACCCCAAGACCGGACGGTAAACGTCCATTGGTGGGTGGGGGAGCTGTCACCCCCGTGCCGGGCTTCCGGACCGTCAGGCAGCACTCGTGGACAACTATCTACAGGCAGGTGGATCGGCATCATGAAGCCCATCAGAACCCGCACCACGCGCACCACGCGCGCCATAGCCGTGGCCATCGTGGCCGGCGCGCTGGTGCTGACCGGCTGCTCCGGCGACAACGACGGGGGCGGCGGCAAGGGCAAGAGCGACGCCAAGAACCAGAAGGACGCCGCCAAGCAGCAGGACCCGGTGGCCTACGGCGACTCCGCGGCGTCCAACGGTCCGGCCGAGGAAGTCCCCGGGGCGAAGCCCGGCGGGTTCATCAACGTCTACATGCAGTCGGACCTGACCCACATGGACCCGGGCCAGATCTACGTCAGCGACGCCGGCCAGTTCGCCAACCTGATCCACCGCGGTCTGACGAACTTCCAGGAGGACGACGAGGGCAATCTGACCGTCGTCGGCGACATCGCCACCGACTCGGGTCAGTCCTCCGAGGACGGCAAGACCTGGACGTACAAGCTCAAGGACGGCATCAAGGACGACCAGGGCAACCCGATCACGGCGAAGGACGTCCGCCACACCATCGAGCGCCTGTACTCCAAGGTCATCTTCGACGGGCCGACCTTCGTGCAGTCCTGGCTCTCGGGCAACGACTACCGCAAGGCGCTGCCCGACGGCCCGTACAAGGGCAAGCACCTGCCGGACTCGGTGCTGGAGACGCCGGACGACAAGACGGTCGTCTTCCACTTCTCGCAGCCCCGCCCGGACCTCCCGCAGGCCCTCGCGATGGCCGGCTACGCCGTCGTGCCCGAGAAGCGGGACACCAAGGAGAAGTACGACACCGCCCCCGCGTCCCTCGGTCCCTACAAGATCGCCGAGTACAAGCCCGGCAAGTCCATGAAGCTGGTCAAGAACGACCAGTGGGACGCCAAGACGGACTCGGTGCGTCACCAGTACGTCGACGGCTACAACTTCACCAGCACCATCGACCAGGCCAGCCAGACCAAGCGTCTGATCGCCGACCAGGGCGAGGCCAAGAACGCCATCCAGTTCACGGACCCGGTCGACCCGTCCCAGATGTCGACCGTCATCGGCGACCCGGCGGCGAAGAAGCGGACCATCCAGGGCTACCAGATCTACGTCTGGCAGCTGACCTTCAACCTCGACCGCATCAAGGACAAGAAGGTCCGCGACGCGATCACCTACGCGCTCCCCAACCAGTCCATGGTCCAGGCGGACGGCGGACGCTACGGCGGAGAGGTCGCCGGTGGTCTCCTCGGACCGACCCTGCCCAACTTCGACCCGAAGTACGACCCGTTCGGCAAGCTGAAGAAGCCCAACGGAGACCCGGAGAAGGCCAAGGCGCTGCTGAAGGAGGCGGGAGTCAAGGAGGGCACGAAGCTCACCTACGCCTACTCCAACACCCCGCGCGGCCAGGCCCAGATGGTCATCATCAAGGACGCTCTGGCGAAGATCGGCTTCGACGTCCAGGCCAAGGAGATCGACCGGGCCAGCTTCTACGAGCAGGTCGGCAAGCTGAAGAACCCGTACGACCTCTACATGACCGGCTGGGGCCAGGACTGGCCGTCCGCCTCCACGGTCATCACCCCGGTCTACGACGGTGAACTGGTCGCCGACGGCGGGTCCAACTACTCGCACATCAACGACAAGCAGGTCAACGAGCTGATCAAGAAGGCTCTGAGGCAGGAGCCGGAGGAGGCCGCCGCGACCTGGAAGCAGGCCCACGAGCGCATCGTGGAGGAGATCAACCCGGCCGCCCCGGTCTACTACTCGAAGCAGATGCAGCTCTACGGCTCGAACATCGGTGGCGCGCGGTACAGCACCGAGTCGAACTACATCGACATCAACGACCTGTACCTGAAGCAGCCGTAGCCCTCCGGCCCGGCTGACCGTGGGGGTGCGCGCCAGGCGGAGCGCACCCCCACCGACGCCCTCCCCTTCCTGCCGCCGCGTTCCCGAAGAGAGCATCCACCTGCCATGCTTCAGTTCCTCGTTCGCAGGTTGATCGGCGCCTTCGTGATCATCTTCCTGATCGGCGCCTTCACCTTCTTCCTGTTCTACACGATCCCCCAGGACTTCGCCGAGCTGTCCTGCGGCAAGAACTGCACCCCCGAGAACATCGCGGTGATCCGTGAGAACCTCGGCCTGGACAAACCCATCACCGCCCAGTTCTGGGAGTTCATGTCGGGCATCGTGACCGGTCGTGACTTCGCCCAGGGGCACTGCTCCGCACCGTGCCTGGGCATGTCCTTCGACAGCGGCCAGTTCGTCTGGGACTCGATCATGGACCGGTTCCCGCTGACGCTCTCGCTGACGATCGGAGGCCTGGTCATCTTCCTGATCCTGGGCCTCGGCTCGGGTCTGCTCGCCGCCTGGAAGCGCGGCACCGCCGCGGACAAGGTCGTCAGCGGTGCCTCCATCGTCCTCAGCTCGTTCCAGATCTACTTCCTCGGCCCGATCGTCCTCGGTGTCCTCGTGTACCAGTCCGGGATCATGGACAACCCGAGGTACGAGCCGTTCACCGAGAACCCGTTCGCCTGGATGGCCGGGCTGCTCATCCCCTGGGCGGTGATGGCCACCATCTTCACCGCGCAGTACACCCGTATGGCGCGCTCGACCATGATCGAGCAGCTCCAGGAGGAGCACGTCCGCACCGCACGGGCCAAGGGCATGAGGCAGCGCTACGTCTTCTTCCGCTACGCCTGGCGCGGTTCGCTCATCCCGATCGTCACCATTCTCGGCATGGACCTCAGCGCGCTGCTGTCCGGGGCGGTCGTCACGGAGTTCACCTTCGACCTGGCCGGCATCGGCCGTCTCGCGGTCGACTCGTCGCTGACCAAGGACCTGCCGGTGACGATGGGGGTCATGCTGTTCGGGGCCTTCTTCATCCTCCTCCTGAACATCGTCGTGGACCTCGCCTACGCATACATCGACCCGCGCGTGCGGCTCAGCTAGGAGAACACCGTGAGTACTCTGACCAAGACCGAAGGCGAGACGGCCCCGAACGGGCCGGAGTCCTTCCTCTCGGTCCGCGACCTCCGGGTGCGGTTCTCCACCGAGGACGGCATCGTCAAGGCGGTCGACGGCCTGTCCTTCGACGTCGAGCGCGGACGGACCCTGGGCATCGTGGGGGAGTCGGGCTCGGGCAAGTCCGTCACCAACCTCACCGTGCTCGGCCTGCACAACCCCAAGACGACCACGGTCGACGGCGAGATCGTCCTCGACGGCAAGGAACTGGTCACGGCGACCGAGAAGGAGCTGGAGCGGCTCCGCGGCAACAAGGTCGCCATGATCTTCCAGGACCCGCTGACCGCGCTGTCGCCGTACTACACGGTGGGCCGGCAGATCGCCGAGCCGTACATGAAGCACACCGGCGCCTCGAAGAGGGAAGCGCGGGCACGGGCGATCGAGATGCTGACCAAGGTCGGCATCCCGCAGCCGAAGTCCCGCGTGGACGACTACCCGCACCAGTTCTCCGGCGGTATGCGCCAGCGCGCGATGATCGCCATGGCCCTGGTCTGCGACCCCGACCTCCTGATCGCCGACGAGCCGACCACCGCCCTGGACGTGACCGTCCAGGCACAGATCCTGGACCTGCTCAAGGACCTCCAGCAGGAGTTCGGCTCGGCCATCGTCTTCATCACCCACGACCTCGGCGTCATCTCGGACATGGCCGACGACCTGCTCGTGATGTACGCGGGACGGGCCGTGGAGCGGGGCAGCGCCGCCGAGGTGCTGCGCGGCCCGCGACACCCCTACACCTGGGGCCTGCTCAGCTCGATGCCACGCCTCGGCGGCAGCCTCGACCAGCCGCTCAGCCCGATCCCGGGGTCGCCGCCCAGCATGCTCAACCCGCCCTCCGGCTGCCCCTTCCACCCGCGCTGTGCGTTCACGGACGAGGTGGGCGGCGACCGGTGCGCCACCGAGCGCCCGCCGCTCGGCGAGGGGCGCGCCGCAGCCTGCCATCTGACGGCGGGGCAGAAGCAGACCCTCTTCATCGACAAGATCCAGCCCCGGCTGCGCTAGGGAGACCGAGACATGAGCGACGAACTCCCCCTTCCCGTACAGCAGGGCCCGGTCTCCGCGTCCTCCGAGGTGCTGCTCAAGGTCCAGAGCCTGACCAAGCACTTCCCCATCTACGGCGGCTTCCCCATCAAACGCAAGGTCGGCGCCGTCCAGGCCGTGGACGACGTCGACCTGACCGTCGGCACCGGTGAGAGCGTCGGCCTGGTGGGCGAGTCGGGCTGTGGCAAGTCCACCACGGGCCGGCTCATCACCCGGCTCCTGGAACCGACCGGCGGGAAGATCGAGTACGCGGGCCGGGACATCACCCACGCCTCACGCAGGCAACTGGCGCCCGTCCGGTCCGAGATCCAGATGATCTTCCAGGACCCGTACTCCTCGCTGAATCCCCGGCAGACCGTCGGCACGATCATCAAGTCGCCCATGGAGGTCAACGGGATCGCCCCCAAGGGCGGCCGGGACAACAAGGTCCGCGAGCTGCTCGAACTCGTGGGCCTCAACCCCGAGCACTTCAACCGCTTCCCGCACGAGTTCTCCGGCGGTCAGCGCCAGCGCATCGGCGTGGCCCGCGCCCTGGCCCTCAACCCGAAGCTGATCGTGGCCGACGAGCCGGTATCCGCCCTCGACGTCTCGATCCAGGCGCAGGTGGTGAACCTGCTCCAGAAGGTGCAGCAGGAACTCGGCATCGCCTTCCTCTTCATCGCCCACGACCTCGCCGTGGTGCGGCACTTCTCGCAGCGCGTCGCGGTCATGTACCTCGGCAAGGTGGTCGAGGTCGGCGACCGGGTCTCCATCTACAACCGGCCCCGGCACCCCTACACCCACGCGCTGCTGTCGGCGGTCCCCGAGGTGTCGACGGTCGACGAGCCCGAGGACCGCGAGCGCATCCGCCTCGCCGGCGACGTCCCGTCACCGATCATGCCGCCCTCCGGCTGCCGCTTCCGCACCCGCTGCTGGAAGGCGCAGGACAAGTGCGCGAGCGAGGTCCCTCCCCTGGTCCGCATCGGCGGCAACCACGAGGGCCACCTGACCGCCTGCCACTTCCCGGAGGAGCCGACGACCGCGGCCCGCGACGAGGACATCGTCCTGGACCCGGCGCTGACCGCGCTGGAGGACGCCGGGAAGGACTGAACCCGGCACACCGCCGAGGAGACAGACCGAGGGCCCGTGCCTGGGGAGGCGCGGGCCCTCGGTTTCCCTGGAAGCGGACGAGTCCGGGCTCGGGTCAATGGGCCTTGGACGGTCCCTTCCGCAGGCGGTGCCGACAGAAAAGGGGTGTTGTCAGGCGGCCGCCTCGGGGCTCTTGGTGAGACGGGGCGAGGGTACGTCATCCGTCTCGGGGTAGTGGCACGCGGTCAGGTGCCCGGCCTTGTTGCCCTCCACCTGGACCAGCGGCGGCGCCTCGGAGGCGCACTTCTCCGTCGCCTTCCAGCAGCGGGTGCGGAAGCGGCAGCCCGAGGGCGGGTTGATCGGCGAGGGCACGTCGCCGACGAGCCGGATGCGCTCGCGGGGCGTGTCCTCCACCGTCGCCTCGGGCACGGCGGAGAGGAGGGCGCGCGTGTAGGGATGACGCGGGTTGTCGTACAGGTCGTCGCGGTCGGCGATCTCCATGATCTTACCCAGGTACATGACCGCGACGCGCTGCGAGAAGTGCCGCACCACTGCGAGGTCGTGGGCGATGAAGACGAACGCGATGCCCAGCTCGCGCTGCACCTTCTGGAGCAGGTTGACGACCTGGGCCTGGATGGACACGTCGAGGGCGGAGACCGGCTCGTCGGCCACGATCAGCTCCGGCTCCAGGGCCAGGGCACGGGCCACGCCGATGCGCTGGCGCTGACCGCCGGAGAACTCGTGCGGGAAGCGGTTGAAGTGCTCGGGGTTGAGACCCACGATCTCCAGCAGCTCGCGCACCCGGTTCTCCCGGCCGCCGGCCGGGTTGATGCCGTTGATCTCCATCGGACCGGCGATGATCTTGCCGACCGTCTGCCGCGGGTTGAGGGACGCGTACGGGTCCTGGAAGATCATCTGGATCTCGGACCGGATCGGCGCGAGCGCCCGGCGCCCCGCGTGCGTGATGTCCTGGCCCTTGTAGAGGACCTTGCCGCCCGTGGGCTCCAGCAGGCGGGTGATCAGGCGGCCGGTCGTCGACTTGCCGCACCCGGACTCGCCGACCAGACCCAGGCTCTCGCCCGCGCCGACCGTGAAGTCGAGCCCGTCCACGGCCCGGACCGCACCTACCGTGCGCGGGATCGGGAAGCCGCCCTTGATCGGAAAGTGCTTGGTCAGGCCGCTGACGTCCAGGAGCGTTTCCGCGTTGCTCATGATGGTGAAGTCCTGTCTCTTGTACGTCAGTTGTGCCGCAGTGCGACGGAGTCGGCGAACAGCTCCCGGCGCTGCTCCTTGGGGAGGTGGCAGGCGGACCCGCGGCCCTCGACCACCGTGAGCACCGGCTGCTCGGAGGAGCACAGCCCGCCCTCGACCTTCTCGGCGAAGGCGCACCGCGGGTGGAACCGGCAGCCGGTGGGCGGGTTGAGCAGCGAGGGCGGCGAGCCCGGGATCGGCTCAAGCGGCACGTCGACCGGTCCGTCCAGGCTCGGCATGGAGCTCATCAGGCCCAGCGTGTACGGGTGCTGCGGGTCGCGCAGCACCTCCTCCTTGGTGCCGCGCTCCACGCACCGGCCGCCGTACATCACCAGGACGTCGTCCGCGATGTCGGCGATGACGCCGAGGTCGTGCGTGATGAAGACGATGGCCGTGCCGAACTCCTGCTGGAGGTCCTTGAGCAGGTCCATGATCTGCGCCTGGACCGTCACGTCCAGGGCCGTGGTCGGCTCGTCCGCGATGAGCAGCTCCGGGTCGCAGGCCAGGGCCATGGCGATCATCGCGCGCTGGCGCATACCGCCGGAGAACTGGTGCGGGTAGTCGTCCACCCGGACCTCCGGCTGCGGGATGCCCACCCGGCGCAGCATCTCGATCGCGCGTGCGCGCGCCTCCTTCTTGGAGGCGCCGGTGTGCTTGCGGTACGTCTCGCCGATCTGCTTGCCGATGGTGTGGTACGGCGACAGCGAGGCCAGCGCGTCCTGGAAGATCATGGACATCTTGTTGCCGCGCAGCCGCTCCAGCTCCCGCTCGGTGGCGGTGAGCAGATCCTTGTCGTCGAGGAGGATCTCGCCGTCGATCGCGGTGCGGTCCCGGTCGTGCAGGCCCAGGATCGTCAGGTTGGTGACCGACTTGCCCGAGCCCGATTCGCCGACGATGCCGAGCGTCTTGCCCTTGGCGAGGTCGAAGGAGAGCCCGTCGACGGCCTTGACGATGCCGTCCTCGGTGGAGAAGTGGACCTTCAGGTCCCTGACGGAGAGGAAGGGCTGCTGTTCGGTGCTCGTCACGGGGACGCTCCAGGAGGTGATGCGGGGGGTAGCCGGGTGGGGCGGTGGGAGGGGGCGCCTTTGGCGACGGAGGTCAGGCGAGCCGGATGCGCGGGTCGATGAGGGCGTAGACGGCGTCGACGACGATGTTGAAGAAGACGATCGCGCCGGCCGACAGTACGGTCACACCGAGCAGCATGGGCAGGTCACTCTGGTCGACGGACTGGATCGCGAGCCGGCCGATGCCCTGGAGGCTGAAGACGGACTCCGTGATGATCGCGCCGCCGATCAGGGTGCCCAGGTCGATGCCGAAGACGGTGACGATCGGGCCCATGGCGCCGCGCCAGGCGAACCGGAAGAACACGTTGGCCCGGGACAGGCCCTTGGCTCGCGCCGTGCGGACGTAGTCCTCGCTCAGCTGCTCCACCATCTGGGAGCGGGTCATACGGGTGTAGTTGGCGGTGAAGATGATCGACAGCACCAGCCACGGCAGCAGCAGCCCGGAGAACCAGGAGGCCGGATTGTCGGTGAGCGGGGTGTACGAGGGCTGGCTCAGGATGCCGAGCTGGGCGACGAGGAAGAACATCGCGATGTAGCCGACGAAGTAGATCTGCAGCGAGGAGCCGAGGAGCGAGACCGAGCTGGCGAACTTGTCCAGGAACTTGCCCTGCTTGAGCGCGGCGAGCATGCCCGCGCCGATGCCGACGACGAGGAAGACGATGGACGCGCCGAAGGCGAGCGACAGCGTCAGCGGCAGCCGGTCCATGATCGTGCCGAAGACAGGCTCGCGGTTGGCGAAGGAATAGCCGAGGCACGGGGCGTCGCAGTAGCCGTAGCCGCCGTAGTCGCGGCCCGTGAAGATGCCGGCCAGCCAGTGCCAGTACTGCATGACGATCGGCTCGTCGATGCCCAGGTTCTTCCGGATCTGCTCCAGGTTCTCCGGCGTGCAGTTCTTGCCGCAGGACATCATGGCGGGGTCACGCGGGATGGCGTAAAAGAGCCAGAAGGTGACGGCGCTGATGATCAGGAGGATGACCAGCGCGCCGATGACTCGGCGGACGAGGAAGCGGGGCATGGGGCGTGACTTTCCGGACGGGGCGCCGTCGCCGGGGGTGTTGGGGGGTGGGCTGTGGGGCGGCCCTGAGATGTGGGCCGCCCCGTGGGTCGCTTGCCTACTTCTTGGCGTAGACCTTGCAGAGCGCGACGCAGGTGTTGCCGGCGTCGTACACGACGTTGCCGACCTTGGAGCCGTACATCCAGTTGCGGATGGGGTGGTAGTCGGGCACGACTGCCGCCAGCTCCATGACCTGGCGGTCGATGGCGCCCCAGGCCTTGTTGGCTTCTTCCGAATCGGTGATCTTGGAGGCGGCCTCGATAGCCTTGTTGACGCTGGTGTCGTTCAACTGGGCGTAGTTGCTGCGGCCGTTGCCGATGTTCTCACCGCTCCAGCAGGTGTAGAAGACCGAGTAGCCGTTCGGCCAGTCCGGGCTCCAGCCGGCGGCCATCAGGTCGAAGCCGTTGTCGATCTTGCCGATCTGCGTGTAGAAGGTCGACTTGTCGACCTGCTTGTTGACGACCTTGAAGCCCGCCTCTTCCAACGCCTTCTTGATCGCGACGGCCTGCTTCACCGCGTTGTCCGACTGCTGGTAGGCGATGACCAGCTTCTGGCCGACCTTGCCGGCCTCCTTGAGCAGCGCCTTGGCCTTGGCCGGGTCGCCGCCGGGCTTCTTGGTCGTGCCGTAGAGGTCGAACTTCGTGTATCCGGGCGTCACCGGGCTGAAGATCGTGGTGGCGATCTCGGTGATCGAGGCACCACCGCGGATGGTCTGAAGCTGCTGGTGCGGCCAGGCGTAGTTGATGGCCTGGCGGACCTTGACGTCCGTGATCCGGGTGGTGTTGATCGGCCAGTAGTAGGTGGCCGTGTCGACCGCGGTGAGGACGCGCTTCTTCATCTCCGCGTTGGTGAGCACCTGGGCGACGCGCTCGGCAGCGACCTCGTTGAAGATCGGCACCGCGTACTGGTCGTTGCCCTTGTCCGCGATGTAGCGGTCGGTGGCCGCCAGCGGCTGGAAGCCGAAGGTGAACTCGAACGTGTCCGGGTAGGCGTTGCGGATCGGGTCCGTCTTCGGGTCCCAGTGCTCGTTGCGCACGAAGGTCATGGACTTGCCGATGCTGCGGCTCTTGATCCGGTAGGGGCCGCTGGACACGGGCTGCTTGTCGTACTTCTCCTTGGTGTCCTTCTTCTTGGGCACCAGGGCGTAGCCGCGCATCGCGAGCGTGAAGTTGAAGTCACCGCGGGGCTCGTTGAGGCGGAAGGTGACGGTCTTGCCGTCGATCTCGATGGAGTCGAGGGACTTCCCCTCGTAGGGCCCCTTGTACTTGTCGCCACCCTCCAGGAACTGCTGGACGAAGCGCGGGCCCTCGGTGACGAACGAGGCGAAGGTGCGCTCGAAGGTGTGGCGGACGTCGTCCATGGTGATGTCGGCGCCGTCCTCCCACTTCAGACCGTCCTTCAGGGTGAAGGACCAGGACTTGCCGCCGTCCTTCGTGGTGCCGGCGTCGGTGGCGAGGTCGCCGACCAGGGTGACGCCACCCTTGCCGTCGAGCTTGTATCCGGTCAGACCGCGCAGGATCGGCACGGTGATGGCGGCCTCGGTCGAGACGTAGATCTGGGCCGGGTCCATGTGGTCCATGTCGAACTGCTCGAGCGAGTAGATCGTCCCGCCCTTGACCGCGCCCTCGACCTCGGGGGCCGGACCGGTGGAGTCGGCCTTGGTGCCGACCGGGATCTCCGTGGTCTTGGAGCCGCTGACCTTGGGAGCGTCGTTCGAGGCGGAACCGCCACCGCCGCCGCCACCGCCGCAGGCGGTCAGCACGGAGGAGGAGGCCGCGACCACACCGGTGGCTATGAGGAAGTTTCTGCGGGAGAAAGCCATGAGTCTACCTACCAGTAAGGGAGCAGAAGGGACGGCCGGCCGGACGGCGTTGAACGAGCCGGTTGGAGCTTGGGTCAGCGCTTGGACTTCGGGTCGAGTGCGTCGCGCACCGAGTCGCCCAGCAGGTTGAAGGCGAGGACGAAGATCACCATGGAGAGGCCCGGGAAGAGCATGAAGGTGATGTCCTCGGTGTAGAACTGGGCACCGCGCTGGATCATGACGCCCCAGTCGGGGGTCGGGTCGATGATGCCGACACCGAGGAAGGCCAGGCCCGCCTCGGCGGTCACGAACGCCGGGAGCATCAGCGTGGACTGGATGATGATAGGCGTCCACAGGTTGGGCAGCAGTTCCTTGAACACGATGCGCCACGGGGAGGCGCCGGTCACCTTGGCCGCCTCGACGAACTCCCGCTCGCGCAGACCGAGGACCTGGCCGCGCAGCAGTCGCGCGAGCGAGGCCCAGCCGAATCCCGCCAGGACGAGGATGAGGGAGACGGCCCGCAGGGAGGTCGGGATGTTCTCGTCGTCGGCCACGAACAGGGCGTAGACGACCGGCATGAACGCGATGAAGAACAGGGTCGACGGGAAGGACAGCAGGATGTCGATGACCCGGCCGATGAAGTAGTCCGTCCTGCCGCCGAGGTACCCCGCGACGGTGCCTATGATCACTCCGAGCAGCGTCGTCAGCAGCGTGGCCGCCAGCGCGATCCCCAGCGAGGTGCGGATGCCGTACAGCAGGAACGTGAAGACGTCGCGACCGAGCTGCGGCTCGATGCCGAACCAGAACTCCCCGCTCATGCCGCCGTTGGGGCCGGCCGGGTAGGCGAACGGGTTCAGCAGTTCCGGGCGGTCACTGGCGTAGGTGGTGTACGGGTCCTTGCCGTAGAGCTTGGCGATCAAGGGGGCCAAGATCGCGATCGCAAAGAAGAAGATCACGATGCCCGCCGATATGACGCCCGTCCTGTCCCGCTTGAAGCGGATCCAGGCCAGGCGCCCGGGGGAACGGCTTTCGCTGCCCTTTGGGGTGGCGGGCATGGGTGACTTGTCGACGATTTCGTCGGTCACCTCGAGCGGGGCGGCCGCTGATGGAGTTGGGGGGGTCATGGTGCTCCTGGCCCAAGGGAGGGTCTGATGACTCCGCAGGGCGTCCCCCTACGGGCTACGCCGGACTTTTTCAACGCAATTCGTTCAAGGTCAATAAAATCTGACCTGAGTTGACCTTGTCTTTAACTTCTTTACCTTTTTTTGGTCGATCCGTAGTTACGCGTGTAGCGCGTCGTGATCGATCCGTGCCTTACATTGGGCCAATTGGGCCAATCGGGCAAGGTGTTCGTTATGTGGACGCTGGATCGTCGGAATGCGTACACCTGGAGGTCGCGAAGTAACGACTTCGCATCGCATTGCGGTGATCCATTGCGTGGCCGTCGGGAGAAATCTGCGCCGCCCGTGCGTGATCCATGCAGAACCCGAACGTCCGGTCCGCACAGTGGGGGGGTGCTGCCGACACCGGACCGCCGAAGACCTTCAGGGACCGCGTGAACCTGGCGACCCGGCTGCGCAAGGCGCTGCAGGCGGTCGCTGCGCCGGGCACCTCGTGCGACGTCGTCCGGCGGGCCAGGAACGCGCGGTGCCGGGGAGAGGAGGAGGCGGCCCTGGAGTTCTACGAGCGGGCCCCGCCCTGTCCCACGGCCGGCCCCTGTCCGGTGTCCGGACGGTATGGGCGCAGGCCGCGCGCGTGACTTTCGGCCAGGGGCTGCGGACCGCGAGGATCGACAGCGCGGAAGCAGGGAAGAGGTCGTGCCCGGCGGCCGGCCGGTGTGGGCGGCCATGGCGTCATAGTGCTCGGCTCCCCGTGAGCCCGTCCTCCGTGAGCCCGCCGTGCGTGAGGCCGAAGCGGCCGGCGCGGTAGTAACCGAAGCGCTCCTCCGCGTCGTCCGGCAGCGGAGGGCGCACCCCCTGGGCGGCGCGGCTCCGGTCCGGCCGGGCGGCACGGGGACGGGGTGCCGACACGGCGTCGAACAAGGTCTCCGCCTCGCTCCGGTGGTCCGCGGCGGACGGGACGTCACCGACGGTCTCGCAGACGTCAGAGAGGACGGTGAGCGCACGCGCCAGCATCAGGCGCCGACCCGAGTGCCGTGCCTGGTCGACCGCCTCCCGCGCCGCGTGCAGCGCGGCGACGGTGTCACCGGTCTCCCGGAGCTCCGTCGTGACGGCGGCCGGCTTCTCGTCGTGCTGCGCGACGTGCTTGCGCTCCGGCGTGTTCGCGTTCCTCTCCCCCAGGGACATCAGGCGCGTGCCTGACCTCGGTGACCGGATTCCTCCGGCGGGCTTTCCGTCGTCCTTCAGCGGCCTTTCCGAGGGGTGATCCACCCCGGATGGCGGGACTGGATGTGCGAAGAGTCAACCGTCAATCGATATTGGCTGAAATGGGGCAACAGGAGAACCAGGGCACGAGGAGGCACTCCATGCGCGGAGCCACGCACGCCAAATGGGCCGCTTGCGCGGCGGCGGTAGCCCTCGCGGCGACGGGCTGTGGCGGCGGGGGCGGGGACGGCGGCAGCGGTGGGGACGGCGGCGGAGTGCTCAGCTCCTCCTGGGGCGACCCGCAGAACCCGCTGGAGCCGGCCAACACCAACGAGGTGCAGGGCGGCAAGGTCCTCGACATGGTCTTCCGCGGGCTGAAGAAGTACGACCCGAAGACCGGCGAGGCCAAGGACATGCTCGCCGAGAAGATCGAGACCTCCGACTCGCAGAACTTCACCGTCACCGTCAAGGACGGCTGGACCTTCAGCAACGGCGAGAAGGTCACCGCCCAGTCCTTCGTGGACGCCTGGAACTACGGCGCGAGCCTGAAGAACAACCAGCGCAACGCCTACTTCTTCGCGTACATCGACGGCTACGACAAGGCGCACCCCGAAAGCGGCTCGCAGAGCGCCGACACGCTCTCCGGACTGAAGGTGACCGGCCCGCGCACCTTCACCGTCAAGCTCAACCAGAAGTTCTCCAGCTTCCCCGACACCCTCGGCTACGCCGCCTTCGCACCGCTGCCCAAGGCGTTCTTCGACGACCACGACGCCTGGCTGAAGAAGCCGGTCGGCAACGGTCCGTACAAGGTCGACAACTACACCCGCGGCTCGCAGATGTCCCTGCGCAAGTGGGCGGACTACCCCGGCCCGGACAAGGCGCAGAACGGCGGTGTGGACCTCAAGGTCTACACCGACAACAACACCGCCTACACCGACCTGATCGCGGGCAACCTCGACCTCGTCGACGACGTCCCGGCCTCCCAGCTCAAGAACGTCAAGAACGACCTCGGCGACCGGTACATCAACACCCCCGCCGGCATCATCCAGACCCTCGCCTTCCCGTTCTACGACAACGACTGGAACAAGTCCGGCTCCGACAAGGTCCGTCAGGGCCTGTCCATGGCCATCGACCGCAAGCAGATCACCGACACGATCTTCCAGCAGACCCGCACCCCGGCCACGGACTGGACCTCACCGGTCCTCGGCGAGGACGGCGGCTACAAGCCGGGCCTGTGCGGCGACGCCTGCGAGTACAACCCCGAGGAAGCCAAGAAGCTGGTCAAGGAGGGCGGCGGGCTGCCCGGCGGACAGGTCAAGATCACCTACAACGCCGACACCGGCTCCCACAAGCAGTGGGTCGACGCGGTCTGCAACTCCATCAACAACGCCCTGGACAACGACCGCGCCTGCGCCGGCAACCCGGTCGGCACCTTCGCCGACTTCCGCAACCAGATCACCGACAAGAAGATGAGCGGCCCCTTCCGCGCCGGCTGGCAGATGGACTACCCGCTCATCCAGAACTTCCTCCAGCCGCTCTACTACACCAACGCCTCGTCCAACGACGGCAAGTGGTCGAACCAGAAGTTCGACGACCTGGTCGACAAGGCCAACGGCCAGACCGACACCGCCGAGGCCGTCAAGACCTTCCAGCAGGCCGAGGAGGTACTGAGGGACGAGATGGGGGCCATTCCGCTCTGGTACCAGAACGGCAGTGCCGGCTACTCGGACCGGCTCTCCGACGTCGAGCTCAACCCGTTCAGCGTCCCGGTCTACAACGAGATCAAGGTCGGCTGAGGGGGCGGTCTCCATGGGACGCTACGTCGTCCGGCGGCTGCTCCAGATGATCCCGGTCTTCATCGGGGCCACGCTGCTGATCTTCCTGATGGTCAACGTGATGGGCGACCCCATCGCGGGCCTGTGCGGCGACCGGGAGTGCGATCCGGCGACGGCCGCGCAACTGCGGCACGAGTTCGGCCTCGACCAGCCCGTGTGGCGGCAGTACGCCACCTACATGGGCAACGTCTTCACCGGCGACTTCGGCACCGCCTTCAACGGCCAGCCGGTCACCGAGCTGATGGGCACGGCGTTCCCCGTCACCATCCGGCTCACCATCGTCGCGATCCTCTTCGAGATCGTCGTCGGCATCGTGCTCGGCGTCGTCACCGGCCTGCGCCGCGGCCGCCCCGTCGACACCGGGGTGCTGCTGCTGACCCTCGTCGTCATCTCCGTCCCCACCTTCGTCACCGGCCTGCTGCTCCAGCTGCTGCTCGGCGTCAAGTGGGGCTGGATCGATCCGGCCGTCTCCTCCGAGGCGGCCTTCGGCGAGCTGATCGTCCCCGGCCTGGTCCTCGCCTCGGTCTCGCTGGCCTACGTCACCCGCCTGACCCGCACCTCCATCGCCGAGAACCGGCGCTCCGACTACGTCCGCACGGCCATCGCCAAGGGCCTGCCGCGCCGCCGGGTCATCACCCGGCACCTGCTGCGCAACTCCCTCATCCCCGTCGTCACCTTCATCGGCACCGACATCGGCGCGCTGATGGGCGGCGCCATCGTCACCGAGCGGATCTTCAACATCCACGGCGTCGGCTACCAGCTCTACCAGGGCATCCTGCGCCAGAACACGCAGACCGTGGTCGGCTTCGTCACCGTCCTGGTCCTCGTCTTCCTCGTCGCCAACCTCGTCGTCGACCTCCTGTACGCCGTACTCGACCCGAGGATCCGCTATGCCTGAACAGGAGCCGTACGAACCCGAGCGCGCCGTCGCCGGCACCGGCATGGGCGGCACGATGGACCTCGGCACCAGCGAGGCGGTCACGCTGGAGCAGCCCCCGGGGCCGGACGGGGCGGACCCGCGCGACAAGCCCCGCAGCCTCTGGTCCGACGCCTGGCACGACCTGCGCCGCAACCCCGTCTTCATCATCTCGGCCCTGGTGATCCTCTTCCTCGTCGTCATCTCCATCTGGCCGTCCCTGATCGCCTCCGGCAGCCCCCTCAAGTGCGACCTGGCCAAGGCCCAGGAGGGCTCCCAGCCCGGTCACCCCTTCGGCTTCAACGGCCAGGGCTGCGACGTCTACACCCGCACCGTCTACGGCGCCCGCACCTCCGTCGCGGTCGGCATCCTCGCCACGCTCGGCGTCGCGATCCTCGGCAGCGTCCTCGGCGGACTCGCCGGATTCTTCGGCGGCGCGGGGGACGCGGTCCTGTCCCGCATCACCGACATCTTCTTCGCGATCCCCGTCGTCCTCGGCGGTCTCGTCCTGCTCTCCGTCATCACCAGCAACACCGTCTGGCCGGTCATCGGCTTCATCGTGCTGCTGGGCTGGCCGCAGATCTCCCGCATCGCCCGAGGCTCGGTCATCACCGCCAAGCAGAACGACTACGTCCAGGCGGCCCGCGCCCTGGGCGCCTCCAACTCCCGCCTCCTGCTGCGGCACATCGCGCCCAACGCCGTCGCCCCGGTCATCGTCGTGGCGACCATCGCGCTCGGCACCTACATCTCCCTGGAGGCGACCCTGTCCTTCCTCGGTGTCGGCCTCAAGCCGCCCAGCGTCTCCTGGGGCATCGACATCTCCGCCGCCGCCCCCTACGTACGCAACGCCCCGCACGCCCTGCTCTGGCCCTCCGGAGCGCTCGCCGTCACCGTCCTCGCGTTCATCATGCTCGGCGACGCGGTGCGCGACGCCCTCGACCCGAAGCTGAGGTGAGCCGCCGCCATGCTGCTTGAAGTGCGCGACCTGCACGTCGAGTTCCACACCCGGGACGGGGTCGCCAAGGCCGTCAACGGTGTCAGCTACGGCGTGGACGCGGGCGAGACCCTCGCGGTGCTCGGCGAGTCCGGGTCCGGCAAGTCCGTCACCGCGCAGACCGTCATGGGCATCCTCGACATCCCGCCGGGCCGGGTCACCGCGGGGGAGATCCTCTTCGAGGGCCGGGACCTGCTGAAACTCAAGGAGGAGGAGCGCCGGAAGGTCCGCGGTGCCGAGATGGCGATGATCTTCCAGGACGCGCTTTCCTCGCTGAACCCCGTCCTGACCGTCGGCGCCCAGCTCGCCGAGATGTTCACCGTGCACCGCGGCATGTCCCGCAAGGACGCCCACGCCAGGGCCGTCGAGCTGATGGACCGGGTCCGCATCCCGGCCGCGAAGGAGCGGGTGCGGCAGTACCCGCACCAGTTCTCCGGGGGCATGCGTCAGCGCATCATGATCGCGATGGCGATGGCTCTGGAACCCAAGCTGATCATCGCCGACGAGCCGACCACCGCCCTGGACGTCACCGTCCAGGCCCAGGTCATGGACCTGCTCGCGGAACTCCAGCGCGAACTGCACATGGGCCTGATCCTCATCACCCACGACCTCGGCGTCGTCGCCGACGTCGCCGACAAGATCGCCGTCATGTACGCGGGCCGCATCGTCGAGACCGCCCCGGTCCACGACATCTACAAGGCCCCGGCCCACCCCTACACCCGCGGCCTGCTGGAGTCGATCCCGCGCCTGGACCAGAAGGGCCAGGAGCTGTACGCCATCAAGGGCCTGCCGCCCAACCTCACCCGCATCCCGCCCGGCTGCGCCTTCCACCCCCGCTGCCCGATGGCCCAGGACGTCTGCCGCACCGACGTACCGCCCCTGTACGACGTCACGGAGTCCGACGCCGGGCGGGGCAGCGCCTGCCACTTCTGGAGGGAGTGCCTGCATGGCTGAGACCACGGAGCCGATCCTCGAAGTCCGCGGCCTGGTCAAGCACTACCCGCTGACCTCCGGCATCCTGTTCAAGAAGCAGGTCGGCGCGGTGAAGGCGGTCGACGGCGTGGACTTCGAACTGGCCCGGGGCGAGACGCTGGGCATCGTCGGGGAGTCCGGCTGCGGCAAGTCCACGGTCGCCAAGATGCTGGTCAACCTGGAACGTCCGACGGCCGGCGAGATCCGCTACAAGGGCGAGGACATCACCCGCCTGTCGGGCAGGGCCCTCAAGTCCGTCCGCCGCAACATCCAGATGGTCTTCCAGGACCCCTACACCTCCCTCAACCCCCGCATGACCGTCGGCGACATCATCGGCGAGGCGTACGACATCCACCCCGAGGTCGCCCCGAAGGGCGACCGGCGCAGCCGCGTCCAGGACCTCCTGGACGTGGTCGGCCTCAACCCCGAGTACATCAACCGCTACCCCCACCAGTTCTCCGGCGGCCAGCGCCAGCGCATCGGCATCGCCCGCGGCCTGGCCCTGCGCCCGGAGATCATCGTCGCCGACGAACCGGTCTCCGCCCTCGACGTCTCCGTGCAGGCCCAGGTGATCAACCTGATGGCCCGCCTCCAGGACGAGTTCGACCTCTCCTACATCTTCATCGCCCACGACCTGTCCATCGTCCGCCACATCTCCGACCGGGTCGGCGTGATGTACCTGGGCCGCATCGTGGAAACCGGCCGCGACGCCGAGATCTACGACCACCCCACCCACCCCTACACCCAGGCCCTGCTCTCCGCCGTCCCCGTCCCCGACCCGGAAGCCCGCGAACACCGCGAACGCATCATCCTCACCGGCGACGTCCCCTCCCCGACCAACATCCCCTCCGGCTGCCGCTTCCGCACCCGCTGCTGGAAAGCCCGCGAACGCTGCGCGCTGGAAGTCCCGGCCCTCGCCGTCCCCGCCGAGTTCCGCTCGGTCTCCGGACCCGCCGCCCACGACTCCGCCTGCCACTTCGCGGAGGAGAAGCAGGTGGTGCCGCCGGAGGAGACCGGGACGCATGGGACGCATGGAGCGAGCGGGCCGCACGAAGCGGGCGGTCCGCACGGTTCGCACCGGGAGGACAGCGAAGGCGCGTGACACGACGGCGGGCCGGGGCGACAGGGACCCCGGCCCGTGACGGACGAACGGACGGACGCTACGCCGGTGCGGGCAGCGACCGTTTGAGGAAGTCCACCTGGAGCAGCAGCAGGTTCTCGGCGACGGACTCCTGCGGGGTCATGTGCGTGACGCCGGACAGCGGCAGCACCTCGTGCGGCCGGCCGGCCGCCAGCAGGGCCGAGGACAGGCGCAGTGAGTGGGCGACCACCACGTTGTCGTCCGCGAGGCCGTGGATGACCATCATGGGCCGGTGCGGCTCGGCGGCGTCGACCAGCCCGGCGTCGTCGATCAGCGAGTTGCGGCGGTAGACCTCCGGCTGTTCGCCGGGGTGGCCGAGGTACCGCTCCTGGTAGTGGGTGTCGTAGAGCCTGAGGTCGGTGACCGGGGCGCCGACGACGGCGGCGTGGAAGACGTCCGGCCGGCGCAGCGCCGCCAGCGCGGCGAGATAGCCGCCGAAGGACCATCCGCGGATGGCGACGCGGTTCAGGTCCAGCGGGAAGTCGGCGGCGAGTGCCTGGAGGGCGTCCACCTGGTCCTGGAGCACGACGGCGGCCACGTCGTCCTTGACGGCCTTCTCCCAGGCGGGCGACCGCCCCGGAGTGCCCCGGCCGTCGGCGACGACCACCGCGAACCCCTGGTCGGCGAACCACTGTGAGGTGAGGTGGGCGTTGTGCGCGGCCACGACGCGCTGGCCGTGCGGACCACCGTAGGGGTCGAGGAGGACGGGGAGGAGGGCGTCACCGTGGTAGTCCGTTGGCATAAGCACGGCGCACGGGACACGCCGTGCGCCCCCCTGGGTGAGCGTCACGCGCGGGGACATACCGGGGTCTTCCGCATACGAGGCGACGGTCGCCGTCTGCTCCCCGTCCCGCAGCACCCGCACCCGGGCCCCCGGCCGGTCGAGGGCGGCGGAGACGAGTACGGTCACGCCCCCCGCGCGCACCGCCGAGTGCACGCCGGGCTCCTGGGACAGGCGCTCCACGCCGAGTTCGTTCACCCGGTACACGTGCACCTCGCCGATCTCCGTGTCGGGCGCCTCCTCGCCCGCCGAGGCGGAGACGAGCACGTCGTCGGCGCCGACGTCCAGCACCGCCCGCAGGTGCAACTGGGCGCCGGTGAGGGGCCGTTCGCCGACCGCCAGCACCCGCGCACCACCCTCGTCGGCGATCCGCACGAGCTGCCCCGAGGGGCTCCAGCAGGGCACGCCGGGGAACAGTTCCAGCCAAGTTGGATCTTCGTCGGCGTGCACCATCCGGGTCGTCCCGGACTCGGGGTCCACCGCCAGGAAGAGCTGACTGCGCTGGTCGCGCGCCTGTACGAGAAGCAGTGGCGCACCCGCCGCTGACCAGTGCACTCGCGCCAGATACGGATACCGCGCCCGGTCCCAGAGAACCTCCGTGCGCCCCCCGTCGAGGCCGACGACGAACAGCCGTACGTCCGCGTTGGGGGTACCCGCCGCCGGATACGGCACGTGTTGTGGATCACGTCCGGGGTGGGCCGGGTCGGAGATCCACCAGCGCTGGACCGGCGTGTCGTCCACGCGTGCCACCAGCAGCCGGTCCGACTCCGGGCTCCACCAGAAGCCCCGGCCCCGCGCCATCTCCTCGGCCGCGACGAACTCGGCGAGCCCGTACGTGACGCCCTCGCCGTCCGGTTCGGTCAGCGCCCGGTCGCCGTCCCCCTCGGCGTCCACGACGCGCAGGGCGCCCCGGGCGACGTAGGCGATGTGCCGGCCGTCGGGGGAGGGGCGCGGGTCGATCACCGGGCCGGGGACGGGCAGTTCGCGCGCGGTGCCGACCCGCAGCTCGGCCGCGAAAAGCCGCCCCGACAGCGCGAAGGAGGCCAGTTCGACCGCCGTGTCGGTGGCGTAGCCGACGATTCCGGCGCCGCCCTCGCGGCTGCGCTCGCGCCGGGCGCGTTCCTCGGGCGACAGCCGCTCCTGGGCGCCGCCCAGAAGGGCGCGGGGGTCGGCGGCCACGCGCTCCCCACCCTTCTCGACGTCGAGGATCCACAGCGAATTGGCCCGGTCCGTACCGGTACCGGAGCGCAGGAAGGCGACCCGTGAACCGTCGGGTGCCACGGTGAACGAACGCGGCGCGCCGAGCGTGAACCGCTGGGTGCGGGCGTGCCGTTTGGGGAAGGAGTCGGACTCGGTCGTCATGCCTCGACCATATTGGCCATGCGCCCCCTTGTGCGGCCGTGCGCCGAGAGATGCGCGCGCACGGATAGTTATGATCACTAGCACACAGTGGGTATCAACCAGGTACCCCCTGTGTGGATTTATCTGCCCCGAGCACCGACTGCGACCGACCCCCCATGTCCCTGGGCCCATTGGAGGTGAGCCGCCGTGGCACTCTCGATTTCGGCGGTTGTGCTGCTGGCGATCATCGTCTTCCTGCTGGTCAGGAAGTCAGGCTTGAAGGCGGCGCATGCGGTGGTGTGCATGCTCCTCGGCTTCTACCTGGCCTCGTCGACGATCGCACCCACGATCAGCGAGCTGACGACCAACATCGCGGGGATGATCGGGAGCATCAAGTTCTGACCGCGCCGGCCACGAAGCAGACCCAGGCCTCCGGCGCCGGCGCGAGCCGGGGGCCGGTGTCCGCCAGGTTCTTCGAGTCGCGGACGTGGACGGTGCCGGGTTCGAGGGCGACCCCACCGTGGCGATCACGGCCAGGGTCCAGTCGCCGTCCGGGTCCACCTCCCACCCCGGCTCGTCGACCTGGTCCGCCCCGGCGTCCACCGACATGTCGCCCCCTCCCCAGTTCCGTACGGCCCGTGCGGGCGTGAGGACGGGGGCCGCGCCTCATAGGGTGGGGGCATGACGGAACTCCCCGGCCGGCGTCTGCTGCTGGTGCACGCGCACCCGGACGACGAGTCGATCAACAACGGCGTCACCATGGCCCGGTACGCGGCCGAGGGCGCACACGTGACGCTGGTGACCTGCACCCTCGGTGAGCGGGGCGAGGTCATTCCGCCCGGACTCGCGCACCTCGGCGGGCCCGCCCTGGGCACGCACCGCAGGGCCGAGCTGGCCGACGCCATGCGCGCGCTCGGCGTCGACGACTTCCGGCTCCTCGGCGGGCCGGGGCGGTTCACCGACTCCGGGATGATGGGGCTGTCCGACAACGACGACCCCGGCTGCCTGTGGCAGGCGGACGTCGACGCGGCCGCGGCCCTGCTCGTCGACGTGATCCGCGAGGTGCGCCCCCAGGTGCTCGTCACGTACGACCCGAACGGCGGCTACGGCCACCCCGACCACATCCAGGCCCACCGCATCGCCATGCGGGCGGTGGAGCTGGCGGCCGAGTCCGGGTGCCCCGTCTCCAAGGTCTACTGGAACCGGGTACCGCGCTCCCACGTCGAGGACGCCTTCGCCCGGCTCCGCGACGAGTTGCCCGGTCTGCCGTTCGAGAAGGCGGCCGGTGTCGAGGACGTGCCGGGCGTCGTCGACGACGAGCTGATCACCACCGAGATCCGCGGCGAGGGCACCGCGCACGCCGCCGCCAAGGCCGCCGCGATGCGGGCGCACGCCACCCAGATCACGGTCGCCGAACCGTACTTCGTCCTCTCCAACGACCTGGCCCAGCCCCTTCTCACCACCGAGTACTACGAACTGGTGCGCGGCGAGCGGGGCGTCGGCGAGGCGCGCGAGAGCGACCTGTTCGCCGGGATCACCGGCGCCGTGGGGACCGGGGAGGACTCGTGAGCGGCCGCAACGCACCGGCGGGCTCCGCACTCGCCCAGCCGCTGCGCCCGCCCTCGCCCGGACGGGGCCTCCTGTACGCGGGCCTCTTCGTGCTCGGCGCCGTCCTCGGGGTGGCGGGCGCCCTGCTGCAGCCGGCCTGGTTCCCGGGCGGGCTGCTGCTCGCCCTGGCCGCCGAGGCGGGGCTGTGCCTCGGGGCGGGCCGCGCCGTGGGGCGCCGGGGTGGGGCCGTGGCACCCGCACTCGGCTGGGCGCTCGCCGCGGTGCTGCTCACCACCAGCCGTCCGGAGGGCGACTTCCTCTTCGCCGCCGGAATCGGTTCCTACCTCTTTCTGCTCGGCGGGATCGCCGTTGCTGTGATCTGCGCCACCCTCGCGCCGGTGAGGCAACCGGACGGCGACCGAGTCCGACTTCGCAAGTGACGTACCGCTTCGCCGTGCCGCGGGCGTGCGAGTCCCGTGTGGGTTTCCCCGGCGGTCACGGGATACGCGTCAGAAGTGGCCAGTATGGTGGTGCGCGCCGCCGAGCCGCCCGCTGAAGGCGTGACGGGCGGCGGAGCCAATCGGGAGAACCTGCCTTGAGCCGTGAAACTGACAGTTCGTCCTCCGGGCCCCACGGGCGCGGCGGAGCCGCATACCCCTCGGGCACCCCGCCCTACGGGACACCCGCGGCTTCCGACGCCGGTGCGGACGCGGGCCGTTCGGCCACGCGACCGGAGGAGCGCAAGACCGAGACGACGCTGACGACCCGCATCCGGATCAACATCCCCGGGTCACGGCCCATTCCGCCGGTCGTCGTGCGCAAGCCCGTCGCGGACGGTGACCACGCCGCCGACGACACGGAGGCGACGACGACGGGGGAGCGGCCCGCACCGGCGCCGAGCCCCGCCGCCGCGCCCGCGGGCGCCCCCGAGGCTCCCGCCGAGCCCGCTCAGCCCGCCCAGCCCGGCGAGGAGAAGCCGACCAGCGACTGGTTCGCGCCCCGCAAGTCGAGCCAGGGCAAAGGCACTCAGGGCGGCGGCTCCACCAACGGCGCCGGTCTGCCCGGCGGTTCCGCGGCGGCCCCCGGCGGCCCGGCGGCAACCGGTGCGCCGGGCGCCCGGGGTGCGGGTCCCGCGGGCGCGGGTGCTTCCGGTGCCGGTGCGCGACCGGGCGGCGGGAGTGGCCGTCCCGGTGGTGTCGTCGGCTCCATGAACGCACCCGGCGGCTCCCGGACCGGGTCCGCGGGCGGCGCCGCCCGCTCCGGGGCGACCGGCGGGCCCGTGGCACCCGGCCACGGCGGCGGCACCGGCTCCTTCGACGTGACCGAGGCGCTGGCGGCCGGCCCGCTGGGCGGCAACGGCTCCCGCCCGGGCACCGGCGCCGGTAAGGAACCACGCCGCGACGACCTGCCGGACTTCGCGGGGGAGGGCCGGGCCGACCAGGGCCCCGGCACCCCCGCCGGCCAGCGGAACGGCCTGAACGGGCACTCCCCGTACGGTGGCGGCATCCCGGGCACCCCGGGTCCCGCGGGGCCGACGAGCGGCCCGGCCACCGGCGACAGCAGGCTCACGCCGCCCCCGGCCGTCGACCTCGACGGTCTCGGGATTCCCGGTGGGCCCGGAGCGCCGGCCGGTCAGCGCGAGCCCGCACCGAACGGCCTGCGCGGCCCGGGTGGGCCCGGTGCCCCCGGCGGGCCGGCCGGCCCCGGTCCCGACACCGCCCGCCCCGGCCCCGGTCCCGACACCGCCCGCCCCGGTCCCGACACCGCCCGCCCCGGCCCCGGCGGCGGGCTCAGCGACGACACCGCGATCCTCACCCCGCAGCGGCCGGCTCCCCCCGGCATGGGCAACCCGGACAACATCTCCGGCAACACCGTCACCAGCGGCATCCCCGTCGTACCCGGCGAGCGCAACGCGCCGTTCAGGGCCGCCTCCGGCGACGGACCGCTGCCGCACACCCCGCCCAAGCTGCCCGAACCGGTCGCCACGCCCCCGGCGGGCTCCGCCAAGCCCGCCAAGAAGAAGGGACGCAGGAAGCTCCCGCTGCTCGTCGGCGGCCTGGTCGTCGTCGCCGGTGTCGCCTACGGCGCCGGTCTGCTGATGAACCGCTCCGACGTGCCCAAGGGCACCACCGTGCTCGGCGTCGACATCGGCGGCGGCACCCGCGACGACGCCGTCGAGAAGCTGGACAAGGCCCTCGGCGCCCGCGCCGCCAAGCCGCTGAAGCTCACCGTGGGCGGCGACACCGTCTCCCTGAAGCCCGACCAGGCGGGACTCCAGCTCGACACGCAGGCCACGGCCAGCGACGCGGCGACGAGCGACTACAACCCGGTGTCCGTGATCGGCTCGCTCTTCGGCCAGAAACGGGTCGTCGAACCGGCCATGCCGGTCGACGAGGAGAAGCTGCACGCCGCCCTGGAGGGTGCCGCCGGCGGGGCCGGATCGGTGACCGAGGGCTCGATCAGGTTCGAGTCCGGCAAGGCCGTCCCCGTGTACGGCAAGGCCGGCAAGGGCATAGACGTCGCCAAGTCGACCGAGGCCGTGCAGGCCGCCTACCGCGCCCAGGTGGAGACGGGCGCCGCCACCGCGGTGAACGTGCCGACGACCACCAAGCAGCCCACGGTCTCCAAGGCCGAGGTCGACCGGATGCTGAAGGAGTTCGCGGAGCCGGCGATGTCGGACCGCGTGACCGTGCAGACGGACCCGGCGCACTCCATCCCGATGAGTCCCGAGAAGTCGCTGTGGAAGTTCCTCAGGGTCACGGCCGTCGACGGCAAGCTGGTCGACAAGCCCGACCTGAACGCCCTCAAGGAGCTCTACGGCCAGACCTTCGACGGCGTCCTCATCACCCGTGCCAACGGTGACAAGACGCCCGTCACCCCGCAGGACGTCTACGGCGCCATGCGCCAGGCCCTGAAGAGCAAGACCGACCGGGTGGCGGTCATCGACACCGACCCGAGCTGACGCAGGCGCGGAGACAGGGGCGCCCGGCACCCGCCGGGCGCCCCTGTCGTCGTACGCGGCCGCCGACCGCATGACATCTGTCATCCGGCACCCCGGACCGCCGACACTGCCGGACACCCGCCCGCCGCCACCACGATGGGGGCATGACGAGGACAACGGTGGTCGGCTTCGACCAGGTGACCAAGGCGTACGGCGACGTCCGCGCCGTCGACGGGCTGACGCTCGCCCTGCACCCGGGGGAGACCGTGGCCCTGCTGGGCCCGAACGGGGCGGGCAAGTCGACCACGCTCGACCTGCTGCTCGGCCTGCGGCGCCCCGACGGCGGCACCGTCCAGGTCTTCGGCACCGAACCCCGCGAGGCCATCGTCGCCGGACGGGTGGGCGCCATGCTGCAGAGCGGCGGCCTGATGGACGAGATCACGGTCGCCGAACTCGTCCGGCTCGCCTGCGCGCTGCACCCCAAGGCGTACCCGCCCGCCGACGTGCTGGCCCGCGCCGGACTCACGAAGATCGCCGACCGCAGGGTCGACAAGCTCTCCGGCGGCCAGGCCCAGCGGGTCCGCTTCGCGCTCGCAACGGCCGGCGACAGTGACCTGATCGTCCTGGACGAGCCCACCACCGGCATGGACGTCACCGCCCGCCAGGCCTTCTGGGCCACCATGCGCGAACAGGCCGACCAGGGCCGCACGGTGCTGTTCGCCACCCACTACCTGGAGGAGGCCGACGCCATCGCCGACCGGGTGCTCGTCCTGCACCGGGGCCGGCTGCTGGCCGACGGAACCGCCGCCGAGATCAAGGCCAGGGCCGGAGCCCGCCGGATCTCCTTCGACCTGGACGGCACGATCGACGAGGCGGCCCTGCGCGGACTGCCGCACCTGACCTCGGTGGACGTGTCCGGCCAGACCGTCCGCGTCCAGTCCTCCGACGCCGACGCCACCGTGCACGCCCTGTACGGGCTCGGCCTGTACCCCCGCAACCTCGATGTCGCCGGCCTCGGACTCGAGCAGGCCTTCGTCGCCCTCACCGCCGCCGAGGAGGCCAAGCAGCAGTGAACAGCCTGAACAAGCTCGAACTCACCCGAGCCCTGCGCAACCGCAAATTCCTCTTCTTCTCGGTGATCTACCCCTCGGCCCTCTTCCTGCTGATCGCGGGCAGCGCCGACGCCACCAGCGAGGTCGACGGCACCGGCCTGACCCTGCCGACCTTCTTCATGGTCTCCATGGCCTCCTTCGGCGCGCTGACCGCCGTACTGATGGGCAACAGCGAACGCATCGCCAAGGAGCGCGAGAGCGGCTGGGTACGGCAGCTGCGGCTCACCACCCTGCCCGGCCGCGGCTACGTCCTCGCCAAGACCGCGAGCGCCGCCGTCGTCAGCCTGCCCTCCATCGTCGTCGTCTTCGTCGTCGCCGCGACCGTGAAGGACGTACGCCTGGACGCCTGGCAGTGGCTCGCCCTGACCGGCGTCATCTGGGCCGGCAGCCTGGTCTTCGCCGCACTCGGCGTCGCCATCGGATACCTGGCGACCGGGGACGCGGTCCGCCCGATCACGATGATCGTGTACTTCGGGCTCTCCATGCTCGGCGGCCTGTGGATGCCCACCACCACCTTCCCGCAGTGGCTGCGGGACATCGCCGAGTGGCTGCCGACGCACGCGTACGCTGCCCTCGGGCAGTCGATCGAACAGAGTCACGCCCCACACGCACAGGACCTCGCCGTCCTCGCCGTCTACTTCGTGCTCTTCGCGGGCGGCGCGGCCTGGCTCTACCGGAAGGACACGCTGAAGGCGTGAGCGGCGTCGGCATCGGGCAACGCCCGGAGAACCGCAGGCAGAAGACCGTCAAGATCATGTGGACGGCCATCTGGCTGGCCTACCTGGGCGCCCCCGTCAGCGACCTGCTGCACGGCGGTCACGCCGTCGGCGTCCAGGTCCTCGGCTGGCTCGGCCTCGCCGTCTTCGTGGTCTGGTACATGCTGCTGCTCTTCCGCACCGGCCGCGGCGACCGGCCCAAGCTGGTCCTCGGCTCCCTCGCCGTCCTCGCGGCCCAGTCCACCCTCCTCGCCCTCACCCTGGGCCGCGAGTGGCTGGTCCTCTTCGTGTACGTCGCGATCGCGTCCGGTGCCGCCCTGCCGCTGCGCCTGGCCCGCTGGACGATCCCGGGCGCCTCGGCGCTGCTGACGGCCCTCGCGCTCGCGGTCCCCGGCGGAACCTCCTTCATCGCCGGGCTGCTGCTCCCGGCGCTGCTCGGCGGCTTCGCCATGACGGGCGTGCGCGAGCTGGTCCGGACCACCATCGCGCTGCGCGAGGCCCGCGCCACCGTCGCCCAGCTCGCCGCCAACGAGGAACGGCTGCGCCTCGCCCGCGACCTGCACGACCTGCTCGGCCACTCGCTCTCCCTGATCACCCTGAAGAGCGAGCTGGCCGGCCGGATGCTCCCCGCCCACCCGGACAAGGCCGCCCAGCAGGTCGCCGACATCGAACAGGTCAGCCGCCAGGCCCTCGTCGACGTCCGCGAGGCCGTCACCGGCTACCGCCGGGCCCGCCTGGCCGCCGAACTCGCGGGCGCGAAGGTCGCGTTGACGGCGGCCGGAGTGGACGCCGAACTGCCCGGCGAACCGGACCCGGCCGGCCTGGCCGAGGAGACCGAGGCGGCCCTGGCCTGGGCGCTGCGCGAGGCGGTCACCAACGTCGTACGGCACAGCGGCGCCCGGCGCTGCGTGGTGGAGCTGCTGGAACGCCAGACGCTGGACGGAGCGGTGCTGGAACTGTCGGTGGAGGACAACGGCTCCGGCGGCCCCGCCGCCCCCGCGAACGCCCCCGGCAACGGCCTCACCGGCCTCACCGAACGTCTGGAGAAGGTGGGCGGCACACTGGAGACGAGCGGGTCCCGCCGGGGATTCCGGCTGGTCGCCCGCGTCCCTGCCGGTGTCGGTGCCGACGTAGGATCCGGGGCATGAGCCGCACGATCAAGGTCCTGCTGGCGGAGGACCAGGCGATGGTCCGCGAGGCACTGGCCGCCCTGCTCGGCCTGGAGGAGGACATCGAGGTCGTCGCCCAGGTCGCCCGCGGCGACGAGGTGCTGGACGCCGCCCGCACCCACGGGGTGGACGTGGCACTGCTGGACATCGAGATGCCCGGCGCGACCGGCATCGAGGCGGCGGCCCTGGTCCACCGGGAACTCCCCGGCGTGAAGCTGGTCGTCCTCACCACCTTTGGCCGCCCCGGCTACCTGCGCAGCGCCATGGAGTCCGGCGCCGACGCCTTCCTGGTCAAGGACGCCCCGGCGGCCCAACTCGCCGCAGCGGTACGCAAGGTGCTGGCGGGGGAGCGGGTCATCGATCCGACCCTCGCGGCGGCGGCCCTCGCCGAGGGCGCCAACCCCCTCACCGACCGCGAACGCGAGGTCCTCCGCGCCGCCGCCGACGGCTCCACCAACGCCGAACTCGCCAAGGCCCTCCACCTCTCCCAGGGCACGGTCCGCAACTACCTCTCCACGGCCATCCAAAAACTGGCGGTCAGAAACAGAACAGAGGCAGTACGGGTAGCAAGGAACAAGGGCTGGCTGTAGACCCCCCAGCCTGCGGGCAGCCGCCGCGCACCCCCCAGCCTGCGGGCAGTCGTGCCGCTGGGGCGGCACGGGTGGGCGCAGGCGGCACCCGTCAGCGCGGGCAAGCGACACCCCCCCCCGCCCCCCGGCGGTCAGTTCAACATCGCCCGAGCCGCCCGAGCCTCCCCCCGCACCGCCTCCGCGCCCCCGCCGTCCACCGCCCCCACCACCTCCGCATACGCCTCCAACTCCCGTGCCCCCGCCACGAACTCCCCCCGCTGCACCAGCAACCGCGCCCGCTCGTACCGCAACCGCGCCGCATGCGCCGGCAGCAGCAGCGCCAGCTCGATCACCCACAGCCCCACCGCTGACTGCTCAGGCCGCCCCGCCGCCCACGCCCGGATGTTGTTCAGCACCCGCGACACCACCTCCAACGGCGCCGCGGGCTCCAGCATCGACGGCCGCAGCTCCGCCCCCGTGGCCCCGGCGACCAGTACCTCCGCGTCCTTCCTGCCGAGCAGCCGCCCCCCGTCGAACGGATCGACGAGCACCCGCTCAGCCGCCGTGTCCCCGGACGCCGCCCCGAACCCGACCACGAAGTGCCCCGGCAGCGCGACCCCGTACACCGGAGCCCCCGCCCGCCGGGCCACCTCCAGCCACACCACCGACAGCAGGATCGGCAGCCCGCGCCGCCGCCGGAGCACCTCGTGCAGCAACGACGACTCCAGCCGCTGGTAGTCCGCGCCCACCCCGTGGAACCCGTACCGCTCGCCGAGCAGGTCCCGCAGAGCCCGTGCCCAGGCACGCGGCGTACCCGGCCGGAACGGCAGCTCCCCGGCCAGCCGGTCCAGTTCCACCTGCGCGGCGTCCAGAGCCGGCTCGTCCAGGGCGCCGTCCGCCTCCGCGCCCACCAGCAGGCACAGTGTGGCCAGGTCGGGCCGCTCGGACCGCGCCTCTTCGGCGAACCGCCGCCGCACCTCGGCCGAACGCTCCGGCGACGGGGGGTGGGGAGGATGGGGGTGACGCATGGCCGGCTCGTGCCCTTTCCGTTCCGTGCTGCCGAGACGCGATCGACTACCGGTCCGTCCCGGCGTGCCCGGGCTCCCGGTAGTGGTGGTAGGCGTGGTGCGCCGCGAAGCCCATCCCGGCGTACAGCGCCCCGGCCCCCGCGTTGTCCGTCTCCACCTGGAGCGACGCCGCCGACGCGCCCTCGTCGAGCGCCCGCCGGGCCAGCGCGGCCATCACGGTGGTCGCGAGCCCCTGGCGCCGCCGCGCGGGGTCGACCTCGACGGCGGCGAATGAGGCCCAGCGCCCGTCCACGACGCACCGCCCGATCGCGGCCGGAACCCCGCTCGCGTCCGCACCGGGCACCGCGGCGAACCACACCGACGGCCCCCCGCCCAGCACCCGCAGGGCCACGTCACTCACGCCCTTGCGCTGATACCGGGCCAGCCACGCCTCGCCCGCCTCCCGGGACAGGACCACACCGGTGCCCTCGGCCAGATCGGCGACCGGTGCGAGCCCGCCGGTCCACACCTCGGCCGTCACCTCCCGGACCCAGCCCCGCCGCTCCAGCTCCGCGCACAGCAGCTCCTGCGTGCCCTCGGCGCCGGTGGCGGTCTGGACGTACGCGGGCAGCCCCCGCTCGCCGTACCAGCGCCGTACGGCCGTCAGCGCCTCGTCCAGCGGCAGCCCCGGATCGCCGAGCGGCAGCACGGAGTTGGCCCGCCGGGTGAAGCCCCCGGCCGCCCGCAGCTCCCAGTTGCCGAGCCGCTCGCTCTCCACCGGGCGCCAGGCCCGCGCGGCGACCCGTGCCAGCTCCTCGTAGGACGCGGCGGGCCCGCGGCGGCGGGCGGGCGCGGGCGGCACGACCTTCCCGGCGACCAGCGCGGACTCGGCGATACGGACGGACTCACCACTCTTTCGTGTGATGAGCAGCACACCGTCGGTCCATGATGTGAGAACGCCTACCGTGTCGGTGAACTTGTCACCGGCGACACCAGCATCGCTCAAGCGCCGTACGGAGACTCGTTTGCCCACGTCAGCAGTGGTGATACGGACCTCAAGACGCCCGGCGGCAGAGATTTCCACGGGTCTGTCCACCCCTCCTGTTCGGATCATGCCCAAGAACGGAGATACTAGGGGCGGGCATCGACGACGCCGCGCTCCCGCGCGCCAGGCGGCGGAGCCTACGGAGGCCCGCCAGCGCCCTATCGAGGAGGAACGACAGCGTGACCTACGTCATCGCGCAGCCTTGTGTCGACGTGAAGGACAAGGCGTGCATCGAGGAGTGCCCGGTCGACTGCATCTACGAGGGCCAGCGGTCCTTGTACATCCACCCGGACGAATGCGTCGACTGTGGTGCCTGTGAGCCGGTCTGCCCGGTCGAGGCGATCTTCTACGAGGACGACACTCCCGAGGAGTGGAAGGACTACTACAAGGCGAACGTCGAGTTCTTCGACGAGCTCGGCTCGCCCGGCGGCGCCAGCAAGCTGGGGCTGATCGAGCGCGACCACCCCTTCGTCGCCGCGCTGCCGCCGCAGAACCAGTAAGAGCGGCCCGCACACGCGCCGCCTCGGTCCCGTACGGCCCGGTCACCCCGATCGGCGCCGTACGGGGCCGAGGCGTTTGCCCTGCCGGGCGGCCACGACGAAAGTGAGCCAGTAACGTGTCCGCAGTCTCCGACCGCTTGCCCACCTTCCCCTGGGACAAGCTGGAGCCGTACAAGAAGACGGCCGCCGCACATCCGGACGGCATCGTCGACCTCTCCGTCGGCACCCCGGTCGACCCGGTCCCCGAGCTGATCCAGAAGGCCCTGGTCGACGCGGCGGACTCCCCGGGCTACCCGACCGTCTGGGGCACCCCGGCGCTGCGCGACGCGATCACCGGCTGGGTGGAGCGCCGCCTCGGCGCCCGGGGCGTCACCCACCACCACGTGCTGCCCGTCGTCGGCTCCAAGGAACTCGTCGCCTGGCTCCCGACCCAGCTGGGCCTGGGCCCCGGCGACCGGGTTGCCTTTCCGCGCCTGGCCTACCCGACCTACGAGGTCGGCGCCCGCCTCGCCCGCGCGGAGTACGAGGCGTACGAGGACCCGACCGGGCTGGACCCGGCGGGCCTGAAGCTCCTCTGGCTGAACTCCCCCTCCAACCCGACCGGCAAGGTCCTGTCCAAGGCCGACCTGACCCGGATCGTGGCCTGGGCCCGCGAGCACGGCGTCCTCGTCGTCTCCGACGAGTGCTACCTGGAGCTGGGCTGGGAGGCCGACCCGGTCTCGGTCCTGCACCCCGACGTCAACGGAGGCTCGTACGACGGCCTGGTCGCCGTGCACTCCCTCTCCAAGCGCTCCAACCTCGCGGGCTACCGCGCGGCCTTCCTCGCCGGTGACCCCGCGGTCCTGGGACCGCTCCTGCAGATCCGCAAGCACGGCGGCATGATGACCTCGGCGCCGACCCAGGCGGCCGTGGTGGCGGCCCTCGGCGACGACGAGCACGTCCGCGTCCAGCGGGAGCGCTACGCGGCCCGCCGCACTGCACTGCGCGAGGCCCTGCTGGGCGCCGGCTTCCGCATCGAGCACAGCGAGGCCGGCCTCTACCTCTGGGCCACCCGCGACGAGTCCTGCTGGACCACGGTCGCCCACCTGGCCGACCGCGGCATCCTGGTGGCCCCGGGCGACTTCTACGGCCCGGCGGGCGAGAACTTCGTCCGCGTAGCCCTGACGGCAACAGACGAACGAGTCCAACAAGCAGCGACCAGACTGCAGCCCTGACCCCACTACGACACCCGTTCAGCCCCGGCTGCGGGCCGTCGTTCCGCCCCGGCTGCGGGCGGTCGTCCCGCTTCGGCTGTGGGTGGTCGTCCGCCCCGGCCGTGTCCACCCGTTCCGCCCCGGCCGTGCCGACCCGTTCCGCCCCGGCTGCGGGCCGTCGTTCAGCCCCGGCTGTGGGCGGTCGTCCGTCTCGGCTGTGGGCGGTCGTTCGCCCTGGCCGTGCCGACCCGTTCCGCCCCGGCTGCGGGCCGTCGTTTCACCCCGGCTGTGGGCAGTCGTTCCGCAGGGCGGAACGGGTGGGCACAGCCCCCGACGCCGGGCCACGGCCAAGACACGCCCACTGCCCCGGCGTAAGACGAAAACGCCGGGGCCCAGGAAACAAACCCCGGACCCCGGCGCCGCACAAGCCCGGCGCTAGCCGACCGGCAGCCCACCCTTGCCCAGCGCGTCCGTCGGCAGCCCACCCTTCGTCGCGGTCGCCGCAGTGTCACCCACGATGTCCCCGGCGGCCCCCGCCGCGCCCCCGGCGGCGCTCTGCGCGGCCGGCGCGGCCTTCTTGACGACCGATCCACCGGTGTCGCCCGCGGTCCCGGTGACGTTCTGGGCCGCGGAGTCGACGGTGTTGCCGACGTTCGCCCCGTCCAGGGCGGTCAGTCCCCCGAGGTTCGGGGTGGCCGGCAGCTCGGGAGCCGCGCCGGCGGAGCCGGCCGCACCGACCCCGGCAGCCGCTCCCGCAGCGACGAGCAGCGCGGCACGGGCGATCCGGCGAGTCAGGGGGAGGGACATGATGCTCCTTCGACGGAAGTCAACGATGGGGAATCCGACCGGGCCCGGGGAGCGATCGAAGGGTGATCGACCGGGCTCGGACGCAGTGACTACCGCTCGAGACCCGCGAAGGTTGCGGCGGCCCAACGTAAAGAGTTGGTAATGCGTCGCATTATCGGGTGCACAGAAAAACGGGCAAATGGGCGCCGGTCGGAAAGTCTGCTGAATCCTTACGGCTCTTGATTTTCCTGGGGTCCGACACACCCGGGGGTGAGCCCGCGAAAACCCGTGCTCCGCGCCGACGCGGGCCACTCTCAGGCATGACGGTTCGTACGGGCGAGCTACCAGGAGGACGTGATCCGCACCGGACCCGCCGCCCGCTCCGCGCCCTTGGTGCCCCGGGTGCTCGTCGGGTACCACTTGCTGTCGGTGTTGCCCGCGGTCCACTCCCGGCCCGCGTAGGTGACCCGCTGGATGTGCAGCGAGGAGGCGTTGGCGACCGCCCAGTGCGCCACCTGCCAGCCGCGCCGCCCGGTCTCCCGCTCCCCGCCCGCACCGGTGCCGCCGGTCACGGGCACCGTCACGGTCCGCTCGTCGGAGGCCCCCGCGGAGCGGGTGGCGCCGGTGCCGTCGGCCACCTCCGCGCCGGCCGGTTCGAGCACGGCGTGCCCGAAGTCCCGCACCAGCGCCGCGCGTACCGCGTCCGGCCCCTTCTGAGGCGTCGGGCCGGGGCGACCCTCGCAGGTCAGCGTCGCCGCGGACCGTCCGGTCAGCGCGGCGGCGAGCAGCTCGGCGTCCGGCTCGTGCTTGGCGTACGCGTACGGGAAGGCGCTGCGCTGCACGCGCTGGGCGGCGTCGGTCAGCGGCAGGTCGAGATAGCCGGGCACCTCGACCAGGTGGTCGTAGAACAGGCCCGCCGAGTACGCCGGGTCCATGATCTCCTCGGGTTTGCCCCAGCCCTGCGAGGGCCGCTGCTGGAACAGCCCGAGCGAGTCCTTGTCGCCGTAGTCCAGATTGCGCAGCGTCGACTCCTGCAGTGCGGCCGCCAGCGCGATCGTCACGGCCCGCTCCGGCAGCTGGCGCGCGGTGCCCACGGCGGTGATCGTCGCCGCGTTCACGGCCTGCTCCGGCGTGAACTCGTAGGTCGTCCGGCCGCCCTTGCCGGAGGCCACCTTGCAGCCCGGAGCGCCCGCACCCCCGGCGACGTACTGCACCGCCAGATAAGCGGCGACCGCGAGGAGAGCCATGGAGGCGGCGCCCGAACGGGCGAGGCGGCCACGGCGTTTGCGGGGCGGGGACGGCTGAAGCACGCGTACAAGGTACTGGAGGGTAGGGTCCGGTGTCCGCCGGGTGGGCACAGTGCCCCGAAGGGCATGGCGCTAGGGTCGGGACCATGGCCGATACCCCGCTTGACCTCACGCTGGACGCCGCGGAGCTTACCGCGCGGCTCGTCGACTTCCCGTCCGAGAGCGGCACGGAGAAGCCGCTGGCGGACGCGGTCGAGAGCGCCCTGCGGGACCTGCCCCACCTGTCGGTCGAGCGGTACGGCAACAACGTCGTCGCCCGTACGGAGCTGGGGCGCGCGGAGCGGGTGATCCTGGCCGGTCACATCGACACGGTGCCGATCGCCGGCAACGTCCCCTCCCGGCTGGACGAGGACGGGGTGCTGTGGGGCTGCGGCTCCTGCGACATGAAGGCGGGCGTCGCGGTCCAGCTGCGCATCGCGGCCACCGTCCCCGCCCCCAACCGCGACCTGACCTTCGTCTTCTACGACAACGAGGAGGTCGCCGCCGAGCTGAACGGCCTGAAGCACGTCGCCGAGGCGCACCCCGAGTGGCTGGAGGGCGACTTCGCGGTACTCCTGGAGCCGTCCGACGGCCAGGTGGAGGGCGGCTGCCAGGGCACGCTCCGGGTCCTGCTGAAGACGACCGGCGAGCGGGCCCACTCCGCGCGTTCCTGGATGGGCTCCAACGCCATCCACGCCGCCGCCCCGATCCTCGCGCGCCTGGCGGAGTACAAGCCCCGCTACCCGGTCATCGACGGCCTGGAGTACCGCGAGGGCCTCAACGCGGTCGGCATCACGGGCGGGGTCGCGGGCAACGTCATCCCCGACGAGTGCGTGGTCACCGTCAACTTCCGCTACGCCCCCGACCGCAGCCCCGAGGAGGCCCTCACCCATGTGCGCGAGGTCTTCGCCGACTGCGGGGTGACGGACTTCGTGGTGGACGACCACAGCGGGGCGGCCCTGCCCGGTCTGTCCCACCCGGCCGCGGCTGCCTTCATCGAGGCGGTGGGCGGCACCCCGCAGCCCAAGTACGGCTGGACGGACGTGTCCCGCTTCTCCGCGCTCGGCGTTCCGGCGGTCAACTACGGCCCGGGCAACCCGCACTTGGCCCACAAGCGCGACGAGCGGGTCGAGGTGGCGAAGATCCTCGCGGGCGAGGAGCGCCTGCGTTCCTGGCTGACGGCATGATCCACGGCAGCCGCGGCGGGTTTGTGCCGCAGCGTGGCGGACATGCTGAGGTCCCTCGCACGTAACCCGCGTAGATCTACGCTGAGGTCGAAGAACCCGCAAATGGAGGGAGAGCGCATGGCTACCGGCAACCCCGAGGGCAAGAAGCGGCCACCGGAGGAGCAGCGCCTCGGCCCCGTCCTCCGGCGGCGGGACCAGGTGCAGGAGAGCACCACGGACCAGCGGCTGCTGGACGAGCGTGCCCCGACGGACTGGGTCCACACCGATCCCTGGCGGGTGCTGCGCATCCAGTCGGAGTTCATCGAGGGCTTCGGCACCCTGGCCGAACTGCCGCCTGCCATCAGCGTCTTCGGTTCCGCCCGTACGGGGGCCGACTCGCCGGAGTACGAGGCGGGCGTGCGGCTGGGCCGCGGCCTGGTTGAGGCGGGCTTCGCCGTCATCACCGGCGGCGGTCCCGGCGCCATGGAGGCGGCCAACAAGGGCGCCCTGGAGGCGAAGGGCACCTCGGTCGGCCTGGGCATCGAGCTGCCCTTCGAGCAGGGACTCAATCCCTACGTCGACATCGGCCTGAACTTCCGCTACTTCTTCGTCCGCAAGATGATGTTCGTGAAGTACGCGCAGGGCTTCGTCGTCCTCCCCGGCGGCCTCGGCACCCTGGACGAGCTCTTCGAGGCCCTCACCCTGGTGCAGACCCAGAAGGTGACCCGCTTCCCCATCGTCCTGTTCGGCTCCGAGTACTGGGGCGGCCTCGTCGACTGGCTCCGCAACACCCTGGTCGCCCAGGGCAAGGCAGCCGAGAAGGACCTCCTGCTCTTCCACGTCACCGACGACGTCGACGAGGCGGTGGCCCTGGTCTCGAAGGAGGCGGGCCGCTAACCCCCACAACACCGAACACGACACCCGAGCCGGCGCTACTGGGGTGTCCGAGCCACGGTGCGTCGCGATGCCTGAGCCGGGAGTGCAGGGCACGGCGCCCGAGCCAGGGGCGCGGGCGCGATGCCCGAGTCGGGGGTACAGGGGCGGAGCCGGAGGGGCGCGGGCGCGATGCCCGAGCCGGGGGTGCAGGGGGCGGAGCCCCCGCCGGGGTGCAGGGGCGGAGCCCCTGGCGGGGTGCAGGGGGCGGAGCCCCTGGCGGGGTCGAAGGGGCGGAGCCCCTGGGGATGGGAACGGGTAAGGGCGGCGGGGGCGAAAACCCACCCCCAGCCCGCCGCCTCCGCGGGCGCACGCCCCTCAGACCCGCCCCGCCCGCCCGGAGGGCACCGCCGACTACGCCAGCCCCCGCCGGGCCACCGCCGGCGCCCGATGCCCGGCGATCGTCGCCACCATGTCCAGTACCTGCCGGGTCTCCGCCACCTCGTGCACCCGGTACACCCGAGCCCCCAGCCACGCCGACACCGCCGTCGTCGCCAGCGTGCCGATCACCCGCTCCTTCACGGGTCGGTCCAGCGTCTCCCCGACGAAGTCCTTGTTGGACAGGGACACCAGCACCGGCCACCCCGTCTCCACCATCTCCCCGAGCCGCCGCGTCGCCTCCAGACTGTGCCGCGTGTTCTTGCCGAAATCGTGCCCGGGGTCGATCAGCACCGACTCCCGCGGCACCCCGAGCCCCGCCGCCCGCTCCGCAAGCCCCAGCGTCACCCGCAGGACGTCGGCCATGACGTCGTCGTACGCCACCCGGTGCGGCCGCGTCCGCGGCTCGGCGCCGCCCGCGTGCGTGCACACCAGCCCCACCCCGTACCGGGCCGCGACCTCCGCGAGCTTCGGGTCGACGCCGCCCCACGCGTCGTTCAGCAGGTCCGCCCCTGCCTCGCACACGGCCTCGCCGACCTCGTGCCGCCAGGTGTCCACGCTGATCACGACGTCCGGGAAGCGCCGCCGCACCTCCGCGACGAAGCCCACCGTCCGCCGGGCCTCCTCCGCGGCCGACACCTCGTCCCCGGGGCCGGCCTTCACCCCGCCGATGTCGATGATCGCGGCGCCCTCGGCCACCGCCTGCTCCACGCGCGCGAGGGCGGGCTCGTCGCGGAAGGTCGCCCCCTGGTCGTAGAAGGAGTCGGGGGTCCGGTTCACGATCGCCATGATCACCGGCTCGTGCGCCGTGAACTCACGCCTGCCCAGCCTGAGCGTCCCCTGTGACATCTTCGCGTCCATACCCGTTCTCTCGTCCTGAACTCGACCTCGGGTGCACCGTCCTTCGACGGCCGCGGCCCCGACTGTCAGACTCGCATGGCACGATCGGACCCGACACAACCGACTCCGACACACCGACTCCACCGATTCCGGCGCACCGATTCCGGCACACCGACTCGGTGCGGACTCCGACCCGACCATGGGGGCCCCAGCGATGGTCATGTTCCTGTTCCTCGTCATCGCGCTGGCCGTCGTCGTGGCCGCGGTGACGCTCGCCGTGGTGGGCGGCGGCGACAGCGGGCCGCTGCCCGACGCCGCACCCGAGCGGGTACGGGACGCACTGCCCCCGGACCGCCCGGTGGGCCGCGGCGACGTGGAGGGGCTGCGCTTCCCACTCGTCGTCCGCGGCTACCGCATGGCGGACGTCGACGACGCCCTCGGCCGCCTCGGCGCCGAGCTGGCCGAGCGCGACGCCAGGATCGCCGACCTGGAGTCCGCGCTGGCGGGTGCCCGCGCCGCCGCGGTCCACCGCCGAGCCGTCATGGACGAGCAGGCCCCGGAGGAGCGGCAGTGAGCGCGGGGGAGGCCGTCGCGGGCCAGGACGGCCGGCTGCGCTGCCCCTGGGCGCTGTCCACCGCGGACTACGTCACGTATCACGACGACGAGTGGGGCCGCCCGGTCCACGGAGACGACGCCCTGTACGAGCGCCTCAGCCTGGAGGCCTTCCAGTCCGGCCTGTCCTGGATCACCATCCTGCGCCGCCGCACCGGCTTCCGCCTCGCCTTCGCCGGCTTCGAGATCGCCGAGGTCGCCGCCTTCACCGACGCGGACCGCGAACGCCTGCTCGCCGACGCCGGCATCATCCGCAACCGCGCCAAGATCGACGCGACCCTCGCCAACGCGCGCGTGCTGGCCGAGTGGGCCCCCGGCGACCTGGACGAGCTGATCTGGTCCCACGCCCCGGATCCGGCCGGCCGGCCGGTCCCCAAGACCCTCACCGACGTCCCGGCCGTCACGCCGGAGTCCACGGCGCTGTCCAAGGCCCTGAAGAGGCGGGGCCTGCGCTTCGTCGGCCCGACCACGGCGTACGCGCTGATGCAGGCCTGCGGGCTGGTCGACGACCACCTGGCGGCGTGCGTGGCCCGCCGCGCCTGAGCCGCCGGGCGCCCGCCACCGTCACCGGGCGCCCGCCACCGGCCGCCTACCGGCCCAGGTACTTCGGCTTCCGCTTCTCGACGAACGCCCGCACCGCGATCGCGTGGTCCTCCGAGGAGCCCGCCCGCGACTGCAGTTCGTCCTCCTTGTCCAGCGTCTCGGAGAGCGAGTGCGTCAGCCCGTACGCCATCGCCTCCTTCAGCGCCGCGTACGCCACCGTCGGCCCCTCCGCCAGCGCCCGCGCCGTCTTCTCGGCCTCGGCGCGCAGGTCGCCGGCGGGAACGACCCGGCCGGCGATCCCCAGCTCGTACGCCTCCTGCGCGTCGATGCTGCGCGGGAAGAGCAGCAGGTCGGCGGCGCGCCCGGGGCCGACGACACGCGGCAGCGACCAGGAGATGCCGGAGTCCGCGGTGAGCGCCACGCCCGCGAAGGACGTGTTGAACGTCGCCGTGTCCGCGACGATCCGGTAGTCCGCCGCGAGGGCGAAACCGAGGCCCGCCCCGGCCGCCACGCCGTTCACGGCGGCGACCACCGGCTTCTCGGCCCCGGCGAGCGCCCGCACGATCGGGTTGTAGTGCTCGCCCACCGTGCTCATGGTCTGGCCCGAGCCGGTCTCCCGGTCGGCGGCCAGCAGGCCGATGTGCTCCTTGAGGTCCTGGCCGACGCAGAACGCCCGCTCACCGGCCGCGGTCAGCAGCACCGCCCGTACGGCGTCGTCCGCCGCCGCGGAGCGCACCGCGTCCCGGAGCGCGACCTTGGTCTCGATGTTCAGCGCGTTCATCGCCTCGGGGCGGTTCAGCGTGATCGTCGCGAGCCCGTCGCTCACCTCGTAGAGCACGGTGTCGGCCATGGAGATCCCCTCCGTAGTGGCATGCAGTGGCTTGTGTCCGTCAGACAGCATGACGGAGATCACCGGGAACGGATCGGCCGGGCGATGTGACCTGCGTCAAAGAATTCCGGTCCGTATCCGTTCGGTGGAAGCAGGCGAGGGCGCGCAGTATCGCAGTCACATCGCCGAATTGAGTGGTTTTGCTCGCGCGCGTTGCCCAAGCGATGCCGACTGATGTTGGTCATCGGGTCCTGGGATGCGGGATAATGGCTGGGAAGCAATGTGTTCGATGCCGGTGTCGCGCGTCCAAGCCGGACTGCGCGTGCCCTCAGGGGCCGTCGGCGGTGACGGTGAGCTGGTATCAGGAAGGGGAACGAGCATGGCGGCCATGAAGCCGCGGACGGGCGACGGCCCGCTCGAGGTGACCAAGGAGGGGCGGGGCATCGTCATGCGCGTTCCGCTCGAAGGCGGCGGGCGGCTCGTCGTCGAGCTGACCCCCGATGAGGCCGACGCGCTCGGCGACGCCCTCAAGAAGGTCGTCGGCTGACGCGCGAGCGACCATACCCGTTCAGTCGCCCCGGTACCGCACATGGTGCCGGGGTGATTGTCTTGGCACGGCATTCCCCGGCGTCCGGCGCATTTCCTCAGCGCTTCACGGCGCAGAGCAGTCCGTCGCCCACCGGCAGCAGGGACGGCACCAGCTCCTGGCTCTCGCGCACCGCGCGCAGCAGTTCCCGCACCCGCAGCACTTCGGTGGGCTGCGGCCCCGAGTCGATCGTGCGGCCGGCGCCGAAGACGCCTTCGAAGGCGACGAGACCTCCGGGGCGCAGCAGGCGCAACGATTCAGCGAGATAGTCCTGGTACTCCAGGCGGTCGCCGTCGCAGAAGACGAGGTCGTATCCGGCGTCCGCGAGCCGGGGCAGCACGTCCAGGGCGCGGCCGGGGATGAACCGGGCCCGGTTGCTGGCGAAGCCCGCGGCACGGAAGGCCTGGCGGGCGAACTGCTGGTGTTCCGGCTCCGGGTCGACCGTGGTCAGCACGCCGTCCGGCCGCATGCCGTGCAGCAGATGGATCCCGGAGACGCCGCAGCCGGTGCCGATCTCCGCGACCGCCTTGGCGTCCACGGCGGCGGCGAGCAACCCCAGGGCGGATCCCGTGCCCGGGGTCACCGAGCGCAGGCCCGCCTCGCGGGCCCGGTCGCGTGCCCAGAGCAGCGCGTCGTCCTCGGCGACATAGGCGTCGGCGAACGCCCAGCTCGTCTGCCGGTTGCCGGTAATGACCCTCTCCTGTCCCCGTCGTTGCCTCGGCGTGACTGTATCCGTTGGCGTCGGGAACCCGCAGATGGGACCAGTCGTTTAAAGGGGGAAGCAAAGAGACGGGCGAAGAGACGACCGAGCGGCCGGGGCTGTGACGGGGAGGGCGGCGATGGACCAGGGCGTCGAGCACGTGGCGACACGGCCGGACGAGCCGTACCGGCCCAGATCAAATTCTCGTAAAACCGCTTATCCGGAGCTAACGGGCGAGGTGGCTATGGTAGGGGCTCCACTGGACACCACCAGAGCCGACAGGGGAGGTGCGGCCGCACCCGCGGATCGGGGCGGAGTGCTGCGGCGCTTCCTCGGATCGGCAGGCAGGCCGAAATCCGTGAACGACACCGCTGCTGACCACCGCCACGCCGACGGTCCCACGGGACACGGCCAGACCGCGACCTTCACAGGCGACGCGGACGGGCCCGCGTGGACTCCGCCCACCTGGGAGGAGATCGTCAGCACCCACAGCGGCCGGGTCTACCGCCTCGCCTACCGCCTGACGGGCAACCAGCACGACGCGGAGGACCTCACCCAGGAGGTCTTCGTCCGCGTCTTCCGTTCCCTGTCGACCTACACGCCGGGCACGTTCGAGGGCTGGCTGCACCGCATCACCACCAACCTCTTCCTGGACATGGTCCGCCGCAAGCAGCGCATCCGGTTCGACGCGCTCGGCGACGACGCGGCCGAGCGGCTGCCCAGCAGGGAGCCCACTCCGCAGCAGCTGTTCCACGACGCCCACTTCGACGCGGACGTCCAGCAGGCCCTCGACACCCTCGCGCCCGAGTTCCGCGCCGCCGTCGTCCTGTGCGACATCGAGGGCCTTTCGTACGAGGAGATCGCCGCGACCCTCGGCGTCAAGCTCGGCACGGTCCGCTCCCGCATCCACCGCGGCCGTTCCCAGCTGCGCAAGGCGCTCGCGCACCGTTCCCCGAAGGCGCGGGCCGACCGTCGCTCGTTCGCGGCCGGTGTTCCCGCACTGGGAGGAGGGGGCACGAGCGCGTGAGTGGGTCACGGCCTGAGTCCGAGGGACACCTCGCAGAGCAGCATCTGGGAGACCGACTCTCCGCCCTGGTGGACGGAGAGCTCGGTCATGACGCGCGTGAGCGCGTACTGGCGCACGTGGCGACCTGCCCGAAGTGCAAGGCGGAGGTCGACGCGCAGCGCCGGTTGAAGAACGTCTTCGCCGAAGCGGCCCCGCCGGCCCCGTCGGAAAGCTTCCTGGCCCGCCTCCAAGGGCTCCCCGGGGGCGAATCGGACGGTGGCGGCCCGCCGCTCGCCGGGCTGCCCGCAGGGTTCGGGACCCCGGCGGGCTCCGGTGTCTTCGGCACGAGGCGGGGCGAGCGGTTCGAGTTCGACTACGTCCCCGCCCGGCCGCACGCCCCCGTCCTGCCGGCCTCCGCCCACGGACGGGGCGGCTTCCGGATCCACGACGTGAGCAGGCCCGAGTCCGAGCGCTCGGCCTCGCGCGGTCTGCGGTTCGCCTTCGCCGCCGCCGGGGCGGTGTCGCTGGCCGCGATCGCATTGGGCGGCGTCACCCTGGGCACACCGGACACCACCACCGAGGCCCGCGGCTCGGGCAGCGGCAGCAACGTGACGCCGATGCGCACCCCGGGTTCGGCGGCGGCCACCGGCTCCGAGAGCCAGCGCCGCCGCACGGGCGGCCCACTGCTCGGGCAGGGCCAGCGGACGCTGGGCGACACCCACGCGGTACCCACCACGGCCTCCGCGCCGCTGCTGCCCGGGATGCCGGCCCCCGCCGGGGGCGACGCACGGCAGCAGGCCGTCCGGGCACTGACCACTCCGGTGACCGCCGGCGCGGCCGCCATGTCCCCGCTGATACGTCCGCTGGAGGCGGTCCCGCCGCTCTCCCTGAGCTCCTGGCCGGCGACCGACGAGGTCAGGCCGCCCGGCCTGCTCGCCGCCCCCGACGCGGCTCCGTCCCCCTACCCGGCAGCTTCGTCGGCCGCGTCGCACCGACCGGTTCGCTGAGCAAATCTGCGCGCCGGTCCGCGAACCTGGTTGAATCCGGGGTGGCGCCTGAGCCCTGGGCCCTGTCGCCACGTTCCCGCCTGCCCGGCGACGCCGGGCACGTACTCTCGCTGCACGCCGCCGGGCCCGCCCTTCGGGCGGGACGACGGGAATGTGACGACAGGACCTGGGAGCCGACGATCTGCGGCCAGCTGCGGGGGAGAACATGAACGAGGGGAAGCCCACGAAGGCGAAGTGGTGGAGTCGTCCCCGCTCGTCCGAAGACGCACCCGACGGCGACTTCGAACTGGAACGCCCCAGCCCGGTCCCCGCGGAACCGGGCGCGGGCACGGCCCTCGACGACCGCGAGGCCGACGGGGGCGACTTCGAGCTGGAACGCCCGGTGCCGCCCCGCGCGAGCGACGAGGGGGACTACGAGCTGGGCCTGCCCCTGCCCGGGCGGGACGGACCGACGGACGCCGCTCCGCGTCGGCGCGCCGAGCCCGGGGCCGAGGCCTCCGCCGGCCCGGCCGTGGGCGCGGACCCGCAGACACCCTCGGGGCCCGTCCCCGATCAGGTCGCCGACGGCACGCCGCCCGCCGAGCGCCCCAGGCCGCTGCACGAACCCGACCCGTACAGCACCCCGCCGTACGGCGAGCCGGGCCCGTGGGCCCCGGCCCCGCCGGTCCAGCATCCGGCGGCCACACCGGCGCACGGCACGGCGACCGATGCCCCGCACGCACCCGCACCGGCCGCACCCGCCGCAGCACCCGCGACGACGCCGTCGGCGGCTCCGCCCCCGGACCCGGCTTCCGACCCGGCGTTCGCCCAGAGCGCCCCGCCGCTACCGCAGGCGGGGCAGGACCCGGGACAGGACCTGGACCGGCACCCGGCGGTGCCCGGCCAGGCGTACGACGCGGCGTCTCACGCCGGAGCCCCGCCCGGCGCGACACCTGCCGCCCCGCAGCCTTCCGGCCCCTCGCCCGTGCCCGGCCCGTGGGCGGGGCCGACCGCGCCGGCGCCCGGCGCCGAACCCGCCTCCGACCCGTGGGGGCGCTACGACCCCTGGGCCGTCTCCGCCGCTCGGCACCACGAAGCCGTCGGCCCGGCGCCGGGGCAGCGACGTCGGCGGGCGACGAAGACGCTCGTCGGCGGTGCCCTGCTCATCGCCCTGGTCTCCGGCGGCCTCGGCGGCGCCGTGGGCGGGTACCTGGAACGCAACGGCGGGGTGGGGACCGTCGAGCTGCCGCAGGCCGCGCCCGAGGATGCCGAGCGGGCCCCGGACAGTGTCGCCGGCATCGCCGCGCGGGCCCTGCCCAGCGTGGTGACCCTGCATGTGAACGGCAGCGAGTCGGCCGGCACCGGCACCGGGTTCGTCCTCGACGACCGGGGCCACATCCTGACCAACAACCACGTCGTGGAGCCCGCCGGCTCCGACGGCGAGATCACCGTGACCTTCAACAGCGGCGACACCGCCCAGGCCGCGGTCGTCGGCCGGGACAGCGGATACGACCTCGCCGTGGTGAAGGTCAAGGGCGTCAGCGGCCTCACCCCGATGCCCCTCGGCAACTCCGACAACGTACGGGTCGGCGACCCCGTCGTCGCCATCGGCGCCCCCTTCGACCTGGCCGGCACGGTCACCTCCGGCATCATCAGCGCCAAGGAACGGCCCATCACCGCCGGCGGCGGGGAGGGCGACGGCAGCGACGTCTCCTACGTCGACGCCCTCCAGACCGACGCGCCCATCAACCCCGGCAACTCCGGCGGCCCCCTCCTGGACGCCCAGGGCCGGGCCATCGGCATCAACTCCGCCATCCGCTCCGCCGACAGCGGCAGCGCCGAGTCGGAGGGCGGCCAGGCCGGTTCCATAGGCCTCGGCTTCGCCATCCCCGTCAACCAGGGCAAGCGCGTCGCCGAGGAACTGATCAACACTGGCAGGGCCACCCACCCGGTCATCGGCGTCACCCTCGACATGGGCTACGCGGGTGACGGCGCCCGCGTGGGCGCCAAGGGCAGCGACGGCGGACCCGCCGTCACCGCGGGCGGCCCCGGTGCCGAGGCCGGCATCGAGCCGGGGGACGTGATCACCGCGGTCGACGGACAGCGTGTGCACTCCGGCGAGGAACTCATCGTCAAGACCCGCGCCCACCGCCCCGGCGACCGTCTGGAGCTGACCGTGGAACGCGGCGGCAAGGAGACGAAGGTCTCACTGGTGCTCGGCTCGGCCGACGGCGACTGACCGCCGCGCAGGTCCCGACAAGGCACCAGGAAGGCAAACAATTCGGAAAGCGGTCACGTACACGGGTCCGGGGCCCCCGGGACGGTACCGGTCGGACGGGGTCGGCGGGTACCGTGGTGGCGGCCCGGACATTCCAAGGAGCTTCAGGTGTTCAATGACATAGGCGCACTAGAGCTGGTGACGCTCGTCGTCCTCGCCGTGCTCGTCTTCGGTCCGGACAAGCTCCCCAAGGTCATCCAGGACGTGACGCGCACCATCCGGAAGATCCGGGAGTTCTCGGACAGCGCCAAGCAGGACATCCGCCAGGAGCTGGGCCCCGAGTTCAAGGACTTCGAGTTCGAGGACCTGAACCCCAAGACGTTCATCCGCAAGCAGCTGGACAACGACGAGCTGGGGCTCAAGGAGATCCGCAACGGCTTCGACCTGAAGAAGGAGATGGCCGAGGTCACCGACGCGGTCCACGGCCGGGACCCGGAGGGCTCGTCCTCCGGCTCGTCGTCCTCCGGGTCCACCGGCTCCTCCGGTTCCGGCAGCGGCCGTATCGACATGTCGAAGAAGCCCGAGCCGTCCGACAGGCCCGCCGCGGACGACCGCCCGCCCTTCGACGCGGACGCCACCTGATCCCGGTCCCCGCATCCGCGCTCCACCTCCGGCCCGCGGGCCGGGAACGTGACGTGTCTCATACTCCGGACGGGGCGCACAGGCCCTGAAGGCGACGCCCGCGCGGCCCACGCGCCGGGCGATTCCCCGGCTCCCGCCAGTGGTGTGGCTATGCTGCCCAGGTTGTTGTGCGGACCGGACGAGTGCGCCCGATAGGGGGGCGGGCACGGTCCGACGAGAGCGAGGAGGCGTCCGGGCACATGGAGACGACGAGTCGGACAGTCGCGCAGACACCGGCCGCGGAGGGCGGACCACAGTCCTCCTCCGGCCGGCAGACGGTCGACGGCTACCTGCGTGCGCCCTTCCCGTGGTACGGCCTCGACGAGGCCTTCACGGGACCGCGCCGGCTGATGCAGATCGGTACGGCGGCCGACGGGGCCGTGGAGCACGGTTCGATCGGCCACGGCGACGAGCCGTCGGTGCGCAACGAGCACGTGGCGGGCGACGAGCAGGACGCCAAGGAGAAGTTCGCGGTCGTCGTGACCGTCGCGGCCAACCCCGACCGGCGCAGCGCCGACGGCACCGGCCTGCTGGAGGCCACCTCGGTGTCCTCGGCGGCCTGGCTCGCCGGAGTGGGACTGCTGTCCTTCACCTGGCCCGGCCAGATGGACCACTCGCTGCGCGACGACTGGCTCGAGCAGCAGACGGAGACCGCGTGGGTCCTCGCGGACGACCTCGACGGCGAGGACTGGACGACGCTGTCCCTGCCCGTGGACGGCGTGCCGACGCCCTTCCACTACCGGGAGTCCGAGTTCGGCTGGGTGTTGGCCGGCACCACCGGGCAGGGTGTCCACCTCGGCGCGTACGGGCGGGGCATGAGCGCCTACGGGCTGGCCTTCGCCGTCGTCAAGGACATCGCCGAGTACGCCTAGCCGGAGCCCGCCCGGCAGCCGTACGCACGACGAGGGGCGCCGTCCCGGCGGACAGCGCCCCCACTCCCGTACCCGACGTCAGAACTTGTTCTTCGGCGTGATCCCCAGCGACAGCCCCGAAAGGCCCCGCTGACGGCCCCCGAGCTTGCCCGCGATCGAGCGCAGGGCCGCGCCCGCCGGGGAGTCCGGGTCGGACAGGACGACGGGCCTGCCGTCGTCGCCGCCCTCGCGCAGCCGGACGTCGATCGGGATGGCGCCGAGGACCGGCACCGGCGCACCGGTCGTGCGGGTCAGACCGTCGGCGACCGTCTGCCCGCCGCCGGTGCCGAAGACGTCGACCATCTCGTCGCAGTGCGGGCAGGGCAGCCCGGACATGTTCTCGACCACGCCGACGATCTTCTGGTGGGTCTGCACGGCGATGGCACCGGCCCGCTCGGCCACCTCGGCCGCGGCCTGCTGAGGGGTCGTCACGACCAGGATCTCGGCGTTCGGCACGAGCTGCGCCACCGAGATCGCGATGTCACCGGTGCCGGGCGGCAGGTCGAGCAGCAGCACGTCCAGGTCGCCCCAGTACACGTCCGCCAGGAACTGCTGGAGCGCGCGGTGCAGCATCGGGCCGCGCCAGACGACCGGCGCGTTGCCCGGAGTGAACATGCCGATCGAGATGACCTTCACACCGTTGGCCGACGGCGGCATGATCATGTTCTCGACCTGGGTGGGACGACCGTCGGCGCCCAGCATGCGCGGCACGGAGTGACCGTAGATGTCGGCGTCGACGACACCGACCTTCAGGCCGTCGGCCGCCATCGAGGCCGCCAGGTTCACCGTCACCGAGGACTTGCCGACGCCGCCCTTGCCGGACGCCACCGCGTACACCCGGGTCAGGCTGCCCGGCTTGGCGAAGGGCACCTCGCGCTCGGTCTGACCGCCGCGCAGGGCGGAGGCCAGCTCCTTGCGCTGCTCGTCGCTCATCACGTCCAACTCGACGTCGACGCGCGTGACACCCTCGACCCGTGCCACCGCGTCCGTCACGCGCTGCGTGATGGTGTCCCGCATGGGGCAGCCGGAGACCGTCAGGTACACGGCGACCGCGACCGCTCCGTCCGCGCCGATCTCCACCGACTTGACCATCCCGAGCTCGGTGATGGGCCGGTTGATCTCGGGGTCGTTCACCGTCGCCAGTGCCTCGCGCACCGCGTCTTCCGTAGCCATAGACACGATGGTACGGCGCCGCCTACGGGACGCGGTAAGCCCCGTCAGCGGTCGTGTACGTCACGCTCCGAAGACCGATCCGCCGGGAATACCCCGCGGTCCGGGTGGTGGCCGTTCTGCCGCTCCTCCAGGTCCCTGAGCACGTCCTGCAGCTCGGAGCGGATCCAGTCCCGCGTCGCGACCTCGCCGAGGCCGATGCGCAGGGCGGCGATCTCCCGGGTCAGGTACTCGGTGTCGGCGATCGACCGCTCGTTCTGCTTGCGGTCCTGCTCCAGGTTGACCCGGTCCCGGTCGTCCTGCCGGTTCTGGGCGAGCAGGATCAGCGGGGCGGCGTAGGAGGCCTGCAGGGACAGGGCCAGGGTCAGGAAGATGAACGGGTACTCGTCGAACCGCAGGGCGCTCGGGGCCGCGACGTTCCACAGCACCCACAGGATGATGACGACCGTCATCCAGACGATGAACCGCCCGGTGCCCAGGAAGCGCGCGACGCGCTCGGACAGCCGCCCGAAGGACTCCGGGTCCCACTCGGGCAGCAGCCTGCGGCGCGGCGGCCGGGGCTGGTCGAGGCGGGTCCGGGCCCGGGAGGACGCGGTCGCTCCCGACGCGGCGCGCTCCCGGGCCGCCGTCTCGCGCTCAGGCACCACCGGCGCCCACCTCCCCCGTCGTCCCGGCCGTGTCGTCCAGGTGGTACTCGGTCTCCCGCCAGTCGTCGGGCAGCATGTGGTCCAGTACGTCGTCCACGGTGACCGCGCCGAGCAGCGCCCCCGAGTCGTCGACGACGGGCGCCGCGACCATGTCGTACGCGGCGAAGAACCCGGCGACCACGGGCAGCGCGGCGTCCGGCTCCAGGGGTTGCAGGTCGTCGTCGAGGATCGAGCCGACCAGCGTGTACGGGGGGTCGCGCAGCAGGCGCTGGAAGTGGACCGTGCCCAGGTACTTGCCGGTCGGGGTCTCCTCGGGCGGGCGGCAGACGTAGACCTGGGCGGCGTGCGCCGGGGACAGGTCGGGGTTGCGGATGCGGGCCAGGGCGTCGGCGACGGTCGCGTCGGGCCGCAGCACGATCGGCTCGGTCGTCATCAGACCGCCGGCCGTGTGCTCCTCGTACGCCATCAGGCGCCGCATGTCGGCCGCGTCGGAGGGCTGCATCAGGCTCAGCAGCCGTTCCTTGTCCGCCTCGGGCAGCTCGCCGAGCAGGTCGGCGGCGTCGTCGGGGTCCATGGCCTCCAGGACGTCCGCGGCGCGCTCCTCCTTCAGCTTGCCGAGGATCTCGATCTGGTCGTCCTCCGGCAGCTCCTCCAGCACGTCGGCCAGGCGGTCGTCGTCGAGGGCGGCGGCGACCTCCGCGCGGCGCTTGGCGGACAGGTGGTGCAGGACGTTGGCGAGGTCGGCGGGGCGCAGCTGCTCGAAGGTGGCCAGCAGGTTCTCGGCGCCCTGGCCCTGCTCCTCGACGGAGAAGCCGGTGACGCCGGACCACTCGACGGTGAGCGTCTCGCCCTTGTTGCGCCGGAACGCGCCGCCCTTCCTGCCCTTGCGGACGAAGACCTTGTCGATCTCCCAGTCCCGGCGGGCGGGCAGCTGCTGCACCGACAGGTCAAGGACCGTCGCCTCCTCACCCGTCTCGGTGAGCGTGACCCGCCGGTCGAGCAGCTCGCCGAAGACGAGGCGCTCGGTGGGCCGCTGCTCGAAGCGCCGGACGTTGAGCACGCCGGTGGTGATGACCTGGCCCGACTCGATGCCGGTGACCCGGGTCATGGGCAGGAAGATGCGGCGGCGGGTGGTGAGTTCGACGACCAGTCCGAGCACGCGCGGGGGTTTGCGGCCGACGCGGAGCATGACGACCAGATCGCGGACGCGGCCCACCTGGTCACCGGCCGGGTCGAACACGGCGATGCCGGAGAGGTGGGAGACGAAGATCCGGGGGGCGCCCGCTGCCATGGCCGCGGCCTCCTTTCCTCACGCCCGCGCTTCGCGGAGCCGAGCGAGCGTGCCTGAGAGTCGAGTGGGGGTGCGTGAAAGCTGATGCGTACAGTGTCTCTTTTCCGAATTGCCCGCTCGGACGCGCTTCAGGCTATGGCCTGTCCGGCGGATCATGCCGCAGACGCGGGGTCCGGCACGCCCATCTGCCGCGTTGCCGTCACTCGCCGACTCCCCACGCTCGACTGCGCCCGCGCGGGCCCCCATCGCGTCGACTCCCTCCTCCGCCTTGCAGCGGCACACACCAGACCCCGCTCACCGGCGTCGACGAGGTGCCGTGGCCTTCCTGCGCACTGACTCGCCGGACAGGCCCGGCCCGTCCCGGTCGGCCTCGCCCCGGCGGCCGGTCCGGACGGACTGGCTCCGTTCGCCGCGCACGGCCCCGGTACGCTGCGGCCCAGGCCCTGTCGACACGTTCCCGTCGTCCGCCCGTGGGCGGGCCGCCACGCCCGCCGGCCCCGTGTCAGCCCTGTCAGAAAGGCAGTTCCACCTGTGTCTGTGACTCCCCGGCGCCGAATCCGCAGGGCCGCCTGGCTGGGCCCGGTGTGCGCCCTGGCCGTGACGGGAGCCGGGCTGACGGGATGCGGCAGCGAGGACCCCGACGCGGGCACCAACGGCCTCGGGAAGCTCTCCGCCGACAAGATCCACGCCAAGGCCGCCACGGCCGCCGAGGCCGCCGACACGGTCCGTCTGCACGGCACGGTGGAGGCCGGCGGCAACAGGTACACCCTCGACATGCGGCTGAAGGCCGACGGAGGGACCGGGTCGGTCGCCGCCCAGGGGACGACGTTCGGACTGCTGCGCGTCGGCGAGCAGCTCTTCCTCAAGGCCGACGCCGGGTTCTGGAGCCACGACGACGGCGACGCCAAGGCGGCCGACAAACTGGCCGGCAAGTACGTGAAGGTGCCGCAGAGCGACCCCGTGTACAAGAAGTTCAGTGGTTTCACGGACAAGGACGTCCTCCTCGACGGTCTGCTGACCCTGCACGGCACGGTGAAGACCGACGGCCGCCACGAGCAGGCGGGCGTGCGCACCATCCGGGTGACCGGCGACGACGGCGCGGGCGGCTCGCTGGACGTCTCGCTGGAGGGCAAGCCCTACCCGCTGCGGCTGGTGCGGGCGGGCAGCGCGGGCACGATCGGCTTCTCCGACTGGAACAAGGACTTCGCCCTCGAACAGCCGGCGAAGGACGACACCCTGGACTACGGCAGGCAACTGCCAGCGTCCTGAACCAGGGCCACCGCCCGAGTCCTGGTCCCGGCCACTATCGCCTGCGCCGTTTGAACAGCAGCCGGGGCAGTCCCGCCGGAACCGGCCGCCGGGTCGTCGCCGGGCTCGGCAGCGGCGCCTCGGCCAGGGCGGCGTCGGGCAGCGGCGCCGTGCTCCCCGTCGGCTCCAGGCGCAGCACCCGGCACTCGCGGGCCCAGCGGCCGGTCATCGCCTCGCCGTCCGGGGCGTTCAGCCGCTTGCCCTTGAGGTCGCCGACCGCCGCCTGCCACGCCTCGGAACCGGAGGGCAGCTCCACGACCCGCGCGGCCCAGGAGACCAGCCGGCCGCCCTTGTCCTTGCTGCGCACCGTCACCTCGGCCGCGACCCCGTCGGCCAGCCCCGGCAGCGGCTGCTCGCCCGGCCCGTCGCCGACGACGCAGGCGGCGCCCTCGTGCCAGACGTGCCACAGCGCGCGTGCGGGCACCCCGGGGCCCTTGACCCAGATGAGGCCGGACTTCTTCGTGGCCTCCTCGACGAGGGCCTTGTCGAGCAGCTCGCTTGTCATGCGGTCAGCCTATCCAGCGGCCCGTGGCCGGGTTCAGAGCCAGCCGTTGCGCTTGAGCGTGCGGTGGATGCCCAGACAGATGCCGACGGTGATCGACAGCACCAGCGGATAGCCGAACTTCCAGTGCGTCTCCGGCATGTAGTCGAAGTTCATGCCGTAGACCCCGCACACCATCGTCGGTACGGCGACGATCGCGGCCCACGAGGTGATCTTGCGCATGTCCTCGTTCTGCGCCACGGACGCCTGGGCGAGGTTGGCCTGGAGGATGGAGTTCAGCAGTTCGTCGAAGCCGATGACCTGCTCCTGGACCCGTGCCACGTGGTCGGCGACGTCCCGGAAGTACTTCTGGATCTCCGGGTCGACCAGCCGCATCGGCCGCTCGCTGAGCAGCTGCATGGGCCGCAGCAGCGGCGCCACCGCCCGCTTGAACTCCAGCACCTCGCGCTTGAGTTGGTAGATCCGGCCGGCGTCCGTGCCGCGCGGGGTGCCCTTGCGGCCCGGCGAGAACACCTCCGTCTCGACCTCGTCGATGTCGTCCTGCACCGCGTCGGCGACCGCGATGTAACCGTCGACGACGTGGTCGGCGATGGCGTGCAGCACCGCCGAGGGGCCCTTGAGCAGCAGCTCGGGGTCCTCCTGGAGCCGGCGCCGCAGGGCACGCAGCGACCCCTGCCCGCCGTGCCGGACGGTGATGAAGAAGTCCCGGCCCGTGAAGCACATGACCTCGCCGGTGTCGACGACCTCGCTGTTGGCGGTGAGCTGGTCGTGGTCGACGTAGTGGACGGTCTTGAACACCGTGAACAGGGAGTCGTCGTAGCGCTCCAGCTTGGGCCGCTGGTGGGCCTGGACCGCGTCCTCCACGGCCAGCGGGTGCAGCCCGAACTCCCGGGCGATACCGGCGAACTCGTCCTCGGTGGGCTCGTGCAGGCCGATCCACACGAAGCCGCCGTCGCGGCGCACCTGGCGCATCGCCGTGTGCGGGGTCAGCGGCAGATCGGTCTCGACGCGCGTGCCGTCGCGGTAGACGGCGCAGTCGACGACGGCGGAGGCCGTAGCCGGGTCACGGGTGGTCTCGTAGGCGCCGCCGTCCCTGTGCAGGGAGACTCGGGACGGGCGGACCGCGGCGCGCAGGTCACGGATCATCGACATGGCAGGCTCCTTCGCGGCGGGCAGCGAATGAGGCCGGTGACGGGTGGAACCGCCCGGAATGAGGACGTCCTGACTACGCGTGCTCGGCGCGTCCACAAAGCGGGGGGCACCGCACCGTCGCGGTGGCCGACTTCGCTGCTGATTCAGCTGCTGACACGGATCGACACGGTCGAAGCGGACCGGCGGTGATCGCATCGATGGATCGGATCAGGCAAAAGATCAGGCAAAACGGGACGAAGTGCTCTTCTGTGTGAAGGCGCGCGAACGGAAAGCGGCAGCGGGAAGAACCGGAACGGCTCGGTCAGCGGCCGGAAGAGCGGGTGGTACTGCACGGTCGACTTCGGTCCATGCCAGCCCCACCTCCTCCGGCCGGTCCCTCGTGAGGGACGATCCATTCCCCTTGTTTGAAGGGGTTCCCCGTAGGGGAGATTCCACAGCGTCGGGGACTTGATCGCGACGCCCTGCGTGCTGCCCCGAACCGCTGGGTCAGAGTACCAGTCACCCGACGTGTCAAGGCGCCGCTTTGCCTCTTCGCGACGAGTTCTATGCTCGCCGCATGGCTGATGTTCTTCCTCTGGTCGAGGCCCGGTTGCACAGCGCACTGGGCGAGCCGGACGCGCGCGCGGCGGTCACCTTCCTCGGCACCGACCGCATCGAGGTGCTGCGCTTCCCCGCCGCCGGCCAGGAGGGCGACGTCGTCCGCTACGCCACCCTCGGCATGTCGGCCCAGCCCATGGCGGACCCCGCGGCCGTGCTCGCCGACCCGGTCAAGGGCCCCCGTGCCGAGCTGGTGCTCTCCGTGCGGGCCGGGGCGGCCGACACCGACAAGGTGCTGCGCCCGCTCGCCGTACTGGCCGCGTCCCCGCAGGTCGAGGGCGTGATCGTGGCGCCGGGTGCTTCGCTCGACGTCGGTGAGCCGCTGTGGCCCGGGGCTCCGTTCACCTCGGTCCTGGTCGCCGAGCCGGGCGGCCTGGTGGAGGACCTGGAGCTGGACGCCCCGCTGGACCCGGTGCGGTTCCTGCCGCTGCTGCCGATGACGCCGAACGAGGCCGCCTGGAAGCGCGTGCACGGCGCTCCCGCCCTCCAGGAACGCTGGCTGAACCACGGAACGGATCTGCGCGACCCCGCGCGCAGATCCGTTCCCCTGGACTGATGCCGCCGGGTGACGCAACTCACCGGCCCCGTCTCGTCAGTTGGCGAAGACCGTGACCGAGTCCTCGGTCGCGTGCCGCGGCTCCAGTTCCTCGGCCTCGTGGGTGAGCGCGCGACGCCGTACGACGACCACCACCGCGCCGAGCACGGCGGTCGCCGCCGCCACCACGAACGGGATGTGGGCGTCGGTCCACTCCTCGATCTTCGGGGCGAAGTAGGGCGCGGCCGCCGCGGCGAACCAGCGTACGAAGTTGTAGCCCGCGCTCGCCACCGGACGCGGTGCGTCCGAGACCCCGAGTGCCAGCTCGGTGTAGACCGTGTTGTTCACGCCGATGAACGCGCCGGAAAGGATCGTGCAGACGACGGCGGCGGTGTGGTTGCCGTACCCGAGGACGAGCACGTCGGCCGCGAGCAGCACCAGCGAGCCGCCGAGCACCTTGAGCGAGCCGAAGCGCCTCTGCATGCGCGGCGCCACCAGAACCGAGAAGACGGCGAGCAGCACACCCCAGGCGAAGAACACGGCACCGGACTTGTACGGCGTCATGTTCAGCACGAAGGGGGTGAAGGCCAGCACGGTGAAGAACGTGTAGTTGTAGAAGAACGCCGAGACGGCGGCGGAGGCGAGGCCGCCGTGGCCGAGCGCCCGGATCGGGTCGAGCAGCGAGGTCTTGCGGGCGGGCCTCGGCTGTTCCTTCAGGAACACCGAGATGCACAGGAAGCCGATCGCCATCAGGAAGGCCGTGCCGAAGAACGGGTAGCGCCAGCTGGCGTCGCCGAGCAGCGCTCCCAGCAGCGGGCCGCAGGCCATGCCGAGCCCGAGGGCGGACTCGTAGAGCAGGATCGCGGCGGCGCTGCCGCCGGCCGCCGCGCCGACGATCACCGCGAGGGCCGTCGAGACGAACAGCGCGTTGCCGAGGCCCCAGCCGGCCCGGTAGCCGACGAGCTGGCCCACGGTGTCGGAGGTGCCGGCGAGGCCCGCGAAGACCACCACGAAGGCCAGGCCGAGCAGCAGGGTCTTGCGGCCGCCGATGCGGCTGGAGACGAAGCCGGTGACCAGCATGGCCAGGGCGGTGATGAGGAAGTACGAGGTGAACAGGAGGGAGACCTGCCCGGCGCTCGCGTCCAGGCCCTTGGCGATGGACGGGAGGATCGGGTCCACGAGCCCGATGCCCATGAAGGCCACGACGGACGCTCCCGCGGTCGCCCACACGGCCTTGGGCTGCCGCAGGATGCCGCCCGCACCCGCGTCGAAGGGATCCATTGCTTGCTTCTCCAATGCCGACGGGATGGATGCCAAATGGTTGGCTTATACACATAGTAAGTTAGCTGTGCTAACTAATGCAACATGCACCTAGTTTCCCGGGGTGCGGCCCGGGCCACGTCCCGGGTGCACCCCGGGCCGGCCCTTCCCACCGGATGGGTGATCGTCCTTGACGTGGGCGGGCGAGGGTAGGACCGTGGGGCTCTATGAGGGGCGAACCCAGTTGCCCGAAGTGCGGTGGCCGGGTCAGGGCTCCCGGTCTCTTCGCCGATTCCTGGCAGTGCGACCTGCACGGCACCGTCCACCCGCTGCAGCCCGTACTCCCGCCCAGCGTCGAGGCGCTCGGCGTCGTGGTGCACCGCACCCAGGTTCCGGTGTGGATGCCCTGGCCGCTGCCGGTCGGCTGGCTGTTCACCGGCGTGGCCTGTGCGGGCGACGACCGCAGTGGCGGCAGGGCGACCGCCGTCGCCTGTTCCGGACCCGGCCCGCTCGGTGGCATCGGTGAGCTGATCCTGGTCGCCGAGGAGCTCGGCGTCGGCCTCGGCGCGCGGTACGCGGGCCTGGACGCCCCGGACCCCGGGCCGTACATGGAGGTCGAGAAGCCGCCCCAGGCCAAGGTCCTGGCCGCGGGCCGGCCCACCCCCCTCTGGCACGTCTCCGGCGGTCCCGTCGACCGCGCCGTCTTCGCCGGAGAGGCCCTCGGGATGTGGCTGTGGGCCGTCGTGTGGCCCGAGCGGTCGGGGCTGCTGATGTACGAGGAGCTGGTGCTGACCGACCTGCGGGACGCGGGCGCCGAGGTGGACCTGGTGCCGTGCGGTGCCCTGTCGCCGCGACTGATCGAGCCGACGGCGCCGTAGGCCCTCGTGGGGCCGGCGTTGGCCGGGCGGGGCGCGTAGGGGGCGCAGGGGCGCTGCGGGTGTGACGGCGGGCGGTCCCGTTCCGGTTATCCTTGAGCGTCCCCTTCCGTCCCGTCACCGCTTGGAGTCAGCGTCGTGCGCATCGATCTGCACACCCACTCCACCGCGTCCGACGGCACGGACACCCCGGCCCGGCTGGTGCGCAAGGCCGCCGCGACCGGCCTCGACGTCGTCGCGCTGACCGACCACGACACCACCCGGGGCCACGCCGAGGCCCTCGCCGCGCTGCCCGAGGGGCTCACCCTCGTCACCGGCGCCGAGCTCTCCTGCCGTCTCGACGGCGTCAGCATGCACATGCTGGCCTACCTCTTCGACCCCGAGGAGCCCGCCCTGCTCGCCGAGCGCGAGCTGGTCCGGGACGACCGGGTGCCGCGCGCCCGGGCCATGGTCGCCAAGCTCAACGAGCTCGGTGTGCCCGTCACCTGGGAGCAGGTCGCCGGGATCGCCGGCGACGGCTCGGTCGGGCGGCCGCACGTGGCCTCCGCCCTCGTGGAACTGGGCGTCGTCCCGACCGTGAACGACGCCTTCACCGAGGACTGGCTGGCCGACGGCGGCCGGGCCCACGTGGAGAAGCACGAGACCGACCCCTTCGAGGCGCTCCGGCTGATCAAGGGGGCGGGCGGCGTCGCCGTGTTCGCGCACCCGGCCGCCGCCAAGCGGGGCCGCACCGTGTCCGAGACCGCGATCGCCGACCTGGCGGCCGCCGGGCTCGACGGCATCGAGGTCGACCACATGGACCACGACGCGGACACGCGGACACGGCTGCGCGGGACGGCGAAGGAGCTGGGGCTCCTGGTGACCGGCTCGAGCGACTACCACGGGAGCCGGAAGACCTGTGTGCTCGGCGAGTACACGACCGACCCCGAGGTGTACGGGGAGATCACGCGACGGGCGTTCGGGGCGTTCCCCGTACCGGGGGCCGGCGGGGCCTGAGCCTCACCTCCGCGCGTCCACCTTTCCACTCCTCCGCAAGGCCAGTAGCCCACCCATGTTCGACGTCGCCGTCTTCGGCTCCCTCTTCCTGACCCTTTTTGTCATCATGGATCCCCCCGGGATCACCCCGATCTTCCTCGCGCTGACCGCCGGGCGCCCCGCCAAGGTGCAGCGGCGGATGGCCTTCCAGGCCGTCTGCGTCGCCGGTGGCGTGATCACGGTGTTCGGCCTGCTCGGACACCAGATCCTGGACTACCTGCACGTGTCCGTGCCCGCCCTGATGATCGCGGGCGGGCTGCTGCTCCTGCTGATCGCCCTCGACCTGCTCACCGGCAAGACGGACGAGCCGAAGCAGACCAAGGACGTCAACGTCGCACTCGTACCGCTGGGCATGCCGCTGCTCGCCGGGCCCGGGGCGATCGTGTCGGTCATCCTGGCCGTGCAGAAGGCGGACAGCGCGACCACGCAGGTCTCGGTGTGGGCCGCGATCCTCGCCATTCACGTGGTGCTGTGGCTGGTGATGCGGTACTCGCTGCTGATCATCCGGGTCATCAAGGACGGCGGCGTGGTCCTGGTGACCCGCCTCGCCGGCATGATGCTCTCCGCGATCGCAGTGCAGCAGATCATCAACGGCGTCACGCAGGTGATCCAGGGCGCGTGAGCGCGGACACGACGCACACAACAGGGCCCCCGTACGGGGTTCCGTACGGGGGCCCTGCACATGTGCGAAGGGTCCGCGCTACAAGGCCGAGGTGTCGGCGGGGCGGATCCACAGGCGCTGCCCCATGGCGGCGGCCTGCTGAACGATGCGGTTCACGGAGGCGGCGTCCACGACAGTCGTGTCCACGGGGGTCCCGTCGACGTCGTCGAGTCGCATGACTTCAAAGCGCATGGCCTCTCCCTTGATCTGGTCATCCTCCTGCGGAGAACTACTGGTGTGGCTCCTGGGTCGTCGGTGCCCGGGCTTCCGAGATGTTCAACGAGATGCCCTCTGCAAACATTCCCTACGCTAAGGAAATTTTTCGCACGACTAATTACTGACAAGTAAGTCGCTTGTTACGAGCTGAAGTGAACGGGCTCGGCCGATAGGTGTCTGATACAAGACTGACCGGGACCGGTTGTGTTCGTAGCGTGACGGCCGGGACAATGGAGGCGATGAATGACGACCTCGCGCCACTGAACGCTCGCATCGATCGCACGAACGAGCTGCTCCGGCGCATGCTCGCCGAGGTGGCGAAGACCCCCTCGACCCACGCGATCTTCGTCGACGCCGGCTACCTGTACGCGGCGGCGGGGCGGCTGGTGGCCGGGACCGAGGACCGCCGCGCCTTCGACCTGGACGCCGAGGGGCTGATCGAGGCGCTCATCGACAAGGCCCGCACCATCTTCGCGGACAGCCGGCTCCTGCGCGTGTACTGGTACGACGGCGCCCGGCGCCGCATCCACACCGCCGAGCAGCAGTCCATCGCCGAACTCCCCGACGTCAAGGTCCGCCTGGGCAACCTCAACGCCAACAACCAGCAGAAGGGCGTCGACTCCCTCATCCGCTCCGACCTGGAGTCCCTCGCCCGGCACCGCGCCATCAGCGACGCGGCGCTGCTCGGCGGCGACGAGGACCTGGTGTCGGCGGTCGAGGCCGCCCAGGGATACGGCGCCCGCGTCCACCTGTGGGGCATCGAGGCCCCCGAGTGCCGCAACCAGGCCGAGCCGCTGCTCTGGGAGGTCGACAGCCAGCGCACCCTCGACCTCGACTTCTTCAAGCCGTATGTCTCCCGGCGCACGGCCCACTCCGTCGACGGGGCGGTCGCACCGCGCCCCGCCGGCGAGGACGTCCGCTTCGTGGGCGCGCAGATCGCGGCGAAGTGGCTGGCGGCACGGGGGCGCGACTCCCTGCTGGAGCTGCTCCCCGGCCACCCCTACCTCCCCGGCTCCGTGGACCAGGACCTGCTGGTGGAGGCCGAGGGGCTGCTCCAGTACTCGCTGCGCGGCCAGGCCGACCTGCGCCGGGCGCTGCGCGACGGCTTCTGGGAGCACCTGCGGGCGCAGTACTAGGGCGGACCTCTCCTCAGGCGACCGGCGGCCGGGGCGGCGCCGGGTGGTCGTCCCAGAAGTCGGCGAGAGCGCGGGCGGTGGGCAGCGGCTGGTCGGTGTTGGGGGAGTGCTCGGCACCGGCGACCACGGTCCGGCGCGCGTCCAGCCGTACGGCCATCTCGTCCAGGAGCGGCACGGGCCAGGTGTCGTCGTAGGCGCCCGACAGCACGTGGTACGGCAGCGGCACCTCGGCGAGTTCGGCGACACGGTCCGGCTCGGTGCACAACTGGCGGCCCGTGGCCAGCAGTTGCGCCGGCCTGGTGCCGAGCCAGCGCTCGCGCAGCCGGACCGGCTCCTCCGGGCCGTGGGCGGGCGCCGGGGCACCGGCCTCCTCAGGCGGTCCCATCGTCTGCATCACCGCCCAGACCTCCGCCATCGTCATCGTGTCCAGCGCGTCCCGCAGCAGCTTCACCCGCTGTTGCTGGGACTCGGAGATCCGCGCCGGGCCCGAGGAGACCAGCGTGAGGGACAGGAACGGGGCGTGGTCGAGCAGGACGGCGGCCCGCGCGATCTGGCCGCCCAGGGAGTGCCCGAGGAGATGCACGGGCGTCCCGAGGGCGGCGACCTGCGCCAGCACGTCCCGGGCCAGCTCGGGCCGGGCGTACGCGGCCTCGTCGTGTTCGGGCCCGGCCGACTCGTACTGTCCCCGTCCGTCCACGGCGACCGTGCGGTAACCGCGCTCACCGAGCGGCCGGTGCAGCAGCGTGAAGTCCTCCTTGCTCCCCGTGAAGCCGGGCAGCATCACCACCACGCCCTTCGGCGCGGCCCCGCTGGCCACGGGCGAGTCGACGACGGCGAACTCTCCGCGCGCGGTGCGCAGCCGGTACGCACGGGCGTCCGGGGGTGGGCTGAAGGCGGCGTTCCTGCTCACGGGCAGAGGCTATCGGGCGTAGGTCGCCGGGCGGTGGACACGGGTGCGGCAACGCCGTGGGGGCGGGGGGCGCGGGGGGGGGGGGCCCCGGGGGGGGGGGGGGGGGGGGGCGGGGGGGGGCCCGGGGGGGCGCCCCCGCGGGGGCCCGGGCCCGGGGGGGGGGGGGGCCCGGGCCCGACGGTCGGGGTGCGGCGCGGATCAGCTCTCGCCGGCCTCCGCGGGCTGCGTGGCGGCCGCGGCCGCGGCCGCCTTGCGGGTGCGGCGGGCCTTCGGCTTCGCCTCCGCCGTGTCGGCGGCCTCGGCGGGCGCCTCGACGACGGCCGCGGCCTTGCGCGTCCGACGCCGCGGTGCGGCCTCCGGCTCCTGCGAGGCCTGAGCCGGAATCCCGGCGGCGGCCTCGGTGGCCGCGGCGGTCTTCCGGGTGCGGCGGGTCTTGGGCTTGGCCTCCGCGGCCTCGGCGGTGTCGGCGGCGGCTTCCGCGGCGGCCTCTGCCTTGGCGGCAGCCGCCTTCCGGGTGCGGCGCGGCTTGGCCTCGGGCTCGGCCTCGGGCTCGGCCTCGGTCACCGGCGCGGCCGGCTCGGCGGCCTTGCGGGTGCGGCGGGTCTTCGGCTTGGCCTCCGTGCCCTCGGCGGTGTCGGCGGCGGCCTCTGCCTTGGTGGCGGCCGTCTTCCGGGTGCGACGGGGCTTGGCCTCGGCCGCTTCCGGAGCCTGCGCCGGGACGTCGGCCGCGGCCTCGGTCACCGGCGCGGCCGGCTCGGCGGCCTTGCGGGTGCGGCGGGTCTTGGGCTTGGCCTCCGCGGCCTCGGCGGTGTCGGCGGCGGCTTCCGCGGCGGCCTCTGCCTTGGCGGCGGCCGTCTTGCGGGTGCGACGGGGCTTGGCCTCGGGCTCGGCATCGTCCGCCGGGGCCTGGACGGCGGGCTCGGCCGCCTTGCGGGTCCGGCGGCGCGGCTTGGCCTCGGCCGGCTCGGCCGCGGGCTCGGTCGTTCCCTCGGCCGTGTCGACCGCCGCTTCGGCGGTCGTGGCCTTGCGCGTGCGGCGGCGCGGCTTCTCGGCGGGGGCCTCGGCGACCGGTGCCTCGACGGCGACCGGGGCCTCGACGGCGACCGGGGCCTCGACGACGGCCAGTGCTTCCGCGGCCACCGTCTCGGTGGCGGCCGGAGCCTCCGCCGACTTGCGGGTGCGGCGGCGGCGCGGCTTCGCCGGGGTCTCCACGGCCTCCGCGGTCTCCGCCGTGCCGACGACTGCGGCCTCGGCCTCGGAAGGCGCGAGCGCGGTGTCCTCGGCGGCCTGCGCCATGGGGGTGTCGGTCGCCGTGGCGGTGTCCGGACGGCGCGACGGCTCGCCGTTGCGTGTACGGCGCCGGCGGCGCAGCGTGCGGGGTCCCTGGGCGGTGCCCGCGTCGGCGGCGCTGTCCGCACCGCCGGTCACGGCCTCGGCCGCGGGGCTCGCGGCGGCCTCCGCGTCCACCGGCGCACCGCCGCGCATCCGACGGCGGCGGCGCGGTGTCGTACGGGACGAACGGTCGCGCTCGCGGTCGCCGGAACGCGCGTCGTCGCGCCCACCCCGGCCGCCGCGCTCACCGCCACCGCGTCCGCCCGGCTCGCCCAGGTCCTCCAGCTCCTCCGCGTCGAGCCCGGCGCGGGTGCGCTCCGAGCGCGGCAGGACGCCCTTGGTGCCCTCGGGGATACCGAGGTCGGTGTAGAAGTGCGGGGAGGTGGAGTAGGTCTCCGCCGGGTCGTTGAAGCCCAGGTCCAGGGCCTTGTTGATCAGCTGCCAGCGCGGGATGTCGTCCCAGTCGACCAGCGTGATCGCCGTACCCTTCGCGCCCGCGCGGCCGGTGCGGCCGATGCGGTGCAGGTACGTCTTCTCCTCTTCCGGCGACTGGTAGTTGATGACGTGCGTCACGCCCTCGACGTCGATGCCGCGGGCGGCGACGTCGGTGCATACGAGCACGTCCACCTTGCCGTTGCGGAAGGCGCGCAGGGCCTGCTCGCGGGCGCCCTGACCGAGGTCGCCGTGGACCGCGCCGGAGGCGAAACCGCGCTGCTTGAGCTGGTCGGCCAGGTCGGCCGCGGTGCGCTTGGTGCGGCAGAAGACCATGGCCAGACCGCGGCCGTCGGCCTGCAGTATGCGGGCCACCATCTCGGGCTTGTCCATGTTGTGCGCGCGGTAGACGAACTGCTTGGTGTTCGCGACCGTGGCGCCCGCGTCGTCCGGCGAGGTGGCGCGGATGTGCGTGGGCTGCGACATGTAGCGGCGGGCGAGTCCGATGACCGCGCCCGGCATGGTCGCCGAGAACAGCATGGTCTGGCGCCGGGCCGGCAGCATGTTGACGATCTTCTCGACGTCGGGCAGGAAGCCCAGGTCGAGCATCTCGTCGGCCTCGTCGAGGACCAGGCACTTGACGTGCTTCAGGCTCAGCTTCTTCTGGCCCGCGAGGTCCAGCAGGCGGCCCGGGGTGCCGACGATCACGTCGACGCCCTTCTTCAGGGCCTCCACCTGCGGCTCGTAGGCGCGGCCGCCGTAGATCGCGGTGACGCGCACGTTGCGCACCTTGCCGGCGGTCAGGAGGTCGTTGGTGACCTGCTGGCACAGCTCGCGCGTCGGGACGACGACGAGGGCCTGCGGCGCGTCGGTGAGGGACTCGGGCGCGGCGCGGCCCGCCTCGACGTCGGCGGGGACGGTGACGCGCTCGAGGAGCGGGAGGCCGAAGCCCAGCGTCTTGCCGGTGCCGGTCTTGGCCTGGCCGATCACGTCCGTGCCCGAGAGGGCCACGGGGAGCGTCAGCTCCTGGATCGGGAAGGGAGTGGTGATGCCGACGGCTTCGAGGGCTTCGGCGGTCTCGGGGAGGATCCCGAGGGATCGGAACGTCGTAGTCAGGGTGCTGCCTCTTCTGTGTACGTGGTGCGAGGCGAGCGCGCGGGTCGTGCCGGACCGTGTCGGGGACGTCGGCTGCCTTACGGGTGAGCCGTAGGACACGGGACCTCTGTCGACGCTCCAGCGCTCGTACCACTGAGGGTCCCCCTCCGGATTCCGTACGCACTGTGGCGGACGGCAGGGAGGGCTGTCGGGTCGGAGCCGATCGGGCCACCGACCGGGCATCCTCATGCGTGCGGCCCGACGACGATGTCACGTACCCGTACGTCACATACTCGGCAGGCGCATTACCACCATACCCCGGATTCGCGCACACGCGATGGCCGATTTGCTCACGTAGTCGTCGTCACACTGACTGACCAGGGCCTTACCACCGCCGAAGAGCAGACTATTGTGCGCTGCATGACGAGCTCTGACAAGCCTGGTACCGCCGCAGACGCCCCCACCGAGACCTCCGGAACCGCAGGTACCGGCGGGGTCACCCCGGTCGCCGCCCGCGACTGGGAGTCGGCCGCCGCCGACCCGCAGTACCGCGCCGCGGTCGTGGACCTGCTGGGTGCGCTGGCGTACGGCGAGCTGGCGGCGTTCGAGCGGCTCGCGGAGGACGCCAAGCTGGCGCCCACGCTGGCGGACAAGGCGGAGCTGGCGAAGATGGCGTCCGCGGAGTTCCACCACTTCGAGCGACTGCGCGACCGGCTTGCCGGGATCGGCGAGGAGCCGACGGGGGCCATGGAGCCGTTCGTCGCCGCCTACGACGGCTTCCACAAGCAGACCGACCCCTCCGACTGGCTCGAAGGCCTCGTCAAGGCCTACGTCGGGGACTCCATCGCCAGTGACTTCTACCGCGAGGTCGCCGCCCGCCTCGACACGGACACCCGCGAGCTGGTCCTCGCCGTGCTCGACGACACCGGGCACGCCGGTTTCGCCGTGGAGAAGGTGCGTGCGGCGATCGACGCCGACCCGCGTGTGGGCGGGCGGCTCGCCCTGTGGGCGCGGCGGCTGATGGGCGAGGCGCTCTCCCAGTCCCAGCGGGTGGTGGCCGACCGGGACGCGCTGTCGACGATGCTCGTGGGCGGGGTCGCGGACGGCTTCGACCTCGCGGAGGTCGGCAAGATGTTCTCCCGGATCACCGAGGCGCACACGAAGCGGATGGCGGCGCTGGGGCTGGCCGCCTGACCTCTGCCGTCCTCACCTCCGCAGGCGCGGGGCCTGGGCCGGCCCGGTCCTCGGTGGGGTGGGGCCGGTGCGGTGCGGCGGCTGCCGTCAGGCGGTCGCCGAGCTGCGGCGGAGCCTTCCCGCGGGGCGCAGCAGCAGCGACAGCGAGGCCGCGGAGAGCGTCGCCGATCCAAGGAGCACCAGCAGCAAGCCTCCGGCGCCCAGCGCGGTGTGCGTGACGAACGCCCCGAAGAGGGCCCCTGCGATCCCGGTCGGCAGGACCAGGAGGCGGGCCGGCAGGCGGTGGGGCAGACGGCGCGCGGCCGCCCATGCCAGGGCGAGGCCGAGGATTGCGGCGCTGAGCGCTTCCAAGAGCATGTCGGGGTCCCTCCCACATGGCCGGCCTGCCCCAAACGGTCACAGCCGACTTACCCCTGACCTGCGGAACACAATCCTCCCCCTGTGGGTGAACTGTGCTCCGTCCGTGAACGGGGGCGGTGAGCGGGGACGGGTGGGGGACGTGCGCGGGAAGGCGGGCGGGGCCGGCGGAAAGACGGGTGGGCCCGGCGGAGATCTCCGCCGGGCCCACCCGTCTTCTTCGTCCGTAGTCCGCGTCGCCGACTACAGGGCGCCGAAGCCCACCTTGCGCGGAGCCGGCTCACCGATCTCGACGTAGGCGAGCCGGTCGGCCGGCACCAGGACCTTGCGGCCGTGCTCGTCCACCAGGCTCAGCAGCTGCGACTTGCCGGCCAGTGCCTCGCCCACCACGCGCTCGACCTCCTCGGCGCTCTGACCGCTCTCCAGAACGATCTCGCGGGGCGCGTGCTGCACGCCGATCTTGACCTCCACGGCTATGTCCCTCCGACGGTCATCAAGTGCGCGATCTTCCGCGCCGTACCAGCACACATTAGCCCGGTGAGGGGACGTACACGCAGCGTCGGAGAACGCCAGGAGCGAACAGCCGACGGGAAGCGAATCCGCGCCGTGGCGGTCAGTGCTGGTCGGTGCCGTGCAGCGGGAAGCCCGCGATGCCCCGCCAGGCCAGCGAGGTCAGCAGCTGGACCGCCTGGTCGCGCGGGACGCTGCGGTCGCTGTGCAGCCAGGAACGCGCCACCACCTGCGCGAGGCCGCCCAGACCGGAGGCGAGCAGCATCGACTCCGCACGCGAGAGACCGGTGTCCTCGGCGATGACGTCGCAGATCGCCTCGGCGCACTCGTTGGTGACCTTGTCCACGCGCTCGCGCACTGCGGGCTCGTTGGTCAGGTCCGACTCGAACACCAGACGGAAGGCGCCGCCGTCGTCCTCGACGTAGGCGAAGTACGCGTCCATCGTCGCCCGGACGCGCTGCTTGTTGTCGGAGGTCGACGCCAGCGCGCTGCGCACGGACTGGATCAGTGCCTCGCAGTGCTGGTCCAGCAGGGCGAGGTAGAGGTCGAGCTTGCCGGGGAAGTGCTGGTAGAGCACCGGCTTGCTGACCCCGGCGCGCTCGGCGATGTCGTCCATCGCGGCCGCGTGGTAGCCCTGGGCGACGAACACTTCCTGTGCGGCGCCCAGCAGCTGGTTGCGTCGGGCTCGGCGGGGAAGGCGTGTGCCCCGCGGGCGTACCGCCTCTGTCTGCTCGATGGCTGTCACGCCGCCTCCCATAGTCGTCCTCGTGCGGTGTGCGCCGCGTCGACATCGTACTTTTCGGTAACCGTGGTGTGGGTGCTGCGAGCGCAGAATTTCACGGACCGGACGGTGACGAAAGCCGTACAACAGGTTTCAAAAGCTCTCAGGCCGGGCAGGAATCGGCCTTTCTTTCCGTCCGGCGAGGCTCGTCTCAGCGGTAGTCGTCTTCGTCGTGCGAGACGACCCGGGCCTGTTCGGCCAGGTCGGCCTCGTTGGCGCGGTCCGGCTCGACGTCCGTCAGCGGCTCGTCGCGCTCCTGTCCGACGTCCGCCCGCTGCTCGGCCGCGTCGGCGTCGGGTGCCTCCACGTCACGTTCCTCCGCTTCCGCCGCCTCGTCGTCGAAGGTCTCGGGGTCGGTGGGGTCGACGGTCATGCTGGGCTCCCTTCCTGTGAACGTCCCCGGGGTGCAGGGGTCACACGCGGGTGCCCACTTCACGAGCGTAGGAGACACCCGATCCGGACGCCACGTGTCGCCCGGCCCCGGTCCACGCACGGCGGTGCTCGCGCCGACGGCATGCGTACCCGCCGGCGCGCCGCCGCAGCACAATCTGTGACGGCGAACACATGAGTCACTGCGTGATCGTCTCGTAACATTGCCGCATGCCTTCGACCGAGCCGCCTTCCGTGCCGCCCGCCAACGTGCTGCCGAAGGTCGCGGCCGTCAGGGTCGCGGACGGGGAACGGCTCAGGTCGGCCCACCTTCCCGGCATCACCCTGACGGTGCGGTCGAGAACGCCCGCCCGCGAGGGACTGCCGCCCGCCCTCTGCGTCCACGGCCTCGGCGGCTCCTCGCAGAACTGGTCGGCGCTGATGCCGCTGCTGGACGGCGTCGTCCACAGCGAGGCCCTCGACCTGCCCGGCTTCGGCGATTCCCCGCCGCCGGACGACGGCGACTACTCGATCACGGGTCACGCGCGCGCGGTCGTCCGTTACCTCGACGCGGCCGGGCGCGGCCCCGTGCACCTCTTCGCCAACTCGCTCGGCGGCGCCGTCGCGACGCGGGTCGCCGCGGGACGGCCCGACCTGGTGCGGACGCTGACCCTGATCTCGCCCGCGCTGCCGGAGATCCGCGTGCAGCGCAGCGCCGTACCGACGGGGCTGCTGGCGCTGCCGGGGGTGGTGCCGCTGTTCAACCGGCTCACCCGGCAGTGGACCGCGGAGCAGCGGGTCCGCGGGGTGACGGCGCTCTGCTACGGCGACCCGGCGCGGGTGACGCCCGAAGGCTTCCGCAACGCCGTGGAGGAGATGGAGCGGCGGCTGCGGCTGCCGTACTTCTGGGACGCGATGGCGCGTTCCACCCGGGGACTCGTCAACGCGTACACGCTGGGCGGCCGGTACGGACTGTGGCGACAGGCCGAGCGGGTTCTCGCACCCACGCTCCTGGTCTACGGTGGACGGGACCAACTCGTCGGCTACCGCATGGCCCAGCGGGCTGCCCGCGCCTTCCGTGACTCCCGGCTGCTGACCCTGCCGGACGCGGGACACGTGGCGATGATGGAGTATCCGGAGACCGTGGCCACGGCGTTCCGTGAACTCCTCGCGGACACCCGGGGCACCGTGAACGCCGCGGACGGCCCGGGCACCGCGGGCAGCGGGAAACCGGCGGTCGGCGAGAGGACCGACGGGGCCGTCGACGGCGAGCCCGCCAACCAGACCACAGGAGGCTGAGGCGCGAAGTGGGACGCCACAGCCGTCGCGGGCCCGCCCCCAGGGCCGACGCCGCGGACAACGCCGCAACACGGGGCAACCGGACCGGAACCGGGCGGGCAGCCGACCCGCCGCGGTGGGAGAACGGGAACGCGCAGGGGCCGAACGGGCCGGATGCGCAGGACGGACCGAACGGTCCGCCGGGCCCGCGGGGCCCACGCGGGCCGTACAGGTCGGAGTGGCCGCAGGGGACCCGGGGGGCGCGGGAGGCGCCTCGCGGGTCGGCGCCGGGCGAGGCCATGGGCGGACGCCAGGGGTACTGGGGCCCCGGACCGGGCCGTGGCGGAGAACCGGGCGCGCGATTCCCGGACGGAACGCCGGCCCGGGGGTTCCCGCGGCAGGGGGACGGTACGCCCGCGCGGGGTGTGCCGAGGTTTCCCGACGGTACGCCCGCGCGCGGCAGGCCCGGATTCCCCGACGGCACCCCGGCACACGGTGTGCCGGAGGTCAGGGGCGGCCACCCTGAGCAGCGGGAACCAGGCGGTGGCTGGGGCGAGTTGAACGGCCGGCCCGGTGCCGGGTACGGACCCCCGGCGGCACCGCACACCGGTGCCGCCCCCGCCTCGTTCGCACCGTCGTCGCCCTCCGGGCCGCCCGTACCGCCCGCGCCCTTCCCGCGGCAGCGGCGGGCACCCCAGGACGGGCCGCGGCAGGACTACCTGGACGCCTTCGGCGAGGACGACGACGTCTTCGCGGCCCGCCCCGCGCGCCGTGCCCCCGGCACGGCAAGGCCCGCCGACCCGTACGCCTCCGTCACCGACTGGAGCGCCGCCGGCGGGGGTGCCGTCGGGGGCGGTGGTGGTGCCCACGACGACGCCGAGGACGAGCCGCCCGCGGGCGATCCCGTGCCGGTCAAGGGCGCCAAGGGCCGGACCTTCACCGGTATCGCGGCGGCCGCCGTCACCACCGTGCTGGCCGTGGTCGTGGCCGGTCAGGTGGCCGACGGGTCGGACGTGGACGACGTGCGCTCCCAGTCCGCCGCCGAACAGGCCCGGGGTGTCCACGACCCCACGTCACGGGACGACGAACGGCCGACGCCCTCCGCGTCCGGGGCCGCGAAGCCCCTGACGTACGAACAGAAGATGGGCAAGACCTACCCGCTCGGTGCCACGGCCAAGGGCTCGGGGAAGTTCGACGTGATTCCTGGCATCGCCAAGGGGACCGGGAAGGGGCAGAAGTACACCTACCGCGTGGACGTGGAACAGGGGCTCGGCCTCGACGGCCAGCTCTTCGCCGACGCCGTGCAGAAGACGCTCAACGACAACCGGAGCTGGTCCCACAACGGCTCCCGCACCTTCGAGCGCATCGAGTCGGGGCAGCCCGACTTCGTCATCACGCTGGCCAGTCCCGGGACCACCGCGGAGTGGTGTGCCAAGTCCGGCCTGGACACCACCGAGGACAACGTGTCCTGCGACTCGGCCGCCACCGAGCGGGTGATGATCAACGCGTACCGGTGGGCCCAGGGTGCGGAGCCGTACGGCGACGCGATCCACGCGTACCGGCAAATGCTGATCAACCACGAGGTCGGTCACCGCATCGGCTTCAACCACGTCACGTGCGACAAGGACGGCGAACTCGCCCCGGTCATGCAGCAGCAGACGAAATTCGTCGACCACGACGGAATCGACTGCCGGCCGAACCCCTGGGCCTACCCGAACGGCTGATCGGCAGTCCGGGCCCGAGCGTTGCGCGTGGTGACTCCTTGATCTCTTAGCGCGACCGAACGCGCCTCGCACGGGAAAGTTACGACCGTTCACCCCTTTTGGTGGCGCGATGGACAACCGTCCATCGCGCCACCTCTCTGTCCGCATACGTTCGTCCCGCTGCGAGCCGCCGGGCCAACGGCGGCTCCCCAAACGGGAGATCGGGGGTGCGCGCGTGCGCATCGGACTGCTTACGGAGGGTGGCTATCCGTATGTGAGCGGTGAGGCCGGGCTCTGGTGCGACCGGCTCGTGCGCGGACTGGAGCAGCACGAGTTCGACGTCTACGCCCTCAGCCGCACCGAGCGGGAGGAGGCCGCAGGCTGGGTCCCCCTGCCGTCGCAGGTCGGCCGGGTGCGCACCGCCCCGTTGTGGGAGACCGTGGACGACGCAATCGTCCACGGGCGGCGCGCGCGCCGGCGCTTCGCCGAGTACTACGGCGAGCTGGCCACCGCCCTGTGCACCGCCGTCCCCGGTGACCCCTCGGGGAGCCTGGACGGGGTGCCGGAAGGGCAGTCGGCCCTTGAGGCGGACCGTTTCGCCAGTGCGCTGTACGGTCTCGCCGAACTCGCCCGCGACGAGGGCGGGCTGCCCGCCGCCCTCCGCTCGGAGACCGCCGTACGCGCTCTGGAACGCGCCTGTCGCACGCCCGGCGCCCACCGCTCCGCACGCGAGGCGCGTGTTCCCGATCTGCTGACCGTCGCCGCGCGCCTCGAACGCGCCCTGCGCCCCCTGTCCCTGGACTGGTACGAGGACGACGACCTCGGCTCGGTGGACCTGTGCCACGCGACCTCCGGCGGCACCGCCGCCCTGCCCGGCCTGCTCGCCCGGCACTTCTGCGACGTCCCCCTGCTGGTGACCGAGTACGGCGTGCGGCTGCGGACGCACTACCTGACGGAACCCGACTCCTCACCCGCGATACGGTCCCTGCTCTCGTCCTTCCACAGTCGGCTGGCCGCCGAGACGTACCGGCGCGCGTCCGTGATCACGCCCGGTAACACGCACGCCCGCCGCTGGCAGGAGCGCTGCGGGGCCGACCGCGCCAAGCTGCGCACGGTCCACCCGGGCATGGACGCCGCACCCTTCGCGGATGCGGGGGAGCACCCGGAGTGCGCCGACCCGCGGACCCTCGTCTGGGTCGGACGCGCCGAGCCGGCCAAGGACCTGGTTTCGCTGCTGCACGCCTTCGCGGAGATCCGCAGGGCGGAGCCCGCGGTGCGGCTCAGGATCGTCGGCTCCCCCTTCGGGCCCGAGGGCCCCGCCTACCTCGCCCACTGCAAAGCACTGGCCGCGCAGCTCTTCCCCGACGAGGCCGACGGCCCGCACGCGGTCGGCCGCAACCCGGTCTCCTTCGAGGAGACCGGCGGGCCCGAACTGCCGTCCCGCGCCGACGCGTACGCCTCGGGCGCCCTGGTGGTGCTCTCCAGTGTCGTCGAGGGATTCCCGTCCGGGCTCGTCGAGGCCATGTTCTGCGGCCGTGCGACGGTGTCCACGGACGTCGGCGCGGTGGTGGAGGCCATCGGCGGCACCGGACTCGTCGTGCCCCCGCGCAATCCGCGGGCGCTCGCCGAGGCGTGCGTCGCGCTGCTGCGCGACCCCCAGCGCCGTGAACGCCTGGGTGCCGCCGCACGCGCCCGCGCACTGGAGCTGTTCACCGTCGAGCAGAACATCACGGCATTTCACGGCATTTACCTGGAGATCCTCTCGCGTACACCGGTACGTCGCGTCGTCCTCGACGACACCGGCGAACCCCTGCCCTTCGCCGTCCCCGCCGAGGCCCATGTGCCCGGTCGCTGGAGTGACCCCACGGCCCGTGTCGCGGCCAGGGGCGGCCCCGCCCCCGCGACAGCCCGGAGCGGTCCGGGCTGGGCGAAGGACGGTCCCGTCCGGGCCACGGTTCCGGTGTCGGCCACCGAGGGAGCGGCCCGATGAGCGGCATCGACGAACTGGACCGGCCCGAGACCCCGCGCAGCCCTGGCGCCTGGGACGAACGCTCACGGACCTGCCTCACCGACGGGACCCACGGGACGGACCGGGAGGACGGCGCGGACAGGGCGGACGGCGCGGACAGGGCGGACGGCACGGCCGGGGCCGTCACGGCCGGGGATGACGGTGTCGGGCGCGGGGGCGACGGACGGGAGAGTGCCGGCCGTGGAGACGTCGGGCGTGACGGTGCCGGGCGTGGAGACGTCGGGCGGGACGGCGCCGGGCGTCAAGAAGCCAGGCGTGAAGGCTCCGGCAGTGAAGGTGGCGGGCGCGACGGTGGTGTCGCCGGTGGGGAGGTTCGGGGCGTGCGGCAGTCGCCGTCCGTGTCCGCCGCGCGCCGTGCCGCCGCCGACCCCGTGAAGGGGCTGCTCCACCGGCACCGGGACCTGTGCGAACGCGCCGTGGACCCACTGGAGATCGCGGCGGGCCTGGAGGCGCACGGCGTCACCGACCGGACCGCCGCACGCTTCCGTCACCGGGACGTCTTCTCCCTCGCCGAAGAGATGTACGCCCGCGTCCCGCGCGACGGCGACGCCCCGGCCCGCCACGAGCAGGCGCCGACGCCCCGGCCACGCACCGCCGGTGTCGTCCTCGCTCTGCTGCCGGGCGTGCTCTGTGCCGCCACCGTGGCCGCACTGCGCCTCACCGAGGGCCGGCCGCGCCTGATCGCCGCCGCCGTCGGAGTACTCGCGGTGACCCTGGCCCTGGGCGCGGCACTTCGCCGCGGGCCGCTGAGCGCCTCGACGCGCACCACCAGCACCTGGACCTGCTGGCTCGTCGGTTACGCCCTCCTCGGCGACGGACTCCTCCGCAACGCTGTCACCGGTGGCCCGGACGGCCTCCCCGACGGCACCGCCGACGGTCCGTGGCCCGTCACCCTCGCCCCCGTCCTGGCGCTCGCGCTGTCCTACGCGCCCGCAGTCGGATGCGCCCACCTCTTCACCGCGGGCGCCCGCCGCAAACTGTCGTCCAGCCGGGGCCTGGCCGACTTCTCCACCTCCGTACGGCCCCTGATGCTCGGCGCGTTCGCCCTGTACCTGGGCGCGCTCGCGGCTCTGCTCGCGCTGACCGGAGCCGTGCTCGGCGAGCCCGCCGCCCATCCCCAGGCCCTCACCCTGGGCGCCCTGCTGCTGCTCGCAAGGCTGCTCACCGTGCACGGTCACGCGCACGCCTCCACTCTCGTCCTCACCACCACGGCCACCGCCGAGGCGGCGGCTCTGGCCACGCTCTTCGCCGGCCGCCTCCCCGGCTGCGGCTTCCTGACCGCTCCAGTGGAGGCCCTGGTCGCCGCCTGCGGCCCGGCCGGTGTCCCGACGGCCGCCTGCGGGATCGGCGCCCTGACCCTCCTGGTCCACGCGTCCCGTCGCCTGACCCGGGCCTCGGCCCACGTGTCGACGGAGGGAACGCGGTGAGTGCCCGCACGGCCGGCCCCCCACACGTCCTCACAACCCTCGCATCACCCCTTGAAGGAGCCCCCAGATGACCACCTCCCGACCCGACGCCTCGGCACCGGGAGCCGCCCGATGAGAGTCCTGCTGATCGGAGCCAACGGCTACATCGGCCGCTTCGTCGCCGACCGTCTGCTCGCCGACCCCGCCGTCCAGCTCACCGCCCTCGGCCGCGGCGACGACGCCGACGTACGCTTCGACCTCGCCACCGGCAGCCCCGGCGCCCTCACCCGCTTCCTCGACGCGGTCCATCCCGGAGTGGTCGTCAACTGCGCGGGCGCCACCCGGGGCGGAGCCCGCGAACTCACCCGGCACAACACCGTCGCCGTCGCCACCGTCTGCGAGGCCCTGCGCCGCAGCGGCTGCGGCGCCCGCCTGGTGCAGGTCGGCTGCAGCGCGGAGTACGGCCCCAGCCAGCCCGGCTCATCCACCGCGGAGGACGCCGTGCCCCGCCCCGGCGGCCCCTACGGCGTCAGCAAACTCGCCGCGACCGAACTCGTCCTCGGCTCCGGGCTGGACGCCGTCGTCCTGCGCGTCTTCTCGCCCGCGGGACCCGGCACGCCCGCCGGTTCCCCACTCGGCCGCCTAGCCGAGGCCATGCGGCGTGCGATGCAGTCCGGGGACGGCGAACTGCGCCTCGGCGGCCTCGGCGCCCAGCGCGACTTCATCGACGTCCGCGACGTCGCCCGTGCGGTGCACGCGGCCTCGCTCTCCGCCGCCCAGGGCGTCATCAACATCGGCTCCGGCCGGGCCGTCCGCCTGCGCGACGCCGCCGCCACCCTCGCCCGGGTCGCCGGCTACGGCGGCGCCCTGCACGAACTCGACGGGCCCCCCGGCGCCCTGCGGCCCACCATCGGCCACCCGCGCACCGAGTCCGTCGCCCACCGCGTCGACGCCCTCGGCCACCACCGGACCGACGCCCTCGGCCACCACCGCCAGGACCCTCTCGGAAGCCGGGGTGAGCGCACCGACTCGGAGCACACGGCACCGGCCCCCCACCCGTACCCCGACGGCTGCGGCAGCTGGCAGCAGGCCGATGTGCGCACCGCACGCGACCGGCTCGGCTGGCGGCCCCGGATCGCCCTCGAAGAGTCCCTCGCCGACATCTGGATGGAGGCGGCATGCCGTATCTGACCAGCACCAGAGCAGGCACCGCGAGTACGGGAGTCCGCACCGGATTCGGTGTCCCGGGACTGGCCCACCCCCTCGTGGCCCCCGACGAGTGGGCCGGTCTCACCAGCCCCGGCACCCCGCTGCACTGGGTCGTCCTCAACATCGCCGACGGTCCCGGCGTCCACCCCGACCCGCGCTGCCTGGAGGCCGCCGGACGCCTGCGCAACGCGGGCGTCCGCGTCCTCGGTCACCTCGACGCCGCCTACGGGGCCCGGAGCCTGGGCGAACAGCTCTCCGACGCCCACCGGTACCTCGACTGGTACCAGGTCGACGGCTTCCTCCTCGACCGCTGCCCGTCCGAACGGGCCGCCCTCCCCGAGGTCCGCCGCACGGTCACCACCCTGCGGACGATCCGTGACGATGCCCACATCGTGCTCGGCCACGGCACCCACCCCTACCCCGGCTACGCCGAGAACGGCGACCAACTCGTCACGTTCTCCGGCACCTGGGCCGACTACCGCTGGTCCCAGGCGGCCGAGTGGAGCGCGGACTATCCCCCCGACCGCTTCTGCCACTTCGTCCACGGCGTGCCGCGCGGGCACCTGGAGGAAGCGCTGCGCATCGCCCGCTGGCAGGGAGCCGCGACGATCTACTTCACCGACCGCACGGACTGCGGCGGCCGCGTCGACCCGTGGGAGACGATGCCCGGCTACTGGGACGAAATCGTCTCGCGGGTCGGGACGGGTGTCTCGGAATGAAAAAGGCCGTGGCAGTGTTACCGGGAGAACAACCGTAATTACTGACCGACCAACGGAGTCCCCGTGTCGCTGCCACCCCTGGTCGAGCCGGCTGCCGAGCTCACCGTAGACGAGGTCCGCAGGTACTCCCGCCACCTGATCATCCCCGATGTGGGGATGGACGGGCAGAAGCGGCTGAAGAACGCCAAGGTGCTCGCCGTCGGCGCGGGCGGCCTCGGCTCGCCGACCCTGATGTACCTGGCGGCAGCCGGTGTCGGCACGCTCGGCATCATCGAGTTCGACGAGGTCGACGAGTCGAACCTGCAGCGTCAGGTCATCCACAGCCAGGCCGACATCGGCCGGCCCAAGGCCGAGTCCGCCCGAGACACCATCAAGGGCATCAACCCGCTGGTGGACGTGGTCCTTCACCAGGAGCGGCTCGAGGCCGACAACGTGATGGACATCTTCAGCCAGTACGACCTGATCGTCGACGGTACGGACAACTTCGCGACCCGCTACCTGGTCAACGACGCCTGCGTGCTGCTGAACAAGCCCTACATCTGGGGCTCTATCTACCGCTTCGACGGCCAGGCCTCCGTCTTCTGGTCCGAGCACGGCCCCTGCTACCGCTGCCTCTACCCGGAGCCCCCGCCCCCCGGCATGGTCCCCTCCTGCGCCGAGGGCGGCGTGCTGGGCGTGCTGTGCGCGTCCATCGGCTCCATCCAGACCAACGAGGCCATCAAGCTTCTCGCGGGCATCGGCGAGCCGCTGGTCGGCCGCCTGATGATCTACGACGCCCTGGAGATGACCTACCGCCAGGTCAAGGTCCGCAAGGACCCCGACTGCGCGGTCTGCGGCGAGAACCCGACCGTCACCGAGCTCATCGACTACGAGGCCTTCTGTGGCGTCGTGTCCGAGGAGGCCCAGGCGGCGGCCGCCGACTCCACGATCACTCCGAAGCAGCTCAAGGAGTGGATCGACGACGGTGAGAACATCGAGCTCATCGACGTCCGTGAGCCGAACGAGTTCGAGATCGTCTCGATCCCCGGTGCCCGCCTGATCCCGAAGAACGAGTTCCTCATGGGCTCCGCCCTCGAGAGCCTTCCGCAGGACAAGAAGATCGTCTTGAACTGCAAGACGGGTGTCCGCAGTGCGGAAGTCCTCGCGGTCCTCAAGTCCGCCGGCTTCTCGGACGCCGTCCACGTCGGCGGCGGCGTGATCGGCTGGGTCAACCAGATCGAGCCGGACAAGCCCGTCTACTGACCGGCTGCCGGACCCGCTTCCCGGACGGCGGGGGTTTCGCGCACCGCAGGTGCCCGAAGCCCCCGCCGCCGTCATGAGCAGACCTTGCCGTCCTTCGGCACCGTCCCCTTCAACAGGTAGGCGTCCACCGTGGAGTCGACACAGTCGCTCCCACTCCCGTAGGCCCCGTGGCCCTCGCCCTTCCAGGTCAGCACCACGCCCACGCCCTTGCCCAGCTCGTCCGCCATCCTGCGGGCGCCCTCGTAGGGAGTGGCGGGGTCGCCCGTGTTGCCGACCACCAGAATCGGGGCCGCGCCGGGCGCGCTCACCTCCGGCGTCTCGTGCTGACCGGCCACCGGCCAGTCGTGGCACCATCCGGCCGTGTCCCAGCCGAGGAAGGCTCCGAAGACGGGCGAGATCTTCTCGAACCTCGGCAGCAGCTTCTTCGTCTCCTCCAGGGTCGGCCGCTGCTTGTCGTCCAGGCACGATATGACCCGCTGTGAGTGGGTGGTCGTGCCGTAACGGCCCGAGGGATCACGCTCGTTGTAGCCGTCGGCGAGCGCGAGCAGTTCCGAGCCGTCGCCCTTCTCGGCCGCCGTCAGCGCACTGGTCAGGGCCGGCCAGCCGCTCTCGCTGTACAGCGGCAGCACGATCCCGGTGAGCGCGAGTGTCTGCGTCAGCTCGCGACCCGGCGAGGACGTGGGCAGCGGGTTCGCATCCAGCCGCTTCAGCAGGTCGGCGATCTTCCGCGACCCCTGCCCGGGCTCCTGTCCGGTCGACTTCAGGTAGTCGTCCAGCGCGCGCTGGAAGCCCTTGGCCTGGTTCGCGGCGTGGCCCATCGTGTCGGCGCCGGGGTCCACCACGGCGTCGAGGATCACGCGTCCCACGTGCTTCGGGAACAGGTGGGCGTAGACGCCGCCGAGTTCGGTGCCGTACGAGATGCCGAAGTAGTGCGTCTTCTCGTCGCCCAGGACGTGTCGCATCAGGTCCATGTCGCGAGCCGTGTCCGTGGTCGAGACGTGCTCCATGAGCTTGCCGGCGGCTTTCTCGCAGCCCTTGCCGAAGTCGGCCGCGTCCTTCAGGTACGCCTGCTCCTCGGAGGGGGTGTCCGGCGTGGAGTCCACCGACTCGGCGGCCTCGATCGCCTTGTCCGAGCGGCAGCGGACGCCCTCACTGGCGGCCACCCCCCGCGGGTCCCAGCTCACCAGGTCGTACCGCTCGTGCAGGGAGGAGACGGTGTCGGCGTAGGACGGCATCATGGAGACGCCGGAACCGCCGGGGCCGCCGAAGTTGAACAGCAGGGAGCCGATGCGGTCGTCCCCGGTCGCCCTGGACCGGATCAGCGCGAGATCTATCGTCTCGCCGTCCGGATCGGACCAGTCCAGCGGTGCCTTGAGCGTGGCGCACCGCCAGTCGCCGTCCGGTGCCGGGGCGTCGTCGCTGCCCTTGCAGCGGGTCCAGTCGAGGGCCTGGGACGCCAGTGCCCTGGGCACTCCGGACGGTGCCGCCGCCGAAGGTCCCGCGCTGCTCCTGCCCCCGTCGTCCTTGTCCTCGTCGGACGAGCCGCCGCTGCAGCCCGCTGTCAGCAGTGCGGCGGCGGCCGTCAGAGCCGTCCACCTCACGAGACGAGCCATGTCCTCTCCCCCCTGGCAAGCCGTCCGCGCCGTGCGGCGGATGGCGTTCCTGCCATGGTAGGTGGAGCCGACAGCACCTGCGGAAGCCTGTGGATAACGCTCTGACCTGCCGGTTCGTCTCGCTCGCTGACCCCGTCCGCGATCAGGAGCACACGGTCCCGGCCGCCGGCACCTTGCCGTCGAGCAGGTAACCGTGCACCGCGTCCTGCACGCACCGGTTCTTGCTGTCGTAGGCGCCGTGTCCCTGCCCCTTGTAGGTCAGTTCCACACCGACGCCCTTGCCCAGCGCGTCCACCATCCTGCCGGCGCCCTCGTAAGGCGTGGCGGGGTCGCCGGTGTTGCCGATCACCAGGATCGGTGCCGCGCCGGGCGCGGCGACGTCGGGATGGTCGGCGGCTCCGGCCACCGCCCAGTCGGTGCAGCCGAGCATGGACCAGGCGAGGTAGTCGCCGAACAGCGGGGACGCGTCCCGGAACGCGGGCAGCTTGCGTTCCACGTACGCGGTGTCGTACCGCGGTTTGTCGTCGGCGCAGTTGATGGCGACGTTGGCGGCGGTGATGTTGCTGTACTGGCCGTCCTCGTTGCGCCCGTTCAACGCGTCCGACAGCACCATGAGGACCCGCCCGTCCCCGTCGTAGGCCTGGTCCAGGCCCTCGGTGAGGTACTCCCAGAAGTCCTTCGAGTACAGCGCCTGCGCGATGCCGCCGGTCGCGGCGGTCTCGGTGAGCTCACGCGGGAAGACACCCGGGATCGGTTTGCGGTCGAGGTCCTTCAGCAGCCGCGCGATGCGTGCCTTGACGTCGTCGGCCGTGTCCCCGATGGGGCAGTCCTCGGTCTTCGACACACAGTCCTCGGCGAAGTTGTCGAGCGCCAGCTGGAATCCCTTCGCCTGGCCCAGCGAGCTCTCTTCCGGGGTCTGCGTCGGGTCGACGACGGCGTCGAAGACCGCGCGACCGACGTGCTTCGGGAAGAGGTGGGCGTAGACGCCGCCGAGTTCGGTGCCGTAGGAAATGCCGAAGTAGTGCAGCTTCTCGTCGCCGAGTACCTGGCGCATCAGGTCCATGTCGCGGGCGGCGTCGGTCGTGCGGACGTGCGGGAGGATCTTCTTCGAGTTCTTCTCGCAGGCCGCGTTGAACTTCTCCGTGTTGTCCACCAGCTCGGTCTGCTCGGCCCGGTCGTCGGGGGTGGCGTCCTGCTGGAAATAGGTGTCGAGCTGTTTGTCGTCGAGGCACTCCACGGGGTCGCTGCGGCCGACGCCGCGCGGATCGAAGCTGACCAGGTCGTAGCGTGTGCGCAGTTTCGCGTAGTCCTGGCCGAAGGCGGGCAGGGTGGTCACGCCCGACCCGCCCGGCCCGCCGAAGTTGAAGACGAGCGAGCCGATCCGCCGGTCGGCCTCGCCGCCGGCCTTGGCCCGGATCAGCGCGAGGCCGATCGTGTCGCCCTTGGGATCGTCCCAGTCGAGCGGCGCCTTCATGGTGGCGCACTGCCACTTGTCGCCGTCCGGAAGCGGGGAGGGGGCGCCGCCGCCACCCTCCGCCTCCGACGGTGCGGGGCAGTCCTTCCAGCCGAGCTTCTGGTCCTTCAGGTCCTCGTCGTGCTCCTGGGACCCGCCGCCACAGCCGGCCAGCAGGACGGACAGCGTGACGACGGTGGCGGTCAGGGCGGCGCGCAGCCGGGAGGGATTCGGCATGCGTCCATCGTGCGGTCGCGCGGGAGCACCCGCTCGGGACCAGGGCCGTACGAGGTACGCGGGGAGCACCCGGGTTCCGTTACAGCGCCTCTTTGCGCGTGAGGTGGTTGAAGACCAGCCAGCCCGGCAGGACCGGCAGCCACAGGGTGAGCAGCCGGTAGAGCAGCACCGCGGGCGCGGCGACCTCCTTGGGGAGGCCGACGGCGATCAGACCGACCGTCAGCGTCGCCTCCACCGCGCCCACACCGCCGGGAGTCGGCGCGGCCGACCCCAGGGCGTTGCCCGCGAGGAAGACGACCGCGACGCTCGCGAGACTGATCGACGAGGAGTCGTCGCCGAAGGCACGGATCGAGGCGTCCAGGCACATCACGAAGCAGGCGGTGAGCAGCAGCATGCCGCCGATGCCGGTGATCAGCTTCTGCGGCCGCTGCAGCACGTCCAGCATGCGCGGCACGACCCCGGCGAAGAGCGACCGCACGCGCGTGACGACGAATTTGCGCAGGAACGGCACCGACGTCACCACGAGGACCAGCACCGCCACGGTCAGCAGGCCCGCGATGACCGTCCGGGACGGCGACAGCGACGGCGTCTTCTCGGTGCCGGTCAGATAACCGAAGGACAGCAGCATCAGGATGTGGCAGCCGAGCCCGAAAAGCTGGGACGCGCCGACACTCGCCACCGCGAGCCCGGGGCGTACGCCCGCACGTTGCAGGAAGCGGGTGTTCAGGGCGACGCCGCCGACCGCCGCGGGGGCGACGATCTTCACGAACGACCCGGCGACCTGCGCGGCCACGGTCCGCAGGAAGGGCACCCTCTCGGGTACGAAGCCCAGCAGGGACATCGCCGCCGCGACGTAACTCGCCGCCGAGAAGAGCACGGCCGCGGCCACCCAGCCCCACTGGGCGTTCGAGACCAGGGGGCCGAACTCGATGTGGGTGAGCTGCGTCAGCAGGAAGTAGGCGCCGATCGCACCGGCGATGAAGCTGATCAGCGTGCGCGGCCGTACCCGCTCCAGACGGGCCGGTTCGACTGGGGCCTGCGGCCTGATGCGCAGCACCGCGTGGCGGATCAGGGTGAGCAGGTCCTCCTCGCGCGCCTCCTCGATGGCCTCGTCCACGGCCCGCTTCTCGGCCCGCTGCTCGGCGCGTACGGCCTTCTTGTCCGGCTTGTCGGTGTGAGGGGACTTGCCGGTCTGCTCGGACGCGGGGCTCGTGGTGTCGCCGTCGGCCGCCTCCGCGCGGGCCAGCTTGGCCTGGCGGGACGACTCCAGGACCGCCTCGCGCTCGCGCTGGGCCCGTTCCCGCGCCAGCTTGCGCAGGGTCGCGCGCGTGGAGCGGCTGAGGGCGATGGGCTGGAGCATGGGCAGGCAGTCCGCCACCGTGTCGGGGCCGAGCACACCGACCGCCGAGGCGACCGCGCGTTCGGCACCGACGCGCAGGCCGAACGTCACCAGGAGCTGGGAGACGTCCATGCGCAGCAGCAGGTCGCCGGCGGCGATCTCGCCGATGCGCAGGTCGGTGAGGATCACCGTGCCGGAACGATCCACCAGGATCGCGTCGCCGACCAGCCGGCGGTGCGCGATGCGCCGGGACTGCAGGGCCCGTACCTGCTCCCAGGTGTCGCGCAACAGGTCGTCGGTGATCTCCTCGTCCGCCAGCGAGTCCAGTGAGCGTCCGCCGGTGTGCTCGTAGACGAGCATCACGGCGTCGGGCCCCAGCTCCGACGTGGCGATCAGCTTGGGTGCGTTGGCCCCGGCCGCGATGGCCGCGTAGGCGAGCAGTGCCTCCTGCTCCAGGGCCTGTCGCAGCGAGGGAAGGCTGCTGCGGGTGGCGAATCCGCGCAGCGTCAGGTTGCGCCACGCCCGGTAGAAGAAGCCCTGCGCCTGCTGTTCCCGGTCCACCACCGTCACGTCGAGCGGCCGGCCGTCCTCCAGGGTGACGAAGTAGCGGCGGCCGCGGTCACCGGTCTCGACGCTGTCCGACGGTGCCTCCTGCCGGGCGGCGGTCACCGGCCGGAAGCCGACGTGCCGCAGGCCCGCCATCAGCGTCCGGCCGGTGGGGCGGACGTTGGGGGAGCCGACTGCGTACAGGGTGCCGTAGGCGACGGTCCAGCCGATGAGGACGGTGAGGATGATCGAGAACGGCGTCGTGTAACCGGTGACGAGCATCGAGAAGGCGTCGAGGAGCAGCACGATCCACAGCACCGCGCGCCAGCGGGGTCTGCGGGACATGCCGACGGCCGTCATGTACGCGATGACCGGCGCGAGGTAGCCGTGCACGGGGTCGGTCAGTGCGTGGATGTCGCCCGGCGACGGCTGGGTGAGCGCCTCCTGGATCGAGCCGGGAGCCGCCTTGGCGACCCACAGGTCGGTGGCGAGGGTCACCCCGTGCGCGAGGACGGCCGCCAGGACGCCGTCGGCGATCCGCAGCCCGTCCCGTTTGATCAGCCGCTCGATCGCGAACGCGACCGGCACCAGGAGGATCGCGATGCTGGAGGCCAGTCCCGCGATCTTGATGAGCAGGTCGGGAGCCTGTCCGGTGCCCTTGTTGATGTCCTGCTCGAGGCCCGAGGTGGTGCCGTGCGCGAAGGCGGCGATGGCGAGGAGCACGGCGACGGCGAGCACGCCCACCAGGAGGCGCACCAGGTCGGAGGGCCGGTGCACGCGCGCGGGGAGCAGCGGTTCGTCGCCCTCGACCTCGTCGATGTGTGCCACGTCGTCGGGGTCGGCGGCCGTCGCCGACGGGCCTTCGGCCGCCCGCTCGCCGGCCTTCCCGCCGCCCGCGTCCGCGGTGTCCGGGCGCGACGAAGAGTCAGAGGTGCCCTCGGCGTCCTCGGGGTGCACACCCTGCTGTTTCATCGCCTCTTCTTGCTCTCGTATCACTGGTAACCGCCCGCACGATGGTGGCATGCCGCGTCGGCCTCGGCAGGCATCAGGGTGCCCGTGCGGGCCGCACAGTCTGCCCGAAGTGCCGCTTCCGGGTGAGGGACGCGGGCGCTCGGGAGTGCGTCGCGTTGCCGGTGGAGTGCGGCACCATGGGGCGGATGAGCGAGCAGAGCCTTCCGGACGGCGTCCGTCCGGAGAACGCGGACGCGCTGCCCGAGTACGCCGAGCGGGTCCTCGACGTGACCGAACTGATTCCGCCGGGCCGCGTCATGACGTACGGGGACGTGGCCGAGTACCTGGAGGAGGGCGGACCCCGCCAGGTCGGCCGGGTCATGTCCCTCTACGGGGGAGGTGTCCCCTGGTGGCGTGTCGTCCGCGCGGACGGGGTCCTGCTCGCGGGGCACGAGCTGGAGGCGATCGACCGCTACCGGGAAGAGGGCACCCCCCTGAAGGAGGCGAGCAGAGCCGCCGAGGGACATCTGCCGCGCCTCGACCTGAAGCGGGCGCGGTGGGACGGCGGCGCGAGCGCACCGGGGCACGGCGGACACGCGCAAGGAGGCCGCGGACGCGCACAGGGTCACAGCTGACAGCTTCCGCCATGCGGCCGGCAGATGTGGGGCCTGTGATCCGTACGAGGTAAACCGGATAGTTCGGACGTGTCCGTGGCATGACGTACGTTCGTGGGGCAGGGGGCGTTCGTGCCGTGAGTGACGCGAGGGAAGAAGGGGAAGCGCTGCTTCCGCCTCTTCCGTCGGCGTAGCGTCGGCCGCACGCGTCCCCCTCATCCCGTGGCCACCGCCCCACCCGCGGCGCGGACGGCCCACCAGTACACCCACCAGGACCGGCGAACCACGTGAGCTCCTCCTCCTCCAGCGGACACCCGCCGCACCCCCAGGCGCGGCGGGGGAGCCGTGGTGCTTACCGACTGGTGCGTACCCCGCCGGCACGCATGGACCCCCCTCGTCTGGACGCCGCACAGCGCGCCGTGGTTGACCACCGGTCCGGACCGCTGCTCGTCCTGGCGGGGCCGGGTACCGGCAAGACCACCACTCTCGTCGAGTCCGTCGCGGACCGGATCGCCGCGGGCGGCGACCCCGAACGCATCCTGGTGCTGACCTTCAGCCGCAAGGCCGCCGTCGAGCTGCGCGACCGGATGGCGCTGCGCATCGGCGCCGCGCGTGCCCCCCGGGCGACGACCTTTCACTCCTTCGGGTACGCCCTGGTCCGCGCCCACCAGGACAGCGACCTGTTCGTGGAGCCCCTGCGGCTGCTGTCGGGACCGGAGCAGGACGTGACGGTGCGCGAGCTGCTGGCCGGGCAGGTGGACCTGGAGCGGCTCGGGCTGGCCCATGTGCGCTGGCCCGACGAACTGCGCGCCTGCCTGACCACCCGCGGCTTCGCCGACGAGGTCCGCGCGGTGCTCGCCCGCAGCCGCGAACTCGGGCTCGGCCCGGACGCCCTCGGCGCCTTCGCCCGGCGCATCGGCCGTCCCGACTGGCGTGCCGCCGCCGTCTTCCTCGCCGAGTACCTCGACGTGCTCGACCTCCAGGGCGTACTCGACTACGCGGAACTCGTTCACCGCGCGGTGCTCCTCGCCCGCCGCCCCGAGGTCGGCGCGCACCTGACCGCCCAGTACGACGCGGTGTACGTCGACGAGTACCAGGACACCGACCCGGCCCAGGTACGGCTGCTGCACGCCCTGGCGGGCGGCGGACGCACCCTCGTCGCCTTCGGCGACCCCGACCAGTCGATCTACGCGTTCCGGGGCGCCGACGTGAACGGCATCCTGGACTTCCCGACCGCCTTCCCGCGCGCGGACGGCCGTCCGGCACCGGTCGCTGTGCTGCGGACCTCACGTCGGTCCGGGGCCGCCCTGCTGGCCGCCACCCGGCTGCTGACCCAGCGCATGCCGCTGACCCGCCTCCCCGCCGACAAGGTCCGCGCCCACCGCGAGCTGACCCCGGTCCGGGACGGCGGGCGGGTCGAGGCGTACACGTACCCGACCTCCGGCACCGAGCTGGACAACGTCGCCGACATCCTTCGCCGGGCGCACCTGGAGGACGGCCTCCCCTGGCGCGACATGGCCGTTCTGGTGCGCGCCGGGTCACGCACCATCCCCACGCTCCGCCGCGCCCTCACCGCGGCCGGCGTCCCCCTGGACATCGACGGCGACGACCTGCCGCTGCGCCACGAGCCCGCGGTGGCGCCCCTGCTGACGGCGCTGCGGGCCGTGGCGGAGGCGGAGACGGGCACGGGGGAGCAGCCCGGGGAGACCGCGGGAACGGCGGGGTATGCGCCGCCCGCCACGGCTGCCGGTACGGATGACGCCGGCGAGGCCGCGCCCGCGGAGCGTGCCGACGACGCGCCGGGCACGACCGACGCCGCCTCCGACACGGTCCCGGAGGCCGGATCCACCACTGACGCCGAATCCACCCCCGATGCCGGCGCCGACACGGGGGCGAAGCCCCCGCGCGGTGAACGCGCGGGACGCGCGGACGCTCCCTGCTGGCTCCCCACCGAGACCGCCCTCGCCCTGCTCACCTCGCCCCTCGCCGGTATGGACGCCGCGGACCTGCGACGCCTCGGCCGCGCCCTGCGAGAAGAGCAGCGCGCCGCCGGCATCCCGCTGCCGCCGCCGTCGGACGAACTGCTCGCCCGGGCGCTGGCCGAGCCGGAGCGGCTCGCCGTGCACGATCCCGCGTACGCGCGCGGCCCCCAGCGACTCGGCGCGCTGCTGCGCAGGGCACGTGAGCGCCTCGCGGGAGGGGGCAGCGCCGAGGAGGCGCTGTGGGACCTGTGGAACGGCACCCCGTGGCCCACCCGCCTGGAACGCTCCGCCCGGCGCGGCGGCGCGGCCGGACGCAACGCCGACCGGGACCTGGACGCCGTGTGCGCGCTGTTCGCGACGGCCGCCCGCGCGGAGGAGCGCACCGGCGGCCGGGGCGCCCTGAACTTCCTGGAGCAGATCGACGCCGAGGACATCGCGGCCGACACCCTCACGCGGCGCGCCGTACGCCCCGACGCCGTCCGTCTGATGACCGCGCACCGCGCCAAGGGGCTGGAGTGGCGGCTGGTCGTGGTCGCGGGCGTCCAGGAAGGGCTGTGGCCGGACCTGCGCCGCCGCGGCTCCCTGCTGGAGGCCGACCGGATCGGCCGCGACGGACTCGCCGAGCCCCTCACCCCCAAAGCCCTGCTCGCCGAGGAGCGCCGCCTGTTCTACGTGGCCGCCACGCGCGCGCGTGAACGGCTCGTCGTGACGGCGGTGAAGGCACCCGCCGACGACGGGGACCAGCCCTCCCGGTTCCTGACCGAACTCGGCGTCGAACCCGTCGACGTCACCGGCCGTCCGCGCCGCCCCCTCGCCGTCGCGGCGCTCGTCGCCGAGCTGCGCGCCACCACCGTCGACCCCCGGGTCTCCGCACCCCTGCGGGAGGCCGCCGCGCGCCGTCTGGCCCGCCTCGCCGCCCTCACCGACGAGGACGGCCGACCACTGGTGCCTGCCGCACACCCCTACCGCTGGTGGGGCATGTGGGACCCGACCGAGAGCAAGGTGCCGCTGCGCGACCGCGACCAGCCCGTCGCGCTCTCCGGCAGCGCCCTGGACCAGCTGGCCAACACCTGCGCCCTGCAGTGGTTCCTCGGCCGTGAGGTGAAGGCGGACGCCCCGGCGACCACCGCCCAGGGCTTCGGCAACGTGGTGCACGTGCTCGCCGACGAGGTGGCCTCCGGACACACCCCGGCCGACCTCGCCGTCCTCATGGAACGCCTGGACTCCGTGTGGAACGCGCTCGCCTTCGACGCGCCGTGGAAGTCGGCGCAGGAGAAGGCCAACGCGCGCGTGGCGCTCGAACGCTTCCTGAAGTGGCACGTCATGGACCGTGCCGGGCGCACCCCGGTGGCGAGCGAGCACGACTTCGACGTGACCCTGGAGGCAGGCGACTACGAGGTCCGCATCCGCGGCCAGATGGACCGCGTGGAGGCCGACGGCGACGGCCGGGCCTACGTCGTCGACTTCAAGACCGGCAAACAGGCACCCACGTCCGCGGAGGTGGCCCGCCACCCCCAGCTCGCCGTGTACCAGCTCGCCGTCCGCGAGGGCGCCGTCGACGAGGCCTTCGACGGCGTACGCCCCGAACCGGGCGGCGCGGAACTCGTCCACCTGCGCCAGGGCGCGCCCAAGCGGGACGGCGGGGAGGCCCTGCCCAAGGTCCAGGCGCAGGAGTCGCAGGAGGGCCCCGAGGGCGAGTGGGTCGGCGACCTGCTGGCCACGGCCGCCGGCAAGGTCCTCGACGAACGGTTCACCCCGACCACGGGCCAGCACTGCACCCACTGCGCCTTCCGCGCTTCGTGCAGCGCGCGGCCCGAGGGGCGGCACGTCGTGGAGTGAGCGACGGGAGCAGCCGGCGTACGGCGCCCGGGGTGGCGAGCGGGGCGGGACCACCGGGGCCGAGTGGCCGGTGTGACAAGTCGCACCACGTCGGCTGACCTGCGCTTCCCCCGGCCCCCGGGGGCATCGGGCACCCGCTGTCAGTGACCGCCGCTAGCCTCTCTGACGTGCCCGCCCACATCACCGATCCCGAGCAGCTCAAAGAGCTCCTCGGCATCCCCTTCACCCCGGAGCAGACGGCCTGCATCGTCGCGCCGCCCGCGCCGCAGGTGATCGTGGCCGGAGCCGGGTCCGGCAAGACGACGGTGATGGCGGCACGCGTGGTGTGGCTGGTCGGCACCGGCCAGGTCGCCCCGGAGCAGGTCCTCGGGCTCACCTTCACCAACAAGGCGGCCGGCGAACTCGCCGAACGCGTCCGCAAGGCCCTGATCGGGGCTGGCGTGACCGACCCGGACGCGATCGATCCGGACCACCCGCCGGGCGAGCCCGCGATCTCGACGTACCACGCCTTCGCGGGCCGTCTCCTGACCGACCACGGCCTGCGCCTCGGCCTCGAGCCCACCTCCCGTCTGCTCGCCGACGCCACCCGGTACCAGCTCGCCGCGCGGGTTCTGCGCGAGGCCCCAGGGCCCTATCCGGCGCTCACCCGGTCCTTCGCCGACCTGGTCGCAGACCTCCTCGCCCTCGACGCCGAACTCGCCGAGCACCTCGTACGCCCCGAGGACCTGCGCACCTGGGACGCCGGCCTCCTGGACACCCTGGAGGGCGTCCGGCTCAGCAACGCCGACCTGCGCAAGGTCCCCGAGGCCGCCGCCGCCCGCCGTGCACTGGCCGAGTTGGTGATCCGCTACCGGGCGGCCAAGCGCCGGCAGGACCTGCTCGACTTCGGCGACCAGATCGCCCTGTCCGCGCAGCTCGCCGGGCTCCCCGAGGTGGGCCGCCTGCTGCGCGACGAGTACCGGGTGGTGCTGCTCGACGAGTACCAGGACACCTCGGTGGCCCAGCGCATCCTCCTGGCGGGTCTGTTCGGCGGCGGCACCGGCCACCCAGTGACCGCCGTGGGCGACCCCTGCCAGGCCATCTACGGCTGGCGCGGCGCCTCCGTCGCCAACCTCGACGACTTCCCCGAACACTTCGCCCACGCGGACGGCCGCCCCGCCGTCCGTCAGGCACTGAGTGAGAACCGCCGCAGCGGCGGCCGCCTCCTCGACCTCGCCAACGGCCTCGCCGAGCCCCTGCGCGCCATGCACGCGGGCGTGGAGGCCCTGCGGCCCGCCCCGGGCGCCGAACGCGACGGCACGGTCCGCTGCGCCCTGCTGCGCACCCACGCCGAGGAGATCGACTGGATCGCCGACTCCGTCGCCCACCTCGTGCGCACCGGCAAGGCACCCGGTGAGATCGCCGTCCTGTGCCGCACCGCGACCGACTTCGCCGAGATCCAGGGCGCGCTGGTGGCCCGCGACGTCCCCGTGGAGGTCGTCGGCCTCTCCGGGCTGCTGCACCTGCCCGAGGTGGCCGACCTGGTCGCCGTCTGCGAGGTCCTCCAGGACCCGGGCGCCAACGCCTCCCTGGTCCGGCTGCTCTCCGGCCCGCGCTGGCGCATCGGGCCGCGCGATCTCGCCCTCCTGGGCCGCCGAGCCCGGCTGCTCGTGAGCCACGCGCGCGTGGAGGGCGACGACGACCCCGACCGGAGGCTCGCCGAGGCCGTCGAGGGGGTCGACCCCTCCGAGGTGATATCGCTCGCGGACGCCCTGGACACCTTCCTGGAGACGCCGCTGGACGGCACCGGGGACGACGACGGGCTGCCCTTCTCACCGGACGCGCGCGTGCGGTTCGCGCGGCTCGCCACCGAACTGCGCGAGCTGCGCCGGGCCCTGTCCGACCCGCTCATGGACGTCCTGCACCGTGTCCTCGCGGTCACCGGCCTGGAGGTCGAGCTGTCGGCGTCCCCGCACGCCCTTGCCGCCCGCCGCCGGGAGACCCTGTCCAACTTCCTCGACGTCGCCGCCTCCTTCGCGGCGAGCGACGGCGAGGCCACCCTCCTGGCCTTCCTCGGCTTCCTGCGCACCGCAGCCCAGTACGAGAAGGGCCTGGACAACGCGCTGCCCGGCGGGGAGAACACCGTCAAGGTGCTCACCGCGCACAAGTCCAAGGGCCTCGAGTGGGACGTCGTGGCCGTGCCCGGTCTCGTCACCGGCACCTTCCCCAGCGGCCAGGGCCGCGAGAAGTGGACCGCCCAGGGCAAGGTGCTGCCGCACGGCCTGCGCGGCGACGCCGACACCCTGCCCGACGTCGAGTCCTGGGACTCCAGGGGCCTGAAGGCCTTCCAGGAGGCCATGAAGGATCACCAGCACACCGAGGAGCTCCGCCTCGGCTACGTCGCCTTCACCCGGCCCCGCTCCCTGCTCCTCGGCTCCGGCCACTGGTGGGGGCCCAGCCAGAAGAAGCGCCGCGGACCGTCCGACTTCCTCACGGCCCTGTACGAGCACTGCGCGGCCGGACACGGCGAGATCGAGGCATGGGCGGACGAGCCGGCCGAGGACGAGGAGAACCCGGCGCTGCACCGGGCGACCGTCGACGAGGTCTGGCCCCTGCCCCTGGACGACGAGGCACTCGCCCGGCGCCGGGCCGCCGCGGAGACGGTCCTCGCCCACCTGGACGCCCTCGCCACTCACGAGGACGGCCTCCCCGCCGCTCCCGACGCCTACGACGACCCGGACTGGCCGCCACCCCCCGAGGACGACGAACCACTGCCGGACGAACCGGGTGAAGCAGGCGAACCGGGTGAAGTGGACGTCGACAGGGCCGCGGACCCCGCAGACTGGGACACCTGGCCCACGGACCGTCCCGACGCCGCACGGCGCGGCCCCGCCTCCCCGCGGCACAGCCCCACCGTCCCGCACCAGGCAGCGCCCCCCGAACAGCACCGAGGCACCGCACCCGCGCTCGCCCCCACTCCTCTCAGCCCGGAAGAGGCCCGTACCGTCGCCTCCTGGGACCGCGACCTCGACGCGCTCACCGGCGAGCTCCTGCGCGCGCGTGAGAGTGTCACCGAGGTGCCCCTTCCGGCGTCGCTGACCGCCTCCCAGCTGCTGAGTCTGGCCGCCGACCCGGACGGTTTCGCGCAGGAGCTGGCCCGCCCCATGCCCCGGCCGCCCCAGCCCGCCGCCCGCCGCGGCACCCGTTTCCACGCCTGGGTGGAGGCCCGGTTCGAACCGCTGACGCTGCCCCTGCTGGAGCCGGAGGAGCTGCCGGGCGGGGACGCCGAGATCGCCGACGAACAGGACTTGGAGTTCCTGAAGGACGCCTTCGAGCGCACCGAGTACGCCCGTCGCACACCGTTCCGTGTCGAGGCGCCCTTCCAGCTGTCGCTGGCCGGCCGGGTCGTACGCGGCCGCATCGACGCCGTCTACAAGGAAGGCGACGGGGACACCGCGACGTACGAGATCGTCGACTGGAAGACCAACCGCGCCGCCACCGCGGACCCGCTCCAGCTCGCGCTGTACCGCATCGCCTGGGCCGAGCAGCAGCGCGTACCGCCCGCCTCGGTGACGGCCGCCTTCCTCTACGTACGCACCGGTGAGGTGGTACGGCCCGAGGGGCTGCCGGACCGCGCGGCGCTCGAGAAACTGCTGCTGGCCGATCCGGTCGGTGACGAACCGCACGATCGGGGGGTGCGCGCGGGCCGATAGGCTCGTAAGTATGAGCCACCCCGTTGACAATGCTGTCAGCGCTGTCCGCACGTACATCGAACAGCACCGCGACGCCTTCCTCGACGACCTCGTCGACTGGCTGCGCATTCCGTCCGTGTCGGCCCAGCCCGACCACGCGACCGATGTCCGCCGCAGCGCCGACTGGCTCGCCGCCCAGCTGAAGGAGACCGGCTTCCCGACCGCCGAGGTGTGGCCCACTCCCGGCGCCCCCGCGGTCTTCGCCGAGTGGCCCTCCGGGGATCCGCGGGCGCCGACGGTGCTCGTCTACGGCCACCACGACGTACAGCCCGCCGCCCGCGAGGACGGCTGGAACAGCGAGCCCTTCGAGCCCGTCGTCCGCGGAAACCGTCTCTACGCGCGCGGGGCGGCCGACGACAAGGGCCAGGTGCTCTTCCACACACTCGGCGTCCGCGCCCATCTCGCCGCCACCGGCCGCACCGCCCCCGCGGTGAACCTGAAGCTGCTGATCGAGGGCGAGGAGGAATCCGGCTCCCCGCACTTCCGCGCCCTCGTCGAGGAGCGCGCCGAGCGGCTCACCGCCGACGCGGTGATCGTCTCCGACACCGGCATGTGGTCCGAGGACACCCCCACGGTCTGCACCGGCATGCGGGGCCTCGCCGAGTGCGAGATCCGGCTGCACGGCCCCGACCAGGACATCCACTCCGGATCCTTCGGCGGCGCGGTCCCCAACCCGGCCACCGCCGTCGCCCGCCTCGTCGCCGCCCTGCACGACGAGCACGCGCGCGTGGCGATCCCGGGCTTCTACGAGGGCGTGATCGAACTCACCGACCGCGAGCGCGAGCTCTTCGCCGAGCTGCCCTTCGACGAGGGGCAGTGGCTGCGCACGGCCAAGTCGTACGCAGCCCACGGCGAAGCCGGACACACCACCCTGGAGCGCATCTGGGCCCGCCCCACCGCCGAGGTCAACGGCATCGGCGGCGGCTACCAGGGCCCCGGCAGCAAGACGATCATTCCGACGTCCGCCATGGTGAAGCTCTCCTTCCGTCTCGTCGCGGGCCAGGACCCGGACCACGTGGAGAAGGCCGTCCGTGCCTGGGCCGCCGAGCAGGTGCCTGAGGGCATCCGCTGCGAGATCGCCTTCGGCTCCGCCACCCGCCCCTGCCTGACGCCGCTGGACCACCCGGCTCTGCAGTCCGTGGTCCGTGCGATGGGCCGGGCCTTCGGCGAACCGGTCCGCTTCACCCGGGAAGGCGGCTCGGGACCGGCCGCCGACCTCCAGGAGGTCCTCGACGCCCCGGTGCTGTTCCTCGGCATCTCCGTCCCGTCGGACGGCTGGCACGCCCCGGACGAGAAGGTGGAACTGGACCTGCTCCTCAAGGGCGTCGAGACCTCCGCCCACCTGTGGGGGGATCTGGCGGAGTACTGGCGTCACGCGCCCTGAACGCCGCGCACGGTCCGGGACCCGGCCGGCATCGCGCGCGGCACACTGGAAAGGCCGACCGCGCCGCCGAGCCCTCCCGGACCCGGTCACCACCCGCCGTACGAACCGCTGCACCCGCCTGCCGAACCAAACCGCTCACCGGGGGAGTTGGAAGCACTCGTGACCACCTGGACCGACCACACCGCCGACCGTCCCATCTCGCTCACCGCCCCGAGCGGCATCGACCGCGCCGCCCACCACCGTCTCGACGAGGCGTGGCTCGCGGCGGCGTGGAGCCACCCCTCGACGCGCTGCTTCGTGGTCTCCGGCGGCCAGGTCCTCATCGACGAGACGCCCGACGGGGCCACCGAACTCGTCATGACCCCCTCGTTCGAGGCCCCGCTCACCGAGGCACACCGGTACTTCCTGGGCACCGACGAGGAGGGGACCAGCTTCTTCGCCCTCCAGAAGGACTCCCTGCCCGGCCGCATGGACCAGTCCGCGCGCCCCGCGGGCCTGCGCGAGGCCGGCCTGCTCCTGTCGGACCGCGACGCCGGACTGATGGCCCACGCGGTCGCTCTGGAGAACTGGCAGCGACTGCACCGGTTCTGCTCCCGTTGTGGCGAGCGCACCGTCATCGCCGCGGCCGGTCACATCCGCCGCTGCCCCGCCTGCGGCGCCGAGCACTACCCGCGCACCGACCCCGCGGTGATCATGGCGGTCACGGACGGCGAGGACCGCATCCTGCTCGGCCGCCAGGTGCACTGGCCCGAGGGCCGCTTCTCGACCCTCGCCGGTTTCGTGGAGCCCGGGGAGTCCATTGAGCAGTCGGTGCGCCGCGAGGTCCAGGAGGAGGTCGGCGTCACCGTCGGCCCGGTCGAGTACGTCGCGAGCCAGCCGTGGCCCTTCCCGTCCAGCCTGATGCTGGGCTTCATGGCCCACGCCACCTCCACCGAGATCGACGTCGACGGCGACGAGATCCACGAGGCCCGCTGGTTCTCCCGCGACGAGCTGGGCGCCGCCTTCGAGTCCGGCGATGTGCTGCCGCCCTACGGCATCTCGATCGCGGCCCGCCTCATCGAGCTCTGGTACGGCAGGCCACTGCCGACACGCGGCGCCTTCTGAACCCGGCACCACAAGAGGGGCGGCCCCCCGTTGCGGGGAGGGCCGCCCCTCTGAGTCTCTTACGGGCCGACTGCGTCCCGGCCTGCCGGCTACGCGCCGACCTTCTGCTTCACCTGCGCCAGCGACGGGTTCGTCAGCGTCGAGCCGTCGGGGAAGAGCACGGTCGGCACCGTCTGGTTTCCGCCATTCGCCTTCTCCACGAACGCGGCGGACTCGGGGTCCTGCTCGATGTTGACTTCGGTGTACGCGATGCCTTCGCGGTCCATCTGGCTCTTCAGCCGACGGCAGTAGCCGCACCACGTGGTGCTGTACATCGTCACAGTGCCCGGCATGTCTCTCGTGCTCCTTCGGCGACTCGGGAAAGCGGCGGCCCGGGGATGAGGTCGCAGCAGGAGAACGTCCGCGGCGGCGCCACCATTCCCACCGGGTGACGCCAGTCGCATTGGTACGACTATCGGTGCGTGCCTGTGGACAACCGACCCACCCGTCTCGCGAGACCTGGCAGCATGGCGGTGTGACAGCAGCAACGCACTCCACCCTCTTCCCGCAGGTACCGGACTCGGCCGACGCGGTGCTCGAAGGGCTCGACCCCGAGCAGCGCGAGGTGGCGACCGCCCTGCGCGGCCCGGTGTGCGTGCTGGCGGGAGCCGGTACGGGCAAGACCCGGGCGATCACCCACCGCATCGCCTACGGGGTGCGCGCCGGGATCCTCCAGCCCTCCAGCGTGCTCGCCGTCACCTTCACCAACCGCGCGGCCGGGGAGATGCGCGGCCGGCTGCGCCAGCTCGGGGCCTCAGGCGTACAGGCCCGCACCTTCCACTCAGCGGCGCTGCGGCAGCTCCAGTACTTCTGGCCGAAAGCGATCGGTGGCTCCCTGCCCAGGCTCGTCGACCGCAAGATCCAGCTCGTCGCCGACGCGGCCGCCGCCTGCCGCATCCGCCTCGACCGGGGCGAGCTGCGCGACGCCACCGCGGAGATCGAGTGGTCCAAGGTGACCCAGACGGTCCCCGCCGACTACGCCGCGGCGGCGGCCAAGGCCGACCGTGAGACCCCCCGCGACCCGGCGGAGATCGCTCAGCTGTACGCCGCCTACGAGGACCTCAAGCGCGCCCGCTCCGTCATCGACTTCGAGGACGTGCTGCTGCTGACCGTGGCCGTCCTCCAGGACCGGCACGACGTCGCCGAGCAGGTCCGCGCCCAGTACCAGCACTTCGTCGTCGACGAGTACCAGGACGTCAGCCCCCTCCAGCAGCGACTGCTGGAGCTGTGGCTCGGGGACCGCGAAGACCTGTGCGTGGTCGGCGACGCCAGTCAGACGATCTATTCGTTCACGGGCGCAACCCCCGACCACCTGCTGGACTTCCGCGACCGCCACCCCGGTGCCACCGTCGTCAAGCTGGTCCGCGACTACCGTTCCACCCCCCAGGTCGTCCACCTCGCCAACGGCCTGCTCGCCCAGGCCCGCGGCCGGGCCGCCGACCACCGTCTGGAGCTGGTCTCCCAGCGCCCCGCGGGTCCAGAGCCCGTCTACACCGAGTACACCGACGAACCGGCCGAGGCCGAGGGCGCGGCCCGCCGAATCCGCGAGCTCGTCGACTCGGGCGTCCCGGCCGCCGAGATCGCGGTCCTGTTCCGTACCAATTCCCAGTCGGAGACCTATGAGCAGGCACTCGCCGACGCCGGGGTCCCGTACCAGCTGCGGGGCGCGGAGCGGTTCTTCGACCGGCCCGAGGTGCGCAAAGCCGGCAGTGCCCTGCGGGCCGCGGCGCGCTTCGGCGGCAACGACTCCCTCCTCGACGACGCCGTCGACCTGCCCTCGCAGGTGCGCGCGGTGCTGTCCGGGGAGGGCTGGACGACCGAGCCCCCGGCCGGGTCGGGTGCCGTCCGGGAGCGTTGGGAGTCGCTGGCCGCCCTGGTCGGCCTGGCCCAGGACTTCGCCGCCGCCAGAGCGGGAGCCACACTGAGCGACCTCGTCGTCGAACTCGACGAGCGAGCGGGGGCCCAGCACGCCCCGACGGTGCAGGGCGTCACCCTCGCCTCCCTGCACTCGGCCAAGGGCCTGGAGTGGGACGTCGTGTTCCTGGTCGGCGTCGCCGAGGGCATGATGCCGATCACCTACGCAAAGACCGACGAGCAGATCGAGGAGGAACGCCGTCTCCTCTACGTCGGTGTCACCCGCGCGCGTGAACATCTGCACCTTTCCTGGGCGCTGGCCCGATCGCCCGGCGGCAGGCCGAGCCGCAGAGCCAGCCGCTTCCTGAAGGGGTTGCGGCCCGGCTCCGGCACGGCGGGCGGGCGGGCGGCCGCCGGGGGTGCCGGCGGGGGCGTTGAGCGAGGGTTCCCGGGCGGCGGTGGCACCGCGGCCACCGTGCCGAGACGGACCCGGCGGACACCGGCCCGCTGCCGGGTCTGCGGGCGTACGCTCACCGACGCCGGTGAGATGAAGCTGATGCGCTGCGAGGGCTGCCCGTCCGACATGGACGAGGGCGTCTACGAGCGGTTGTGCGAGTGGCGGGCGGTGCAGGCGGAGCGCAGCGGACAGCCCGCGTTCTGCGTCTTCACCGACAAGACGCTGGTGGCGATCGCGGAGTCCGTCCCGGAGGACGAGAGGGAGCTCGCCCGGATCCCGGGGGTCGGCGCGCGCAAGCTCAACCGTTACGGGACCGAGGTGCTGGCCATCTGCGCAGGCCAGGAGGGAGTGGGGCTTGACGAGGACGACTGATACGAACTCGTCGAAAAAATAGTTTGCGCATGCCCCGGGAATCCCCATAGGTTCTTGGTCACGGGAACAGCGGCCTTCCCGGAGGCCCTGAATCCGTGTTGTACTTGCATATCCGCGGACTGGTTCGTCACCAGTCCCCCGAGACGCCGAGAGGAGGCGAGTCCAGTGATCAGCATCAACAGCAGCTTCGTCGCCAGCTCCACCGCCAAAATGACCGATCGCTCGGCCGTCTCCCTGTGCATCCTCGGCGCTTCCCACTCGGGCACCGGTCTGTCCGGCATTCGTGCCGTGCGTCCGGCTGCCGCCGCTGTGGTCCCCGCGGGCCTTCCCGTCCGCGAGCGCAATGAGCGACCGACCAAGGCACTGGAAGCAGCAGTAGCGGCACAGGCGCAGGCCTATGCCTTTACCGCGACCGGTGCCGGATTCCGGAAGCAGACGACGCAGCACCACCTGATGTGGGCCTTCCGTGGGCCAGAACCCTGGAGTGATCCAGCCTGATCGCCGATCAGGCCGGCGCCTTCAGGGCCGCGGAACCCCACCCGGGATCCGCGGCCCTTCTGTTTGTCCCCGAACGGGGGCGACAGCACGAAGGAGCCTCGGGACAAGAAAAGAACCCGGTACCAAGCCGCCACCCGGTCAACCGGCCGGAACGACCAGACGAGGAAGACCACCCGTGCAACTCGAAGCGCACGCCCCGTCCGTACCGCCTTCCGACACGATCCCCAAGCCCTGTTCCACGGAGGACTCCACCTTGACCCCGCTCACCGCGCTCACCGCGCTCGACGACGCCATCGAGAACCTCGGCGTGCCCGTCCCCTGCCGCTCCTACGACCCGGAGGTCTTCTTCGCCGAGTCGCCGGCGGACGTCGAGTACGCCAAGTCCCTCTGCCGCACCTGCCCGCTGATCGAGGCCTGCCTCGCCGGTGCCAAGGAGCGGCGTGAGCCCTGGGGCGTCTGGGGTGGCGAGCTGTTCGTCCAGGGTGTCGTCGTCGCCCGGAAGCGGCCCCGTGGCCGCCCGCGCAAGAACCCGGTTTCGGCATGAACACCGCTGGCACGATCGACCGCCCCCTGACGTACGACCCCCAGAAGCAGGCCCCGATGAAGCCGTCCACCCACGACATCGCAGGCACCGCGCCTGAAGACTTCACCACCAGCGGCGCGAAGGACTCGCGTCAGAACAGGACCCGTGAAATGCAACTCATCCCAGAAGCCCTGGCGCGTGCGCATATGCACGACCGCCTGCATGAGGCCGAGCGGGAACGCCGGGCGCTGCGCCTGGCGACCGCTCGCCGGATGCAGCGTCGGGCGGAGCGCGCGTCGATGCGTGCCCGGCGTGCGCTGGCCATGGCGGTCATGCAGTAACCGACACACCTGAAGCGGTGGTCTCCCAGCAGGAGACGAAGCTCCGCGCGTGGGGGCCGGCCCGGCCGAACGGGCCGGCCCCCACGGCGTGTTCGCCCTTGGGGGATCAGGCCTGTGCGGCCGTCTCCTCAACCTCGCAGGCGTCCTCGTCCTCTTCGGCGTCCTGGTCCACCGGCTCGGTCTCCTCCTCGGAGAGGAAGCCCACCAGCCACTCCTCCAGCTCGTCGCGCAGCCGGACCGTGGCCCCCAGCTGGCACAGCACACCGATGGTGCTCAGCGTGACACGGTGGATCAGCAGGTACGCCGGCGGCAGATTGAGCTGCTTGGCCAACTGGTACGCGGGGGAGCGGGGGTCGCCGATGCGGGCCGCCTGGCTCCGCATCCAGCCGCGGGTGAAGGTGAACGCGTCGACCCTGGCCGGCTCGATGATCGGCAGGAGGTAGTCGAGGACGGCGTCGGGGTCCAGCTCTATCGTCTCCTTGACGAAGCCCTCCGCGCAGAGCATCTCGTAGACGGCCTCCGCTTCGCCGTCCAGCGTCATGCGCAGGGCCTCGCCGATGGGCTCCGGCAGACCGCCCGGCAGACGGTCGACCGTGCCGAAGTCCAGGACGCCCAGCCGCCAGTCGTCCTCGCCCTCGGGCCCACCGGGCAGCAGACGGAAGTTGCCGGGGTGCGGATCGGCGTGCAGGAGCCCGGTGCGCGCCGGACCGGAGAAGAGGAAGTGGGCCAGCAACTGGCCCGCCCGGTCCCGCTGCTCCTGCGTACCGTTCGTGATGATCTCCGACATCGGGATGCCGTCGATCCACTCGGTGACCAGCACCTGCTCGCACTGGTGGACCACGTCCGGCACGACGATGTCCGGGTCGTCGGCGAACACCTCGGCGTGCGTCCGCTGGGCCTCGGCCTCCAGGTCGTAGTCCAGCTCCTCCGAAACCCGGTCCTTCAGCTCGGTGATCAGCGGCTTGATGTCCATGCCGGGGACCAGCGGACCGAGCAGGCGGGCGAAGCGGCTGAGCTGGTTCAGGTCGGACAGCAGTGCCTCGCCGGCGCCCGGGTACTGCACCTTGACCGCCACCTCGCGGCCGTCGTGCCACACCGCCCGGTGCACCTGGCCGATCGAGGCAGCCGCGGCGGGCTTGTCCTCGAACTCCAGGAACAGGTCCTGCCAGTCCGCTCCGAGCCGCTCCGTGAGCACGGCGTGCACCGTGCGCGTCGGCATCGGCGGCGCCGCCTCCTGCAGTTTGGTCAGCGCCGCCCGGTAGGGGCCGGCGACCTCCTCGGGCAGCGCCGACTCGAAGACGGACAGCGCCTGCCCGAACTTCATCGCCCCGCCCTTGAGCTCGCCCAGCACCTTGAACAACTGCTCGGCGGTGCGCTGCTGCAGTTGCTGGCCGACGATCTCCGCGGACTCGCCCACGATCCGCTTGCCCAGCCCCCAGGTGGCCCGCCCGGCGAAGCCGAGCGGGAGCGCGGCGAGCTTGGCGGTCCGGGTGACCGCCTTGCGCGGAAGATCAGACATGCGCCCTCCAAGTCCCAGCCGGCCGCGCCGGTTCCGCCTCGTGGCGTACCTCCGCTGACGGCCCTTGCCCAGCCATTGTCGCGCGCCGCCCCCCGTACTCGGGGATGTGTTCCCGCTTACCTTTCCCGGCCGCCCCGCAGGGGCACGCGGGATGCGCCCGGACCGGCCGTGCGTGCCAGCGCAGACCGGGCAGCGTGACCTCCCAGCGCGTGCCGGTGCTCGCGGGCGTCCGGCCGTCGAGGAAAGCGAGCGCGTGGGCCGCCGCGAACCCGGCGACGGTCGCCGCGAGGGTGAGGTCGCAGGGCGGCACCCGGCGCTGCCGGCCCGAGCGCCACTGCGCCACCAGCCGCGGCCAGGCCGGGTCCCGGTCGGTGCGGTCGGCGTGCAGGCAGCCGGCGCACCCCGTCTCGCCGGGCAGCACGAGAGGGCCGACGACACCCGTCCCCTCCACGACACCGGCATACAGGTGGGGCGTGCCGGAGGCCATGAGGGAATCCGCCGCGGCGGGATCGGGCGTGTGCACCGCGACGTCGTCACGGGGCGCGACGATCACCAGGGAGAAGCCCGGGGCGGCCTCCTCGTGGGGTGCCGTCGGGCTCCGGCGCGGCGGCCGGCCGGGGGCGGACCGGCGGACGGCACGGCGGGCCGCCTCGTCCCGGCGGTCGCCGATCGCCTCGGCGGGCAGACCACCCGGTGCGACGTCCCACGGCTCGACGCGTCCGCCGTCCCGCACGTCGATCTCACCGACGCCCGAGCCCGACAGCAGGCCCGCCAGCACCGCGCCCACCCGTCCGGCACCCCGCACGCGCACCCGCAGAACGCCTCGGGCGGCCAGGTGTCTCATCGCGTCCCCCGGTGCGGAGGTGGTCAGGGACAAGGAGGCCAGGTCGGGGCGGAGCCGGTCGAGGACGCCCTTCGTCTCCCGCAGGGCGTCGGCGGCCGGACCGCCGCCGCGGGAGTCGTCGAGGAGACCGGCCCGCGCCAGCCGCTCCACCACACGGTCCACATGCCCGTCCGGCAGGTCCATGCGGTGCCCCGCCTCGCGCAGGAGCGCCGGGCCACGGGTGCCGTTGAGCAGTTCGAGGAAGCTGCCCGTCGCCGTGTCCACCGGCGCCAGCGTCAGCGCGTGCGCCGGTGTCATCCCGAACTGCACGGTGTTCAGATCACGCCAGCCGCGCCTGAGCGCGGGCTTCACCATCGGATGCATGCCAGGTCCCCCGTATGCCTTCCAGTGCCCGTGTACGCGGCTCCCGCGGTCGGTCGCGGATCCGCCGACGAGTGCCAGCATGGCCGGATGCGCTCAGGGGCGTCGAAAGTTGTCCACAGGTGGGGGATGTTCGTCATATGAATCAGCCGCACATTTCCCAGGAGGAGTGGCGGATCGGCACCGAAGCGTCCCGGAGCCGGGACTTCCCCGTGTGCAGCGGGTAACGTCGTGGCGTGTCCGCCGACCCACTGCACCGCGCCGGGGCACCCCCGCGCACACCGACGAATCCGCCGCCGAGCGGCTCGGGTACGAGCGCGATCGAGGTGCGCAGGAGCACCCGCCGACGCCGGACCGTTTCCGCGTACCGAGAGGGCGACCGCACCGTCGTGCTGATCCCCGCCCGGATGTCCGAGGCCGAGGAACAACGCTGGGTGAGCGTCATGCTCGACAAGCTGGCCGCCCAGGAGAGCAAACGGGTTCTCGGCGACGCCGAGCTGGCCGAGCGCGCGGAGCGCCTGTCGGGGCAGTACTTCGACGGCCGGGCCCGGCCGGCCTCGGTCCGCTGGGTCACCAACCAGAACACCCGCTGGGGCTCGTGCACCCCGTCCGAGGGAAGCATCCGGCTGTCGCACCGCCTTCAGGGCATGCCCGAGTACGTCGTCGACTACGTCCTCCTGCACGAACTGGCACACCTGCTGGTCCCCGGGCACGGGCCCCGGTTCTGGCGGCTCCTGGAGGCCTATCCGCGGACCGAGCGCGCCAGGGGTTATCTGGAGGGCGTGGTCGCGGCGGACCGGCTGCCGCACGTGCCCGGCGCCCGCAGCGAGTAGCCCGAGCGGCCCGGGCGGGTGTCCGCCACGGCCCCGCACGGGTTTCGTACCGGGTCTGTACCGACTTCCTCCGGTGTCGGTGTTTGCCGTTAGCCTGTCGCGACGCACTCGCATTCGGATGGGGGACGGTCGTAACGCATGGCCAGGGAATTTCAACGCGGCCACAAGGCCAGGATCAGTGACCTCACCGCGGGCACGGATCTGTACGTAGGCGTGCAGATCTCCGGCCCCGGGCTGAGCTTCGACATCAGCTGCTTCGGTCTCGACGCCGACGAGCGGCTGTCGGACGACCGGTACTTCGTGTTCTTCAACCAGCCGAAGACCCCCGAGGAGTCCGTCCAGCTCCTGGGTGCGCAGGCGGGCGACACGGAGTCCTTCCGGGTCACCCTCGACAGGATCCCGCAGCAGATCCAGAAGCTCTCCTTCACCGCGACGATCGACGGTGCGGGACAGATGTCGCAGGTCGGCCCCGGGTACATCCGGATCGTCGCGGGTGGCGAGGAGGTGGCCCGGTACCCGTTCAGCGGTTCGGAGTTCTCCACCGAGCGCGCCGTGATGCTGGGCGACTTCTATCTGAAGGACGTGTGGCGGTTCGCCGCAGTCGGTCAGGGCTTCGACGGCGGTCTCGACGCACTGCTGAGGAACTTCGGCGGCGAGGTGGCCGAGGACGAGGCGCCCGAGCCGCAGCAGGCACAGCAGCCCCAGTCCGGCGCCGCCCCGGGCTTCGCCCCGCCCGCCCAGGCCTCGGCACCGCCGGCCTTCGGGGCGCCCGCCGCCTCCGCTCCGGCACCGGCCCCCGCGCCGCAGCCCGCCCAGCAGGGCTTCGCCCCGCCGCCCGTCGCCCCGCCGCCACCGCCGCCCGCGCCGGCTCCGACCCCGGCACCCCGCCCGGACGTGCACGCCGCGCAGACCATCGTCGCGCCCATGAACACGCCGCCCGGCGGCGCCCCCGTGCCGCCCCCCGCCCCGGCGCCCGCGCCGTACGGCCACCCGGGCCGGCCCGCTCAGCAGCCGCCGTACGGCCAGGTCCCCGGCCAGACCGCGCCGCCGCCCCCCGGCTACGGCCAGCCGCAGGCGCCCCAGGCCCCGCCGCCGCCCCCCGGCTACGGTCAGCCGCCCGCGCCTCCCGGCTACGGGCAGCACATCCCGCCCGTGGGCCACGGCCAGCCGGCGCCACCTCCCGGCTATGGCCAGCAGCCTCCCCAGGGCGCGCCGCAGGGCGCCGGTGTGACCGCGGCGCTCCAGCAGTTCCGGGAGACCGCGACCGGGCAGCGCTGGACGCAGCAGAACAAGAAGCTGGTCCGCGTCGACCTCGGCGCCGAGGGCCAGCCCGTACTCGCCCGGCAGGGCAGCATGGTGCTCTACCAGGGCAAGGTCGACTTCAGCTACAAGGGCGCCGGATTCGCCGGCCGGGTCGTGGGCAACGCCACCGGCCAGGAGATGCAGCTCATGCGCTGCACCGGCAAGGGACAGGTGTTCCTCGCGGAGAACTCCGCGATGCTGCACCCGATCGAGCTCCAGGGCGACGCCGTGTGCGTCTCCGCGGAGAACGTCCTGGCCTTCGACGAGAGCCTCCAGTACGAGGTCCGCCGCATCGAGGGGCACGGCATCCCGGGCGGCGCGCTGTTCACGATGCAGTTCCAGGGCACCGGCACGATCGTCGTGAAGACGCGCGGTGTGCCCGTGGTGCTGCCGGTGACGCCCACGACGTTCGCCGACTGCAACGCCGTGGTCGCCTGGTCCGCCGCCGCCCAGGTGGTCGTCTCCAGCCAGGTGCGGATGCGTCGCAACTCCTACGCGGGCGACACCGGCGAGAGCGTCAACCTGCAGTTCCGGGCCGCGCCCGGCAGCTTCGTCGTCGTCCAGCCGTACGAGATCTGAGGGAGAGCCCGACATGAACCAGCCGCTCGCGGGCTACGCTCCCGCACCCGTCGCCGCCCGCATGGAGAACCACGGCAACCACATGCTGAAGGTCGCCATGCAGACCGGAAACGACCTCCTCGCGCGCGTGGGCTCGATGGTCGCCTACGAGGGCTTCGTGCAGTACGAGCCCAACCCGCCGGCCGTCCGCCAGATCGCCAAGGACTGGATGACCGGCGAGGGCGCCCCCCTGATGAAGTGCTCCGGCGACGGACTGCTCTACCTCGCCGACTACGGCGCCAACGTCGTCGTCATCAACCTCAACGGCGACGGGATCTCCGTCAACGCCACCAACCTGCTCGCCTTCGACGCCCACCTGACGTGGGGTGTGGAGCGGGTCAAGGGCCTGGCGAAGTTCGCCGGGCAGGGCCTGTGGAACACCAAGATCTCCGGACAGGGCTGGGTCGCGCTCACCTCCCGGGGCAAGCCGATCGTGGTCGACTGCGGCGGCGGCGAGGACGAGACCTACGTCGACCCGGACGCGCTCGTCGCCTGGTCCCCGAACCTCAAGGTGAAGGGCAAGCGCAGCTTCAAGGCGCAGTCGCTGATCGGCCGCGGCAGCGGCGAGGCCTTCCAGATGGCCTTCTCCGGTCAGGGCATCGTCGTCGTCCAGCCCAGCGAGGACAGCACCGACCGCCTCCGGGTGCGGGGCTGAGGGGGAGCCAGAACATCATGCAGAGCCCGATTTTCGCCTACAACGACCAGCAGACCCAGGAAGCCTGGAGCCTGCAGAACAAGCACATGCTCCGTGTCGCCCTCACGGGCCACGACGACGTGCTCGCCCGCAAGGGCACCATGGTCGCCTACCAGGGGCTCGTCGAGTTCGACGCCGAGTACCAGAGCAACAACCAGTCGCGCGCGCGTGCGCACACCGGTGAGGGCCTGGACCTGATGCGCTGCCACGGGCAGGGCACGGTCTACTTCGCCAACCTCGCCCAGTGCGTCCACGTGGTGGACGTCGACCAGGACGGCCTCACCGTCGACAGCAGCTACGTGCTCGCCATGGACTCGTCCCTGCACCACGAGGTCATCGCGGTGGACAGCCTCTACGGCATCTCCGGCTCGGGGAAGTACCAGCTCAACATCACCGGCCGGGGCAAGGTCGCCCTGATGACCTCGGGCTCGCCCCTGTTCATGCAGGTGACGCCCGACAAGTACGTCAACTGCGACGCCGACGCGATCGTCGCCTGGTCCACCGGCCTGCGCGTGCAGATGCAGGCCCAGACGCACTCCTCCGGGGTGTGGCGGCGCCGCGGCAACACCGGTGAGGGCTGGGAGCTGAGCTTCATGGGCAGCGGCTTCGCGCTCGTGCAGCCCAGTGAGCTGCTGCCGCCGCAGAACGCGCAGGTCGGGCAGGGCCTCGCCGCGCAGTACGGCATGGGGCAGCACGGAGCCCGCGGTCAGAATCAGGGCAACGTCTGGAGTTGAGCGCAGCCGTCCGCCACGGTCCGGTAAGGGGCGAACGCCAGGGCGGTCACCCCTTACCGGTCACAGGCGGGCGCGGGTCGCCTCCAGCAGGCGGACGACCGACTCGTCGGCCACGGCAGCGACCTCGGCGTACGGGAACCAGCGCAGGTCCAGGGACTCGTCGCTGATCGCCTCCACGGCCCCCTCGGGAGCGAGGGCGGCGTACTGGACGTCCAGGTGCCAGGCGCACGGCGTGCTGTGTCGGTCCAGCCGCACGGGACCGCCGGGCAGCAGCGTGAGCCCGGCGATGCCCGACTCCTCCGTGCCCTCGCGCAGCGCCGCCCGGGCCAGCGTCTCGTCGGCCGGCTCGCAGTGACCGCCCATCTGCAGCCACATGCGCATCTTCTTGTGCAGGGTGAGCAGGACCCGCTCGCGCGACGGGTCGATCACCATGGCGCTCGCCGTGATGTGCCCGTCGGCGCAGGCCTTCCACATCCCGTCGGAATGCGTCGCGAGATGGCCCAGGTAGACCTGGCGCAGCTCGTCCTGGCCCTCGTACGCCTTCAGGACCAGGACCGCGTCGTCGTGAAGGCTCACTCGCCCTCGTCGCCCTCGGCCTCGTCCCCGTTCCCGCCCTCGTCCTTCTGGTCCTTCTTCTTCAGGTCGGGCTTGCCCGCCGCCTCGCCGAGCATCTTGTCCAGCTCGGAGAAGTCGAGCTGCTCACGGTGCACGAAGCCGTCCGGGTCGTCCAGGTCGGTCGCGGTCGGCAGCATGTCCGGGTGGGCCCACAGACCGTCCCGGCCGTCGACACCGTGCGCGTCCGTCAGGGACGCCCACAGGCGGGAGGCGTCGCGCAGCCGGCGCGGGCGCAGCTCCAGACCGATCAGCGTCGCGAACGTCTGCTCCGCGGGCCCGCCCGAGGCGCGACGGCGGCGCAGCGTCTCGCGCAGCGCGTCGGCGGAGGACAGGCGCGGCTTGGCGGCGGTGTGCACCACCGCGTCCACCCAGCCCTCGACCAGCGCCAGAGCCGTCTCCAGACGGGCCAGGGCCGCCTTCTGCTCCGGCGTGTCCTCCGGCTGGAACATGCCCTGCTGGAGAGCCTCCTGCAGCTGCTCGGGGTTCTGCGGGTCGAACTGGCCGACCACGTCCTCCAGCTTGGCCGTGTCCACCTTGATGCCACGGGCGTAGCCGTCGACGGCACCGAACAGATGCGAGCGCAGCCACGGCACGTGCGCGAAGAGGCGCTGGTGGGCGGCCTCGCGCAGGGCGAGGTACAGCCGCACCTCCTCCTGGGACACGCCGAGGTCCTTGCCGAACGACTCGATGTTCGCCGGCAGCAGCGCGGCCTTGCCGGCCGGGCCGAGCGGCAGGCCCACGTCGGTCGAGCCGACGACCTCGCCGGCGAGCACGCCGACGGCCTGCCCGATCTGCGTGCCGAACATGGCGCCGCCCATGGACCGCATCATGCCGATCAGCGGGCCCGCCATGGCCTGCATCTCCTCCGGCAGCACGTCACCCATGGCGTTGCCGACGCGCTCGGCGACCGGGTCGACCAGCTCGCGCCAGGCGGGCAGGGTCGCCTCGACCCACTCCGCCCGGCTCCAGGCCACGGCGGTGCCCGCGCCCGAGGGCAGGGCCGTCGCGTCGTCCAGCCAGAGATCGGCCAGGCGCACGGCCTCCTGGACGGCGGTGCGCTCGGCGGGACCGACGCTGGCGTCCTTGCGGCCGTCCGGGGTCCCCTGGGAGACCGTCTGGCGGGCGATCTGCTTGGCCATGTCCCAGTTCACCGGGCCGCCCTCGTAGGAGAGCATCTGGCCCAGCTGCTGGAACGCGGCGCCCAGGTCGTTGGGGTTCATGGAACCGAACATGGCAGCGAACGGGTTGTCCGCGCCGGGGCCGCCCTGGCCTCCGGCTCCGGGCATCCCGTAACCGAACGGGTTGGCCGGTCCCTGACCACCGCCGCTCTGCTGGTCCTTCTTTTTGCCCTCGTCGCCGTCGTCCGGCTCCTCCGGCGGAAGGCCGAATCCGAATGGGGTGTCACTCACGGGGTTCCTCGGCTGGTAGGGCCGCCGGTTCTTTCCGGCGGCACGGCTGCCCGACTTCACCACCCAGCGTAGACACCCGGGGCCGATCGGGCCTCGGTGCTTCGCCGACTGACGGCCTGCGGCAGGATGGATGCCACCTGGTACGCACGCGTCGCTCGCGCTCGTACTGAAGACAACCTCTGGAGACGCCCGGTGAGTTCCCCAGATCCGCAGGTTCGCGCAGCGCGAAACCAGTCAACCAGCTCCGCCCGCCCCGGCGCGCGCGGACCCGTCGTCGCGGTCACCGGTGCCGCGACCGGGGTCGGGGCACTGCTCACCGCGCGGCTCGCCGCGTCCGACGAGGTCAGACAGGTCGTGGCCATCGACGAACGGCGCGGCGGGTGCGAGGCGGCCGCATGGCACGTCCTGGACGTACGGGACCCGGCCATCGCCGAGAAACTGCGTGGTGCGGACGTTGTGGTGCACCTGGCGCTCGACCTCGACCTGGAGACCGACGCGGCCGCCCGTACGGCTTACAACGTCCGGGGGACCCAGACCGTCCTGACCGCCGCCGCGGCGGCCGGCGTGCACCGGGTCGTGCTGTGTACCTCCGCGATGGTCTACGGCGCGCTCCCGGACAACGAGCTGCCGCTGTCCGAGGACGCCGAGCTGCGCGCCACGGCCGAGGCCACGGGCGTGGGCGACCTGCTGGAGATCGAGCGGCTCGCGCGGCGCGCACCGCGGGCGCATCCCGGCCTCAACGTGACGGTCGTCCGGCCCGCCGTCCTGGTCGGCGGCATGGACACCGCGCTGACCAGGTACTTCGAGTCGCCCAGGCTGCTGGTCGTGGCCGGGTCGCGGCCGGCCTGGCAGTTCTGCCACGTCGACGACCTGTGCAGCGCCCTGGAGTACGCCGTCCTGGAGAAGGCCGAGGGCGAACTGGCCGTCGGGTGCGACGGCTGGCTGGAGCAGGAGGAGGTCGAGGAGCTCAGCGGCATCCGGCGCATGGAGCTGCCTTCCGCCGTCGCGCTCGGCGCGGCGGCCCGCCTGCACCGGATCGGGCTGACGCCCTCCCCGGCCGGGGACCTGGCGTACACGATGTACCCCTGGGTCGTGAGCGGCAGTCGCCTGCACGATGCCGGGTGGCGTCCGGAGCACACCAACGAGGAGGTCCTGGCCGAGCTGCTCGAGGAGGTCTCGGGGCGGCACACGGTGGCTGGCCGGCGCCTCGGACGCAAGGACGCGACAGCGGCGGGTGCCGCGGGCGCGACCGTGGCGCTGCTGGGCGCGGCAGCGGTGGTGCGCCGCGCGCGGAAGGCCCGGCGCCGCATCTGAGGCACCTCCCGCCCAGCCGGGTTCCGGCAGGAGCGGGCCCCCGCCGGAGCGGCCCCTGTAGGAGACTCCAACGCCGTACGCGCGCGTGCCGGGCGATCACGCTATTCCGCGCCGTCCGCGGCGTGGGGCACGATGGACGCATGGCAACCACGAACGATCACCCGGGTGAGCGGGCCGCGGCGGACCCCGTCAAGCTGATCGGCATCCGCGAGACGCCCCTGTCCGTGGACGAGGTCTTCCGCGCGGTCGGGGACGACGCGTCGGGCGGCACCGCGCTGTTCGTGGGGACCGTGCGCAACCACGACGGAGGCACCGACGTCGACCGGCTCGGGTACTCGTGCCACCCGAGCGCCGAGGCCGAGATGCGCCGGATCGCCGAGAAGGTCGTCGCGGAGTACCCCGTACGGGCGCTCGCCGCGCTGCACCGTGTGGGGGACCTGGAGGTCGGGGACCTCGCGGTGGTCGTCGCGGTGTCCTGCCCGCACCGGGGCGAGGCCTTCGAGGCCTGCCGGAAGCTGATCGACGACCTGAAGCACGAGGTGCCCATCTGGAAGCACCAGACCTTCTCCGACGGCACCGAGGAATGGGTGGGCGCGTAGGGCCGTCGGCCTTCGTGTCTCCGGTTGCGTAACCCGCCCCCCGGCGTGAGCGTTGTCACTGCGAATGGTTAATCTGCTGATCAGTCAGTCGCGGACGCTCATGGGGTTGGGAGGTCGGCATGGCAGCGCTTGCCTGGTTGCTGATTCCGCTGGTGGCCGCTGTCGGTGCGGGCCTGTGGGGCAGTTGGGCCAACCGGACCCGCAAGGCACGGAGCGACGGCCCCGAGCTGGACGGGTACGCCCGGTTCCGCGAGGCCATGGAGAAGCCCCGCACGGGTGCCTGACGCATGCCCTGACGGCCGGCTGTACGGCCGCCCGGCAGTCGCCGCCCTGACGGTGTTCCGACAGCCGCGTCCCGTACTGTCGTGCCATGCCACGCCGCACCGCGACGATGCTCGCCTCCACCCTGATGCTGATCGCGCTCCTGTGCGCGGGTGTTTTCATCCCCGTGCCCTACTCGGAGATGTCTCCCGGGCCGACGGTGAACACCCTCGGGGACCACGACGGCGAGCCGGTCCTGCAGATCTCGGGCCGCAAGACCTATGAGGCCAGCGGGCACCTGAACATGACGACCGTCCGGGTGACCAGCGCCGAGTACAAGATGAACCTCGTGGAGGCCGTCTACGGCTGGCTGGCGCACGACAACAGCGTGGTGCCGCACGAGACCCTCTACCCGGACGGCAAGACCGAGGAAGAGGCGACCCAGGAGAACGCGGAGGAGTTCAGCCACTCCCAGGAGACCGCCAAGGTCGCCGCTCTGAAGGCGCTCGACATTCCGGTGAAGTCCTGGGTGGTCGTCTCCGCCGTGGTCAAGGACTCCCCGGCGCAGGGCAGGCTGCACGCCGGCGACGTGATCAAGGCCGTGGACGGCACGACCGTCAAGAAGCCGGCGGACGTCGCCGAACTGGTGACCGAGCACGAGCCCGGACAGGACACGGTCTTCACGATCGTGCCCGCCAAGGAGCAGGCCGCCGCCGAGAAGGAGGGCCGGACGGCGACGAAGACGCAGAAGGTCACGATCACCACCGAGACCTCCGACGACGCCGGCGAGAAGCGCGCCGTCGTCGGGATCTCCGCCGGGACCGATCACACGTTCCCGTTCGAGATCGACATCAAGCTGGCCGACGTCGGCGGTCCGAGCGCCGGTCTCATGTTCGCCCTCGGCATCTACGACAAGCTCACCCCGGGCGACCTCACCGGCGGCAAGTTCGTCGCCGGCACCGGGACGATCGACGACAGCGGCAAGGTCGGTCCGATCGGTGGCATCGGCATGAAGACCATCGGCGCGCACGACAAGGGTGCCCAGTACTTCCTGACGCCCGCGGACAACTGCGCGGCAGCGGCCGAGGACACCCCCGACGGGCTCACCCTCGTGAAGGTCGACACCATCGACGACGCCCTCGGCGCGCTGAAGGACATCCGCTCCGGGAAGACCGCCGAACTGCCGAAGTGCACGTAGACACAGCCCCGCACCGGCGTCCGGCAGTCCGGAGTCCCGAGGGCCTACTCCGCGAAGGTCGCCGTCAGCGCCTCGGCCAGACCCGGCACCAGGTCGGAGCCCGTGAGGACCTCCGTGGCCGTGTCCTTCTCGCGCAGCCGCAGGGCCGAGTCGCGGGTGCCGTCGCGCAGGACCGCGACCGTCATGCGGACCTCCTGACGGTCCGGGTGCTCCGCCACCCACTGGGCGAGCTTCTTGTCGTTCAGGCCCTGGGGCACCTGTGCCTCGGCGGAGGGCGGCAGCATCAGACGCTCCACGGCGAGCGCGCAGCCGACCACGGCGTCGGGCCAGGCGATGGTGCCCAGGAACTCGTCGAGCGCCTGGTCCGTTGGAACTTCGTCCTGTTCGATCGGGGTGAGGCCGGAGGTCTCGGCCTCGTCCCGCAGACCGAGGCGGTCCGCGAGGGAGGGCTGGTCGGCCCGCAGCCGTGCGGTGTCGACGAGTGCGAAGAGGCGTGCGGGCTGGTCCCAGCCGAGTCCGGAGACGTACTCGTCGATCTCGAGTACGGCCCGGGTGAGGGGGCTCGCCGCCATGGGGGTGTTGGACATGGTCACAATCCTGCCTCGTTCATGGCCCGAATCGGGAACCGAGTAAACGATGAGTAAGTTGCATAAGTGTGGGCCCACGATCACGGGGGCGCACGGGGGGCCCGCGAACCCGAGGGCCTGACGGATCAACAGCGAACTTCGAGGTGCGCACCTTGGCTTTCCAGATGCCGGACCGCGGCGGAGGCCCCCCGACGGGGCCGCGGATCAGAGTGGGCCGCCCGTCCCGGCGTGTCCGAACCCTGCTGCTGACACTTGGTGTCCTCGCCGTGCTTCTCATGGCGTTCACCATGTTCGCGGGATTCTGGACGGACTGGCTCTGGTACCGGTCGGTCCACTACTCGTCGGTGTTCACGACGACCCTGTGGACGAAGATCGGTCTCTTCTTCGTCTTCGGCCTGCTGATGGCGCTCGCCGTCGGGTTCAACATCTGGTTGGCCCACCGCCTGCGCCCGCCGCTGAGCGCCATGTCGATGGAGCAGCAGAACCTCGACCGGTACCGGATGGGCATCGCCCCGTACAAGAAGTGGCTGCTGCTCGGCATCACCGCCCTGGTCGGCCTGATCGCCGGCGCCTCGGCGTCCGGCCAGTGGCGGACCTGGCTGATGTGGGTCAACGGCGTGCCCTTCGGGCAGAAGGACCCCCAGTTCAAGCTGGACGTCTCCTTCTACGCCTTCGACCTGCCCTGGTACCGGTTCCTGCTCGGCTTCGGCTTCGCAGCCGTGATCATCTCGGTGATCGCCGCCGCGCTCACCCACTACCTGTACGGCGGGCTCCGCGTCACCAGTCCGGGCGCGCGCGCCACGGCCGCCGCCACCGGGCACCTGTCCGTGCTCATCGGCGTTTTCGTCGCCCTGAAGGCGATCGCCTACTGGCTCGACCGGTACGGCCTCGCGGTGAAGTCCAGCGACTTCAAGGCGACCGACAACTGGACGGGCCTCAGGTACGTCGACGCCAACGCCTACCTGCCGGCCAAGACGATCCTGTTCTGCATCGCGGTCATCTGCGCCCTGCTGTTCTTCGCCACCCTGTGGCGGCGCACCTGGCAGCTGCCCGTGATCGGCTTCGGCCTGATGGTGCTCTCGGCCATCCTCATCGGCGGCCTGTACCCGGCGCTGGTCCAGAAGTTCCAGGTCCAGCCGAACGAGCAGGCGAAGGAGGCGCCGTACGTCGAGAAGAACCTCTCGGCCACGCGCGACGCCTACGGCATCGCGGGCACCCAGGTCACCGAGTACCCGGGCAAGAGCGAGACCAAGGACAAGACCAAGCTCCGTGACGACGTGGACGCCGCGGCGTCCATCCGCATCATGGACCCGAACGTCATCTCGCCGACGTTCCAGCAGCTCCAGCAGATGCGTAACTACTACGCGTTCCCGACCAACCTGGACGTGGACCGCTACTCGAAGGACGGCAAGGACCAGGACACGGTCATCGGTCTGCGCGAGCTGAACCTCGCCGGCATTCCGAAGAAGAACTGGATCAACAACCACTTCCGGTACACCCACGGTTACGGCGTGGTCGCCGCCAAGGGCACGGCGGTCGACGACGAGGGCCGCCCGGTCTTCACCGAGTCCAACCTGCCCTCCGAGGGTGACCTCGGAAAGTACGAGCAGCGGGTCTACTACGGCGAGAAGACCACCACCTACTCGATCGTCGGCGGCCCTCAGAAGGAGATCGACTACTCGGACGACTCCGGGGAGAAGACCTTCAGCTACAAGGGCGACAGCGGGGTCGACCTGTCCAGCCCTATCAACCGCGCGGCGTACGCCGCGGCGTTCAGCGAGCCGCAGATCCTCTATTCCGGGGCGATCGGCGACGGTTCGCGGATCCTGTACAACCGCACGCCCAAGGAGCGCGTCGAGGCGGTCGCCCCGTGGCTGACCATCGACGGCGACGCCTACCCGGCGGTCGTGGACGGCCGTATCCAGTGGATCGTCGACGCCTACACCACGACGAACGGCTATCCGTACGCCTCCCGTACGACGCTCGGTGACACCACGGCCGACTCGCTGACCGCCAACAACAACTCGCGCGCGGTGGTGGCCCAGCAGAACCAGGTCAACTACATCCGCAACTCCGTGAAGGCGACCGTCGACGCGTACAGCGGCGACGTGAAGCTCTACCAGTGGGACACCCAGGATCCGATCCTGAAGACCTGGATGAAGGCGTTCCCGGACACGGTGCAGGACAAGAGCGAGATCTCCAAGGATCTGATGGCGCATCTGCGCTATCCGCAGGACCTGTTCAAGGTCCAGCGCGAGCTGCTCACGCGCTACCACGTGAAGGACGCCAACACGTTCCTCAGCGGCAGCGAGGTGTGGCAGGTTCCGGACGACCCGACCAACAAGTCGAGCGACTCGGTGCCGCCGTACTACCTGAGCATGAAGATGCCCGACCAGGACCAGCAGGCGTTCTCCCTGACGACGACGTTCACACCCAACGGGCGTGACAACCTCAGCGCGTTCATGGCGGTCGACGCGGAGGCGGGCACCAGCGACTACGGCAAGATCAGAATCCTGAAACTGCCGACGAGTACGACCGTCAACGGACCGAAACAGGTCCAGAGCCAGTTGAACTCCGAACAGGACATCGCCGAGACCATCAGGCTGCTCAGAGGCGGCGACTCGGAGGTCGAGTACGGAAACCTGCTGACCGTGCCGGTCGACGGCGGACTGTTGTACGTCGAACCGGTCTATGTCCGCGGTGGCGATCTCAAGTACCCCCTGTTGCGCAAGGTGCTGGTGAGCTACGGAGGCAACACGGCCTTCGAGAACACGCTCGACCAGGCACTCAGCAAGGTCTTCGGAGCCCAGGCCGCCGAGAACGAGCAGCCGCCGGACGAGGGCGACGACACGACCGAGCCGCCGCCGACGTCCACCAACCCCACGGTCCGGGAAGCGCTGAGCGACGCGCAGAAGGCCTTCGACGCCGGGCAGAAGGCCCTGGAACAGAAGGACCTGGCCGCGTACGCCAAGGCGCAGAAGGACCTTGAGGACGCGCTCCAGCGGGCCGAGGACGCACAGGCCAAGGCCGACCAGAGCGCCGGCGGCAAGAACGGCGACGACAAGAACACCGGTGACAAGAACAGCGGGGACAAGGCCGGGGACGACAAGGCCAGTCCGGACCCGACCCCGACCGGTGATGCCGGTGGAGGGTCGGACAGCGGCTGACCCCCCGCCGCGCGCCGGGCGTTCGCGTCAGGCGTTCGAGCTGGTCAAAGCCCATTCCGCGCCGTGCTAGGGTTGTGCACACAACGGCGCGGGGTGGAGCAGCTCGGTAGCTCGCTGGGCTCATAACCCAGAGGTCGCAGGTTCAAATCCTGTCCCCGCTACTGACGTCGTGAGCTGGTTGCGAACGACCACGAAGGCCCGGATTCCCACAAGGAATCCGGGCCTTCGTGATGTGCGAACGCATGTACCGGCGGACGCGACGGCCGCGCCGCCAAGGGGAGTTGGGCAGTTCTGTGTTTGACTTGTCTCCCTGTGGGCATGTCGACAAAACGCTGAAGTGACCTCACTGACTGCGGTATACCGGATGTACCGAGGTTGCGGGTGGTGCGACGATGAACGTTATGGGGGACATGGCAAATCTGTTCGGGACAGGGCGTTTTGCGCAGCCGTCCGGTCAGCCGTCCGGTCAGGAGGAGGCCACGGACGAGGCTCAGGAAGCCGCCGACGAGGCCGCCGAGGAAGTGCGTCTGCGGCTCGCCGTCGACGGCGGTGACGTCGAGGCGATGAGCGTGCTCGGCGCGATGCTGCTGCGCCGCGGCGACTTCGACGCGGCCGAGTGCCACCTGCGCGCCGCCACCGCGGCCGGTGACCGGGCCGCCGCCAACAACCTGGGCGTCCTGCTGCACCAGCGGGGATACGCCGACGAGGCCGCCGGATGGTGGCGCATCGCCGCCGTCGCCGGATCCGCCGCCGCCGCGCACGCGCTGGGCCGGCACTTCCGGGAACGGGGGGACGAGCCCGCCGCCGAGTACTGGCTGTGCCAGTCCGCCGAGCAGGACCACGTGCTGGGCGCCTACGCACTCGCCGACCTGCTGGAGCACCGGGGAGACGACACCGGGTCCGAGCGGTGGATGCGGGCCGCCGCCGAGCGCGGGCACCGGGAGGCGGCGTACCGGCTGGCGCGGACGCTGGACCGGCGTGCCGGGGGGCGCGACGGCGGCGACAAGGCGGCGGCGCTCGCGGCCGACGAGGCCGAGCAGTGGTACCGACAGGCCGCCGCACGCGGTCACCGGCGGGGCGCGCTGCACCTCGGCACGATCCTGGAGAAGCGCGGCGAGCTCAAGGAGGCCGGTCGCTGGTACCTCACGTCCGCCAAGGACGGCGAGGCCCGCGCCGCCTGTGCGCTCGGCTTCCTGCTGAGGGACGCCGGGGACACCGAGAGCGCCGCCGTGTGGTGGCTGCGCGCCGCCCAGGACGGCGACGGCAACGCCGCCAACGCCCTCGGCGCGCTGCACGCCGAGCGCGGTGAGACCCAGACCGCGGAGCGCTGGTACCGGGCCGCGATGGACGCCGGTGACGACAACGGGGCGTACAACCTCGGCCTGCTCTGCGCCGAGCAGGGGCGCACCACGCAGGCCGAGCAGTGGTACCGGCGGGCCGCGTACGCCGGTCACCGGGAGGCCTCCAACGCCCTGGCCATCCTGCTGCTGCGGGCCGGGGACGAGACCGGCGCCGAGCCGTGGTTCTCCAAGGCCGCCGAGGCGGGCAGCGTCGACGCCGCCTTCAACCTCGGGATCCTGCACGCCGGGCGGAGCGAGGAGCGGGTGGCGCTGCGCTGGTACGAGCGGGCCGCCGCGGCCGGGCACACCGAGGCGGCACTGCAGGTCGGCATGGCGCGGCTGCGTGACGGGGACGAGCGCGAGGCGGAACGGTTCCTGCGCTGTGCGGCGGGGGGCGGCAGCGCGGAGGCCGCGTACCGGCTGGCGTCGCTGCTGGACGCGCGCCGGCCGCCCGCGCCCGCGCACGAACTGGGCGAGCCGACGCAGGACAAGTCCGAGTGCGAGGAGTGGTACGAGCGCGCGGCCTCCCAGGGGCACCGGCGGGCCCAGGTGCGGGTCGGGATGCTCGCCGCGGCGCGGGGAGACGTGGTGGAGGCGGCGCGGTGGTACCGCGAGGCGGCCGAGGCGGGGTCCCGCAACGGTGCGTTCAACCTGGGGCTGTTGCTGGCCCGTGAGGGGAGCGAGCCGGAGGCCGTGGTGTGGTGGCGCCGGGCCGCCGACGCGGGCCACGGGCGGGCCGCGCTGCGGCTGGCGCTGGTGTGTGCGCGGCGGGGGGAGCTGGCGGAGGGGCAGCGGTGGGCGGACCTGGCGGTGTCGCTGGGGTCGGCGGAGGTGGGGGAGCGGGCGGCGCGGTTGCGGGACGCGTTGCGGCAGGAGCTGTCGGCGTGACGGTGCGGTGAGCCTCGGTGCGGCGTGAAGGCGCCCGGGGTCGCAGCCGGGCGGGGGTGGGGCGCGCGGACCGGCGCCGGCCGGGTGCCGCCGCGCCCACCCGTGCCGCCCCAGCGGCACGGGTGAGCGCAGTTACGCACTGAGGGCCGGGATCCGAAAGGATCCCGGCCCTCAGACTTCAGTAGCGGGGACAGGATTTGAACCTGCGACCTCTGGGTTATGAGCCCAGCGAGCTACCGAGCTGCTCCACCCCGCGTCGGTGAATGGAACACTACGTCAAGCCGAAGACGAGAAGCAAATCCGTGCTCACGCCGACGCGCAGTTGGGGCAGGTGCCGCGGTACGTCACCTCGACCTCCGACACCGCGAAGCCGAAGCGCTCCGAGTCGGGGAGGTCGGCCAGCGGGTCGCCGGTCGGGTGGACGTCGCGGATCGCACCGCACTGGGCGCAGACCAGGTGGTGGTGCGGCCGGTGCGCGTTCGGGTCGTAGCGCTTGGCGCGCTTGTCGGTCGCGACCTCCAGCACCTCGCCGAGCGAGACCAGCTCGCCCAGGGTGTTGTAGACCGTCGCCCGGGAGATCTCGGGGAGCTTGTCCACGGCCCGGGTGTGCACCTCGTCGGCCGTCAGATGGACGTGTTCGCCGTCGAGGACCTCGGCCACCACGCGACGCTGCGCGGTCATGCGCCAGCCGCGACCGCGCAGCCGTTCCAGAAGGTCACTCATGTCGACCAGCCTAACAGCAAGGGGGACCAGGTCCCGAACGGGTGTGACTTTGGAGTCCTGCTTGACTTAGACATTGTCTATTGTAGGATCAGGAACGGCATTAGCCAAGGAACAGAACGTGCGGGATCGCCAGGACTGGCAGCAGGAGGAGTTTGTGACCCAGGGACCGCTCACCACGGAGACAGGTGCTCCCGTGGCCGACAACCAGAACAGTGAGACGGCGGGCGTCGGCGGCCCCGTGCTCGTCCAGGACCAGCTCCTTCTGGAGAAGCTGGCCCACTTCAACCGTGAGCGCATCCCGGAGCGCGTCGTGCACGCCCGCGGCGCCGGCGCCTACGGCACCTTCACGGTCACCGCCGATGTCACCCGGTACACGCGCGCGGCCTTCCTCTCCGAGGTCGGCAAGGAGACGGAGACCTTCCTCCGCTTCTCCACCGTGGCCGGCAACCTGGGTGCGGCGGACGCGGTCCGGGACCCCCGCGGCTTCTCGCTGAAGTTCTACACCGAGGAGGGCAACTACGACCTCGTCGGCAACAACACCCCGGTGTTCTTCATCAAGGACGCCATCAAGTTCCCCGACTTCATCCACACCCAGAAGCGCGACCCCTACACGGGTTCGACCGAGATGGACAACGTCTGGGACTTCTGGAGCCTGTCGCCGGAGTCGACGCACCAGGTGACCTGGCTGTTCGGCGACCGCGGCATCCCGGCGTCGTACCGTCACATGGACGGCTTCGGCTCGCACACCTACCAGTGGAACAACGAGGCGGGCGAAGCCTTCTGGGTCAAGTACCACTTCAAGACCGACCAGGGCATCAAGAACCTCACGCAGGCCGAGGCCGACCGGCTCGCCGGTGAGGACCCCGACTCCCACCAGCGCGACCTGCGCGAGGCCGTCGAACGCGGCGACTTCCCGTCCTGGACCGTCGGCGTGCAGATCATGCCCGTGGCCGAGGCGGCGACGTACCGCTTCAACCCCTTCGACCTGACCAAGGTGTGGCCGCACGCGGACCACCCGATCGTGTGGTTCGGCAAGCTGGAGCTCAACCGCAACCCCGAGAACATCTTCGCCGAGGTCGAGCAGTCGATCTTCTCCCCGGCGCACTTCGTGCCCGGTATCGGCCCGTCCCCGGACAAGATGCTGCAGGGGCGCCTCTTCGCCTACGGCGACGCCCACCGCTACCGCGTCGGCATCAACGCCGACCAGCTCCCGGTGAACCGTCCGCACGCCACCGCGGCGCGCACCAACTCCCGTGACGGCCACCTGTACGACGGCCGCCACAAGGGCGCGAAGAACTACGAGCCGAACAGCTTCGGCGGCCCCTTCCAGACGGACCGGGCCCTGTGGCAGCCGATCCCGGTCTCCGGCGTCACCGGCGAGACCGAGGCCCCCTCGCACGCCGAGGACAACGACTTCGTCCAGGCGGGCAACCTCTACCGGCTGATGACGGACGCGGAGAAGGAGCGGCTGATCGGCAACCTGGCCGGCGCCCTCGCCGGCGTCTCGCGCGACGACATCGTCGAGCGTGCCGTCGACAACTTCCGTCAGGCCGACGGTGACTTCGGCAAGCGGCTGGAGGCCGCGCTCCAGGCCCTGCGCGGCTGACTTCCAGCACTGGACCGCTTGCCGTAGCGGCGGGCCGGATCCCCGGGGACGGGGGTCCGGCCCGTTTGTCGTACCGGCCCGTCAGGCGGTCACCACCGGCGCGTTGTGCGGGGCGCGCGCCGGCGCCCAGCGGCGGATGATGTCGCGCACCGAGACGATGCCGACGGGCTCGCCGCCGTCCAGGACGATGAGGTGACGGAAGCCGCCGTGCGCCATCGCGCCGGCCGCCTCCTCCACGGTCCAGGTGGGGGCGGCGAAGACGACGTCGGTGGTGGTGTGGCCGTGGGCGCGCTCGGTGTCCGGGTCCTGGCCCCGGCCCACGGAGACCAGGACGTCGCGTTCGGTGAGGATGCCGATGCCGCCGGCGTCGGGGTCGTACACGACGGCCGCGCCGACGCGGCGGGCGGACATCAGGGCGGCGGCCTGGCGGAGTGTGTGGGCGGGGCCGATGGTGAGGACGACCGTGCTCATGACTTCTCGGACGAGCATGGGTGGAGCCACCTCCTGCCGGTGATCCATGAGTTAGTTCATGGATTCACAAGTTCACAAGTGAGGGAACTCTCAGGGTGGCAGGCAAAGCACCGGTCAACAAGGGGGCGCGGAGGGCGGAGTCGGCGGGTGTTCAGTAGCGCTCGTTGAGGTACCCGAGCAGTTCGTCGTGGAGCCGGCCGTTCGACGCCGCCGCGTTGCCGCTGTGCGGGCCGGGGCGGCCGTCGAGGCCGGTGAAGGTGCCGCCGGCCTCGGTGACGATGATCGCGTTCGCCGCCATGTCCCAGAGGGAGAGCTCGGGTTCGGCGCAGATGTCCACCGAGCCCTCGGCGACCATCATGTACGGCCAGAAGTCGCCGTACGCGCGCGTGCGCCACACCTCGCGGGTCAGGTCGAGGAAGCCGTCGAGGCGGCCCTGCTCCTCCCAGCCGCTCAGCGAGGAGTACGCGAAGGAGGCGTCGGAGAGCGTGGAGACCTGGGAAACGTGGAGCCGATGGGCGGAGGTCAGGCTGCGGCCGGTGAACGCGCCGTGGTCCTGCACCGCCCACCAGCGGCGGCCGAGTGCCGGCGCCGAGACGAGGCCGACGACCGGCTGGTAGCCGCCCTCCTTGGCCTCCATGAGGGAGATGAGGGTGGCCCACACGGGGACGCCGCGCACGTAGTTCTTGGTGCCGTCGATCGGGTCGACGACCCAGCGGCGTGGCCCCGTGCCCTGCACGCCGAACTCCTCGCCGTGCACGGAGTCGCGGGGGCGGGCGCGGGCGAGGTGGCCGCGGACGAGTTCCTCGGCGGCCTTGTCCGCCTCGCTCACCGGGGTCATGTCCGGCTTCGTCTCGACCTTCAGGTCGAGGGCCTTGAAGCGGTCCATCGTCGCGGCGTCGGCGGCGTCGGCGAGCACGTGGGCGAGGCGGAGGTCGTCGAGGTAATCGGGCATGCGGTCACGCTATCTGTCGCGGGCGGGCCGGGGCCACCAGGGGTTTGGCGGGCGTGGCGGAGCGCCGGAAGGCTGCGCGGGGCCCCGCCCCGTGGGTGCGAGGACCCTTGACAGTGCCCCCATACCCGTCAAATCTGGCAGCGAGTCGCTCGGTACATCTGGCAGCAAGCCGCTGGGCCCGAGGGAGGCGAGGGTGCCTGCAGCCCGGGAGTCCCTGCTCGACGCCGCGTACACGGCGTTGACGCGCCGGCCGTGGTCCGCCGTGCGGATGGTGGACGTGGCGGCCTCCGCCGGAGTGTCCCGGCAGACGCTCTACAACGAGTTCGGCAGCAAGGAAGGGCTCGCCCGGGCGCTCGTGAGGCGCGCGGCCGACGGCTGTCTCGCCGGCGTCGAGCGCGCGCTGTCCGGGCCCGGTGACCCGTGCGAGCGCCTTGGCGCGACCGCCGAGTGGATGATGTCGGCGGCTCGTGAGAACGCGCTGGTCCGGGCCATGCTCACCGGCTGCTGGAGCGAGCGGCTGCCCTCACCGGTCCTGACGGCGGTGCCCTCCTCCACCGCCGGGCCGGCCCAGCGGCGGGCCGACGGTCCGCTGCCCTCGCCCGGCGAGTTCGTGAGCCTCGTCCGCGATCGTGCGGTGGCCGTCCTCCACGGCTCCGGACCGCTTCCGCCGGCGGACACCGCCGAGCTGGCCCGCTTCTGCGAACTGGCCGTGCGGCTCGCCCTGTCCTGTGTCTCGGCGCCGCCGGCCGAGGGCAGGGTGGCCGACCTCCTGCGCACCGCCCTGCCGCGCCGGTCGACCGCGTAGCGGCGCGCGGCTCAGTGCGCCGAGCCCGACAGCTGCAGCCCGATCACGCCGATGATGACGAGGCTGATCGAGACGATCTTGAGGGTCGAGACCAGGTCGCCGAGGAAGATCATGCCGTAGATCGCGGTGCCCGCCGCGCCGATGCCGGTCCACACCGCGTACGCGGGACCGACGTCGAGCTTCTTCAGGGACATGGTCAGCAGGCCGAAACTGCCCAGCGCGAAGGCGCAGAAGGCGATGGTGGGCCAGAGCCGGGTGAAGCCGTGCGACAGCTTCAGACAGACGGCGAAGCCGGTTTCGAGCACTCCGGCCACTATGACCAGCAGCCACGCCATGTCTCGTCCTCCCGTAGTCCCGTACCGTGACCGCTGCGTCGATCGGTGTCGATCGGTGGCTTCGTCGGGCAGTGACCTCGTCCGGCGACAACCTCTCCGGGCTTTGCCCGGCCTTGGTTCCGGCTTGGTGCGATTATGCACTTACCGGCTGCACGGCACGGCAAACAACGCGGTGGTCAGTCGCCTTCCTTGCGTTCCCGTGTCGACAGCAGCCGGCGCAGCGAGTACAGCCGCGCCGGGTCGGCGTGCCCCTCGGCGACCCAGGCGTCCAGCGCGCAGTCGGGCTCGTCGTGACTGCACGCGCGCGGGCAGCCCTCCGTGCCGGGCACCAGGTCGGGGAAGGCGTTGATCACCCGCGACGGGTCGATGTGCGCCAGCCCGAACGACCGTACGCCCGGGGTGTCGACGACCCAGCCGCCCTCCGCCGAGGACAGCGGCAGGGCGAGCGCCGAGGTCGTGGTGTGCCGGCCGCGGCCGGTCACCGCGTTGACATGGCCCGTGACCCGGCGGCGGTCTTCGGGCACCAGCGTGTTGACCAGGGTTGTCTTGCCGACGCCGGAGTGACCCACGAACGCCGTGATCTTCCCGTCCAGATGCTCGCGCACGAGGTCCGCGGCGGCGCCGTTCTCCAGCTCCTCGCGACTGGTGACGACGTACGGGATGTCCAACGCGCCGTACAGCTCGAGCAGTTCGTCCGGCGGTGCCAGGTCCGACTTGGTCATCACGAGGAGCGGGGTGAGGCCGCCGTCGAACGCCGCGACCAGGCAGCGGTCGATGAGGCGGGGGCGCGGTTCGGGGTCGGCGAGGGCGGTGACGACGGCGAGCTGGTCGGCGTTGGCGACGACCACCCGCTCGTAGGGGTCGTCGTCGTCGGCCGTGCGGCGCAGTACGGAGGTGCGCTCCTGGATGCGGACGATCCGCGCGAGCGTGTCCTTCTTGCCGGACAGATCGCCGACCAGGGCCACCCGGTCGCCGACCACCGCGGCCTTGCGGCCCAGTTCGCGGGCCTTCATCGCCATGACGATCCGGTCCTCGACCAGACAGGTCAGCCGGCCGCGGTCCACGGTGAGGACCAGCCCCTCGGCGGCGTCCTCGTGCTTGGGCCGGATGTGGGTGCGCGGCCGGTTGCCCTTGCGGTTCGGGCGGGTGCGGATGTCGTCCTCGTCGGTGTGCTTGCCGTAGCGGCGCATGGCGAACCGTCCCTACGCCCCGAGCATCCCGGCCCACAGGTCGGGGAAGACGGGCAGGGTCTTGGCTGTGGTCGCCACGTTCTCGATCTCCACGCCCTCGACCGCGAGGCCGACGACGGCGCCGGCGGTGGCCATGCGGTGGTCCTCGTAGGTGTGGAAGACGCCGCCGTGCAGCCGGCGCGGGCGGATGTGCAGGCCGTCGGCGGTCTCGGTGACGTCACCGCCGAGTTCGTTGATCTCCTTGGTGAGCGCGGCCAGCCGGTCCGTCTCGTGCAGCCGCAGGTGGGCCACGCCCCGCAGGGTCGAGGGGGAGTCCGCGAGAGCGGCGACGGCCGCGATGCCCGGGGTCAGCTCGCCGACCTCGCCGAGGTCGACGTCGATGCCGTGGATCGCACCCGATCCGGTGAACACGAGCCCGTAGTCGGTCAGTTCGCAGGAACCGCCCATTTCGGTGAAGATCTCGCGCAGCCGGTCACCGGGCTGGGTGGTGTGGGACGGCCAGTCGGGGACCACGACCTTGCCGCCGGTCACCAGTGCCGCCGCCAGGAACGGCTGCGCGTTGGACAGGTCCGGCTCGATCGTCAGGTCCCGGCCGAGCAGCGCGCCCGGCGTCACTCGCCACACGTTCGGCTCGCCGCCGGACTCGGGGGTGTCGACCTGGGCGCCGACCGCGCGCAGCATGTCGACGGTCATGCGGATGTGCGGCATGGACGGCAGCGCGGAACCGGTGTGGCGCACCTCGACGCCCTGGTTGAAGCGCGGGCCGGACAGCAGCAGGGCGCTGACGAACTGCGAGGAGGACGACGCGTCGATCTCCACCGGCCCGCCCTCCAGCGCGCCGCCGCCCTGCACGGTCAGCGGCAGGGAGCCGCGCCCGTCGTCGTCGATACGGGCACCCAGCACACGCAGCGCGTCGATCACGCCGTGCAGCGGACGCTCGTAGGACCGGGGGTCGCCGTCGAAGCGGATGGCGCCGTCGGCGAGCGTGGCGACCGGGGGCAGGAAGCGCATCACCGTGCCGGCGTTGCCGACGTCGACCGTCGCCGGGCCGCGCAGGCCCGCCGGGATGACCCGCCAGAACTCGCCGGTGCCGTCGGGCCCGACGCCCTCCTCGATCTCGACGCCCATCGCGCGCAGCGCCTCGGCCATCAGCACGGTGTCGCGGGAGCGCAGCGGGCGGCGCAGCCAGCCGGGCTCGGAGGCGAGGGCGGCCAGCACCAGGGCGCGGTTGGTGACCGACTTGGATCCGGGCACGTGGACGGTCGCGTCGACGGCTTCGCTCGCGTGCGGGGCGGGCCAGAGGGCGGTGTGCGCCGGGTTCACGGTCATGGGCCCCACTTTAATGGCTGAGGACGACCGGAGATCTTGATCAAAAGCGGCGAAACCTGACCGAAGGCGCGACGGCGCACTTGCCGCGCATATATGCGGTGCCACGTGGAGCGAGGTGCGCCGCCCGGGCCTCACAGCTCCAGCAGCCAGCGCCCTCCACCGATCAGCGAGCACAGCGACACCGCGTGGAAGAGGAAGAACCACACCCCCGCCGGCGCGTGGGTCAGCCGCGCCAGCTGGTCCGCGTCCGAGTCCCCGGCGCCGCCCCGCGACCGCTTGGCCTGCAGCTCGAACGCCGGGCGCACCCCGCCCAGGAGGAGGAACCAGACCACCGCGTATGCGAAGGCCGCCTGCACCTGCGGCCCGGCCAGCCAGGACACCAGGACGAACGTGCCGCCGGTGACCACCACCGTCAGCACCCCGTACGCGTTGCGGACCATCACCAGCAGGGCCACGAGCAGCGCCGTCGCCAGCCACAGCAGCAGCGTGATGCGTCCCGCGGCCAGCAGCGCGGCACCGCCGAGTCCGAGCAGCGGGGGAGCGGTGTAGCCGGCGACGGCGGTGAGGATCATCCCGACGCCGTGCGGCTTGCCCCGGCTCACCGTCAGGCCGCTGGTGTCCGAGTGCAGGGTGATCCCGGTCAGCGTGCGCCCGGTCAGCAGGGCCACCAGGCCGTGGCCGCCCTCGTGGGCGATGGTGATCGCGTTGCGCGCTATCCGCCACGACCCGCGCGTCGCGACGACGGCGAGCGCTGCCACCAGGGTCGCGATCACCACCCACAGGTCGGGATCGGGCTGGGTGCCGGAGACCTCGTCCCACAGGGAGGTGAGGGAGGCCGTTGCGAGGTGGTGCATGTTCGGTGAGGGCTCCTCGTAGTGACGGTTGAGCGGGTGCGGCGCGAAGCGCCTCGTTGAGGGGTGGTGGCCGGGAGACGGGCGGGCCTGGCAGTGTGGCACGTATGTGCGGACGGTATGCGGCGAGTCGTCGACCCGAGGATCTCGCGGGAATCTTCGAGATCGAGAAGTGGGAGCCCGAGGAGAGCTTGGAGGCCGACTACAACGTGGCACCCACCAAGGAGGTCTACGCCGTCCTGGACCGTCCCCTGAAAGACGCCGAGGACCCGAAGCCGGTTCGCCAGCTGCGGTCACTGAAGTGGGGACTGGTCCCGTCCTGGTCCAAGACGCCCGAGGGCGGCGCCCGGATGATCAACGCCCGCGCGGAGACCGTCCACGAGAAGCCCTCCTACCGCCGCGCCTTCGCCGCCCGGCGCTGCATCCTGCCCGCCGACGGCTACTACGAGTGGGTCACCGGCAAGCAGGAGCGCGACCTGGAGGTCGAGGGACGCAGGAAGCGGCCCCGCAAGCAGCCCTACTTCGTGACCCCCGCCGACGGTTCCGTCTTCGCCATGGCCGGGCTCTACGAGTTCTGGCGGGACCGGACGCTGCCGGACGACCACCCGCGGGCCTGGTGGGTGACGTGCTCGGTGATCACCACCGAGGCCGAGACCACGCCGCTCGCCGTCGCCCCGGCCGACGGCCCGCACGCCCTGGCCGACATCCACCCCCGGATGCCGCTGATGCTCACGCCGGACCGCTGGGACGACTGGCTCGACCCGGCGCGCACCGACCCCGACGAGCTGACCTCCCTGCTGGCGCCCCCGCCCGCCGGGCTGATGCGGGCCTTCCCCGTCTCGACGGCCGTGAGCAACGTCCGCAACAACGGGCCCGAGCTGCTCAAGGAGCTGGAAGCCCCGGAAGAGGGCACACTCTTCTGACGTGACGGATGCGACAACGGATGTGACAGAGGTCGTCGAGACGGAGGCGGGCCCCGCCCGCCTCACCTGGCACCGGGCGAAGACGCCCCGGCTCGTCCTGGCCGTGAGCCACGGCGCGGGCGGCGGCATCGAGGCCCGCGACCTGCGGGCCCTGGCGGCCGCACTGCCGGACCACGGGGTGAGCGTCGCCCTCGTGGAGCAGCCGTGGCGGGTGGCGGGCAGGAAGCTGGCGCCCGCGCCGAAGACCCTGGACACCGGCTGGCGGGGCGTCTGGCCCGCGCTCGCCGCGCCCGGCCTGCCGGTGGTCTCCGGCGGCCGCAGCGCCGGCGCCCGCGTCGCCTGCCGCACCGCCGGGGAACTGGGCGCCCACGCCGTGCTCGCCCTCGGCTTCCCGCTGCACCCGCCGGGCAAGCCGGAGAAGTCCCGCGCCGACGAGCTGCTCGGCGCAGGCGTCCCCACCCTCGTCGTCCAGGGCGGCAACGACCCCTTCGGCAGGCCGGCGGAGTTCCCGCGGGCGCCCGAGGGGACCTACGACCTGATCGAGGTGCCGTACGGCGACCACGGCTTCGCGGTGCCCAAGCGGGCGGAGATCACCCAGGAGAGGGCACTGGAACTGATCACCGACGGCGTCCTGGGGTGGGTCGGCTCACTCGGCTGAACGCCCGGGAATGACCGGCGGGCGGCCACTGTTGTGCGGTGCATACGTTGCTGAGAATCAGCACCGACGCCGTAGGAGAGGAAGTCCGCCGCATGGGTTCAGCCTTCTGCCCACGTCGCAGCAGCCGCGCCGACCTGGACTGGACGGTGCTGCACGCGGCGAAGACCGCCCCTATTCGGGCGGCGGGCGGACCGGATCGTCGTCTATCCTCCGATTCGAGTGGGGCCGGTTTCGGCCTCGCGACATCTTTGGAGGAGGTGGGTCCGGTCACTGGGACCGACGCAGGGACGGAACACGGCCAGGCGGAGCAGCCCGAGGGCCGGGGTACGGGCGCGGAGTCGACCGCGGAGCGCAGCGCGCGCTTCGAGCGGGACGCGCTGGAGTTCCTCGACCAGATGTACTCGGCCGCGCTGCGCATGACACGTAATCCGGCCGACGCCGAGGACCTGGTGCAGGAGACCTACGCCAAGGCGTACGCGTCCTTCCACCAGTTCCGCGAGGGCACCAACCTCAAGGCGTGGCTGTACCGCATCCTCACCAACACCTTCATCAACTCGTACCGCAAGAAGCAGCGCGAACCCCAGCGCAGCGCGGCCGAGGAGATCGAGGACTGGCAGCTCGCGCGTGCCGAGTCGCACATGTCGACGGGTCTGCGCTCCGCCGAGTCGCAGGCGCTCGACCACCTGCCCGACTCGGACGTGAAGCAGGCGCTCCAGGCGATCCCCGAGGAATTCCGTATCGCCGTGTATCTGGCGGACGTCGAGGGCTTTGCCTACAAGGAGATCGCGGACATCATGGGGACACCCATCGGTACGGTGATGTCCAGGCTGCACCGTGGACGCCGTCAGCTGCGCGGCATGCTGGAGGACTACGCCCGCGACCGCGGTCTGGTCCCCGCCGGCGCCGGAGAGTCGAACGAAGCGAAAGGCTCGGGGTCATGAGCTGCGGAGAGCCGCACGAGACGGATTGCAGCGAAATCCTCGATCATCTCTACGAGTTCCTCGACAAAGAGATGCCGGACTCGGACTGCGTGAAGTTCGAGCACCACTTCGAGGAGTGCTCGCCCTGCCTGGAGAAGTACGGGCTGGAGCAGGCCGTGAAGAAGCTGGTCAAGCGCTGCTGCGGGCAGGACGACGTGCCGGGTGACCTGCGCGCCAAGGTCATGGGACGGCTGGACCTGATCCGGTCCGGGCAGTCCGTGCCCGAGCACGACGTGACGGCCACGCCGTCGGCTCCGCAGGAGTCCTGAACCGCCCACAGCCGTTTCGAGTCACTCGTACGTGCTAATCCGCGGGTTATCTGCCCGCGGTCTCCCCGCCGCCGTCCTAGGCTCCGAGCCTTACAGGCGTGGCCGGGGAGGGGCTCATGGACGCGGTACCCGCACGCGCGCGTGCGTACGTCGTTTGCGTCGCCCTCGTCGCCCTGCTCTGCCTGCGGCCGCTGCCGTCGGTGCACGCGCCCTGGTGGGCGGTGCTGCTGCTGGCGGGGCTGTACGCGGGCTCCGAGCTGGTCGCGCGGTCCCGCTTCGTCGGGACCTGCTACCCCGTCCTGCTCGCCGGCGCCTTCCTGCTGCCGCCGCCCGCCGCAGCGCTCGTGGCACTGCCCGGCGCGCTGCTGTCCAGCGTGCCCCGTCGGCCGTTCGGCCTGCGGCGCGTCTGGCGGGCCGCGCAGCTGACCCTCGCCGTGTGGGCCGCCGCCTGCGTCCACTGGCGGCTCGGCGGCCGGGACGCGGTGGTCGAGCCCGCCTTCCCGTACGCCCTCGTGCCGGCCGGGGCCGCCGTGCTCGCGTTCTGCCTGGTGCTCACGGTCCTGGACGGCGGGATCCTCACCCTTGCCGACCGGGTGCCCCCGAGTCGGGCGTGGCGGGGGCTGTTCTCCCGGTCCCTCGCGCCGATCGCCGTGCACGGGCTCGCCGGACTGATGATGGCGGTCCTGTGGCGCAGCCCGTACGGTCCGGTGGCCGCGCTGCTCGTGCTGCTGCCGATGTGCGTGGCGTGGTGGGCCTTCGCCCAGTACCACCGTGAGCGGGCCGCGCACCAGGCGACCATCCGGGCGCTGGTGCAGGCCGTCGACATCAAGGACGGCTACACACGCGGCCACAGCGAACGCGTCGGCCAGGCCTCCATGATGATCGCCCGCGAGCTGGGCATGGACGACGAACGCGTCGAGACCCTCCGCTTCGCCGGGATCCTGCACGACGTGGGCAAGCTCGGTGTGCCCACCCGGCTGCTGCGCAAGGACGGGCCGCTGACGCCCGAGGAGCGACGGGTGATCGAACTGCACCCCGAGTACGGGCACGAGATGGTGCGCGGCATCCGTTTCCTCGGAGAGGCCCGCGCCGCCGTCCTCCACCACCACGAACGGCTGGACGGCAGCGGCTACCCCTACGGACTGGTCGGCGACGGGATCCCCGAGTCGGCCCGGGTGGTGGCGGTGGCCGACGCCTTCGACGCGATGACCTCCACGCGCTCCTACAGCAGGGCCCGTCCCGTCGCGACGGCGCTGAAGGAGCTCCAGCGGTGTGCCGGGGCGCAGTTCGACCCTCGGATGGTGCGGGCGCTGGTGCACGCCCTCGGCCGCCACGGCTGGCGCCCGTCGGTGACGGCGGACGGCACGCCGGCCCGCGCCGACCCGGTACCGGGCGGGGGGGCGCGGGACCGCGTCGGCAAGGGGGCGTCATGACGAAGCCCGAGTCCCCGGCACGTCTCCGCCGGACCTGCTGCGCCCGCCGCGTCTGCCGCGTCTGCCGCGTCTGCCGCCCGGGTCCTGCCGGGTGTCTTCGCCGGGTCGGCGGCGCAGGGGCCGGCCGAACCGATCGCGTCGGCAGGGGCTGCCGTGCGGGTGGTGTCGGTGGTGTCGGTGGTTCGGGCTGTGGCTGCTGCCGGGGTCGGTGCCGGGGCCGGGGACGGGTCTGTGGCCCTGGTCCCGGCTGCCGTGTCCGCCCGGTCCTTCGGCCGTGCTCCGCCGGTCGCCTCCGGGCGGCCTGCCGCTCCGGGAGCCGCCGTCTTCGCCGGGCCTGTCGCCCGGTCCGCGCCCCTCGCCCGAGTGCCGTCGGCCGCCTGCGGTGTGCCTGGCGTCCGAGGTGCGGCCGGGGGCCGGGGTCTGTCACCGCACGCGGCCGGGGGCCGTGCGCGGTGGACGCGGGGGCGCGGGGCTTCCGTGCGGGTACGGGGCAAGTGGAGTGGTGGCTGCGGCCGGTGGAGCGCGGTGGCCGTGCGGGTGGGGGCAGAGTGTGAGGCGCTTCCCTTCGCGAGTTCCGTCCCCCTCCTCCCCGCCCCCGCAAGGGAAGGGGCGTCCGGTGCCGTCCCCGGGGACCGGAGGGACGGGGCGGTCTCCGTCACCCGCTCCGGCGGCCCTGCTTCTCGTCCCCGGCTGTGCCGGGCTCCTCGCGCTCGGGTGTCTCGCCTCCGTACTGGCCTCGGGGCCCGAGCAGCGGCCCGTGGCGCTCGCCTTCGGGGGCCTGGTCGCCCTCGGAGAGCTGACCCGGCGGGCCGGTGCCGAGGCCCGGGAGGCCGCTCCGCTCGCGGCGGCGGGCGCGCTGGCGTACGCCCTGCTCGGAGACGTGGCCGGGCAGCCCGTGCACCACGGCGTCGCGCAGACCGTCACCGTCGTGCTCGCCGCCTCACTGCTCGGCAGCGTGCCCTGTGTCGCCCGCGGCAGCGGGCCCGTTCTCGATCCCCTGGCCCGGCGGGTGCTCACCGTGGGCTTCGCCGCCGTCTGCTTCCGGCCGCTGTCCAACCAGGGCGTCCTCGACGACTGGAGCGGCCCCGCCTACGCACTGCTGCTGCTCGGGCTGCTCGCCCTGACCACGCTGTGCGACGCCGTGCTCGCCGCGGCACCCGCGCACGCGCGCACCGGCTGGCCCTTCGGACCACTGCTGCGCGAAGAACTGCGCGGCATGGTCGGGATCACGTCGGCGGTGTGCGCGACCGGCGCGGTGATGGCGCTGGCGGTGAGCGTCGCGGGACTGTGGGCACTGCCCGTCTTCTCCGTGCCCCTGCTGCTCGCCCAGCTCTCCTACCGCCGGTACGCGGCCGTCCGGGCCACCTACCGGCAGACCATCGCCTCCCTGGCCCGCGCCACCGAGATCGCCGGGTACACCCCGGCCGGGCACGCCCGCCGCGTCGCCCGGCTCGGCGTGGCCGTCGGGCGGGACCTGGGGCTGTCGGGGCAGGAGCTGACCGTGCTGGAGTACGCCGCCCTGATGCACGACATCGGCCAGCTGAGCCTCGTCGACCCGGTCCCGGCGGGCGCCACCGCCGACCTGCCCCTCGTCGAACAGCGGCGGATCGCGCTGCTCGGCGGGGCCGTCGTCCGCCAGACCGGCGTCGACGCGGCGGTCGCCGTGGTGGTGGAACGGCAGGCCGACCCCTGCCGGGAGCAGCCGGTCGCCGCGCGGATCGTACGCGTCGTGAACGCCTACGAGGAGAAGGCGCGGGACGCCGGCCCCGGCGGCGTCCTGACGGCACTGGAGGAGCTGCGCCTGACCGCCGCCGGCGACTACGCTCCCGAGGTGGTGGAGGCACTGGCCCGGGTCCTTTCCCGGGGCAGCCTTACCGGGCCCGCGGCTGGGTAACCCATGGGTAATGAGCGCCTCCGCAGCCGTACGTGGTTTGATGCCCGGGAGAGGGTGTCCGGGGGCGCGAAAAGGTACAGCCAGCCCACAGAACGGAACTGGCAGGCGGGAATCGTGAGGATCTTCGGCAAGGCACGGCACCGGCCCTCCGCCTCCTGGCGGCAGGCCACCGACCGCGCGTTCACGCTGATCGGCGACGGTCGCTACGACGACGCGGGCGCGCTGCTCACGCGGGCGGCGGACCTGGAGCCCTGGCTGTCGGAGTCCTGGTTCAACCTGGCGCTGCTGCACAAGTTCCGGCACGACTGGGAGCAGGCCAGGGCGGCCGGCCTCAGGGCCGTCGCGCTGCTCGACCGCGACACCGGAGCCCCCGACTGGTGGAACGTCGGCATCGCCGCGACCGCCCTGCAGGACTGGCCGCTGGCCCGCCGGGCCTGGCAGGCCTACGGGCTGCGCACCCCCGGGGACGCCACGGACGCGGGTGAGCCGCTCGGCATGGACCTCGGCAGCGCGGCCGTACGGCTGTCCCCGGAGGGCGAGGCCGAAGTGGTGTGGGGGCGGCGGCTCGACCCCGCCCGCGTCGAGGTGCTGTCCATCCCGCTGCCGTCCTCGGGGCGGCGCTGGGGCGAGGTCGTCCTGCACGACGGCGTGCCGCACGGGGAGCGGACGACCAGCGCCGGGCACTCCTACCCCGTCTTCGACGAGATCGAGCTGTGGGCGCCCTCGCCGGTGCCCACCTGGGTGGTCCTCCTGGAGGCCGCCACCGAGGCCGACCGGGACGCCCTGGAGCAGCTCGCCGCGGACGCCGGGTTCGCCGCCGAGGACTGGTCGTCCTCCGTCCGGCTGCTGTGCCGGACGTGCTCGGAGTCCCGGATGCCGTCCGACGAGGGCGAGGGCGAGCACCTCGACCCGCACGACCACAGCGAGCCCGGACACCCCGGGCCGCTCGGGCACCGCACCGACGGGCAGCTGTGGGTACCGGAGCGGGAGTGCGGGGTGGCCGCGCCGGCGGGGCTGGTGAAGGGGCTGCTGGACGGGTGGGTCGCCGACAGTCCGGACTCCCGGGACTGGCGGGACCTGGAAGAGGTCTGCTGACCGGCCCCGTAGTCTTTGCCAGGACAGTCTTTGTCAGGACGCTCCAGCAGCAGTCACCATCAGCATCACCCTTGGTTGTACGAGGAAGGCATACGTCGGTCATGGCCCAGCAGGACACCGATCAGCAGCACCCGGGCGTGCTCCCCGTGGACGACGAGGGGTTCGTCGTCGACACCCAGGACTGCGAGGAGCGTGAGGCCGACTGGCGCGGGCGCGGCACCTCGCGTCCGATCACGGTGGTCGGCAACCCGGTGCTGCACAAGGAGTGCGAGGACGTCACCGACTTCGGCGACGAGTTCCAGCAGCTGGTGGCCGACATGTTCGCCAGCCAGCGCACCGCCGAGGGCGTGGGCCTGGCCGCCAACCAGATCGGCGTCTCCCGGAAGGTCTTCGTCTACGACTGCCCCGACGACGAGGGAGTCCGCCACGTCGGCGTGGTCTGCAACCCCGAGCTCGTCGAACTGCCCGCCGACCGGCGCCGCCTGGACGACAGCAACGAGGGCTGCCTGTCCGTGCCGACCGCCTACGCGCCGCTCGCCCGCCCCGACTACGCCGAGGTGACCGGGCAGGACGAGAGGGGCAACCCGGTCAAGGTGCGCGGCACCGGGTACTTCGCACGGTGTTTGCAGCACGAGACGGACCACCTGTACGGGTACCTGTACATCGACCGGCTCTCCAAGCGCGAACGCAAGGACGCCCTGCGGCAGATGGCCGAGAACGAGCCGCGCTACCCCGTGGTCGCGAACGACTGACACCGCCTCACCCGCCACACATCTCCCTTGCGCACGGCGCCTGTTCGGGGCTTACCCGAGCGGGCGCCGTGCGTCTGTGTGCGTCAGCGGAAAGCCGTCACACAACAGGAGAATTCCGGCACCGGGGGGTAGTGAATGAAGCAAATCCATTCCCAGAGCGGTCAGTTGTGGTGCTGAATGGGAAGTGCGGGGATACGCAACGGCGCACGCCCCGCTCAGCGAGAGGGGTGCGCCACCGGCGGCTGAGAGGGGTTTGTTCGTGCATGCTTTCCCACACGGCACCACAGCGACACCGACCGCGATCGCAGTACCACCGTCGCTCCGTCTTCCGGTGATCGAGGCGGAAATTCCCCGGCAACTGCACCCGTATTGGCCGAAGCTCCAGGAGGCCACCCGCACCTGGCTGCTCGAAAAGCGGCTCATGCCGGCGGACAAGGTCGAGGAATATGCCGATGGCCTGTGCTACACGGACCTCATGGCGGGGTACTACCTGGGCGCCCCCGACGAGGTCATGCAGGCGATAGCGGACTACAGCGCCTGGTTCTTCGTCTGGGACGACCGGCACGACCGTGACATCGTCCACGGCCGTCCCGGCGCCTGGCGGCGGCTGCGCGGCCGACTGCACACGGCCCTCGACGCACCCGGGGAACACCTGCACCACGAGGACATGCTGGTGGCCGGGTTCGCCGACAGCGTCCGGCGGCTCTACGCCTTCCTGCCGGTCACCTGGAACGCCAGGTTCGCCCGGCACTTCCACGCGGTGATCGAGGCGTACGACAGGGAATTCCACAACCGCACCCGCGGAATCGTGCCCGGCGTCGAGGACTACCTCGAACTGCGCCGGCTCACCTTCGCGCACTGGATCTGGACCGACCTGCTGGAGCCGAGTTCGGGCTGCGAACTCCCCGACGCCGTCCGGAAACACCCGGCATATCGCCGGGCGGCGCTGCTGAGTCAGGAATTCGCCGCCTGGTACAACGACCTCTGCTCGCTGCCGAAGGAAATAGCGGGTGACGAGGTCCACAATCTCGGCATCAGTCTCATCACCCACCATTCACTCACGCTGGAAGAAGCCATCACAGAAGTCCGGCGGCGCGTCGAGGAATGCATCACCGAATTCCTGGCGGCGGAGCGGGAGGCGTTACGTTTCGCCGACTCGCTCGCCGACGGAACCGTACGCGGAAAGGAACTGAGCGGCGCCGTGCGGGCCAACGTCGGCAATATGCGGAACTGGTTCAGTTCCGTCTACTGGTTCCACCACGAGTCCGGCCGCTACATGGTCGACAGCTGGGACGACCGGTCCACGCCCCCGTACGTCAACAACGAAGCGGCAGGTGAGAAATGACCGTCGAGTCCGTCAATCCCGCAACCGGCGCACCGGAGGCACCGGAGCTGCGTGAACCGCCCGTCGCGGGCGGCGGCGTGCCACTGCTCGGCCACGGCTGGCGGCTGGCCCGCGATCCGCTGGCCTTCATGTCCCAGCTGCGCGACCACGGCGACATCGTGCGCATCAAGCTCGGCCCCAAGACCGTCTACGCGGTCACGAACCCGGAGCTGACCGGCGCCCTCGCCCTGAACCCCGACTACCACATCGCCGGTCCGCTGTGGGAGTCGCTGGAGGGCCTGCTCGGCAAGGAGGGCGTGGCCACCGCCAACGGCCCGCTCCACCGCCGCCAGCGGCGCACCATCCAGCCGGCGTTCCGGCTCGACGCCATCCCGGCCTACGGGCCGATCATGGAGGAGGAGGCGCACGCGCTCACCGAGCGCTGGCAGCCGGGGCGGACCGTCGACGCCACCTCCGAGTCCTTCCGGGTCGCCGTGCGCGTCGCGGCCCGCTGCCTGCTGCGCGGGCAGTACATGGACGAGCGGGCCGAGCGGCTGTGCGTCGCGCTCGCCACCGTCTTCCGGGGCATGTACCGGCGCATGGTGGTCCCGCTCGGACCCCTGTACCGGCTGCCGCTTCCGGCCAACCGCCAATTCAACAACGCGTTGGCCGATCTGCATCTGCTGGTCGACGAGATCATCGCCGAGCGCCGCGCATCCGGTCAAAAGCCGGACGATTTGCTCACGGCATTGCTGGAGGCGAAGGACGACAATGGCGACCCGATCGGGGAACAGGAGATCCACGACCAGGTCGTCGCGATACTCACCCCCGGCAGTGAAACCATCGCGTCCACGATCATGTGGTTGCTCCAGGCACTTGCCGACCATCCGGAACATGCCGACCGCATACGCGACGAAGTCGAAGCGGTCACCGGCGGGCGCCCCGTGGCATTCGAGGACGTGCGCGGGCTCACACACACCGGCAATGTCATCATGGAAGCCATGCGTTTGCGCCCAGCCGTATGGGTATTGACGCGGCGCGCGGTGGCCGAGAGCGAACTCGGTGGCTATCGCATTCCGGCCGGTGCGGACATCATCTACAGTCCGTACGCAATCCAACGCGATCCGAAGTCGTACGACGACAACCTGGAGTTCGATCCGGACCGATGGCTCCCGGAACGCGCGAAGAATGTGCCGAAATACGCCATGAAACCGTTCAGTGCGGGCAAGCGGAAGTGCCCCAGCGACCACTTCTCGATGGCCCAGCTCACGCTGATCACGGCCGCGCTCGCCACCAAGTACCGCTTCGAGCAGGTGGCGGGCTCCAACGACGCGGTCCGGGTCGGCATCACGCTGCGCCCGCACGACCTGCTGGTCAGGCCCGTGGCGCGGTGACGACCCGGACGGGTCAGGCGGCGGCCTCCGGGCCCCGGAAGGTGCGCCGGTAGGCGTGCGGGGTGGTGCCCAGGGCCCTGGTGAACTGGTGCCTCAGGGCCGCCGCCGTGCCGAAGCCGGCGCGCCAGGCGATGGTGTCCATCGTCTCGTCCGTCGCCTCCAGCAGCCGCTGGGCCAGCAGCACCCGCTGGCGCAGGACCCAGCGGTAGGGAGTCGTACCCGTCTCCTGCTGGAAGCGGCGGGCGAAGGTGCGCGGGGACATGTGCGCCCGGGCCGCGAGCTGTTCGACGGTGACCTCCTCGTCGAGGTGCTGCTCCATCCAGGCCAGCACCTCGCCGACGGTGTCGCAGGAGGAGCGCGGCAGCGGCCGCTCGATGTACTGGGCCTGCCCGCCGTCCCGGTGCGGGGGCACCACCATGCGCCGGGCGATCCGGTTGGCGACCTCCGGTCCCTGCTCCTTGCGCACGATGTGCAGGCAGGCGTCGATGCCGGCGGCGGTCCCGGCGGAGGTGATCACCGGGTCCTCGTCGACGTAGAGCACGTCCGGCGCGACCTCGGCCCGCGGATACTGCCGGCTCAGCTCGGCCGCGTGGTGCCAGTGCACCGCGCATCGCCGCCCGTCCAGCAGTCCGGCGGCGCCCAGCACGAAGGCGCCGGAGCACACGCTCAGCACGCGTGTGCCCCGGTCCGTCGCCCTGCGCAGGGCATCAAGCAGCTCGGGCGGGTACTCCCGGCGGACGAAGTCGCTGCCCGCCGGCACCGCGATCAGGTCGGCCTCCTCCAGCCGCTCGAGACCGTACGGCGTGGAGACGGTCAGCCCACCGACGTGCGTGCCCAGCGTGGGGCCCTCCGCGGAGACCACCGCGAAGTCGTACCCCGGCAGGCCCTCGTCGCTCCGGTCGATGCCGAAGACCTCGCAGATCACGCCGAGTTCGAAGGGATGCGCGCCGTCCAGCAGGACGGCGGCCACGTTGCGCAACATGCCGCCAGTGTGCCTTGCCGGTGGCAGGAAATCGAGGTCTTACGGCAGTCCTGCCACTCCCGGTAAGGAGTATCCGGCGTGACAGTGGTGTCATGACCGGAAACCAGATTGAAGGCCTTGTCGGAATGCTCGCGACCTTCGGACTCCTCGTCCTCATGGTCCTCCCCTCGGTGATCGGCATCGTGCGCGACCGGCGCATCGACCGCCAGATCAGGGAGGCCCAGGAGGGGAGGGGCCGTGGAAAGGAGACTCAGGAGGCTGCGGGGACTCAGAAGTCCTCGGACAGGTCGACGGTGCCCTCCACCGCCACCTGGTACGCCGAGGGGCGCCGCTCGAAGAAGTTGGTCAACTCCTGAACGCCCTGCAGCTCCATGAAGGAGAAGGGGTTCTCGGAGCCGTACACCGGGGCGAAGCCGAGCCGGGTCAGACGCTGGTCGGCCACGCACTCCAGGTACTGCCGCATCGAGTCGGTGTTCATGCCCGGGAGGCCGTCACCGCACAGGTCGCGCGCGAACTGCAGCTCGGCCTCGACGGCCTCCCGCAGCATGTCGGTGACCTGCTCCTGGAGCCGGTCGTCGAACAGCTCCGGCTCCTCCTTGCGCACGGTGTCGACGACGTCGAACGCGAAGGACATGTGCATGGTCTCGTCCCGGAACACCCAGTTGGTGCCGGTGGCCAGACCGTGCAGCAGGCCCCGGCTGCGGAACCAGTAGACGTAGGCGAAGGCGCCGTAGAAGAACAGGCCCTCGATGCACGCGGCGAAGCAGACGAGGTTCAGCAGGAACCGGCGCCGGTCGGCCTTGGACTCCAGCCGGTCGATCGACTCGACCGAGTCCATCCACTTGAAGCAGAACTCGGCCTTCTCCCGGATGGACGGGATGTTCTCCACGGCCGCGAAGGCGGCGGCGCGGTCCTCCGGGTCCGGCAGGTAGGTGTCCAGCAGCGTCAGATAGAACTGGACGTGGACGGCCTCCTCGAAGAGCTGGCGGGACAGGTACAGCCGCGCCTCGGGGGAGTTGATGTGCTTGTAGAGCGTCAGCACCAGGTTGTTCGCGACGATCGAGTCACCGGTGGCGAAGAACGCCACGAGCCGGCCGATCAGGTGCTGCTCCATGGGGCTGAGCTTCGCCAGGTCGGCGACGTCCGAGTGGAGGTCGACCTCCTCCACGTGCCAGGTGTTCTTGATGGCGTCCCGGTAGCGCTCGTAGAAGTCGGGGTAGCGCATGGGGCGCAGGGTCAGCTCGAAGCCGGGGTCGAGCAGGTTCTTCGTGGTCGGGTTCGCCGGGGTCTCGGTGGTCATTACTGGCAGGCCTCGCAGGACTCGGGGTTTTCCAGGGAGCAGGCGACCGCTTCGGGGTCCGGGGTGGCCTGCACGGGGACGGTGGTGGCTCGGCCCGCGGCGCGGGCGATCCGGGTCGCCGGGCGCGAGCGCAGGTAGTACGTGGTCTTCAGGCCCTGCTTCCAGGCGTACGCGTACATCGAGGAGAGCTTCCCGATGGTCGGCGTCTCCAGGAACAGGTTCAGCGACTGGGCCTGGTCGAGGTACGGGGTGCGGGCCGCGGCCATGTCGATCAGGCCGCGCTGCGGGATCTCCCAGGCGGTGCGGTACAGCGCGCGCACGTCCTCGGGGATCCAGGAGAAGCCCTGCACCGAGCCGTTGGCCTCGCGCAGCGCCTCACGGGTGCGCGCGTCCCACACGCCGAGCCGCTTGAGGTCGTCCACCAGGTACGAGTTGACCTGCAGGAACTCACCCGACAGCGTCTCGCGCTTGAAGAGGTTGGACACCTGCGGCTCGATGCACTCGTAGACACCGGCGATCGAGGCGATGGTCGCGGTCGGCGCGATGGCCAGGAGCAGGGAGTTGCGCAGGCCGGTCGTCGCCATGCGCTCGCGCAGTGCGGCCCAGCGCTCCGGCCAGGCGGGCTCGACGCCGTAGTGGTCCGGGTGCAGCACTCCCTTGGCCGTGCGGGTCTTCTCCCAGGCCGGCAGCGGGCCGTTGCGCTCGGCGAGGCCGGCGGAGGTCTCGTACGCGGCGAGCATGATCCGCTCGGCGATGCGGGTGGACAGGGCCTTCGCCTCGGGCGAGTCGAAGGGCAGGCGCAGCTGGAAGAAGACGTCCTGGAGGCCCATCGCGCCGAGGCCGACCGGGCGCCAGCGGGCGTTGGAGCGGCCCGCCTGCTCGGTCGGGTAGAAGTTGACGTCGACGACCCGGTCCAGGAAGGTGACGGCGGTGCGGACGGTGGCGTCCAGGCGCTCCCAGTCCATGTCGTCCCTCGCGGGGTCGACGAACGCGCCGAGGTTGACCGAGCCCAGGTTGCAGACCGCCGTCTCCCCGTCGTCGGTGACCTCCAGGATCTCCGTGCAGAGGTTGGAGGAGTGGACGACGTGACCGGGGACCGCGGTCTGGTTCGCCGTGCGGTTGGCGGTGTCCTTGAAGGTCATCCAGCCGTTGCCGGTCTGCGCGAGGGTGCGCATCATCCGGCCGTACAGCTCGCGGGCGGGCAGCGACTTGCGGGCGAGCCCCGCCTCCTCCGCCCTGCGGTAGGCGGCGTCGAACTCCTCGCCCCACAGGTCGGTCAGCTCCGGGACGTCGGCGGGGGAGAACAGCGACCAGGTCCCGTCGGCGTCCACGCGGCGCATGAACTCGTCCGGGATCCAGTGCGCGAGGTTCAGGTTGTGGGTACGGCGGGCGTCCTCACCGGTGTTGTCCCGCAGCTCCAGGAACTCCTCGACGTCCGCGTGCCAGGTCTCCAGGTAGACCGCCGCCGCGCCCTTGCGCCGGCCGCCCTGGTTCACGGCGGCGACCGAGGCGTCCAGCGTCTTCAGGAACGGGACGATGCCGTTGGAGTGCCCGTTGGTGCCGCGGATCAGGGAGCCGCGGGAGCGGACGCGGGAGTAGGCGATGCCGATGCCGCCGGCGTGCTTGGACAGGCGGGCGACCTGGTGGAGGCGGTCGTAGAGGGAGTCCAGCTCGTCCTTGGGGGAGTCCAGGAGGTAGCAGGAGGACATCTGGGCGTGCCGGGTGCCGGAGTTGAAGAGGGTGGGGGAGGAGGGCAGGTAGTCCAGGCGGCTCATCAGGCCGTACAGGGCGGCAACCTCCTCCGCCGCGCGGACCGTGTCGTCCTCGGCGAGTCCGGCGGCGACGCGCAGCATGAAGTGCTGGGGCGTCTCGACGACCTTCCGGGTGATCGGGTGGCGCAGCAGGTAACGGCTGTACAGGGTGCGCAGCCCGAAGTAGCCGAAGCGGTCGTCGGCGTCCGGGTCGACCAGCGCGTCGAGCCGGACCGCGTGCAGCCGTACGAAGGCGGCGGTGCGGTCGGCGATCAGGCCCTCGCGGTGACCGGTGGCGACGGAGTCGGTGAAGGCGACGACGCCCTGGGAGGCGGCCTCGGCGCGGATGCCGCTGGTCAGGAGCCGGGCGGCCAGCCGGGAGTAGACCGGGTCCTCGGAGATCAGGCCGGCGGCCGCCTCCGTGGCCAGCTCGCGCAGCTCGGCCTCGTCGGCGTGGGCGGACCGGCCGCGCAGTGCGGCGGCGGCCACCCGGCCGGCGTCGGCGCCGGGGAGGTCGGCGGTCAGTCCGGTCAGGGTCCGCAGCAGGGCGGCACCGGGGCCGTCGGGTTCCCCGGTCGCCGTCACCCGGGTCGCTGAAGCCGGATCTGCTGGCGCGATGGTCACGTGGAGCACTCCCTCGCTCGGCACGGGGCCTGGCGGAGGGCAGGGGGGCTCACGAGCGCGCACGGCGTCGCGTCCACCGGCCCACTCCACGAGGCCCGGACGTCATGGCACCCGGACCGGGACGGCCGGGCGCACTGTCGGCAGGTCCTCGGACTGGACAGGCGTGCGCGCACGTGCGAAAACGTGCGGACACACGCAAGTACACCGTTGCGGGACAGTTCCGGATTCGCACCGGATTCCCCTGCGGGCGACAGCGAGCACGAGCATACATCTAGTGCCGGGTGGCGGGAGCACCCCCACATCTTGTGTTGCCGTCGTGTCGTGCCGGTGTCAGAGCGTCAGTTCGTAGGTGAGCAGAGTGATGTCGTCCAGCTCCGGCAGCGGGTTCCAGTCGCGGTCGGGCGTGCGGACGAAGCCCAGACGCTCGTAGAGGCGGTGGGCGGTGACCATGGTGCGCTGGGTGGACAGCACCACGCTCACGCAGCCCGGCACGGCCCGGGCGCGGTCGACGCAGGCCCGCACGAGGGCCTCGCCGGCCCCGCGGCCGCGAGCCTCCCGGGCGACGGCGAGCATGCGTATCTCGGCCTCGCCGGGGCGCGCGATGTCCGCCATGGGGCCGCCGGACGGCACGAAGGTCACGCCGCCGAGCACCGGGCCGTCGGCCGCGGCGACCAGCACCTCGGCGTCCGCCGCCCGCTTGCCCACGTCGCGCAGCTCGTCCAGGTACGCGTCGCTCTCCCCGAAGTCGAGGAGGCCGTCGCGCAGATAGGCCTGCGCGGTGATCTCGCCGAGGGTGTCGTACTCCTCGGCCGTCGCCCGCCGGATCACGAAGTCCATGACGCCGAGTGTGCCCCACGGGTACGACAACGGGCCGCCGGATTTCTCCGACGGCCCGCTGAACAGGACCGCTAGTGCGAGCTGCCCGCCGTGGCCGGCGGCAGTTCCACCTGGACGCCGGGGTCGCCGGCGTCCGCCGTGTAGTCGCTCGGCCGGGTCTCGTCGACGCCGTCGGGCGCCTTGACCGCCTTCAGGACGAAGGTCAGGACCACGGTGACCAGGACGTTCAGCACGAAGGCGGTGAGGCCGATGTAGCCGATCTCGCCGATGCCGGGGATCTCGTCGGAGGAGCCGCCGAAGTGCGCCTGCGTCGGCGAGGCGACACCGTAGGCGGCGACCGTGCCGTAGACCATGCCGACCGCCCAGCCGCCGAGCAGCGCCCAGCGGTGGAACCAGCGGGTGAACAGGCCGCCGACCAGGGCCGGGAAGGTCTGCAGGATCCAGATGCCGCCCAGCAGCTGGAAGTTGATCGCGACGGTCTTGTCCATGCCCAGGACGAAGATCAGCGCGCCCACCTTCACCAGCAGCGACACCAGCTTGGAGACCTTGGTCTCCTGCTGCGGCGTGGCGTCCGGCTTGATGAAGTCCTTGTAGATGTTGCGGGTGAAGAGGTTCGCGGCGGCGATCGACATGATCGCCGCCGGGACCAGGGCGCCGATGCCGATGGCCGCGAAGGCGACGCCCGCGAACCAGTCCGGGAACATGTTCTCGAACAGCTGGGGGATGGCCAGCTGGCCGTTCTTGACCTGGATCCCGGCGGCGATCGCCATGAAGCCGAGCAGCGCCAGCAGGCCCAGCATCAGCGAGTACAGCGGCAGGATCGTGGTGTTGCGGCGGATCACCTCACGGCTGCGCGAGGACAGCGTGGCGGTGATCGAGTGCGGGTACATGAAGAGCGCCAGGGCCGAGCCGAGCGCGAGGGTCGCGTACGTCCACTGGCCCCCCGCTGCCGGTACCACCCCGCCCGCACCCGCCTCGGTGAACTTGTCGTTCGCCGCCGCGAAGATGTCGTCGAAGCCGCCCAGCTTGATCGGGATGTAGATGATCGCCACCGCGATGACGATGTAGATGAGCGCGTCCTTCACGAACGCGATCAGCGCGGGCGCGCGCAGCCCCGACGAGTAGGTGTACGCCGCCAGCACGCCGAAGGCGATCAGCAGCGGCAGGTCCTTGACGAACCAGTTGGTGTCCTCGCCGCCGCCGACGCCCATCACGTCGAGGACGGCCTGGATGCCGACCAACTGGAGCGCGATGTACGGCATGGTCGCCAGGATGCCGGTGACGGCCACCGCCAGCGACAGGCCCTTGGAGCCGAACCGGCCGCGCACGAAGTCCGAGGTCGTCACGTACCCGTGCTTGTGCGAGACCGACCACAGGCGGGGCAGGAAGGTGAAGATCAGCGGGTAGACCAGGATCGTGTACGGCACCGCGAAGAACCCGGACGCGCCCGCCGCGTAGATCGCCGCCGGGACGGCCACGAAGGTGTACGCGGTGTACAGGTCGCCGCCCAGCAGGAACCAGGTGACCCAGGTGCCGAACGAGCGGCCGCCGAGGCCCCACTCGTCGAGGCTGTGCTCGTTCTCGGCCTTGCGCCAGCGGGCGGCCAGGAAGCCCATGGCGGTGACGAGGACGAAGAAGAAGATGAAGACGGCGAGTGCGACGCCGTTCACGCCGTCGTTCATCGCGACTCACCGCCCTTCGCGGTGGAGTGGGCGGCGGCGGAGTGGGCGGCGCGTCCGCGCTGGTCGCGCTGCCACAGCTTGTACGCGGTCACCGTCAGCAGGGTGGAGATCAGCACCCAGGCCATCTGGTACCAGTAGAAGAACGGGATGCCGATGAAGGTCGGGTCCGTCTTCGTGTACGAACCGACCCACAGCATGGCGACGAACGGTGCGACGAGACAGAGCCCGATGACGACGCGCACCGGCGTCACCACCGGCTCTCTGCTCACTTCTGTGTCTTCCGACATGCGCGGCTCCGTCCCCTCGCTGATCACCTCGTGCAGTGCGCACGAAATGTAGGTGACGGTGTCAAGACAGCGGAAGACCTCGTCCGTATATCGGTCCTCAACTGCAACTTCGCGCCCGCGCGCGGGGAGGTATGCCGGGTATGTACTAGTCCTGGGGGCGCTTGAGGCGGGCCACGAACTTGTAGCGGTCACCCCGGTAGACCGAGCGCACCCACTCCACCGGCTCACCGGTGCGGTCCTGCGAGTGCCGGGAGAGCATCAGCATCGGCAGGCCCACGTCGGTGCCGAGCAGACCGGCCTCGCGCGGGGTGGCCAGGGAGGTCTCGATGGTCTCCTCGGCCTCGGCGAGGTGGACGTCGTACACCTCGGCGAGCGCGGTGTAGAGGGACGTGTACTTCACCAGGGAGCGGCGCAGTGCCGGGAAGCGCTTCGCGCTGAGGTGGGTGGTCTCGATGGCCATCGGCTCGCCGTTGGCCATGCGCAGCCGCTCGATGCGCAGCACCCGGCCGCCGGCCGTGATGTCCAGCAGTCCGGCGAGCCGGTCGTCGGCGGTGATGTAGCCGATGTCCAGCAGCTGCGAGGTGGGTTCGAGGCCCTGGGCCCGCATGTCCTCGGTGTACGAGGTGAGTTGCAGCGCCTGCGAGACCTTGGGCTTGGCGACGAAGGTGCCCTTGCCCTGGATGCGCTCCAGGCGGCCCTCGACGACCAGCTCCTGCAGGGCCTGGCGCACCGTCGTGCGCGAGGTGTCGAACTCGGCGGCCAGGGTGCGCTCGGGCGGGACCGGCGTGCCCGGCGTCTGGGTCCGGGTCATGTCGAGCAGATGCTTCTTCAGGCGGTAGTACTTGGGCACGCGCGCGGTACGGACGGTCGCCCCACCCTCGTTCTCCGCACTGCTGACGTCGGTGCTCATGCTCTGCCTTCCCGGCTCCGGGTGCCGAAGCGACCGCTTCCCTGTCGGCCACGGCTCACATCGTGGCACGGCTTCGCGCCGGGATGGCCCCCGCACGCTCCGTGATCCCTTCTGTATACCCGCGGGAACACCCTTGGTCTAGTCCACAGGGCGGTCGGACGTCGCTGGTACGCGCGTTCGGCGCCCTGTCGGCACGTCATTCGGTGGGGGGTGGTACACCCGGTCCCGGTCCGCCCGTTCTGTCGCTTGCGCAATGAAAGGTCCCTGCATATCTCGGTCCCATCACGGACGGACTGACGGAGTTTGAACACCCTTGACAGGCCTATTGGTCTGGGCCAAGCTCCCCGTACTGGTCTACACCATTGGTCCAGGTCCCGGCCCCGAGGGCGGTCCGCGTCGACGAGCAACCGCGGGGAGGCAGGGGGGTTGTGTGGCATCCCTGAGGAGGGTTGGCGTGAAGCGCAAGCTTATAGCCGCGATCGGTATCGCGGGCATGATGGTCTCGATCGCCGCATGCGGGGGCGACAGCGGTGACGACGACAAGAAGGCCGGGGCCGACGGGTACGCCGGCGAGACGCTCACCGTGTGGGTGATGGACGGCTCCTCGCCGGACGACTGGCAGGCCGACCTCGCCAAGGAGTTCGAGGCGAAGACCAAGGCCAAGGTCAAGTTCGAGATCCAGAAGTGGAACGGTATCCAGCAGAAGCTGACCACCGCTCTCTCCGAGGAGAACCCGCCCGACGTCTTCGAGATCGGCAACACCCAGACCCCGGCCTACGCCAAGACCGGCGGCCTCGCCGACCTGAGCGACCTCAAGGGCGAGATCGGCACCGACTGGTCCGAGTCCCTCAACAAGTCCGCCGTTTTCGACGGCAAGCAGTACGCGGCCCCGTGGTTCGTGGTCAACCGCGTCGTCGTCTACAACAAGAAGATCTGGGCGGACGCGGGCATCAAGGAACTGCCCAAGACCCGCGACGAGTTCTACAACGACCTCAAGACGATCGGCGAGAAGACCGACGCCGAGCCGATCTACCTGCCCGGCCAGAACTGGTACCACTTCGTGGGCCTGGTCATCGGCGAGGGCGGCGAGCTGGTCAAGAAGGACGGCGACAAGTACGTCTCCAACCTGTCCGACCCGAAGGTCGCCGCGGCCACCGAGACCTACAAGAAGTTCCAGGCCCTCTCCAAGGCCCCCAAGGACAAGGACGAGGCCACCCCGCAGCAGGGCGAGATCTTCGCCAAGGGCAAGACCGGCTCCTTCATCGGCATGGGCTGGGAGGGTGCCACGGCGATCACCACCAACCCGGCGATCGAGAAGGACCTCGGCTACTTCACCATTCCGGGTGCCGCGGCGGACAAGCCCGAGGGCGTCTTCCTCGGCGGCTCCAACCTGGCCGTCGCCGCGGGCAGCAAGAAGCAGGAGCTCGCCAGGGAGTTCCTGAAGCTCGCGCTCTCCGACAAGTTCGAGGGCGGGCTGGCCAAGGCCAACGGCGTCATCCCGAACAAGGAGGCGCTGCAGGGCAACCTGAAGGGCAACGCCGCCGCCGAGGCCGCCGCGCCGGCCGCCGGTACCGGTGACACCACGCCGCTGATCCCGGAGTGGGCCGCGGTCGAGAACGACCCGAACCCGATCAAGACGTACCTGACGGCCGTCATGAAGGGCAAGTCCCCGGCCGAGGCCGCCAAGCAGGTCGAGGGCGAGTTCAACAAGCGCCTGGCGCAGCAGCAGTAGCACTGGGCGAGCCGGGGCGGGGGCTGAGACACGACGGCCCCCGCCCCGGCATCGAGGTGAACAGGTCGAGAAGAGAGAGACCGCGAGCATGACCGTGCAGACCGAACGGCCGCCCTCAGGCCCGTCGGACGTCCGCAAGGCGGACGGTGGGGGAACCGGCGGGCCGAGAGCGAGAGCCGCGTCGCGCGCCGGCGCGCTGGCCCCGTATCTGCTGCTGCTGCCCGCCGCCGCGGCCACCGTGCTGCTGCTCGGCTGGCCGCTGGTGAAGGACGGACTGCTGTCCTTCCAGAACCTCAACATGGCGCAGCTGATCCAGCACGTCACCGAGTGGACCGGCTTCGACAACTACAAGGAGGTCCTCACCGGCGAGGACTTCTGGCGCGTCACCGTCCGTTCCATCGTCTTCACCGCGGTCAACGTCGTCCTCACCATGGTGGTGGGCGGTCTGATCGGCCTGCTGCTCGCCCGCCTCGGCAGGACGATGCGGTTCGTGCTGATGATGGGCCTGGTGCTGGCGTGGGCCATGCCGGTCGTCGCCGCGACCACCGTCTACCAGTGGCTCTTCGCCCAGCGCTTCGGCGTCGTCAACTGGGTGCTCGACAAGCTCGGCTGGCACTCCATGGCCGACTACAGCTGGACCGGCAGCCAGTTCTCGACCTTCTTCGTCGTCACCGTGCTGATCGTCTGGATGTCCGTCCCGTTCGTCGCGATCAACCTGTACGCGGCGACCACCACGATCCCGGGCGAGCTGTACGAGGCCGCCGCCCTCGACGGAGCCGGCGTGTGGCGCAGCTTCACCTCGGTCACCATGCCGTTCCTGCGCCCGTTCCTCTACGCGACGACGTTCCTGGAGGTCATCTGGATCTTCAAGGCCTTCGTCCAGGTCTACACGTTCAACGGCGGCGGACCGGACCGTCTCACCGAGATCCTGCCCGTCTACGCCTACATCGAGGGCGTCGGCAACCAGCACTACGGCATGGGTGCGGCGATCGCGGTCCTGACCATCCTGATCCTGCTCGGCCTCACCGCCTACTACCTCAGGATCGTGCTCAAGCAAGAGGAGGACGAGCTGTGAAGCGCTCGCTCTACGGCCGCCTGTGGCCCAACGTCACGGCCGTCGTCCTGTTCGTCGGCCTCGTCTTCCCCGTCTACTGGATGTTCTCCACGGCCTTCAAGCCGACCGGCGACATCATCTCGGAGAACCCGGTCTGGTTCCCGACCGACGTCACCTTCCAGCACTTCAAGACCGCGACCGAAGCCGACCACTTCTGGACGTACGTCGGCAACTCGTTCATCGTCACCGTCTGCGCGGTCGTCTTCTCGCTGATCATCGCCCTGGCCGGGTCCTTCGCCCTGGCGCGGATGCGGTTCAAGGGGCGGCGCGGCTTCATCGTCGGCTTCATGCTCGCCCAGATGGCCCCCTGGGAGGTCATGGTCATCGCGATCTACATGATCGTGCGCGACGCGTCGATGCTGAACAGCCTGGTGCCGCTCACCCTCTTCTACATGATGATGATCCTGCCCTTCACCATCCTGACGCTGCGCGGCTTCGTCGCCGCCGTGCCGAAGGAGCTGGAGGAGTCGGCGATGGTCGACGGCTGCACCCGCATCCAGGCCTTCCGCCGCGTCATCCTGCCGCTGCTCGCCCCGGGCCTGATGTCCACCTCGATGTTCGGCTTCATCACCGCCTGGAACGAGCTGCCGCTCGTCCTGGTCGTCAACAAGGAGGCGGAGTCCCAGACCCTGCCGCTGTGGCTGACCAGCTTCCAGACCGTCTTCGGCGACGACTGGGGCGCGACCATGGCCGCCTCCTCCCTGTTCGCCGTCCCGATCCTGATCCTCTTCGTCTACCTCCAGCGCAAGGCCGTCAGTGGCCTGACCGCCGGCGCCGTGAAGGGATGACGCCACCCATGACGACCATCGCCAAGGCCACCGACACCCTCACGCGCGACGCGCTCACCGTCCTCCAGCCCGGCTTCGCCGGCACCACCGCACCCGACTGGCTGCTGCGCCGACTCGGCGAAGGGCTGGCCTCCGTCGCCCTCTTCGGGCGCAACGTCACCTCGCCCGAGCAGGTGGCGGCCCTGACCGCGCAGCTGCGCGCCGAGCGCGAGGACGTGCTGGTCGCGATCGACGAGGAGGGCGGCGACGTCACCCGCCTGGAGGTGCGCACCGGCTCCTCCTTCCCCGGCAACCACGCCCTCGGCGCGGTGGACGACGTCGGGCTCACCCGGGCGGTGGCCGCGGAACTGGGCCGCCGGCTCGCCGCCGCGGGCGTCGACTTCAACTGGGCGCCGTCCGCCGACGTGAACTCCAACCCGGACAACCCGGTCATCGGCGTGCGGGCCTTCGGCGCCGACACCGACCTGGTCGCCCGGCACACCGCGGCCTACGTCACCGGGATGCAGTCGGCCGGCGTGGCCACCTGCACCAAGCACTTCCCGGGCCACGGCGACACGGGCATCGACTCACACCACGCCATGCCGCGCATCGACGTGGACGCCGGCGTGCTGGCCGAGCGCGATCTGGTCCCGTTCCGCGCGGCCGTCGCCGCCGGCACCCGTGCGGTGATGAGCGCCCACATCCTGGTCCCGGCCCTGGACCCGGACCGTCCGGCAACGTTGTCCCGCCGCATCCTGACCGACCTGCTCCGGGGCGAACTGGGCTACGACGGGCTCATCGTCACCGACGGCATCGAGATGAAGGCCATCGCCGGCACCTACGGCATCGAACGCGGCACCGCCATGGCCATCGCGGCCGGTGCCGACGCGATCTGCGTGGGCGGCGGCCTCTGCGACGAGGGCACCGTACGGCGGCTGAGCGACGCGCTGGTCGAGGCCGTGCGGGCGGGCGAGCTGCCCGAGGAGCGCCTGGCAGACGCGGCGGAGCGGGTCAGGGCACTGGCCCGCTGGACCGCGGCGAACCGGCCGGGCGACGGGGCCTCGGACACCGCGGACGGCGATGTCGGCCTGCGTGCGGCCCGCCGCGCGCTGCGGGTCACCGTCGCGGGGGAGTCCGCGCCGCTCACCGAGCCGCCGTACGTCGCCGCGCTCACCCCGGTGGCGAACATCGCGGTCGGCGACGAGACCCCCTGGGGCGTGGCCGCCGAGCTGGGCCGCCTGCTCCCGGGGACGGAGACCGGCAGCTTCAACGGGGCCGACGCGGGCCGCGAGGCGCTGGCCGCGGCGGGCTCCCGGCGTATCGTCGCCGTCGTCCGCGACGAGCACCGCCACCCGTGGATGGCGGCCGCCCTCGACGTCCTGCTGGCGGCCCGGCCCGACACGATCGTCGTCGAGATGGGCGTCCCGCGCGCGGAGCCGCGCGGCGCCCTGCACCTGGCCACCCACGGCGCGGCCCGCGTCTGCGGCCGGGCGGCGGCGGAGGCCGTCGCGGGCGTCTGACACACACTGCCGCCACACCGAAGGCGCCGGTCCCGTGACGGGCCGGCGCCCTCGGCATGCCGGGCGGCGCAGAGGCGCGGCACGGTCCGTGCGGTTGTGGGCGCGGCACCGGACAGACGAAGGCGCCGGGTCCCGCAAGGGATCCGGCGCCGTTGACGCGCAAGTGTCCGTCCCGCGGGGCTCCGCGGGACGGGACCGGTCAGATGCCCTGCCAGTCCGGCTTGTGGGCGAAGGTGTGCCGGAAGTAGTCGGCGAGCTTCAGCTTGGACGCGGCGGCCTCGTCGACGACCACCGTGGCGTGCGGATGCAGCTGCAGCGCCGAGGCCGGGCACACCGCCGCGACCGGGCCCTCGACGCTGGCGGCGACCGCGTCGGCCTTGCCCTCGCCGGTGGCGAGCAGCACCACGTGCCGCGCCTCCAGGATGGTGCCGATGCCCTGCGTGATGACGTGGTGCGGCACCTGCTCGATGTCACCGTCGAAGAAGCGCGCGTTGTCGACGCGGGTCTGCTCGGTCAGGGTCTTGATCCGCGTCCGCGAGGCCAGCGAAGAGCACGGCTCGTTGAAGCCGATGTGCCCGTCGGTGCCGATGCCCAGCAGCTGGAGGTCGACCCCGCCGGCCCCGCTCAGCGCCCGGTCGTAGGCCTCGCACGCGCCCTGCACGTCCGTGGCCGTCCCGTCGGGGCCCATGAAGGCGTCCATGCCGATGCCCAGCGGCTCGAGCACCTCGCGCCGCAGCACCGAGCGGTACGACTCCGGGTGCTTCGCGGGCAGCCCCACGTACTCGTCGAGCTGGGCGATCCGTGCCCGCGCGGTCTCCACGGCACCCGAACGCACCTTGGCCGCCAGCGCCTCGTACACGGGCAGCGGCGTCGAGCCGGTGGCCACCCCGAGCAGGGCGTCGGGCTTGCGCCGGAGCAGCTGCGCCATGGCTTCGGCTATGAGTTCGCCGCCCGCCTTGGCATCGGGAACGATGACAACTTCCACGCTGGCCTGCCGTTTCGAAGAGAGGACTCACCCGGGGCCCGGGACTGGCTATGTGGTTTAGACCAATCTAACAGAGCGGGTCCCCGAGGGCGCGGCGAATCGGTCGGGCGGGTGGCACCGTCGCGTCGGTGGTGTCAGGTCAGTGAACCTCCCGTGGCGTCCACCCAGCTTCCCGTGACCCACCGGCCCCCGTGCGAGGCGAGGAACGCGACCACGTCGGCCACCTCGGCCGGCGCCCCCACCCCGCCCAGCGCCGAGAACGCCGCCGCCTGCTCCCAGCCGTCCGGCCTGCCGTGCAGCAGCGCGGCCGTGTTGTCCGTGTCGATGATGCCGGGCGCAACCGAGTTCACCGTGATGCCGCGGGCACCCAGCACCTTGGAGAGGTCGCGTGAGAAGACGTCGAGTGCGCCCTTCGTCATCGCGTACGCCATGTTGTCCGGCATCACGGCCGTGCGGGCCAGGCCCGACGAGATGTTGACGACCCGGCCGCCGTCGCGCAGCCGGCCCATGCCGTGCTTGAGGATGAAGAACGGCGCCTTCACGTTGACCGTGAAGACCGCGTCGTACTCCGCCTCCCCTGTCTCCCCGATGGGGCGGGTGCTGCCGATCCCCGCGTTGTTGACCAGGATGTCCAGCCCGTCGGCGTGTCTGTCGAACTCCTCCCACAGTGCCTCGGCGGCGCCGGGTGCGCCCAGGTCCGCCCGGATGGTGAACGCCGATCCGCCCGCCGCCTCGATAGCGGCGGCCGTGTCCTTCGCCGCCGCCCCGTTGCTCCCGTAGTGCACCGCGACCCGGGCGCCGTCTCGGCCCAGTCGCTCCGCGATGCCCCGCCCGATGCCCCTGCTCGCTCCCGTGACGAGTGCCGTCCTGCCCGCAAGCACGCCCATCCCGGCGCCCCCTTCTAGTTTGCTAGCGGTCGCTACAGAAATGACCGTACAACAGGCCGGAGACTTTTATCTAGTGGCCGCTATAAAATGCACTCCATGGTGAGCGGCGAGAAGACCGAGCAGTCCGAAGTCCCTGCCCGGGGCGGAGCGGCCAGGACCCGCGGACGCCCGCGCTCCTTCGACCGGGCGACGGCGCTGGAGGCTGCGCTCCTGGCGTTCTGGGAGCACGGGTACGAGGCCACCTCCGTCTCCGACCTGACGCGGGTCATGGACATCGGCGCCCCGAGCCTCTACGCCGCCTTCGGCGACAAGCGCTCGCTGTTCGAGGAGGTCGTCCGGGAGTACGGAGTGCGGTACGGCTCGTTCGGCGACCGCGCACTCGCCGAGGAGCCGACCGCGCGCGCCGGCATAGAGCGGATGCTGCGCGAGGCCGCCGCCGAGTACACGGCCCCCGGCCGGCCGCACGGATGCCTCGTCGTCCACGCGGCCGCCAACTGCTCGACCGCCGAGGTCGGGGAGTCCCTGCGGGAGCGGCGCAACGCCAACATCGCCGCCATCGAGAGCCGGATCGAGGCCGACGTGGACCAGGGCGTGCTGCCGCCGGACACCGACGCCGCCGCCCTCGCCCGGTACACCGGCGCGATGATCCAGGGCATGTCCCAGCAGGCGCGCGACGGCGCGAGCCGGGCGGAACTGGAGGCGCTCGCGGAAATTGCCCTGGCGGTCTGGCCCCGAGGCTGAGCCAACAGGGTTAGGCTTCTGGCGGCTGCCGGACGGGGGTGCAGCCGGCGCCGGCCGCCAACAACAAAGGACGTCCACCGCATGGACACGGTTAGTGGTCTAGTCCACAATGGACGCTGAGGCACCGACGGTGTCGCTCACGCAAGGTGATCGCCAGGCTTCCGTCCTCCCCGCACAGGAGGACGGACCGAGGAACCGGAGCTCTCTGCCCTGACTGCCCCGGCTCCTCATCCTTCGGCCGACCGGGACCGCACACCCCACGGCCGATGTTGCTCCGGGCTGCGGTGCCGGGAGGGTTGAGGGTCCCTCTCAGGCGCCGCGGCCCGCGGGTGTTTCCGGGGTCCGTCCGGTCCGCGTCGGGGACGGGGGAGCAGTGGCCGGCGGCTGGTTTCGATCGCTGTCCGTACCGCCAGGTACGCTCAGCCCCGTGCCCTCCATGAACGAACTCGTACGCCAGCACACCGCGCTCGACGACTCCGACCTCGAGTGGCTCCATCTGCTGGTCTCGGAGTGGCAGCTGCTGTCCGACCTCTCCTTCGCCGACCTGGTCCTGTGGGTCCCCACCCGCGACGGCACGCGCTATGTCTCCGTCGCCCAGATGCGCCCCAACACCGGCCCCACCTCGTACCAGGACGACATGGTCGGCCACCTCGTCCCGCGCGGCCGGCGCCCCATGCTGGACGCCGCCCTGGACGAGGGCCGCATCGTGCGCGAGGGCGACCCCGAGTGGCGCGAGGAGGTCCCGGTCCGCGTCGAGTCCATTCCGGTACGCCGTCAGGGACGCGTCCTCGGGGTCATCGCCCGCAACACCAACCTGCTCACGGTGCGTACACCGAGCCGCCTCGAACTCACCTACCTGCAAAGCGCGTCCGACCTCGCCCAGATGATCGCGGCCGGCGCCTTCCCGTTCGAGAACCAGCAGGTCGACATGGACGCCTCGCCCCGTGTCGGCGACGGCCTGATCCGGGTCGACGGGGACGGCATCGTCCAGTACGCCTCCCCGAACGCGCTGTCGGCCTATCACCGCATGGGTCTGGCCGCCGACCTGGTCGGCCATCACCTGGGCCGGACCACCGCCGAACTCGCCCCGTCCCGCGGGCCGGTGGACGAAGCGCTCGCCAAGGTGGCCAGCGGCTGGGCACCGCGCGAGTTCGAGATCGAGGCGCACGACGGGGTGATCCAGTTCCGCGCCATCCCGCTCAAGCCCAAGGGGACCCGCATCGGTTCACTGGTGCTCCTGCGCGACGTGACGGAACTGCGTCGTCGCGAGCGCGAGTTGATCACCAAGGACGCCACCATCCGGGAGATCCACCACCGGGTGAAGAACAACCTCCAGACGGTGGCGGCCCTGCTGCGCCTGCAGGCCCGGCGCATCGAGTCCGACCGGGGCCGCGAGGCGCTGGAGGAGGCCGTGCGCCGGGTTGGTTCGATCGCGATCGTGCACGAGACGCTCTCCCAGAACCTGGACGAGCGCGTGGAGTTCGACGAGATCGCCGACCGTGTGCTGGCGATGGTGGCCGAGATCTCCCCGGGCAGGGTCACCGGCCGGCGCACCGGACGCTTCGGCATCCTCGACGCCGAGGTCGCCACCCCGCTGTCCATGGTGCTGACCGAGGTGCTGCAGAACGCCCTGGAGCACGGCTTCCGGGACAGCGACACCGGCACGGTCGAGGTCTCGGCGGTCCGTGGCGGCACGACCAAGGAGGCCCGGCTGCTGGTCACCGTCCAGGACGACGGCGTCGGCCTGCCCGACGACTTCGACCCGCACCGCTCCGGCAACCTGGGGCTCCAGATCGTCCGCACCCTCGTGGAGGGTGAACTGGGCGGCACCTTCGACATGGTTCCCGCCGCGGAGCAGGGTTGCCGGGTGATCCTCGACATTCCGGTGCCCGCCGGGAAGTAGCAGCCGTCGGGTGGTGGGCACAGCAAAAAGCCCCGGACCGGTGAAGGTCCGAGGCCTGTGCTCGTGCGCTACATCGTCCGATGCGCATCGGGGGTACTGCGCGCTGCGGCTCGGGAGCGGGGGATGCGTACTCGCTGTACGCGCCGCCAAGCTGAGGCTGTCAGTAGGGGTGGGTTGTCAGGCGGAGGCCTGACGAGCCCGGTTGCGGGCGGCACGGCGCTTCATTGCGCGGCGCTCGTCCTCGCTGAGACCACCCCAGACGCCGGAGTCCTGGCCGGACTCGAGCGCCCACTGCAGGCACTGCTCCATGACGGGGCAGCGACGGCAGACGGCCTTGGCTTCCTCGATCTGCAGCAGCGCGGGACCGGTGTTGCCGATGGGGAAGAAGAGCTCGGGGTCTTCCTCGCGGCAAACGGCGCGGTGACGCCAGTCCATGGCTGCTACCTCTCCTTGGTATTACATGCTGGGATGCTTGTGAATGTGAACGCTTTCACGAATCCCTCAACAAGGGAAGGGCCTAGCGCCAGGTTCCCTGGCGTGGTCCTGTGGTTTGAAGAGGGGTTCCGGTGATCTGTGGATGCCGGTCCTGCGGGCTGTCCCGATCGCCAAGAAGAGACTCGCAAACCTCGGCGGCGGATACAACCCCTTCCGGAAAGTTTTTTTTGATTCTTCGGTGTCGACTAGGTCACAGCCGTACTTCCATGGGGTGGATCCTGGTCTAAACGTTCGAGTGAAAGGACTTTCGCCCCTTCTGCTCACACAATCACACGCAGTGCACGGCGTACGCCTGTGAACGCGACGCTGGTGCGCAACCCCAGGTGGTCACCGTCCATCTGAAGGGGCAGGGGCACCTTCGAATGCAAGGTGAAGTCCGTCAGATCGTGCAGGGCGACCGCGTGCCGGCCGCGCGGTCCGCGCTCGGGGGACGAAGTGAGCAACTGGGTGCCATACCGGGCAACCGCGGCCGTCGACAGCCGGCTGAGGCCGAAGACGTCGAGCGCGGTGTCGAACGACGCCTGGGGAGAGGCGTAGATCGGACGGTTGCCGAGGAACGTCCAGGGACAGGTGTTCGAGACTATGGACAGCACCAGATCCGTGACCGGATCCTCGCCCGCCCGCTCCAGAGTGATCGTCCCGCTGCGGCGGTGCGGTTCGCCGATGAGCTGGCGAACCACCTGGCGGACATAGAGGGCGTGCGTCGACTTCCTGCCGCGCTCGCGGTGCTGCTCGACACGGCCGACCACGCCGGCGTCGAAGCCCAGGCCGGCGTTGAAGGTGAACCAGCGGGCCGGGACCGCCTCGTCCTCCGAACCCGGGGTACCGGACGCCAGTCCGAGGCCGACGGTCCGCTCGCTGCCCTCGCGCAGGGCGTCCAGCAGGGCCCCGGTGGCCTCCACCGCGTGGTTGGGCAGGCCCAGGGCGCGGGCGAAGACGTTGGTCGAACCACCGGGGACCACCGCGAGACCGGGCAGGTGCTCCGGGTCGGGGCCCGCGTGCAGGAGGCCGTTGACGACCTCGTTCACCGTGCCGTCGCCGCCGAGGGCCACCACCAGGTCGATGTCGTCGCTCTGTGCCGCCTGCCGGCCCAGGTCGCGCGCATGGCCGCGGTACTCGGTGGTGACCGCCTCCAGCTTCATCTCGCTCGCGAGCGCGTGGATCAGCACGTCGCGCGTACGCGCGCTCGTGGTGGTTGCCGCCGGATTGACCACGAGAAGTGCACGCATGGTGTGCAGGGTACCTACTGGGCGGTACTCGGCCCAGACCGATGTGAAGATCCCCACCGGGGACCCGCATCGCGTGATACGCCCGACACCCGGGCGGCCGGGGGCGCGGACGCGCCGAGGGCTACCCTGCAGGGGTGAGCAGTGAGCAGACCCCCGACCCCGCCTCCTCAGTCGCCGAAGAGGCAGAGCCGCGTCCCGCACGAGTGACCGCCGCGGCCGCGATCGCCGCGCTGGAGGGCCTGGCGCTCGTCGTCGGCGGCGCCTGGATGCTCGTGGGGGGCCTCACCGGGCACCCCGACGACCGGACCTCGGCCGTCACCGGCGGCATCACCCTGATCGTCCTCGCCCTGCTGCCGCTGCTCGCCGCCCGCGGACTGATCCGGCTGCGGGGCTGGAGCCGGGGCCCGGCCGTGATCACGCAGATCATGGCGCTGCCCGTCGCCTACAACATGGCGGGGGCCGACGGCCTGGCCGTCCCGGCGGGCGTCGTGCTCGGCGTCCTGGCGCTCACCGCTCTGTACCTGCTCATCAATCCCGAGACCACCCTGGCCCTCGGGATCCGGGGACCGGGCAACGCCCGGAAGTAGCCGGGAGACGCCCCGCCCGCTGCCGGGCGAGCTCGCGCTACTCCTCGACGAGCAGCTTCTCCCGCAGCTGCGCCAGCGTGCGGGCGAGCAGCCGGGAGACGTGCATCTGCGAGATCCCGACCTCCTGCGCGATCTGGGACTGGGTCATGTTGCCGAAGAAGCGCAGCAGCAGGATGCGCTTCTCCCGCGGCGGCAGGTCCTCGAGGAGCGGCTTGAGCGATTCCCGGTACTCGACCCCTTCGAGGGCCTCGTCCTCGGCGCCGAGGGTGTCGGCGACCGCGGGGGACTCGTCGTCGGTGTCCGGGACGTCCAGGGACAGCGTGGAGTACGCGTTGGCCGACTCCAGGCCCTCCAGGACCTCCTCCTCCGAGATCGCCAGCTTCTCGGCGAGCTCGTGGACCGTGGGGGAGCGGCCGTGCAGCTGGGAGAGCTCCGCCGTGGCCGTCGTCAGGGCCAGCCGCAGCTCCTGGAGCCGGCGCGGGACGCGCACCGCCCAGCCCTTGTCCCGGAAGTGCCGCTTGATCTCACCGACGACCGTGGGCGTCGCGTACGTGGAGAACTCCACCCCGCGGTCCGGGTCGAAGCGGTCCACCGACTTGATCAGGCCGATGGTGGCGACCTGGGTGAGGTCGTCCAGGGGCTCGCCGCGGTTGCGGAAGCGGCGCGCGAGGTGCTCCACGAGCGGCAGGTGCATGCGGACCAGCCGGTTGCGCAACTCCGCGTACTCCGGGCCGTCCTTCGCCAGCGTGCGCAGCTCGGCGAACAGGAGGCGCGCACCGCTGCGGTCCTGCGGGTCGTGCCGTGTGCCCTGCGTGCCCCGTGCACCCGGCGCGTGGTCGTCGGAGTGTCGCCCGTGCTCGCTCATCGTCCCGTCCGTCGCCCTTTCCCGAGCCCGCGCCTCCGCTCGGACGGGCGGGACGGGGGTGTCCCCGGTCCGCTGCCCGTCGCCCGGAGCGACGGCCTCGGGTGAGGTCTCGTCCTCCGGATGCGGCCGGGCCTGCTCGGGGATGCCGTCGATGCCGTCCGCCGTGCGTCGCGCCTCGTTCGGAGAACGTGTGCCCTCGGCCGGCAGCTCCCGTGTACCGCGCTCTTCGTCCCGCACCGGCCCGTCCCCGTCCCTCACGTCGGCCCGGGTCCCGCGCCGCGCTGTTTGTAGAGGCTGATCGAAACGGTTTTGTCCTCGTCCACGGCGGAGGAGACCTTGCCCGCGAGGGCGGAGAGCACCGTCCAGGCGAAGGTGTCCCGCGAGGGGGCGTGGCCGTCCGTGGTCGGCGCCGAGACGGTGACCTCGAGCGAGTCGTCGACGAGGCGGAAGACGCAACTGAGCACCGAGCCGGGCACGGCCTGCTGAAGCAGGATCGCGCAGGCCTCGTCGACTGCGATGCGCAGGTCCTCGATCTCGTCGAGGGTGAAGTCCAAACGAGCTGCGAGGCCGGCCGTCGCCGTACGCAGCACCGACAGGTAGGCACCCGCGGCCGGCAGCCGGACTTCGACGAAGTCCTGGGTCGCGGGCTCGCCTGCGATCTGGGACACCCTCACCTCCAAGGTGGTACAAGCGTTACAGGGCCGAGGGGGGCGCCCCTCGGGACAACGCGATACATGGTTCAGCGGTGACGTTATCGCGCTCCGAAGTTTCCTGTCCCCGAGACCCCAACCCCGTGCTGTCACTCATAGTAAACACACGAACACGTACAGTGGCTAGGGGGTCGGCGGGCTCAAATCGGAAGAGCGCGCGCCGGGTTGACGTACCCAGACGTCAGACGTTCGAACCGTCCCGGGCAGAGGTCACACGAGGACGTGGTCGACGAAGCACCAGCGCCAGCTCTCCCCGGGTTCGAAGGTCCGCATCACCGGGTGACCGGTCTCCTTGTGATGCGCCGTCGCGTGCTGCCTCGGCGAGGAGTCGCAGCAGCCGACGTGACCGCAGCTGAGGCACAGCCTCAGCTGCACCGGGTCCGTGCCCTCGGCCAGGCACTCCGGGCAGGTCTCGCCGCACGGCTCGGGTTCCGGGTGCGGCAGCGCGTCGGCGTGCGTGCACTGTTTCATGATTGCCAGGTTACGACGGGTGCGCGGACGACCGCGCGGGAAAACGAGGGCGGGCGAGGCCGATGGACGTGATGCCGCTGCTGTTGCTGGTGGCGGGCAGTGCCGCGGTCGCCGCGGCGGGACGGCGCGTGCCGGTACCGGTGCCGCTGCTGCTGGTCGCGGCGGGCTTGGCGGTGAGCTATGTCCCCGGCGTGCCCGACTACACCCTCGACCCGCACATCGTCCTGCCCCTGCTGCTGCCCCCGCTGCTCTACACGGCGGCCACCGACAGCTCCTACCTGGACCTGCGGGCGCAGGCCCGGCCCGTGGCGCTGCTGTCCGTGGGCTACGTCCTGTTCGCCACCTTCGTCGTCGGCTGCGCGGCGTACCTCGTCGTGCCGGGCCTGCCGCTGACCGCGGCCCTGGTGCTCGGCGCGGTCGTGGCACCGCCGGACGCTGTCGCGGCCACGGCGGTCGCCCGCCGCGTGGGGCTGCCCTCCCGGGTCACCACGATCCTCCAGGGCGAGTCCCTGGTGAACGACGCCACGGCGATCACCGCCTTCAAGGTGGCGCTCGCGGCGGCCGTCGGCGAGGGCGCCACCTGGGCCGGCGGGATCGGCGAGTTCCTGATCGCCGCGGTGGGCGGTGTCGGTGTCGGGCTGGTCCTGATGGTGCCGCTGCACTGGCTGCGCACCCACCTGACGGAGGCGCTGCTGCAGAACACGCTCTCCCTGCTGATCCCGTTCGTCGCGTACGCGGTGGCCGAGCAGATGCACGCCTCCGGGGTGCTCGCGGTGGTCGTCGTCGCGCTCTACCTGGGCCACCGCGCGTGGGAGGTCGATTTCGCCACCCGGCTCCAGGAGGAGGCGGTGTGGAAGATGGTCGCGTTCGTCCTGGAGTCGGCCGTGTTCGCCCTCATCGGACTCCAGTTGCCCGTCGTTCTCAAGGGACTGGGCGAGTACAAGGGTGCCGACGCCGCCTGGTACGCCCTCGCCGTCTTCCTGGTGGTCGCCGTGGCGCGGTTCGTGTGGGTGTACCCGGCGACCTTCCTGCCCCGGCTGTCGGCACGCGTACGCGCGCGTGAGGGCGACCTCTCCTGGAAGGGGCCGTTCGTGATCGGCTGGGCCGCGATGCGCGGCGTGGTCTCCCTGGCCATCGCCTTCTCCATCCCGCTCACCGTGCACGGGGGCGAGCCCTTTCCCGAGCGCAACCTCATCCTCTTCCTGACCTTCACGACGGTCATCGGCACGCTGGTCGTCCAGGGCGTCAGCCTGCCGCCGCTGATCCGCCTGCTGAAGTTCCCGGCGCACGACGCGCAGGCCGAGACATTGGCGGAGGCGAACGCCCAGGCGCAGGCCTCGCGGGTCGCGGAGCAGCGCCTGGAGGATCTGCTGGCCGACGAGCGCAACACGCTGCCGGTGCCCCTCGCCGACCGTCTCCGTACGGTCCTGGAGCGCCGCCGCAACGCCGTCTGGGAGCGGCTGGGCCAGGTCAACCCCGTCACCGGCGAGACCGTCGACGACACCTACCGGCGGCTCTCCCGGGAGATGATCAGCGCCGAGCGCGAGGTCTTCGTCCGGTTGCGGGACGGCCGCTACATCGACGACGAGATGCTCCGGACGCTGCTGCGCCGACTGGACCTGGAGGAGGCGGCGGCCTACCGGGAGACCACCTGAGCGGGCGCACGGGCGCGGCGGCGGGGGCCGCTCGGGGTCAGGGGAAGGGCCGGCCGGTCACGACAGCCGCCAGGGTCGTCCCGCGAGGGAAGGCGCCCTCCTCGGCCAGCGCGAGCAGGGCGTACAGCATCTTGGCGACGTAGACGCGCTCCACGGGCAGGCCGTGGCGACGTTCGAAGTCCTCGGCGAAGGCGTCGAGGCCGGGTGTCGTGCGGGCGTAGCCGCCGTGGTGGAAGCGCTCGTCCAGGCTCCAGACGCCGCGCGGCCCGCCGAACGCACGCTGCTGGAGCCGCCGTATGTCGCCCTCAAGGAAACCGCCCTTGAGTACGGGTATGCCGAGGGCCCGCCGCCCCGGAGGGAGACCGGCGGCCAGCCCGGCCAGCGTGCCACCGGTGCCGCAGGCGACGGCGGTCACGTCGGCGTGTTCGCCCAGCTCCCCGCCCAGCGCGCGGCAGCCGCGGACGGCCCGGGCGTTGCTGCCGCCCTCGGGGACGACGACGGCGTCCTCGGCGTCCACCGCGCGCAGCAGGGCGGCAAGGATCTCCGGTTCGGTCTTGCGGCGGTATGTCGAGCGGTCGACGAAGTGCAGCCGCATGCCGTCGGCGGCACACCGGGCCAGCGAGGGGTTGAGCGGCATGTCCGCCAGTTCCTGACCGCGGACGACGCCCACCGTGGGCAGCCCGAGCAGCCGGCCCGCGGCGGCCGCGGCCCGCAGGTGGTTGGAGTACGCGCCGCCGAACGTGACGACCGGACGTCCGTTCGCCGTGGCCAGATTCGGCGCCAGTTTCCGCCATTTGTTGCCGACCAGCTCGGGGTGGATCAGATCGTCCCGCTTGAGCAGCAGCCGGACACCGTGCCGCTCGAAGCGTTCGTCGGCCGCCTCCTGCAGGGGAGAGGGCAGACGGGGCCGCAGGGCGGCGGCGAGGTCGGGGGTGTCGGTGCCGGTCACTCCGCCATTGTCACGCCGTCGCCCGCGGCGGACACCTCGCCTCGGCCGGTCACCGGGTGGTCCCGGCCCGGTCGGTCCCCGGGGCGCTGCGGCCGGTCCGGGATCACTTCAGCCGGTCGCGGATCCGCTCCCGCATCGAGGCCATCGTGAATCCGCGCGGATCCACCTTCCCCGGCTGCCACTCCAGGTGACCGAGGACGGACCGCTCGTTCCAGCCGTGGTGGCGGCACACGGCCGCGGCGGCCCGCTCGATCGCCTCCAGCTGCGCCGCCGGCCAGGGATCGTCGCCGTCGCCGAGGTTCTCGCACTCGAAGCCGTAGAAGTGCCGGTTGCCGTCGGTGTCGGCCTCGTTGTCCGGGGGTGGGGCCTTCTCCGCGATCACCGCGCGCAGGACGTCGTCGTCGCCGAGACCGGCGTGGTTGGCGCGGCCGTAGCCGACCAGATGGACCTTGCCGTCCTTGGTGATGACGCCGTGGCACAGCGGGCCGGGCAGGTCCGCGTGGCCCTCGCGGCAGATCTCCACCGTCCGCGCGCTGCCCTTGGTGACCGTGTGGTGGAGCAGCACACCGTGCACGGGCCCCCAGGGTCCCTTGTGATTGCGGTTGTGGTCCCGCCAGTCGCCCACCTCGACGACGGTGAGGCCCTCCGCCTTGAGGGCCTTGAGAAAACTGCTCGCGGACATGGGTGAAGCCACGGCCGGCTCCTTCACGCTGCGCGACGACCGCCCGACGCGACCGCCTCGTACGGAGCTTGTACCGAAACGGAGCGCCTTCTATTACTTGTTCGGTCCGTGTGCGAGCCGTTTCGGACAATCTCCTCCCGGCCGATGGTGTCGGACCCAGGACGGCCGGAGTCGGACATGTCGCCAAGACGCCGAACAAGCCCCCATGTCTGCCCCGGCCGCGTGTGATCCATTCCCGCTCTTTCGTGTAATAGCACCAGCACGCTCGGTGAGGAAGGCTGGTCCACGCACATCGATGCCGGGCGCAGTCGTCCGGCATGACCGGGAGGGCAATTCCTTATGTCGGTAGGCGAAGAGGTCCGCACCGAGCAGACCAGGCCGCAGCAGAGCCTCGGCACGGCGGCCGCGCGGAACCTGGCCACCACCACCAAGTCCGTTCCTCAGATGCAGGAGATCAGCTCGCGCTGGCTGCTGCGCACGCTCCCCTGGGTGGACATTCAGGGCGGCACGTACCGGGTGAACCGGCGTATGACCTTCGCCGTCGGCGACGGCCGCGTGACGTTCGTGAAGACCGGAGACCGGGTCGAGGTCATCCCCGCGGAGCTGGGCGAGCTGCCGGCCCTGCGCTCGTACGAGGACGACGAGGTCCTGTCGGAGCTCGCGCAGCGCTGTGAGCAGCGGGAGTTCGGCCCCGGCGAGGTGATCGCCTCGTTCGGCGGCCGGGCCGACGAGGTCTATCTGCTGGCGCACGGCAAGATCGAGAAGATCGGCACCGGTCCCTACGGCGACGACGCGGTGCTCGGCGTCCTCGCCGACGGCGCCTACTTCGGCGACCAGGCGCTCCTGGACGGGGACGCCATCTGGGAGTACACCGCCCGTACGGTCACCGCCTGCACGGTGCTGGTGCTGCCCCGCCAGGAGGTGGAGCAGGTCGCGGAGCGGGCGGACTCCCTGCGCGCCCACCTGGAGCAGCGACGCGCCGTACCGGAGCAGCGCACCAACAAGCACGGTGAGAAGGAGATCGACCTCGCCGCCGGCCACAGCGGCGAGCCGGACATCCCGCACACCTTCGTCGACTACGAGGCCCGGCCCCGTGAGTACGAACTGAGCGTCGCCCAGACCGTGCTGCGCATCCACTCGCGCGTGGCCGACCTGTACAACCAGCCGATGAACCAGACCGAGCAGCAGATCCGGCTGACGGTCGAGGCGCTGAAGGAGCGTCAGGAGCACGAACTCGTCAACAACCGTGAGTTCGGCCTGCTGCACAACTGCGAGTACGACCAGCGCATCCAGCCGCACGACGGCGTGCCCGGTCCGGACGACCTCGACGAACTGCTGAGCCGCCGACGCGGCACCAAGCTGCTGCTCGCCCACCCGCGGGCCATCGCCGCCATCGGCCGCGAGTTCAACAAGCGCGGACTCGTCCCCGAGACGATCGACGTCGCGGGCAACCGGATCCCGACCTGGCGCGGTGTGCCGATCTACCCGTGCAACAAGATCCCGGTCACCGAGGCCCGTACGACCTCGATCATCGCGATGCGTACCGGGGAGCAGGACCAGGGAGTCATCGGCCTGCGGGCCACCGGCATCCCCGACGAGATCGAGCCGAGTCTGTCGGTGCGCTTCATGGGCATCAACGAACAGGCCGTCATCAAGTACCTGGTCACGGCCTACTACTCGGCCGCGGTCCTCGTGCCGGACGCGCTCGGCGTCCTGGAGAACGTCGAGATCGGCCGCTGGCGGTGACGTCACTGTCCCGGACGCCGTGTTCCCGCCCTCCCGGGCGGGTACACCCCCGGGGTACGGACGGGCCCAGGGGGAAGGTGAGTCCATGACGGAGATCCGGCGCGGCGCCACCGCGACGCGCCGTTCCACCGGAACGCCGGAGAGGCGCGGGCCCATCGGCACACAGCGGGACAAGGAGCCGGGGGAGTCGTCCGGGGGACAGGGGCCGGTGATGACCGAAGGGCACGAGGCGGTCACGCTCCTGAGGGAGTCCCGGGCGTCGGTCGACCCCGAACTGCGCTCCGCCCTCGCATCGCTGCCCGATTCGATGCGCCGGGTCGCGCTCTACCACTTCGGCTGGCAGCACGCGGACGGTACGCCCGCGGCGGGCAACGCGGGCAAGGCGATCCGCCCCGCGCTCGTCCTCACGGCGGCGACCGCGCTCGGCGGGCCGGCGGCCCGTGCCGCGGCCGGCCGAGCCGCGGCGGCGGTGGAACTGGCCCACAACTTCACCCTGCTGCACGACGACGTGATGGACCGGGACGCCACCCGGCGTCATCGGCCCACCGCGTGGACCGTGTTCGGTGACGCCGACGCGATCCTCGCCGGGGACGCCCTCCAGGCGCTCGCCCTGCGGCTGCTCGCGGCGGACCCGCACCCGGCGTCCGCGGCGGCGGCCGCCCGGCTCTCCGACTGCGTCATGGAGCTGTGCGAGGGCCAGCACGCGGACACGGCCATGGAGGGGCGCCCGCCGGGGGAGGTCACCCTCGACGAGACGCTCGCCATGGCCGAGGCCAAGACGGGTGCGCTGCTGGGCTGTGCCTGTGCCCTCGGCGCCCTGTACGCGGGCGCCGCCGCGGAGGACGTCGAGGCCCTGGACGCCTTCGGCCGTGAGGCGGGGATGGCCTTCCAGCTCATCGACGACGTGATCGGCATATGGGGCGACCCGCGCCACACCGGCAAGCCGGCCGGTGCGGACCTGGCCGCCCGCAAGAAGTCGCTGCCGGTGGTCGCCGCCCTCACCTCCGGCACCCCTGCCGCCGCCGAACTCGCCGAGCTGTACGCGGCACCGTACGACGAGGACAAGGAGGACCTGGAGCGCACCGCCCTGGCGGTGGAGCGGGCCGGCGGCCGGGACTGGGCGCAGGCCCAGGCGGCCGACCGGATGGCGAGAGCCATGCAGGAGCTGGCCCGTGCCGTGCCCGACCCGGAGGCGGCGGGCGGCCTGCTCGCGCTGGCCGAGTTCGTGACCCGGCGCAGCACCTGACGGCCACCCCGGCGCACCGGCCGTCCCGTACCCGGTCACTCCGCCCGGCCCGGCGGGCGAGAACCGACGGGACGGGCGCGCAAGACCCCGGAGCACGTGCAGGGCCGTACGGCACCTGACCGACGTACGGCCGCACCGCCGACGGCTCCGGTCCGGCGGGTCCCGCACTTCCCCACGGTGTGCGGGGCCCGCCTCCCTGTCTCCCTCGCCGGGCGCGCGGACCCACCGGCTAGGCTCAACCGCCTTACACACGAGCGATGTTGAGGCGAGGAGCGAGGCATGGGCGTGGTGATCCGGACGGCGGGGGCGGACGACCGGGATCTGGTGGTCCGGCTGCTGGACGAGGCCTTCCAGGACGATCCGGTGAGCAGTTGGGTCTTCCCCGGCACGGACTACCGGCGACGCACGCACCACCGGCTCATGGCCGCGTTCGCCGACGCCGTCCTCGCCGACGGACGCATCGACCTCACCGAGGACGGCGCCGCCTGCGCGCTGTGGCTGCCCGTCCCCGCGGCCGAGCCCGGCGGCCCGGAGCCGGACGGCGGGTCCGGGGGGAGCACCAGGGACGCCCCCGCCCGGATCCGCGAGGCCGTCGACCCGGACAACGAGCGCGTGGAGGCGATAGCCCGCCTCACGGACGGCATCCACCCCACGGACCGAGCCCACGAGTACCTGTGGATGATCGGAGTGGTCCCCGGGCGGCAGGGCGAGGGCCTGGGCACCGCGCTGATCGAGAGCGTCCTCGACCGCTGCGACCGCGAGGGGCTGCCCGCCTGCCTGGAGGCGAGCAGCGCCCGGGGCAAGGTGCTGTACGAGCGCCTCGGCTTCGAGTTCACCGGGCGGGCCCTGGATCTGCCGGACGGCCCCCGGATGTGGCCCATGTGGCGCGAGCCGCGGACCCGCTGACCTAGAAAACCACTCCCTCAAACAACTACACATGAAGTACTGTGGTCGTAGTGGTCAACGACACCGACCTGCAGGGGGAACCGGTTTGCGCAAGCTCACGTATTTCGTCGCCTGTTCGATCGACGGCTTCATCGGCGGTCCGGGCGGCGACGCGTCGTTCATGTACCCGTTCGTGGACGAGGAGTTCCTCGACTTCCTGAAGGCGGAGTACCCGGAGACGATCGCCACCCAGGGCCGCCGGGCGCTCGGCCTCGACGATCTGCCCCACAAGCGGTTCGACACGGTCGTCCAGGGGAGGGCCAGCTACGACCTGGCCCTCAAGGAGGGCATCACCAGTCCGTACGCACACCTGCGTGAGTACGTCGCCTCGCGCACGCTCACCGAGTCGCCCGACCCCAACGTCGAGATCGTCTCGACGGACCTGGCCGGCCGGGTCCGGGAGCTCAAGGCGGAGGACGGCGCCCTGGACATCTACCTGTGCGGCGGGTCGGTCGTCGCCGGGGAGCTGGTCGACGAGGTCGACGAACTGGTCATCAAGACCTACCCGGTGGTCCTCGGCACCGGCATGCCGATGTTCGCCTCCGGGTTCGAGGTCTCCGAGTTCGCCACGGACTCGGTGCGGGCCTTCGGCAACGGCGTGGTGGTGCGCACGTACCACCGCAAGCGCTGAGCCGCCGACCGCTCTAACCTGGGAGCATGGACAGCGACACGTACGTCTGTCCCGTGTGCGGACAGCCAGTCGAATCGGTTGCCCGGCGCCACAAGACGCTGGGCGCGTGGGTCCCGGCCCGGGGACCCGGCCCGTGCCGCAACCCGGAGTGCGCGGCAGGTCCCGAGCCGGACGCCCGCACCGCCGGCCCCGGTACGAAGCGCGAGACGGAGCAGCCCCGTAGAGGGGCGACCGCGGAGAACCCCTGACCACGGCAACGCCGAAGGGGCCCGGCCAGGATGGCGGCCGGGCCCCTTCGGGCTGTCCTGCGGCCTGCGATGGTGCACCGATCGCCGGCCCCGGGGCACTGACCTTCGTCAGGCCTTCTTGGTCTCCCAGAAGATCTTGTCGATCTGGGCGATGTAGTCCAGGGCCTTCTGTCCGGTGGCCGGGTCCTTCGAGCCCTTGGCGGCCGACAGGGCCTTCAGGGTGTCGTTGACCAGCTGGTGCAGCTCCGGGTACTTCTCGAAGTGCGGGGGCTTGAAGTAGTCGCTCCACAGCACGGAGACGTGGTGCTTCGCGAGCTCGGCGCGCTGCTCCTTGATGACCGTGGCGCGCGTCTGGAAGTGCGGGTCGTCGTTGCCGGCCATCTTCTCCTGGACGGCCTTCACCGACTCCGCCTCGATGCGGGCCTGGGCAGGGTCGTACACGCCGCAGGGCAGGTCGCAGTGGGCGCTGACCGTGACCTTGGGGGCAAACAGGCGGGAAAGCATGGAGCATTCCTTCCTCGTGATCGTCTTCTCAGGGGGGACATTACTCCCTGGGAGACCCGATTTCCCGGGTGCCCCCGTGGGCTTAGGACAAAAGTCCGGGGTGAGACTGAGACTGGTGGAGGAAAGACCGGGGAGGTGCCGGGTGATGCCGGAGCAACTGTCGCAGGAGACCGAGCGCGCGAGAGGGGCGCTGCCCTTTGGGCCGGCCGAGGTGACCGGGCCCTCGATGGTGCCCACGCTGCACCACGGTGACGTGCTGCTCGTGCACTGGGGGGCGCGGGTCCGGCCAGGTGACGTGGTCGTGCTGCGGCATCCCTTCCAGCAGGACCTGCTCGTGGTCAAGCGGGCGGCCGAACGGCGCGGGTCCGGCTGGTGGGTACTCGGGGACAACGCGTTCGCGGGCGGGGACAGCACCGACTACGGCGTCGTCCCGCAGGACCTGGTCCTGGGCCGGGTCCGGTTCCGGTACCGGCCGCGGGCGGGTCAGCGTTCGCCGTTCGCCGTGGTCCGCTGGGTGCTGTCGGCGGTCAGGCCGGTGCCGGCCGACCGGTCCGCCTCCAGGCGCTTGCGGGCCCGGTAGGCCGCCACGTTGGCGCGGGTGGCGCAGCGGTCCGAGCAGTAGCGTCGGGAGCGGTTGGTGGAGGTGTCCAGGTAGGCGTTGCGGCAGGGGGCCGCCTCGCACAGGCCCAGCCGGTCGACGCCGTACTCGGTGAGGTGGAAGGCCAGGCCCATCGCCGCGATGGCCGCGAAACCGGCGGTCGCGTTGGAGGGGTGGTCCGCCAGGTGCATGTGCCACAGCGGGCTGCCGTCCTCCGCGCGGTGGTCGTGGCCGGAGATCTGCGGGCTCACCGGGAACTCCAGGAGGAGCGAGTTCAGCAGGTCCACCGCCAGGGTCTCGTCGCCGCCGTCGGCCGCCTCGAAGACCGCACGCAGCCGCCCACGGACCGAGCGGAACCGCGTCACGTCGGCGTCGGACGCGCGCCGGGCCGCCGACTGGTTGGCGCCGAAGAGCTCGCGGACGGCCTCCACCGAGGTCAGCGCATCCTGGCCCCGTGACGGTTCCTCGGTGTTGACGAGACGCACGGCGTAGTCCGAGTAATAGGCCAGTTCCACTTGTAGTCCTTACGAAGGGGCTCTAGGGTCGTGCCTGCGGTCAGTAATGGCTGACTGTCGTTCCAGGGTATTACAGTGACGCAGGCACGGAGGGGCACGATGACGGACGCGGACGCCACCACGACGACGAGCAGCACGACCGCCACGACCACCGCGGCGGGAGCCGACTGGCAGGCGTGGCAGCAGAGCTGGGACCGGCAGCAGGAGTGGTACATGCCGGACCGCGAGGAACGGTTCCGGATCATGCTCGACATGGTCGAGGCGCTCGTCGGTCCGGCGCCGCGGGTGCTCGACCTGGCCTGCGGCACCGGCACCATCACGGCCCGGCTGCTCGCGCGGTTCCCGGAGGCGGCCAGCACCGGCGTGGACCTCGACCCCGCGCTCCTCGCCATCGCCGAGGGCACCTTCGCCGGTGACGACCGGGTCTCCTTCGTCACCGCCGACCTCAAGGACCCCGGCTGGCCGGCGCAGTTGCCGTACGACACGTACGACGCCGTGCTGACCGCCACGGCCCTGCACTGGCTCCACGCCGAACCCCTCGCGGATCTCTACGGCCGGGTCGCGGAGCTGGTCCGCGACGGTGGTCTCTTCATGAACGCGGACCACATGATCGACGACACGACGCCCCGGATCAACGCGGCCGAGCGCGCGCAGCGGCACGCGCGGATGGACGCGGCCAAGGGCCGGGGCGCGCTGGACTGGTCGGAGTGGTGGCAGCTCGCCGCCAAGGACCCGGTGCTCGCCGGGCCCACCGCACGTCGTTTCGAGATCTACGGCGAACACGCCGACGGCGACATGCCCTCGGCGGCGTGGCACGCGCGCGTACTGCGCGAAAAGGGCTTCGGCGAGGCGCGGCCGGTGTGGTGCTCGCCGTCGGACACCCTGCTCCTGGCCGTGAAGTGAGCCGGTGACGGCGAGGACGACGGCGAACAGGGGCGGTACGGGAGATCCGTACCGCCCCTGTTCGCCGTCGTGGCCTCAGAGGACCTTGGAGAGGAACGCCTTCGTCCGGTCGTGCTGCGGATCGGTCAGGACGTCGCGCGGGTTGCCCGACTCGACGACCACGCCGTTGTCCATGAAGACCAGGCTGTCGCCGACCTCGCGGGCGAAGCCCATCTCGTGGGTGACGACGACCATCGTCATGCCGGACTCGGCGAGGTCGCGCATGACGTCGAGGACGTCGCCGACCAGCTCGGGGTCGAGCGCCGAGGTCGGCTCGTCGAACAGCATCAGCTTCGGGTCCATCGCCAGGGCCCGCGCGATGGCGACGCGCTGCTGCTGGCCGCCGGAGAGCTGCGAGGGGTAGTTGCCGGCCTTGTCGCCCAGGCCCACGCGCTCCAGGAGACCGCGCGCGCGGTCCCTGGCCTGGGCCCTGCTCATGCCCTTGACCTGGACCGGCGCCTCCATGACGTTCTCCAGGGCCGTCATGTGCGGGAACAGGTTGAAGCGCTGGAAGACCATGCCGATGTCCCGGCGCTTGAGGGCGACCTCGCTGTCCTTCAGCTCGTAGAGCTTGTCACCCTTCTGGCGGTAGCCGACCAACTCGCCGTCGACGTAGAGACGCCCGGCGTTGATCTTCTCCAGGTGGTTGATGCAGCGCAGGAACGTCGACTTGCCGGAGCCGGAGGGGCCGATGAGGCAGAACACCTCGCCCTGCTTGACCTCCAGGTCGATGCCCTTGAGGACCTCGACGGCGCCGAAGGACTTGTGAACGCCCTCCGCCTTCACCATGGGGACCCCGGAGTCCCGCACGCGGGCGCCGTCCGTCTCGGCGATCTTCTCGATCTTGCCGGTCTTCTCGGTCATGCCATGCCTCCCTTCGGGCGGCCGAGGGAGAGCATGTTCGCCCTGACCTTCTGCCACGGCGTCGGCGGCAGCTGACGGCTGGAGCCGCGGGCGTAGTGCCGCTCCAGGTAGTACTGCCCGATGCTGAAGACCGAGGTCAGCAGCAGGTACCAGGCGGCCGCCAGGAAGAGCATCTCGGCCGGGGCGCCGGAGGTCTGGCCGATGTCCTGGGCGACCCGGAACAACTCGGCGTACTGGACGACCGACACCAGTGAGGTCGTCTTCAGCATGTTGATGACCTCGTTGCCCGTCGGCGGCACGATGACGCGCATCGCCTGCGGGACCACGATCCGGCGCAGCGTCTTGGCGTGGCTCATGCCGAGCGCGTGCGCCGCCTCGGTCTGGCCCTCGTCGACCGCCAGCAGACCGGCGCGGCAGATCTCCGCCATGTACGCGGCCTCGTTCAGACCGAGGCCGAGCAGCGCCGTCAGGAACGGCGTCATGAAGTCGGACCACTCGTCGCGGTAGAACGGGCCGAGGTTGATGTACTCGAAGACCAGGCCCAGGTTGAACCAGACGACCAGCTGCACCAGGACCGGCGTGCCGCGGAAGAACCAGATGTAGAACCACGCGATGGTCGAGGTCACCGGGTTCTTCGACAGCCGCATCACGGCGAGCAGGATGCCGCCGACGACACCGATCAGCATCGCGAGGACGGTGATCAGGAGCGTCTTGCCCATGCCGGTCAGGACACGGTCGTCGAAGAAGTAGTCCGGGATCGCACCCCAGTTGATCTTGCCCTGGGAGAACGCGTACACGACCGCGGCCAGCAGCGCGATCGCGACGACCGCGGAGACGTACCGCCCGTAGTGCCGGACCGGGATGGCCTTGATGGCCTCCGGGTGGACCGGCGGGGTGTCGGCCGGGCCGCCCGCCGTCTTGTCGATGTCAACAGTCACGGATGTTGCCTTTCAGCGCCCGCCGCGCGGTCACTTGCCGCCGTTGACGGCGGCCTCGGTGACGGCGCCTTCCGCCACGCCCCACTTGTCCATGATCTTCTTGTACTCGCCGTTGGCGATCACCGCGTCCAGCGCAGCCTTCAGTGCGTCGCGCAGCTGCGTGTTGTCCTTGGCGACCGCGATGCCGTACGGCGCCGCCTCGACCTGCTCGCCGACGAGCTCGAAGTCCTTGCCGCCGCCCGAGGTCTTCACCGCGTACGCCGCGACCGGGAAGTCGGAGGAGCCGGCGTCCGCACCGCCCGCGCGCAGGCGGGTCTGGGCCTGCTGGTCGTTGTCGAAGGCCTCCATGGAGATCTTCTTGCCGGCCGGACACTTCTGGTTCTCGGCCTTGGCGAGATCCTCGGAGACCGTGCCGCGCTGGAGCACGAGCTTCTTGCCGCACAGGTCGGACCAGGTCTTGATGCCCTGGTCGGCGCCCTTCTTGGTGTAGATCGAGACACCGGCGGTGAAGTAGTCGACGAAGTCGACGCCCTGGCCGACCTTCTTGCCGGTGTCGGCGTCGATGCCCTCCTGGCGGTCCTTGGTGTCGGTCATCGCGGACATGGCGATGTCGTACCGCTTGGAGCGCAGGCCGGTGACCAGGGTGTCGAAGGTGCCGTTCTCGAACTCGAACTTCACGCCGAGCTGCTTGCCCAGGGCGTCCGCGAGGTCGGGGTCGATACCGACCGTCTTGCCGGAGTCGTCCTTGAACTCGACCGGCGCGTAGGCGATGTCGGAGCCGACCTTGACGGTGCCCTTGTCGCGAATGGACTGGGGCAGCTTGTCGGCCAGCGGAGCGCCGCTCGAGGACTGGTCGTCGCTGCTGCCGGAGCCGCTGTTCTCGGTCTGGTCACCGCATCCGGTGAGCAGCAGGGCGCCTGCGACCGCGATCGCACCGACCGCTGCTAGCCGGGAGTGCGCGGCGGTCGTACGACGGGTGGAGCGTGCGGTCATGGTGGTTCCTCCGGCGGATGAGGGAGTAGCCGATGGGGACGGTGGAGTTCCGGTGGGACGGACGCCGGCCGGGGGCCGGACGGCGCCGAGGGTCGACGAGAGCACACACCTTCGAGTGCCGCGACCTCGTGTGATTACGGCATCTTGCCATTCGGACTCGGCCATTCAGGGGGGCCGTCATGTCAAAATCGGATAACGGGTCACCCCCCGAACCGCACCAGGTCGGTACATCACGACCGAACCTTTGCGGGAATCTGCCCTTCCGGCCGGAAGATCTACGGAATTTCTCGTTATCCGAACATGGATCGCGGGTGAGTCGGGCCGTCGAAGGCGGAGTCCGCAGGTCTGTCAAGGGGGCCCGGGAGGTTGTCCGGAACCCCGGCTATGAGTCATGTCACCGACATGCGGGGTTCGAGGTCCGGCATGTGAGCTTGCGCTTATCGGACTCGTCGCGGGGGCCGTCCGTCGGGTAAGAAGGTTCTTTACACCCCTCATCAGGGGCTCAGGGCGCGTGTGCGGCGCGCCCGTCGCGCAGGGGCCTCGTGGCCCAGACAGCCATCTCCCTGTGCGGTGCCCGCCCATTCCTCACCAGGAGTGGACAAACCCTCAATCCATGAACTCTTAAGGGGTAAGACAAAGTGGCAGCGGAGATCGTCAATCCTCGCAGCGACAGCGACGCCAGTGCGGAGCAGGAGGCGGGCGGCGAACCGCTCGACTCCTTCGACCCCGCGTTCGCGCTGCACCGCGGCGGCAAGATGGCCGTGCAGGCCACCGTGCCGGTCCGCGACAAGGAAGACCTGTCCCTGGCGTACACGCCCGGCGTCGCGAAAGTGTGCAGCGCGATCGCCGAGCAGCCCGACCTCGTCCACGACTACACCTGGAAGTCGTCGGTCGTCGCGGTCGTGACGGACGGTACGGCGGTGCTGGGACTCGGGGACATCGGGCCCGAGGCCTCCCTCCCCGTGATGGAGGGCAAGGCCATCCTCTTCAAGCAGTTCGGCGGCGTGGACGCGGTCCCGATCGCCCTGAACTGCACGGACGCCGACGACATCGTCGAGACCGTGGTCCGGCTCGCGCCCTCGTTCGGCGGCGTCAATCTGGAGGACATCTCGGCGCCGCGGTGCTTCGAGATCGAGCGCAAGCTCCAGGAGCGCCTGGACATCCCGGTCTTCCACGACGACCAGCACGGTACGGCCGTCGTGACGCTGGCGGCACTGCGGAACGCGGCGCGGCTGAGCGGGCGGACGCTGGGTGAGCTGCGGGCGGTGATCTCGGGCGCGGGCGCGGCCGGGGTCGCCATCGCCAAGATGCTGGTGGAGGCCGGCATCGGGGACGTCGCGGTCGCCGACCGCAAGGGCGTCGTCTCGGCCGACCGGGACGACCTGACGCCGGTGAAGCAGGAGCTGGCCTCCTTCACCAACAAGGCCGGACTGTCGGGCTCGCTGGACGCGGCCCTCGCCGGCGCCGACGTCTTCATCGGCGTCTCCGGCGGTACGGTGCCGGAGCCGGCGGTGGCCTCGATGGCGAAGGGCGCGTTCGTCTTCGCGATGGCCAACCCGAACCCCGAGGTGCACCCCGAGGTCGCCCACAAGTACGCGGCGGTCGTGGCGACGGGGCGCTCGGACTTCCCGAACCAGATCAACAACGTGCTGGCGTTCCCGGGCATCTTCGCGGGCGCTCTCCAGGTGCGGGCGTCGCGGATCACCGAGGGCATGAAGCTCGCGGCGGCCGAGGCGCTGGCCTCCGTGGTGGGGGACGAACTCGCCGCCGACTACGTCATCCCGTCCCCGTTCGACGAGCGGGTGGCGCCGGCCGTTACGGCGGCGGTGGCCGCGGCGGCTCGGGCGGAGGGGGTTGCGCGCCGGTGACGGTGTGAGCCTTTGCGGTGTGGTGAGCGGCCTCGTCCCTGGCGGACGGGGCCGCTTGTCGTTTGGGTGCGGGTGCGATGGTGCTGGGCGGGGGTGGGTGCGGTGACCGGCGCCGGCCGGGTGCCGCTGCGCCCACCCGTGCCGCCCCAGCGGCACGACTGCCCGCAGTTGGGGGGCGGCTTGTGGATGCCCGCAGGTGGGGGCGGTGGGTGCAAGAGGGGGTGTGTCACACGGGGGTGTGGTTCCGGTTGGGGGGTGGGGAACCTATCGTCGAGGTCATGTTCGCTGTCTACGCCGCCCGAATCGACCGCGACCAGCCGCTGACCGGTCTGGAGTCGGGAGAGCTTCCGGCTCCCGACGCCCGGCCCGGCTGGAGTGTCGTCGATGTCAGGGCCGCCTCCCTCAACCACCACGACCTGTGGTCCCTGCGCGGCGTCGGCCTCCCCGAGGACCGGCTGCCGATGATCCTCGGCTGCGACGCCGCCGGGGTCGACGCGGACGGCAACGAGGTCGTCCTGCACTCCGTGATCGGCCAGACCGGCCACGGGGTCGGTCCCGAGGAGCCCCGCTCCATCCTCACCGAGCGCTACCCGGGGACGTTCGCCGAGCAGGTCGCCGTGCCGACCTGGAACATCCTGCCCAAGCCCAGGGAGCTCTCCTTCGAGGAGGCCGCCTGTCTGCCGACCGCCTGGCTGACGGCGTACCGGATGCTGTTCACCAACGCCGGGGTGCGGCCAGGTGACTCCGTGCTGGTGCAGGGCGCCGGCGGCGGTGTCGCCACGGCCGCGATCGTGCTCGGCAAGGCGGCCGGGCTGCGGGTCTTCGCCACCAGCCGGGACGAGGCCAAGCGCAAGCGGGCCCTGGAGCTGGGTGCCGTGGAGGCGGTCGAGACCGGGGCGCGGCTGCCGCAGCGGGTCGACGCCGTCATCGAGACCGTGGGTGCCGCCACCTGGTCGCACTCCATCAAGTCGCTGCGGCCCGGGGGCACTCTGGTCATCTCCGGTGCCACCAGCGGCGACCGGCCCTCGCACGCCGAACTGACCCGGATCTTCTTCCTGGAGCTCAAGGTCGTCGGCTCCACGATGGGTTCCAAGGACGAACTGGAGGACCTGCTGTCCTTCTGTGCCGCCACCGGTGTGCGCCCCGTCATCGACGAGGTGCTTCCGATGGACCGGGCCCGTGAGGGGTTCGAGCGCATGGCCTCCGGGGGGCAGTTCGGCAAGATCGTGCTCAGCAATTCCTGAGTCTTCCCGTTGCCTTCGTTGTCCTCATTTCTGACAAGCTTCTCGCGTGCGACGGGTCCGGTTCTCCGGGCCCGCCGCACGCGTTCGCCATCCGCCCCCTGCATGTCAACTGGGGTTGACATGGGCGGTGATGTCAACCTAAGTTGACATCATGAGTGAAGCTACGGATCTCGCCACACGTGCGGGTGACCGTGATCCCCGCATCGGACTGCGGGCCGTCTCCGCCCTCCGCAAGCTGGTGGAGCGACTGGAGGCGGTGCAGGTGCGCAGCGCGCGCAGCCAGGGGTGGTCGTGGCAGGAGATCGCCACGGAACTCGGGGTCAGCAGGCAGGCCGTGCACAAGAAGTACGGGAGGCATTGATGTTCGAGCGATTCACGAAGGATGCCCGAGCGGTCGTACAGGGCGCCGTCGAGCACGCCGAAGAGGCGCGGGCGGACAGCGTCGGGCCCGAGCATCTGCTGCTCGCCCTGCTGGACCGGGAGGGCAGCCGTGCCTCCTTCGCCCTGGCGGCACTCGGCGCCGGCGAGCGGCGGGACGCGGTACGTCAGGCGCTGCGGGACGCGCGGCGGCGTGCCGGGCTGTCGCAGGCCGAGACCGAGGCCCTGGCCGGACTGGGGGTCGACGTCGGGGAGATCGTCGCCCGGGTGGAGGAGGCCCATGGCGTGGGCGCGATGACCGCCGACGACCGGAAGGGCAGGCGCCCGTGGTCGGGGCGCCGCGGCTTCAGCCGGGGGGCCAAGGAGGTACTGGAGAAGGCGCTGCGGGTCGCCGTCGCCCGGCGTGAGCGGCACATCGGGGACGAGCACGTCCTCCTTGCCCTGGTCCTCCGCCCCGGTGTGCCGGCCGAGGTGCTCGCCGACCACGGGGTGACCCACGAGTCGCTGACCAGGGTGCTGGGCGACGGACCCGGGGAAGCCTGCGCCTGACCGGCGCCCACCCCCGCCCGACCGGGGCTGGGCAGCTGCCGGTGCGCGACGCCCCCGAGGGAGTGGGGGCGCCACGCCGTACCGGGATCAGCCCTTCGGCGTCCGCAGAATTGCCCCGATGTGTGCCGCGGCCTCCGACAGGCGGCGGCGGGTGTCGCGCAACTGATCGGCCGTCACGCCGTGGTCCCTGGCGGCGTCGCGGATGTCGTCCCGGAAGCGGTCGAGCAGCCGGTCCAGGTCGCGGGCCGGGTCGCCGGTGGACTCCGCCGCGTCCTCGTGGGCCCAGCTCGGGGCATATCCGGCGGGGAAGTCCTCGGGCGTGACGGAGTACTCGGCGCCGCGGGAGCGGTCGGTCCGCGGGGCGGTGCCACCGGTGTCCGTGCGGCCGAAGCCCCAGTCCTTGCCGAACTCCTTCCCGAAGTCCTTTCCGAAGTCACCGACCTCCTTGGCCAGTTCGCTCAGGCCCTCACGCAGCCCGGTCGGCCAGTCGCCCCGCGAGAAGTGGTCCTGCACCTGCTCCTGCACACGCTGGGCGATACGCTGGACCTCCTCCTGCGCCTGGGCCCTGGCCCGCTCCTGGGCCTCCTTGGCCTGGCGCCGGGCCCGCTGCGCCTCGTCACGGGCGCGGCGGCTCTCGTCCTTCGCCCGGCGGGCCTGCTCCTTCCACTCCTGCTTGACCCGCCGCATCTCCTCCTTGGCGGCCCGCCACGCCTCCTTCTCGTCGGTGTCCCCGGCGCCGTCCGCGGCACCGCTCCACTCGTCGTGCGCCCCGGAGCCGGTGCCCCGGCGGGCCGCGGTCGCCGCGGCCCGCATCTCCCGCCGCAGATCCCCGGCCGCGCCCCGCACGTCGGCCCGGATCTCGGCGGCCAGCTCGGCGACCGACTCCCGGATCTCCAGCTCCAGGTCGGCCAGCTCCCCGCTGCGGTCGGCCAGCTCGGCGCGGCCCGCGTCGGTGATGGCGTACACCTTGCGGCCGCCCTCGGTGGTGTGGGTGACCAGGCCCTCCGCCTCCAGCTTGGCCAGGCGCGGGTACACCGTGCCCGCGGACGGGGCGTAGAGGCCCTGGAAGCGCTCTTCGAGGAGCCGGATCACCTCGTAACCGTGGCGCGGGGCCTCGTCCAGGAGCTTGAGGAGGTAGAGACGGAGGCGGCCGTGGGCGAAGACGGGGGGCATGTCAGAGCACCTTCTTGTCGGTCGTGCCGTCGGAAGGGGTGCCGGTGGCGCCCTGGTCCCGGACGGAAGCGGAATTGTCCCCCGAGTCGGCCTGGGCGTGGTCCGCCGGGCCGGTGTCCTGCGGCTCCCGCTCCCATGGTGTGCCCTCCGCGGCCGGGCGGCGGAGCAGGGCGATCGAGCCGGAGACCGTGGTGGCCTTCAAGCTGCCGTTGCCCGCGCCGAGCCGGCCGGTGATGCGCTTGGCCCCCCACTGGCCGGCCACCCGGAGGTCCTCGAAGGCGCTGCTGACCGTGCCGCTGGCCGTGTTCGCCTCGACCCGGGCGTCGGCCGGCTGGGGCAGCCGGATGGCGATCTCGCCCGAGACGCTGTTCAGGGTGATGTCGGTGGGTCCGCCGGCCGGGTCCAGGTCGACGATCATCGACCCGCTCACCGAGTCGGCCCGCACGGAGGAGCCCGCCTCCACCACGGTCAGATCGCCGGAGACGGAGTTGAAGCGCAGGTCGCCGCTGAGGGCCTGCGCCTCCACGCTCCCCGAGACGGTGTCGGCGCGGACCGGGCCCGCGAGGCTCACCAGCGTGGTGTCCCCGGAGACGCCCTTCACCTCGGCGGGACCGTCGAGACCGGAGACCACGGCCGCGGCGCTGACCGCGCCGACCTCCACACGGGTCCCGGCCGGCACCGCCAGGGAGACCACCGCGCTGCGCCGCCAGCCCTTGCGGTCCAGCCACTTGAGGAAGCCCTTCCAGGGAAGGTCCTCGTACGCCACCGTGAGCACGCCGTCCCGGTGGGTCACGATCAGTGGGGGCCCCTCGATCTCGGAGACCTCCAGACGGGCGGAACCTTCGTCGGTGCCCACCACGTTCACCGTTCCACCGACGACGCGTACGTGGAGCCGGCTGACGGACTCGTCGAAGGTGAGCTTCCTGGGCTCCGCGACGGACCACTCGGACATGGTGACGACCTCCTCGACCGAACGCGCCATATCGCGTCCTCCGTGAATCACGATATATCGCGGGCACGGAAAGTCAAGACACCCGTTCCGGTGGTCAATGCCCGGCCGGCCCGAGCGGCGTGCCCTAGTTTGTCCCTATGTCGACAGAAGAGTCCGTGCCCGCCATCGCTCCGGCGCCCGGGGCCCTGCTGCTCTGCCGCGCCGAGCCGGACTCCGTAGCCGCCGTCGCCCCGCTGCTGGGCGAACGGATGCCGTTGGCCGGGGCGGGCGGGGGGTGGAGCGTGCTGGTGCCCGAGGGCGGGCCGTGGCGGCGCGACGGCGAACCGGTCGACCGCGTGGTCACGGGCTGGGCCGCGGCGCTCGCCGTCGGCGCCCCCTGGCCCGTACTCGCCCTGTGGTGGGACGCGGACCGGGCCGGTTACACCCTCGCCTCGGGCTTCCGCCGCCCCGTCGGCTACGTGTGGCTCGCGGACGGCACCCCGGCGGGCGAGGACGAGGCCATGCGCACCTTCGCCGCCCGCATCGGTCTCGACCCCGTTCTGGACGTCCAGTCCCTGGACCGGCTGACCCGGCCGGACCCGGACGCCGGACGCGGTGCCGGTGCCGATGCGTCCGCCCGGCTGCGGGGACTGCTGGCGGTGCTCACGCGCGCGGGGATCACCCTCCCCGCCGGACTGGCCCCCGGCGCGGACGCCGACCGCCTCGGTGCGGCCGCCCGGACCCTGCCCGGCGTGCTGTGGACGGAGGCCGCCGGGCGTCGCCCGACCGCCGACGAGAGCCGCCTCGCCGCCTGGATGCCCTGGGTGGGCGGCCCCGGAGCCCGCGCGCTCGCCCTGGCCCAGACGGCGGCCGGCCTCTCGCTCACCGCCTGGGGGCTGCGGCGGCACAGCGGCGGCTGGACGGCGGCGGGCGCACTGCTGATCGCGCACGGCGCGCTCGGGACGGCGTACGGCCTCTCCAGGCGCACCTGACGAGTGCCGCGGGCGCACCCGACGAGTGCTTCAGACGTGCCTGACGGGCTGCTTCGAAACCGCCCGAGCGTCCCGTCCGCGAGGACCTACTCGTCCTCGTTCTCGTCGTCCAGCCGTGCCAGCCACGTCGCCAGGCGCTCCACCGGCACCTCGAAGTCAGGGTTCAGGTCGACGAAGGTCCGCAGCTGCTCGGCGAGCCACTCGAAGGTGACCTCCTCCTCGCCGCGCCGCTTCTCCAGTTCCTCGATGCCTCGGTCGGTGAAGTACAACTCATGCTCCTGATGCGGGTGGGACGGGCCCACGGCGTACCCGTCCAGGGTAGTCCGTGCGCCCCGCCCGCTCCTCCCCGCTCGCGGGTGGGGGTCGCGGCGTGCCGGACTGGGTATTAGCCTCGGCGAGGTCAAGTGACCGGTGCCCGTGCCCGGTTGGGGCGGGGCGGGCTCGACGGGGGAGCGGAATGAGCCACATCCAGGACGTGCTGCTGCCGGACGGGACGGTGGTCACCGCCCGGATCAGCGAGGCGGACGGCTACGACGACCAGGAGGACGTCGGTTTCACCGAGGCCGCCGTCGCCAAGGTCGAGCGGCTCCAGGAGCTGATCACCGGGGTCGGTGCCTCGGTGCTCAGCGCGGCTCGCGCGGCCGGGCCCAGCGAGGCCGCCATCACCTTCGGGGTGGAGCTGACCGCCAAGGAGGGACTGGCCCTGGCCGTGCTTGCCCGGGGCGAGACCAAGGCGTCGCTCGAGGTCACGCTCACCTGGCAGTTCGACCGGCCCGACGGGCAGGCCGGCGCGCGGGTGCCGGCCCCGCACGAGTGACGGGCATGAGCGAGGGGAACGACCGCCTCTACGAACTCGCCCGCGCCGCCACCGTCCACCTGCTGCCCGCCCGGGGAGAGGGCGCGCCGCTGTGGGGGAGCGGCTTCTTCGTCGCGCCGGGCCGGGTCCTCACCGCCGCCCACGTGCTGCGCCCGCACCTCGCGGCGGACCCCGGCACCGTTTTCAGGGTGCGCGGCGAGGGCGTCGACGCCGAGGCCGGCCTGGAGCAGTGGCTGCTGACCGACCCGCGCCGCCAGACCGTGCCGCTGGAGGAGGACCTGGCCCTGGTGCGGCTGGCCGGGGAGCCCGAGGAGCACCAGCACGAGTGCGTGTGGCTCGCCGACCGGGCCGTGCTCCACTCCGGCGCCCTCAAGGTGTGCGGCTACCACCCGGGACCGCCGGAGACGCACTTCCGGATCGTCGACGCCGAGATCAACGGGCACGAGGACCGGTACGGGCTGATCATCAAGCCGGACATCGACTTCCCCGGCGGGGTCTCCGGCGGCCCGCTCCTCGACCCGGAGACGGGAGCCGTGATTGGGCTGGTCAAGTCGCGCCGCAAGCAGCAGGACGGCGGCAAGGCCGTCGCCGTCTCGGCCCTGCGGCGCTTCGGAGCGGCGTACCGCACCCTGCTGGCCGCGCACGACCGCTGGCACGGCGACGAGCCGCAGTCCCCGGCCGGGGACAACTGGATAGACCTCCAGGGCGGGCCCCCGGTCGGCGCCGGCGAGCAGTGGACCCCCGCCGACCGCCGGGAGGCGCTGCGTCTGCTCGCCGAACTGCCCCCGCCGCCGGACGCGCCCACCGTCGAACTGCTTGCCAAGAAGGCACGCAGCCGCAACATCTGGCCGGGTCCCACCCCCGAGCTGCTCACCTGGCGGGACGGCACGGGACTGCTCTACGAGGGCGCCCGCCCGCTGCCGGCACTGACCTTCCTGCGCTACCTGAGGTTCGTCGAGCTGTACACGGACTCACGGGGAGGCGACGCGGCCGCCCTCCGCCGGTGGATCGAGCGGCGGCTGCGCCGCGAACCGAGCCGGCACCTGCACGACCTCGTCCACGACGCCGGCCTCCCGGAAGGACTGCGCCCGGCCCCCGGCACCGTGCCGGACCGCGTCGTGATCTCCTACCCGGGGCCCGGCGAGGGGGCGACCGTGGCCGTCCTGCTCGACCCGGTGATAGGCGCGCGGCCCACCCGGTTCTTCTGGCAGATCTGGTACGACGACGGCCACGGCGAGCCCGAACTCCACGAGGTGGACGGCTCCGTCCACGGGCACGACCCCGCCGACCTCGTCCAGGCCCTGCGCGCGCCGCTGGGCCGGCTGCTGCGGGCCAGGGACCAGGAGGACCGGCCGGTGCCGCTCGAAGTCGCCCTCCCGGCCGAGTACTTCGACACCGCGGTGCACCGCTGGCGGTTCGACGACATAGCCGAACTCCACGACGCCGGTCACCTGGGGGCGCGTCGCCGGGTGGTGCTGCGCGCCCTCGAACGCCGGGGAGATCCGGACAAACTCTGGACCGAGCGCTGGCAGGCCATGGCCGCCCAGCCGCGCTTCGGCGGCTGGCGCACCCCGGGGCAGGGCGGCTTCCCCGGCGCCCACGGCTACCGCGACGCCGCCTTCGACCTCATACCTGTCATGTGCCGCCCGGCCGGCCGCGGCCCCGGCCGCACCGCCATGCGGCTCGCCCTGGAGAGCGGCCACGGCGTCGCCCTGTGGCACGTCGACGGCCACTCCTCCGGGGTCTGCCCCGAGTCGTGCGACACCCTCTACGCCAGGGCGGAGGAACTCCTCGCCACGCTCGGCTCCCTCGCCGAACTGCCGGACCGGATACGCCACGTCCGCCAGGAGATCAGCGAGCTGCGGGACGACCTCGCCTGGGCAGAGCCGATGGCCCTCCTGTACGACGACCCGCGCCGCCCCCTGCCCTCCGAAGAGGGCGGGACGCTGGACGCGCCCCTGTGAACGCCGTACACGCACCCCGGTGCACGTGCCGCGGGCGCCGCGCGGAAGGCCGTGACTGGCCGGAACGCGCTGGTTCCGGGGCGGTGGACGGGTACATTCCCAGGGGCCCGTTGTGGGTGCACGACGCCCTCGTCGGCCAGGCCGTGGACAACCGCCGACCGTCGACGAGGAGCACCGCATGAGCGAGTGGTTCATCTACCGGGGCACCGGGCAGCCGGATCCCGAGCGGATCGGGCAGCTGCCCGCCCCGCCCCCGTGGCGGGCCTTCGACACCCCGGCCGTGGACTACGACGTACCGGAACCCGGGTCCTCCACCCGGCGCAGGCTCGGCGCGCGCACCGTCCCGCTGCCCATCCAGGACCCCGGCACCCTCGAACTGGTCAACGCCTCCCTCTATCTGCGCCGGCCGCTGCTCGTCACCGGCGAACCGGGCGTCGGCAAGTCGACGCTCGCCCACTCCGTCGCCTACGAACTCGGTCTCGGCCGGGTCCTGGAGTGGCCGGTCGTCAGCCGCAGCGAACTGCGGGACGGGCTCTACACGTACGACGCCATCGGCCGCCTCCAGGACGCCCAGCTGCCCGACGGCCAGGGCGCCCCGGACATCGGCCGGTACATCAAGCTCGGTCCGCTCGGCACCGCGCTGCTCGCCGCCGACCGCCCCCGCGTGCTGCTCATCGACGAGCTGGACAAGAGCGACATCGACCTGCCCAACGACCTGCTGAACGTGCTGGAGGAAGGCGCGTTCGCCATCCCCGAGCTGGAGCGGATCGCCGACCGCACCCCGGTCGTCGAGGTCCTCACCGACGACGGCAGGCGGGTCGCCGTCAAGGAGGGCAGGGTGCGGTGCCGGGCCTTCCCCTTCGTCGTGATGACCAGCAACCGTGAGCGCGAGTTCCCCGCCCCGCTGCTGCGCCGCTGCATCCCGCTCGACCTCAGGGCCCCGCGCGACGAACGCCTCGCCGCCCTCGTGCAGGCCCACTTCGGCCAGGGGGCCTACGACGACAACCGCGACATCGTGGACCGGTTCGCCCGCGCGGAGACGGACGGAGCGCTGCGGCCCACCGACCAGTTGCTCAACGCGATCTTCCTCGCCCAGTACGCCGCCCGCGACGCCGCACACCGGCGCGAGGAGATCTCGGACCTCCTGATGCAGCCCCTGGACCGCGGGCCGCGGTAGCGATGGCCGCCCAGGACTCCCCGACCCCGGCCGACGGCGCGGCGCCCGTGCTCGCCGCGCTGGTCGCGCGCATGCGGGACGCGGGGATCGGGCCGGGCGTCGAGGAACTCGCGGACGCGCTGTGGCTGGCCCGCTGGCTGCCCGCCCCCTCCACAGCGGCGGCCGGGAGCGGCTCGCGCCCCGAAGGCGCCGCCCGGACGCCGTCCGGCGGTCCGTCCGCCGCGTCTCCGCCGTCTGCGGGGTCCGGACAGTCCGCGGAGCGTGGCGAGAGCGCCGCCGAGGGCGCCTGGTTGTTCGCCCCCGGCGAGGACGGCGCCCCGAGCGGCGCGGCCGGTACCGGCGACGGGCCGGCACCCGTGCGGGTCCCGGCCGCCCCCGTCCTGCCCGAACCCCTCGCCCTCCAGCGCGGCCTGCGCCCGCTGCAGCGATACCGCGCCCCCGTACGCCCGGTCCCGCGCACCCTGGACGAACGGGCCACCGCCGAACGGGCCGCGGAGTCCGGGCTGGTCCTGCCGGTGCTGCGCACCGACCGGCGCCGCGAGGCCCGGCTGCTGCTCCTGATGGACGTGTCGACCTCCACCGTGGTCTGGCAGCAGGCCCTGGACGAACTGCGCCAGGTCTGCGCCCGGGCCGGCGCGTTCCGCGAGCTGCAGGTGCAGTACCTGCACGAAGCCCCGGGCGGCCGGCCCGGCTGCTCCTCCCGCCCGGACCCGGGCGGCCCGCTGCACGCGCCGGAGCAGCTCAGCGATCCGACCGGCCGCCGCGTGACCCTGGTGCTCAGCGACTGCGCCGGACCGATGTGGCGCGGCGGCCGCATGCAGCGCCTGCTGCACCGCTGGGCGGCGTCGGCCCCCGTCGCCGTCGCCCAGCCCCTGCCGCAGCGGATGTGGGCCCGTACCCATCTGCCGGCCCGGCGCGGGACGCTGCACCGGCGCGAGGGCCCGGCCGGCGCGCTGGAGTTCCGCCCCGACCGGGGAGCGGCCGAGCCGGACGCCCTGCCCGTGCCCGTGCTGGCGCTGCGCCGCCCCTCGGTGGAGGGCTGGGCGCGGCTGGTGTCCGGTGCCACCGGGCAGTCCCTGGCCGCCGCCGCGGGCTGGGTGCGCGCCGACCACCCCGCCTCCTCGGCGCCCGTGCGCGCGGCCGAGGACGTCGGCGGGGCCGAGCGGGTGCGGGCCTTCCTGCGCCCCGCCTCCCCGGAGGCGCGCCGCCTGGCCGTGTACCTGTCGGCGGTGCCGCTCCAGCTGCCGGTGATGCAGCTGGTCCAGCACGCGATGCTCGCCGGGAGCGGGCCCGACGTCCTGTCCGAGGTGCTCCTCGGCGGGCTGCTGCGCCGCGAGTCGGACACGGACGACCCGCAGGCGGTGCGGTACCGCTTCCTGCCCGGCGTCGCCACGGAACTGCGGGCCCGGCTGACCGTCGAGGACGTGGAGCTGCTGTTCAAGCACTGCTCCGAGTACGTGGAGCGCCGCTTCGGACGCAGTGTGCGCAACTTCCCGGCCCTGGCGGGGGCGTTCCTGCGCGGCGCGGTCACCCCGGGAGAGCGGCTCGTTGCGGTGACCGGCCCGGCGACCGCGTACGCGACCGGCCCCGGCGCGGCCGAACCACCCGGCCTGCGCGCGTTCGCCGAGGTGTCGGCGGACGTGCTGCGCGAGCTCGGCTCCCGGATGCCGAGGACGGTCGTCGGCCCCGGGGCCGACGCGGCGGAGCTGCTGGAGCGGGGCCGCGAGGCGTACGCCCGCTTCCGCGCGGAGGGACTGACCCGCGAACTCGACGCGGCCGTCGACGGCCTGCGCCAGGCACTGGCGGTGGCCCGCACGGGCGAGCGGCGCGTGAGCGCGGCGGAGCTGCTGGCGGAGTGCCTGCTGGACCGGTGGCACGTGGGCGCGGACGGCGAGGACCTGCGGGAGGCGTGGGAGGCCGTCGCGGACACACGGGTGCTCACCGGGCAGGGCAGGTTCGTCCGCGGGACGGTCTGCTCGGCCCTGGCCTCCGCGGTGCGCGAGGAGGGCATCGGCTTCCCGGGGGCGCCCGACGACCTGCGGGACTGGGCGGCCGACGCCGCCCGCGACGGCCGGGACCCCGCGGAGTTCGCCCAGGCGGTCCTGCTGTACCTGGCCGACGAGGACTTCGCCGCCGTTCTCGGCTCGGAGAGCGAGGACGCCGTCCAGCGCCACCACGCCGGTCTCGCGCTGTCGAGCCTGCGGGGCCTCGTCGCGCTGGTGGGCGCCGACGCGCACGGGCCCGGCGGCCCCTACACCGCCGCCGGCAGCCCCGAGGAGTGGTACGTCGCCCACCTGCACCGCGCCCTCGACGCCGTGACCACCGCGGTCGAGCTGTCCGTCTCCGCCGAGGCCCGCACCGAGCGCGCCCGGCTCTGGCTGCAACTGGCCCGGCAGTCCGCCGGTCGGGGCCCCTTCACCTTCGCCGCCGACGACCCGGACCGGGCGCGTGACGCGGCCACCTCGGCCACCGAGGACTTCATGGCCGTACTGAGCGAGGCGAACGACCTGCCGGACACCGAGCGCTGCCGCATCTGGCTGGACGTGGCGTCCGCCGTGGACATCGCCGGGCCCGGTACCGGGAGCACCGGCGAACCCGACCTGCTGCTCCACGCGCTCCAGCGGGCCCAGGAGGCCGCCGGGGACGACGGGGAACTGCGCGTCGAGTGCCGCACCCGCGCCGCGAGCGCCCACTGGGAGAGCTACGAACGCACCGGAGACCGGGCCTCGCTGGACCTGGCCGCCGACACCTGGGAGACGGTCGTACGGCTGCTGCGCGAGGACGATCCCCGGCTGCCCGCCGTCCTGACGGACTGGGGCGGGGCGCTGTGCGAGCGGGCCGGGCGGCACGACTCGGCGCAGGACACCCACCGGGCCGTCGACCTGCTGCGGCGAGCCGTCGACGGCACCCTGCCCGACGACCCCGAACTGCCCTACCGCCGCTCCCTGCTCGCCGACGCGTACATCGGACGCTTCCAGCGCGAGCACGTGCTGTCCGACCTGTACGAGGCCGACTGGCTGCTGGGCGAGGCGGTCCGCGGCTCCGCCGAGCAGCCGCGGTTCCAGGCGATGTACCTGCTGCGGCGCGGCACCGTGGCCGTGCACCTGTACACACGGCTGGGCACCACCGGCCACGCCGACAAGGCCGTGGAGTACTACACGCGGGGCCTGGAGCTCGCCCGGGAGGCCGGACCGGGTGCCCGCGCGGTGCTGCCGCCGGCCCTGCGCGGCCGGGGCGACGTCCGGGAACGGGCCGGCCGCCACCGCAGCGCCCTCGCCGACTACCGCGAGGCCCTCCGCCTGACCACCGATCCCGCGCTCGCCGAGCGGCTCCGCGCGGACATCGCCCGCCTCACCTCCGGAACGGCCGACGCGTGACCCACCCCACCGACGAGGCGGAGACACCCCTGCCCGAACTCCACCGGCCCGTCCGCTCCGACCACCCGGTGCTCGCCGCGGTCCTCGCCGAACTCCGCGCCCGCGACGGCGAGACCACCGTCGTCGCCTACTACGAGGACGCCCCGTGACGGCCCGCCCCCGGCCGCCCGCGTGCCGCCACGCGACGCGCCCCGGCGCCGGCCGGGGCGGGGAGCACCTGCCCACGCCCCTGCGCCAGTTCGTGCTCAAGATCCACGGCCGCTGCAACCTCGACTGCACCTACTGCTACCTCTACCGCGGCCAGGACGACGGCTGGCGGGACCGCCCGGCCCGCGTCGGCGCCCCCGTCGTGGAACACACCGCGGCCCGTGTCGCCGAGCACGTCACCGCCCACGGCCTCGACCACATCCGGGTCGAACTGCACGGCGGCGAACCGCTCCTGGCCGGCCCCGCGCCCGTGCGGGACTACGTCCGCGCCGTCCGCCGGGCCGTCCCCGACGGCTGCCGGATCACCGCCACCGTGCAGACCAACGGCACCCGCCTCACCGACCGCGGCCTGGAGCAGCTCACCGAGGACGGCATACGGGTGGGCCTCAGCCTCGACGGCGGACGCGCGGCCCACAACGCGCGCCGGGTCGACCACGCGGGCCGCCCCGCCTGGCCCGCCGCCCTCGCGGCCGCCCGCCGGCTCGCCGCGCACCCGGAGGCGTACGCCGGGATCCTGTGCACCGTCGACCTCGCCGCCGATCCGCTGGACGTCTACCACTCCCTGCTGGAGCTGGCCCCGCCCCGCCTGGACCTCCTGCTGCCGCACGCCAACTGGGGAAGCCCGCCACCGGGCCTGCGCGGCGGGCCGCCCGGCCGGCGCCGGCCCGGAGCCACGCCCTACGGGGACTGGCTGGCCGGCGTCTTCGACGCCTGGTGGGACGCGGGACGGCTGCGCACCCGGGTGCGGCTCTTCCAGGAGATCGTCGCCCTGCTGCTGGGGTCGCCCAGCCGGGCCGAGGCCGTGGGGCTGTCGCCGGTGGCCGCCGTCGTCGTCGAGACGGACGGCGCGATCGAGCAGGTCGACTCGCTCAGAACGGCCTACCGGGGCGCCGCCGAGACCGGGCTCGACGTGTTCCGGCACTCCTTCGACACGGCCCTGCGCCACCCGGGCATCGCGGCCCGCCAGTCCGGCGAGCGGGCCCTGGGCGAGGAGTGCCGTGCCTGCCCGGTCGGCCGGATCTGCGGGGGCGGCAACTACGTGCACCGGTACGCGCCCGGCTCGGGGTTCGGCCACCCCAGCGTGTACTGCGCCGACCTGGAGCGGCTGATCCGGCATGTGGCACACCGCCTTGAAGACACCGTCCGTATCGCCACGTGAGCCGAACGTCACGTCCAACACGGCGCGAACCAGGCCGCTTTGACGCACAATTGACTAACCTGTGCTCAGTCGTGACCAGGTCGGCCGAGGGGACAGCGAGATGGTGACGGAGCCGGTACACGTCACGGTGGTCTTCGCCGGGCAGAGCGAGTCATGGGCCAAGTGGATCGACCACCAGGTCCGCGCCGCCGGCCGCACCACCACCCTGGTGCGGTGGAACCCGCTGCGCCGGCCGCCCGCCGCGCACGCCCTGACCGATCTGCTCGGCGCACCGGGCCGCATCCTGCTCGTCATCGACGACTGGTACGAGCGGCTGGGAGCCGAACGGTTCGAGGCCTGGGCGGCGGTGCTGCGCGAGGTGCTGCCCTCCTTCCGCGAACGCATCGCCGCCGTGAGCGTCACCGCGCAGCCGATGCCCGAAGAGGTCGCCCCGCTCGCGCCGGTCGAACTGCGCGGCCTGCGCCCCGAGGTGGCCCGCGCCCGCGTCCTGGAGTGCGCGGCGGTCCCGGCCCCCGGCGTCCTGATCGACCTGCGCCGCGGCCCGCGCTTCCCCGACGACCCCCCGGAGGTCTGGCGCGTCCCGCGCCGCAACCGCCGGTTCATCGGCCGCACCGAGCTCCTGGAGCAGATGTACGCGGCGCTCGCCGGCGCCGGGTCCGACGGGGCGACCCTGTCCCTGCGCGGGCCCGGAGGCGTGGGCAAGACGCAGCTGGCGCTGGAGTACGCCCACCGGTTCGCCGGCGAGTACGACGTCGTCTGGTGGATCACCGCCGCGCAGCGCGTCACCGCCCGCCAGCACTTCGCCGACCTGGCGCCCGAACTGGGCCTCAGGGACGGCGGGGACCTGGCGGCCACCATCAAGGCCGTACGCCAGGAACTCGGCGGCACGGTCCGTCCCTGGCTGCTGGTGCTGGACGGCGCGGGCGACCCGGACAAGGTGATCGACCTGATCCCCGACGAGGGACGCGGACACGTCCTGGTCACCACGCACCGCGGCGAATGGGCGGCGCAGGGGGAGATCCTCCCGGTCGCGGGCTTCGCCCGCCGGGAGAGCGTCGCGTTCGTCGGCCGGCGCACCGAGCGGCTCGACGCCGGCCAGGCCGACCGGCTCGCCGACGCCGTCGAGGACATGCCGCTGCTCCTCGACCAGACGGCCGCATGGCTCGACACCAACCCGGCCATGTCCGTCGACGAGTACGTGCGGGACATCCGCGACGGCCGTCCCGACCGGTTCGGCGTGATGCCGTCCCGGGAATACCCGGAGAGCTTCCAGGTCGCCTGGGCCAAGCTCCTCAACACACTGCGCGAGGGCTCCGAGCCCGCCTGGCACCTGCTCAACCTGCTGGTCTGCTTCTCGCCCGAGGTGGTCCCGGTACGGCTGCTGCAGACCGCCCGGCACACCGACCTGCCGCCCGAGCTGGCGGACCTGGTCGCCGAGCCCAGCAGCTGGAACTCGGCGCTGCGCAAGCTCTCCGAGATCACCTCGATGCGTATCGAGTACGAACAGGGTCCCCGGCTGGACACCCAGACCGTCGGCACGCTGCGCATGCACCGGCTCTTCCACCGCTTCGTGCGCTACGTCCAGTCGCCCGAGGACGCCGCCCGCCACTTCGCCGCCGCCCGCCGGCTGCTGGTCTCCGCCGACCCCCGTGACTCCTCCACCCCGGGCAACTGGGCCCGCTACGCCGCGCTCATCCCGCACCTGGAGCCCTCCGGCGCCCTCGACTCGGACGACGAGGACGTCCGGGACCTCGTCCTCAACTGCATCGAGTACCTGCGGATGCGCGGCGAGTACGACGAGGGCCGGCGACTGAGCCGGCACGCCGTCGACCGCTGGCGCCGTACCTCCGCGGACACCGACCGGGCCGTCCTGGTCGCCGTCCACCAGCTCGCCAACATGCAGCGCAGGCTGGGCCGGTACACCGAGGCGGAGGCGACCGGACGCGAGACGGTCCGGCGGCTGAGGGCCGCGGCCGGCGTACGTCCCATCGAGATGATCCGCGCCAAGGACGGGCTGGGCGGCACGCTCATGGCCCTCGGCCGGTACGCGGAGGCCCGCGCCCTGTTCGAGGAGGCGGCCGGGACCGCGGCCGTCGAGCTCGGCGGCGAACAGGTCCCGCGCACCCTCACCGTCCGCAGCAACCTGGCCATGGCCCTCGGCCTCCAGGGCCACTACGCCGAGTCGCTCGCCCTGCACCGAAGGATCTTCGAGGCCCGGGTGGAACTCCTCGGCGGCAAGGACGCGCTCACGCTCAACTCGGCCCTGCGCACCGCCTGGATGCTGCGCCTGCTCGGCAACTACCGCGAGGCGCTGGAGATCCAGGGCCACAACTCCCGGCTGCACAGCCAGGTCCTCGACCGCAACCACAGCCAGACCCTGCACGCGGAACACAACCTCGCCCTGTGCTCCCGCCGGGTCGGCGACCTGCAGTTCGCCCACGCCATGATGCGCGGGGTGCGGCGCAAGCTGCTGCGCCGCCGTGGCGCCCTGCACCCCGAGACGCTCCTGGTCTCCTGCGACTACGCGATGCTGCTGCGTCAGCTCGGAGAGACGGACGAGGCCCGCGGCCTGGCCGAGGCCACCGCCGCGCACTACGCGGCGCAGCTCGGTGAGGACCACCCGTACACCGTCGGAGCCCGGGACAACGTGGCGGTGATCATGCGCGAGACGGGCGACGCGCGCGGCGCCCTGGAGCTGTCCCGGCAGTGCACGGCGCAGATGGAGAAGGCGGTGGGCCGGGACCATCCGTGGTCCGTCGGCTCCGCCAAGAACGAGGTGGCCGCCCTGGCCGGCGCCGGGGAGAAGGAGGCCGCGGCCGCCCTGGGCCGGGACGCCTGCGCCCGCTCCGCCCGCACCCTGGGCGAGAACCACATCCTCACCGTCAGCCTCCGCGCCGGGCTCGCCCTCGACCTCGCCGGCACGGGAAAGCGCGAGGAGGCCGAGGCCCTGCGGCGGGACGTGGCCACCCGGCTCACCGCGCTGCTCGGCGAGGGCCACCCGCAGATCCGGGAGATCCAGGAACGGCGGCACCCCTACTGGGACTTCGAACCCCAGCCGATCTGACCCACGACACGCCGGAGGGGCCGGCCCCGTTCCCGGGACCGGCCCCTCCGGTCAGGCCCGTGCGGTCGGGCTCGTCCGAGGACTCAGGCCTCGAACACCTCGCGCACCAGCTGCTCCTGCTCGGCCTGGTGCCGCTTGGCGGAACCGACGGCCGGGGACGAGCCGTGCGGCCGCGAGATGCGGCGCAGACGCTCGCCGTGCGGGACGTCGGCGCCGACCGCCAGGTCCAGGTGGTCGATCAGGTTGAGCGCGATGAACGGCCAGAAGCCCTGGTTCGCCGGCTCCTCCTGGGTCCACAGGTACTTCTCGGCGTTCGGGTACTTGGCGATCTCCGCCTGGAGCTCGGCACCCGGCAGCGGGTACAGGCGCTCGATGCGGATGATGGCCGTGTCCGTCACGCCGCGCTTCTTCCGCTCGGCGTCCAGGTCGTAGTAGACCTTGCCGGCGCAGAAGACGACCTTCTTGACCGCGGCCGGGTCGACCGAGTCGTCGCCGATGACCGGGCGGAACTGGCCCGTCGTGAACTCCTCCGCCTTCGAGGCCGCCGCCTTCAGGCGCAGCATCGACTTCGGGGTGAAGACCACCAGCGGCTTGTGGTGCGGGTTGTGCACCTGCCACCGCAGGAGGTGGAAGTAGTTCGACGGCAGGGTCGGCATCGCGACCGTCATGTTGTTCTGCGCGCACAGCTGCAGGAAGCGCTCCGGGCGCGCCGAGGAGTGGTCCGGGCCCTGGCCCTCGTAGCCGTGCGGCAGGAGCAGGGTGACGCCGGAGGTCTGGTTCCACTTCTGCTCGGCCGACGAGATGAACTCGTCCACGACCGTCTGCGCACCGTTCACGAAGTCGCCGAACTGCGCCTCCCACATCACCAGCGCGTCGGGGCGGGCCAGCGAGTAGCCGTACTCGAAGCCCATCACCGCGTACTCGGAGAGCAGGGAGTTGTAGACGTTGTACCGGGCCTGGTCCTCGGACAGGTACAGCAGCGGCGTGAACTCGTCGCCCGTCTCACGGTCGATGACGACCGCGTGGCGCTGGCCGAAGGTGCCGCGCTGCGAGTCCTGGCCCGTCAGCCGGACCGGCACGCCGTCCAGGAGGAGGGAGCCGACGGCGAGGGTCTCGCCCATGCCCCAGTCGATCGTGCCGTCCTCGACCATCGCCGCGCGGCGCTGCAGCTGCGGCAGCAGGCGCGGGTGCACGGTGACGTGGTCGGGGATGTTGACCTGGGACTCGGCGATCCGCTTGACGGTCTCGGCGGTGATCGCGGTGTTCACGGACACCGGGAACTCGGCCTGCGGGTCCGACGGCTCCGCGGCGGCCGGCTGGGAGACGGCCTCACGGACCTCGGTGAAGACCTTCTCCAGCTGGCCCTGGTAGTCCTGCAGCGCCTGCTCGGCCTCTTCCAGGGTGATGTCGCCGCGACCGATGAGGGACTCGGTGTAGAGCTTGCGCACCGAGCGCTTCTTGTCGATCAGGTCGTACATCAGCGGCTGGGTGAAGGCCGGGTTGTCGGTCTCGTTGTGACCGCGGCGGCGGTAGCAGATGAGGTCGATCACCACGTCCTTGTTGAACGCCTGGCGGAACTCGAAGGCGAGCCGCGCGACGCGGACCACGGCCTCCGGGTCGTCGCCGTTCACGTGGAAGATCGGGGCCTCGATCATGCGCGCCACGTCGGTGGCGTACATCGAGGAGCGCGAGGACTCCGGGGCGGCGGTGAAGCCGACCTGGTTGTTGATGACGACGTGGACCGTGCCGCCGGTGCGGTAGCCGCGCAGCTGCGACATGTTCAGGGTCTCGGCCACCACGCCCTGGCCCGCGAAGGCCGCGTCGCCGTGGATCGCCACCGGCAGGACGGTGAAGTCCGTGCCGCCCTTGTTGATGATGTCCTGCTTGGCCCGCGAGACGCCCTCCAGGACCGGGTCCACCGCCTCCAGGTGCGAGGGGTTGGCGACCAGCGAGACCGTGATCTGCTCGCCGTCCAGGCCGGTGAAGGTGCCCTCGGCGCCCAGGTGGTACTTCACGTCGCCGGAGCCGTGCATCGACTTCGGGTCGAGATTGCCCTCGAACTCGCGGAAGATCTGCGCGTACGACTTGCCGACCACGTTGGCCAGCACGTTCAGCCGGCCGCGGTGGGCCATGCCGATGACGACCTCGTCCAGGCGGGACTCGGCGGCCGAGTCGATGACCGCGTCGAGCAGCGGGATGACGGACTCGCCGCCCTCCAGGGAGAACCGCTTCTGGCCGACGTACTTGGTCTGCAGGAAGGTCTCGAAGGCCTCCGCCGCGTTCAGCCGGCGCAGGATGCGCAGCTGCTCCTCGCGCTCCGGCTTGGTGTGCGAGCGCTCGATGCGGTCCTGGATCCACTTGCGCTGCTTCGGGTCCTGGATGTGCATGAACTCGACGCCGGTGGTGCGGCAGTACGAGTCGCGCAGCACGCCGAGGATGTCGCGCAGCTTCATCAGGGACTTGCCGGCGAAGCCGCCGACCGCGAACTCGCGCTCCAGGTCCCACAGGGTGAGCCCGTGCTCGGTGATGTCCAGGTCGGGGTGCTTGCGCTGCTGGTACTCCAGCGGGTCGGTGTCGGCCATGACGTGGCCGCGCACCCGGTAGGAGTGGATCAGCTCGAAGACGCGGGCGGCCTTGGTGACGTCGTCGTCGTGCGAGGCGTCGATGTCCTTGAGCCAGCGGACCGGCTCGTAGGGGATGCGCAGCGCCTTGAAGATCTCGTCGTAGAAGCCGTTCTCGCCCAGGAGCAGGTTGGCGACCTGGCGCAGGAACTCGCCGGAGGCGGCGCCCTGGATGACCCGGTGGTCGTAGGTCGACGTGAGCGTCATGACCTTCGAGATGCCGAGCTTGTTCAGGGTGTCCTGGCTGGTGCCCTGGAACTCCGCCGGGTAGTCCATGGAGCCGACGCCCAGGATGACCGACTGGCCGGGCATCAGGCGCGGCACGGAGTGGACGGTGCCGAGGCCGCCGGGGTTGGTCAGGGAGACCGTGACGCCGGTGAAGTCGTCCATCGTCAGCTTGTTGTCGCGGGCGCGACGGACGATGTCCTCGTAGGCCTGCCAGAACTCGAAGAAGTTCAGCGTCTCGGCCTTCTTGATCGCCGCGACGACCAGCTGGCGGTCGCCGTTGGGCTTGACCAGGTCGATGGCGAGGCCGAGGTTGATGTGGGCCGGCTTGACCAGGGTCGGCTTGCCGTCCTTCTCGCCGAACGAGTGGTTCATCGACGGCATGGCCTTGATGGCCTGCACCATCGCGTAGCCGATCAGGTGCGTGAAGGAGATCTTCCCGCCCCGGGCGCGCTTGAGGTGGTTGTTGATGACGATGCGGTTGTCGAACAGCAGCTTCACCGGGACCGCGCGCACGGACGTGGCCGTGGGCAGCTCCAGCGAGGCGTTCATGTTCTTCGCGACCGCGGCGGCCGGGCCGCGCAGGGTCACCAGCTCCGGGCCCTCGGGCGCGGCGGCGGCGTCCTTGGCGGGCGCCGAGGCCTTCGCCTGCGGCTTGGCGGCGGGCTTGGCCGGCGCGGCGGCGGGCTTCGCGGCCGGAGCGGCGGGCGCCGCGGCGGCGGGCTGCGCGGCCTGCTTCGCGGGAGCGGGCGCCGGGGCGGCCGCCTTCGGCTGGGCGGGAGCGGAGGCCTGCGGGGCGGGGGCGGCCTGCGGCGTGCTGCCGGAGTCCGTGGTCACCGCGCCGGAGGCGGGCTGGGCCGCCGCTCCGGGCTTGTAGTCGGCGAAGAAGTCCCACCAGGCTCGGTCCACGGAGTTCGGGTCCTGGAGGTACTGCTGATAGATCTCGTCGACGAGCCACTCATTGGCACCGAACGCGGCCGCGGGGTTCTTTCCCGCGGTGCCCGCTTGGTCGGTGTCGGTCGAGATGCTCGAGTTACTGGGGGACTGTGGCGACACGGCGAGAACCGCCCTCTTCCGCTTCACAAGATGGTGGACAGCGGGAATCAAGGCTACGCCTTGACGACCCCGAAGGTCAGGCCGGGCCCGTCCATCGTCGTGTAAGTCACATCGCGGACAGCGTTTCGGCGCTGGAAATGGCGGGAAACAAGCGAGGTTCCGCTGCGTGAAGGATCGGGAGACCGCGACCCGGCGCCTCGAAAACGCGGGCCTGTGCCTGATCACACGTGTCCGCCAGGGCGGATGCAGTGGATCTTGGCGCTCCGCTTCGAACCCTACGTCAACCGGACGTCGGCGGCAGGCCCGGAAGAGTGATGAGGATCCGGCATCCCCGCTCGGATTCGGCCACTCCGATCCGGCCGCCGTGCAGATCCACCGCCCAGCGTGCGATCGCGAGACCCAGACCGGTGCCTCCGTCGCTGCCCGGCCCGTGCGGCCGCGACACCGAACCCCGGTTGAACCGCTCGAAGACCCGGCGCCACTCCGAGCGCGGAATGCCGGGCCCTTCGTCGAGAACCTCCAGCTCAAGGGATTCCGGCAGCTCGCCGCGGCGGGCCCTGACCGTCACCCGGCCGTGCGGCGGGCTGTGCTTGACGGCGTTGTCGATCAGGTTGGCGACGACCTGGTGGATGCGCTCGGGGTCGGCGTGCGCGGTCAGCTCCGGCGGGAAGACGTCCAGGGCCAGATGCACGTCGGTGCGGGTGTGGCTGCCGGAGCCGGACGCGATGCCCGCGCGTGCCGAGGCGACCATATTGGCCTCCTTCAGCACGCCCGACAGGTACGGCCACACCTCGAAGCGCCGCTTGCGCAGCGGTATGACGCCGTTGTCCAGGCGGGAGAGGTCGAGCAGCGTCTCCACCAGCCGGCCGAGCCGCTCGGTCTGCCCGAGCGCCGTGCGCATGGTCTCGGGATCGGCCTCGGTGACCCCGTCGACGATGTTCTCCAGCACCGCGCGCAGGCCCGCGATGGGGGTGCGCAGCTCGTGCGAGACGTTGGCCACCAGTTCCTTGCGCTGGAGGTCCTGGGCCTCCAGGTCGTCGGCCATGCGGTTGATGGTGACGGCCAGGTCGCCCAGCTCGTCGCGACGGTTCTCACTCACCCTGCGGGTGTAGTCGCCGTGCGAGATGGACCGGGCGACCGCGTTCATCTCGTCCAGCGGCGCGGTCAGCGAGTGCGCCACGAACTGCGTGATCAGCAGCGTGGCGATCATCGAGAACACCGTGATGAAGCGCAGCTCCGTCTTGGTGTGCACCGCTATCACCGACAGGCCGGTGGTGATCAGCACCGACGTGACGACCAGCGCGCCCAGCTTGGTCTTGATCGAGAACGGGCGTACGCCGCCCCAGGGATCCCCGGCGGACCGAGGGCCGGGGCTCCGCCGTGCGGCTTCCCGTCCTCGGCTCATGGCGTCGGTGTCTCCAAGGCGTAGCCCACGCCGTGCACCGTACGGATGCGCTCGGCGCCGATCTTCCGGCGCAGCGCCTTGATGTGGCTGTCCACGGTCCGGGTGCCCGAGGCGTCCGCCCAGTCCCACACCTCGGCCAGCAGCTGCTCGCGGGAGAGCACCGCGCGCGGGGTGTTCGCCAGGCAGACCAGGAGGTCGAACTCGGTGGGCGTGAGGTGGACGTCCTCGCTGCGCACCCGTACCCGGCGCTGCGCGTGGTCGATCTCCAGCTCGCCCAGGCGCAGGATGCCGCTGCGCGGCGTCGAGGCGGCCACGACGGCCCGCTCGACCCGCCGCAGCAGCACGTGCACGCGGGCGGCCAGCTCGCGCATCGAGAACGGCTTGGTCATGTAGTCGTCGGCGCCGACTCCGAGGCCGACCAGCATGTCCGTCTCGTCGTCGCGCGCGGTGAGCATCAGCACCGGCACCGGCCGCTGGGCCTGCACGCGCCGGCAGACCTCCAGGCCGTCGAAGCCGGGCAGCATGATGTCGAGGATCAGCAGATCGGGCTGCCAGGCCTCGGCCGTGTCGACGGCGGACGGACCGTCGCCCGCCGTTTGCACCAGGAACCCCTCGGCGCGCAGGCGGGTCGCGATGGCGTCGACGATCGTCTGATCGTCCTCGACCACCAGCACCCGGCGCTGTGCGCCCTGGGTGGCCGCGTTGTTGTGGGAGGTCTGTGTCTGCTCCATCGCCCGCCCCTGAGGTGTGCTTTCCGGAATCCGTGGGGTGATCCCATGACTGCGCTTGACGCTTGAATGATCCGCGTCAGGGCAGCAGCGTACGGGGAGTCACCGCGCCTTTGCTATCCAGGCCCGACGCCGATGTGCACGACGTCCGGAACGCCCCGGGCAACGGGGATCTCTTCGGTACGCACCTGCTGGAAACCGGCATTACGCAAGGTTTCTTCGAATTCCGGAGAGGGCTGCGCGGACCATACGGCGAGCACCCCGCCGGGTCTCAACAGCCGTGCGCAGCCCGCCAGTCCGGACGCCGCGTACAGCCCGTCGTTGCCCTCGGTGACGGTCCAGCCGGGGCCGTTGTCGATGTCCAGGCACAGGGCGTCGTACGTGTCGGATGTCTCATTGACGTACTCGACCAGGTCCGCCTCGACGATCTCCGTGCGCGGATCGGCCAGGGCTTCGGCGGAGAGCGCGGCCAGCGGCCCGGACCGGTGCCAGCCGATGACGGCCGGTTCGCGCTCGACGACCGCGATCCGGCCCCAGCGGGGATCGGCGGCCGCGTGGACGAGGGAGAAGCCGACGCCGAGTCCGCCGATCAGCAGGTGCGGCGCGGCGCGTCCGCCGGGCGCGCCCAGCGCGTCGGCCGCCGCGTCGATCAGGCGCCGCTCCGAACGTCCGTCGGAGGTGTCCATCAGGAAGCAGCCGTTCGCGATGATCTGCAGCAGGGTCCCGTGCCGGCGCAGGACCACCTCGCCGTACGGGCCCTCGCGGCGGTCCAGTACCTCGGGCGCGTCGGGGGAGTCGTGGGAAGAGAGGGGCATCGGCCCATCCTGGCACTCGCGGGGCGGCGGAATGCCGGACGGTCCGAGGGTGCTGACCGGACAGGTGCTCCGACGGCGCGAGGGTCTCGGGCGTTGATCGCTCAGAGCGAACACGGTGTGGGGAACAATCCTGGACTCCCTTTCATTGAGTCGATGTAACTCAACTTGACTGCCGAAGGGGAGATCATGGCTGCTGAGTCCGCCGCCTTCACACCGCTCACCCTGCCCGTGCTGCCGCTCGACGACGAAGTGGTCCTGCCCGGCATGGTGGTCCCCCTGGACCTGAGCGACGCCGAGGTAAGGGCCGCGGTGGAGGCCGCCCAGGCCGCCGCCAGGTCCGAGCCCGGCAAGCCCCGGGTCCTCCTCGTCCCGCGCATCGACGGCACCCACGCCGCCACCGGCGTGCTCGGTACGGTCGAGCAGGTCGGCCGCCTGGCCGACGGCGACCCGGGCGCCCTGATCCGCGGCCGGGGCCGGGTGCGCATCGGCGCCGGTACCACCGGCCCCGGCGCCGCGCTCTGGGTCGAGGGCACCCGCGTCGACGAGACCGTCCCCGAGCCGCTGCCCGGCCAGGTCGCCGAGCTGGTGAAGGAGTACAAGGCGCTCGCCACCGCGTGGCTGCGCAAGCGCGGTGCCTGGCAGGTCGTCGACCGGGTCCAGGCCATCGACGACGTGTCCGCGCTCGCCGACAACTCCGGCTACTCGCCGTTCCTGAGCACCGAGCAGAAGGTCGAACTGCTCGAGACCACCGACCCGGTCGCCCGCCTGAAGCTCGCCACCCAGCAGCTGCGCGACCACCTCGCCGAGCAGGACGTCGCCGAGACCATCGCCAAGGACGTCCAGGAGGGCGTCGACAAGCAGCAGCGCGAGTTCCTGCTCCGCCGCCAGCTCGAAGCCGTCCGCAAGGAGCTGCGCGAGATCAACGGCGAGCAGGAGGGTGAGGAGTCCGACGACTACCGCGCCCGCGTGGAGGCCGCCGACCTGCCCGGGAAGGTCCGCGAGGCCGCGCTCAAGGAGGTCGACAAGCTGGAGCGGTCCTCCGACCAGTCGCCCGAGGGCTCCTGGATCCGCACCTGGCTCGACACGGTCCTGGAGATGCCGTGGAGCGAGCGCACCGAGGACGTCTACGACATCCAGGGCGCCCAGGCCGTGCTCGACGCCGAGCACGCGGGCCTTCAGGACGTGAAGGAGCGCATCACCGAGTACCTGGCCGTGCGCAAGCGGCGCGGCGACCGGGGCCTCGGCGTGGTCGGCGGCCGGCGTAACGAGGGGGCGGCGCGTAGCGCCACGGTTGAGGGCGGTGGTGGGCGACGGGGGGGCGGTGCCGTACTGGCCCTGGTGGGCCCGCCCGGCGTCGGCAAGACCAGCCTCGGCGAGTCCGTCGCCCACGCGATGGGCCGCAAGTTCGTCCGCGTCGCCCTCGGCGGCGTCCGCGACGAGGCCGAGATCCGCGGCCACCGGCGCACGTACGTCGGGGCGCTGCCCGGCCGGATCGTGCGGGCGATCAAGGAGGCGGGGTCCATGAACCCGGTCGTCCTGCTCGACGAGATCGACAAGGTGGGCTCGGACTTCCGGGGCGACCCGGCCGCGGCCCTGCTGGAGGTCCTGGACCCGGCGCAGAACCACACCTTCCGGGACCATTACCTGGAGGTCGAGCTGGACCTGTCCGACGTGGTCTTCCTCGCCACCGCCAACGTCCTGGAGGCCATTCCGGAGGCCCTGCTCGACCGCATGGAGCTGGTCCGCCTGGACGGCTACACCGAGGACGAGAAGGTCGTCATCGCCCGTGACCACCTGCTCCCGCGCCAGCTGGAGCGGGCCGGACTGGACGCGGACGAGGTCACCGTCGACGAGGGCGCGCTGCGCAGGCTGGCGGGCGAGTACACCCGCGAGGCGGGCGTGCGCACCCTGGAGCGGTCCATCGCGCGGCTGCTGCGCAAGGTGGCGGCCCAGCACGAACTGGGCGAGCGGGAACTGCCGTTCACCGTCACCGACGCCGACCTGCGCTCTTTGATCGGCCGGCCGCACCACGTGCCCGAGTCCGCCCAGGACCCGGCCGAGCGGCGCACCTCCGTACCGGGCGTGGCCACCGGCCTCGCGGTCACCGGCGCGGGCGGCGACGTCCTCTACGTCGAGGCGTCCCTGGCCGACCCGGAGACCGGCGCGGCAGGGCTGACCCTGACCGGTCAGCTGGGCGACGTGATGAAGGAGTCGGCGCAGATCGCGCTGAGCTTCCTGCGCAGTCACGGCGCCGAGCTGGAGCTGCCGGTGGGCGACCTGAAGGACCGGGGAGCGCACATCCACTTCCCGGCGGGCGCGGTCCCCAAGGACGGTCCGAGCGCCGGCGTCACCATGACCGCGGCCCTCGCCTCGCTCCTGTCGGGCCGGCTGGTCCGCACCGACGTGGCGATGACCGGCGAGGTCTCGCTGACCGGGCGGGTGCTGCCGATCGGCGGGGTCAAGCAGAAGCTGCTCGCCGCGCACCGGGCGGGGATCACCACGGTGATCATCCCCAAGCGCAACGAGCCCGACCTGGACGACGTCCCGGCCGAGGTGCTGGACAAGCTCGACGTCCACGCCGTCACCGACGTACGGCAGGTCCTGGAACTGGCGCTCGCCCCCGTGACCAACGGGGCGCAGCGGGAGGTTCCGGTCGCGGCGTGACGGCGTGACCGGACGAGAAAAGGGGAAGGCCCGGACTCCGCCGAGTCCGGGCCTTCGTCCGTCCGCGCGGGCCCGTCAGCCGTTGGCGAGGGCCTGGACGCGGTCCAGCGCGCCGTTGAACTTGTTGTGGTCGCCGACCGTCGGTCCCGACGAGGTGTACTGCCACATCGTGTAGAAGCCCCAGCCGGCCGGCAGCGTGCCCACCGACGAGGCGTACCGGGCGACCCACAGCGGGTTGTTGGCGGCGAAACCGCCGTAGTTGCCGGTGCACTGGGTCCACCAGCTGGTGGCCGTGTAGATCACGGCGTCCCGGCCGGTACGCGCCTTGTACGTGTTCAGGAAGTCGCCGATCCAGGAGACCATCGCGCTCTGCGACTTGCCGTAGCAGGTGGCGCCGTACGGGTTCCACTCGATGTCGAGCGCGCCCGGCAGCGTCTTGCCGTCCTTGGACCAGCCGCCGCCGTGGTCGACGAAGTAGTTGGCCTGGGCGGCGCCGCTCGTCGTGTCCGGGGTGGCGAAGTGGTACGAGCCGCGGATCATGCCGACGTTGTAGGAGCCGTTGTACTGCTGGGCGAAGTAGGGGTTGGTGTAGTACGTCCCCTCGGTGGCCTTGACGTAGGCCCACTTGACTCCGCTGTTCCACAGGGTCGACCAGGCCACGTTGCCCTGGTGGCTGGAGACGTCGACGCCCTCGGTCTGGGCCGCGCGGCCCGGGACGGGGGTGCCGTGTTCGCCGTCGTGGGCCGCGACGCCCATGCCCATGTGGGCGGAGCCGCGCGGCGGGACGTCGGCGGACGACGACGCGTCGGCCGGAAGGGTGAACACGAGGGAGAACGCGGCGAGCAGGATCCCGGTGACGGCGAAGCGCCGCCCGCGGGGCGATCCGGGTCTGTGCACGAGCATGACGTGCCCTCCGATGGCTCGGTGGTGCTCGGTGGGGGATGCGCGAGTGGGGAGAACCCATGGATGGCGTGCGCATGCCATCCGGCGGTCCGGTGAAGACGCTACGCACGTAGAACGGGGGTGGGAAGAGGGGCCGGAAGCCGCCGTTGGTCTAAGCCTGCGAAATACTTGGCGAGCTGCGGTGATGGCGGCCGGTGGCGGAAACTTTCAGGACCGGAAAAATCGAGGCAGGGGCTGACGTGCACGAAGACGGGAACGGCGGCGGTCGCGGAGTTGAATCCCACCTGTCCGGCAGTGGTGTGAACCAGCCGGAGTTCCTCGCCCTGGAGCGGGAGATGACGGTCCTGCTGCGGCGGGCCCGGGCCAACCAGGGCGAGATGGCCCGGGAGGTCCACCCCGACCTGGAGTCGTCGGCGTACGGCCTGCTGGTCCGGCTCGGTGAGTGCGGCGGCCAGCGCGCCACCGACCTCGCGGCCTTCATCGGCGTCGGCAAGGCGACGATGTCCCGCCAACTGCGGGCCCTTGAGGACCTCGGACTCGTCGCCCGCGAGCCCGACCCCGGCGACGGCCGGGCCTGGCTGGTCACCCTCACCCCCGAGGGGCAGGAACGCGTCGGCCGGGTCCGGGAGGCCCGCCGCGCCCGGTACGCCCGCCGGCTCGCCGACTGGGACCCGCGCGAGGTGTCCGAACTGGCCCGCCTGCTGCACGAACTCAACCGCGGCATGGAGAAGTAGCGCCGGTCCGCGGCGGTTTCGCCGCCCGTCTCACAGCTCGGCGCAGACCACCGTCGCGTCGTCGTGCGTCTTGCTGCGGCCGAGGAACGCCCGCTCGCCCGCCGCGTCCAGGAGTTCCAGCTCCCGGACCCGGTCCACCAGGGCCTGCGCGCCCTGCTTGCGCACCAGCGCCAGGCACTGCGCCCAGTCGCCCTCCCCGAACGTCTCCACCCACCGCGCGGCCCCGTCCGTCAGCGCCGCCACCGTCCGCACCGAGCCGCGCGGCAGCACCCCCGTCACGGCGCGGGCGGCCACTTTGGGGTCGGCGGCGGCCGTGAAGAAACCGCCCTCCTTGTTGCGGAGTTCGGCGTCGACCACCACGTGGCTCACCAGGGCCGAGCGGGGCAGCCGGGACAGCCGGTCGTCCAGGACGGGCGTGACGGTGCCGTCGGGGGCCTCCAGGAGCAGGGCCGAGTCGGACAGGACCAGGTACTCGACCGCGGCCTCGGACCAGCGGGCGAGGACCACGGTTGCCTGCGGTGTGCGCGGGTGAGAAAGGTCACAGGTTTCCGCGTGTGCCGCCGCGGTACGAGCGATGGCGCGGGAAAGGGCCTCGGCGAGGGGGAGATCCGGGAGTGAAACGGTCAGTTCGGTCAGCGCTCCACCGAGGCGCGCCGTGAACCAGGGCACGGAATGCAGACATCCCGTCGCGGTCCGTGGCGGTGTCACACCGTCCAGCACGACGAGTGAACCACCCCGCCCCGAGGCCGGTAGCCCGACGCTCGCGAAGTCCTCGTTGGGCTGCTCGACGAGGCCTGGTTCCGAGACGAGTTCCGTACGCATCCGGCCAGTCTGCACCACCCCTTCACAGCGTTCGCAAAAGGCCGACACCTTCCCCGGATTCCCTCTGAACCGACGAGGTGACGCAGGTCAGGCGCCGGATTTGGGGTGGAATTCCATCCCCCGGCAGCGCGTGGCGGCACATAGTGCCACCGCCCGTCTCAGACGTCCAACCGGCTCGCCGGACGACCGTGCGGCACGAGCCACGGGAACTTGCTCCCCAACTCCCCTCCGGGGTTCACTCCTTCGGGTGGCGGGTCGGATGATGCGCGCTCACCGCCCACCGGCACTGGGAGGGTCGGGAACCGATGGGGGGCCTGCCCCGCTCACGCGGTCTCCCCGCCCGACGCGCAGCCGGCGGCCGGGGGACGGCCCAGCGTCCGGCGGAGGGTGCACGCGCCCCCGACCGGCCAGTTGACGGAGCGCCACCCGGGCCCACGGGTACACGAGTCAGGAATGCGAGCACCGGTGCAGAAGACGCGGCCTCGTCGCACAGGCAAGCAGACGGCCCCCGCGGGGAGCGCGGAGCACACCCCCGGCACCCCCGGAAACTCCACCCCTCCGCCGCCCCGGACCCCCGTCGGCAAGGGCCGTCCCACCCACGTACGCAACCGTCTGATCGTCGCCGTGGCGGTCGTGGCGGCCGCCGTCGCGGGGGCCGGAGCGCCGTCGGTCGTGGCCGCCTCCGGCCAACTGAACGACTCCCAGGAACTGGTGACGCTCGCCGAGCGGACCCAGGGCGCGCTGACCCTCGCCCACTCCCTCGCCGACGAGCGCGACGAGGTCACCCCGTACATCGCGGCCGGCCGCCCCAAGTCCAAGGCACCCTCCGAGCAGCGCAGCGCCCGCGTCGACCGCCAGGTCGAGGAACTGCGCGCCGACCCCGACACCCCCGCCTCACTGCGCGAGGACCTCGACGCCGTCGCCGCCCTGCGCCGGGCCGCGCTGACCGGCAAGAGCACCGCGCTGGAGGCGCACCAGGCGTACTCCGAGGCGATCACCGAACTCCACGCCCTGGCCGAGAAGCTGGGCGAGGAGATGCCGCCCCGCGCGGGCTCCGGCGCGTACGCCCTGGCCGAGCTGGACACCGCCGTCCAGCAGGCCGCCGCCACCCGCGGTCTGCTGCTCGCGGCGCTGAACGTGCCCAGCACCACCCAGACCGTCATCGACCCGATCACCGGCCTGCCGACCGAGTCGACCACCACCTCGGACGCCGACGCCAAGCAGCGCGACGCGCTCTCCGCCGCCGCCCAGCAGGCCCGGGTCCGCTCCGACGCCGCGCTCGCCGACTTCCGCGACGGCGCCCCCAAGGAGGCGCGGGGCAGCTTCGACGCCACGGTCGCCGGACCCGACGTCAACTCCGCCGAGAAGTACCTCGCCGGCCTCACCGACGAGCCGACGCTCTCCGACGGCGATCTCCGCACCAGCACCAAGCGCCTCGACGCCGCGCTGTCCGCCCGCGTCGACGCGATGCGCGGCGCGGAGTCCGCCCTGTACGAGAAGCGCGTCAAGTCCCTGGAGCAGCTGCGCGACGACGACGTCACCGCGCTGGAGATCCGGATCGCCGTCCTCGGCGCCCTGATCCTGCTCGCCGTCGGCATCGCCACCGCGCTGGCCCGCACCCTCACCCGCCCGCTGTCGGTGCTGCGTCGCGGCTCGGCCCGGCTGGCCGGTGCGGAGGACCCCACGGCCGAGGAAGCGGTGTCCTTCACCGGCCGCAACGACGAGTTCGCCCAGGTCGTCCGCTCCGTCAACGCCCTGCACGCGCACGCCGCCACGCTCGCCTCCCGGGTCGCCACGCTGGAGTCCGACCGCAAGCACCTCGTCGGCCAGCGGCAGAAGATGGCCGACGCCCGCGAGGAACTGCGCGCCGAACTCACCGAGTCCGCCGCCCAGCTGGAGGTGGTGCGCAAGAGCATCGGCTCCACCTTCGTCAACCTCGCGCTGCGCACCCTCGGCCTGGTGGAGCGGCAACTCGCCGTCATCGAGAGCCTGGAGGAGCGCGAGCAGGACCCGGACCGCCTCGCCACCCTGTTCAAGCTCGACCACTTCGCCACGGTCATGCGCCGGCACAGCGAGAACCTCCTCGTCCTGGCCGGCACCGAGCACGTCCAGCACAGCGCCTCGCCGGTGCCGCTGGTCGACGTGGTCCGGGCCGCGGTCAGCGAGATCGAGCGGTACGAGCGGGTGCGCATCGCCGCGCTGCCGCCGCACGCGCACGTGGCCGGCTTCGCCGCCGACGACCTCTCCCACCTGCTGGCCGAACTCCTGGAGAACGCCACCTCGTTCTCGCCGCCCGACCTGCCCGTCGAGGTCTCCGGCTGGCTCCTGGAGAACGGCGAGGTGATGCTCTCCGTCCAGGACGAGGGCATCGGCATGGACACCGAACGCCTCCAGCGGCTCAACGCCCGCCTCACCGACTTCGACCCGGAGGCGCCGTACGACCAGGAGGGCGAGGACGGTCTCGGGCTCGGCCTCTACGTCGTCGCCCGGCTCGCCCACCGGCACGGGGCGCGGGTGCGGCTGCGGGAGCAGAAGCAGGGCGGGGTCGCGGCCGTCGTCGTGCTCCCGGGCTCCCTGCTCGCGGCGGCCCCGCCGGCCGCGCTGGCCCCGACCGTCCCGGTGTCCGACGGCACCGGCACCTTCTCCCTGCCCGGCGCCGACGCGGAGGCCAACTCCAACGTCCTGCACGGGCGGGCGGAGAAGGCGGTGCGGGCGGAACAGGACGCCGGGACGGAGGCCGGCCCGGAGCCGGAGCCCGGCACCGACCCGCTGGTGGCCTCGGCGGAGGAAGCCGTACGCCGTGCCGAGGCGGACGGGTCCCAGGCGGACTCGGACGCCCCGGAGGCCGTCGAGGCCCCGGACGCCACCGAGACGACGGAGGCCGTCGAGGCCCCGGACGCCACCGAGGCCCCGGAGGCGACGGAGTCCCCGGAGGAGACGGAGGCGGAGCCCGCCCGCCCGGAGACGCCGGACCCCGGCTCCGAGGAGCCCGCTCCGGTCGGTCCCGGCACCCCGGACGAGGCGTCCGCCCCGGAGCGGCCCGGCCGGGACACGACGGCCCCCGACGACGGCGCCGCCCCCGGCAGCGACCTCCCCGACGACGCCACGATGGCCCTCTTCCTCCCGGCCCTGGCGGACCCGGAGCCCCCGGCGGAACCCGTCACCGACCCTTACGCCATCGGCCCCGACGCCCACGACCGCACTCCGGACGAGGGCACCGGGCAGGCGGGGGACACCGACCGGACCGAGGGCTCCGAGCCCGCCGAGCCCGTCACCGACAAGGGGCTGCCCAAGCGGACCCCGAAGCTCACCACCCCCGCCGAGCTGCCGCGCCCACGCACGTCGGGCTCCGTCGACGCCGACGCGCTCCGCCGGCGCCTGGGCGGATTCCGCCGGGGGGCGGAGGCCGGCCGCCGGGACGTCGAGGCGGAGATCGCCGACCGCACCGGACAGGACCGGACGCCGGACACCGGGGCGGACACAACCGAAGAAGCCACGGGGGGCACTGTCGAGGAGGCAAGCAGTTGACCGCGCCCAGTACCTTCGGACTGAGCAGTGAAGCCCGCAATCTCCACTGGCTGCTGACCAACCTCGTCGAGGAGGTGCCCGGCATCCGGTCGGTCGCCGTGGTCTCCTCCGACGGGCTCCTGCTCCTGTCCTCCGACCCCGGCCGCAACGAGGAGGCCCGGCAGGCCCGCGAGGCACCCCGCGGGGGCCCGCGCGGCTCCGCCGCCGACCTCGCCACCGTAGTGTCCGGCGTGGGCAGCCTGACCGTCGGCGCCGCCCGGCTGATGGACTCCGGCTCCGTGAAGCACACGATGGTCGCGATGGACGAGGGCAGCCTGTTCGTCATGTCGATCAGCGACGGCTCGCTGCTCGGCGTGCACGGTTCTGCGGAGTGCGACATGAGCGTCGTGGCGTACCACATGGCGCTCTTCGTCGGCCGCGCCGGCCACGTCCTGACCCCGGAACTCCGCAGCGAACTGCGCAAGTCCCTGGAGCCCGAGCCGTCCGTGTCGTCCGAGTCGACGGGGAGCGCCCGATGAGCAGCAGTCCCAAGAAGACCGGCCGGGGGCATCTCCCCGTGCGCGGCGCCGACCGCAAACCCGCCCGCGTACGCCCCTACTCGCTCACCGGCGGCCGGACCCGCTTCGGCCACGTCCTGCTCGTCGAGACGTTCGTCGGCGCCACGGCCGGCACCGCCGCGCTCGAAGCCGCCGAGGAGCGCAAGGAGTTGACGAACGGCGGCCTGACCTCCCGGGTGATGCCGGAGATGCGGGCCATCGTCGAACTGTGCCGCCGTATGCGTACGGTGGCCGAGATCGCCGCGCTGCTGAAGATGCCGCTCGGCGTGGTCCGCGTCCTCATCAGCGACCTGGCGGACCAGGGAAAGATCCGTGTGTACGGCACCGGGACCGGCCACGGCACGGGCCGCCCGGACCGCGCTCTGCTCGAAAGGGTGCTCAGTGGACTCCGTCGTCTCTGACGCCGCCGCGTTCGGCGTCCCCCCGCTCGTCGACCACGACGGGCCCGTGCAGCCCTGGCAGACCGATCCCACCCGTGCGCCGGTCGCCACGAAGATCGTCGTCGCGGGAGGGTTCGGCGTCGGCAAGACCACGCTGGTCACCGCCGTCTCGGAGATCACGCCCCTGCAGACCGAGGCGCTGATGACCGAGGCGAGCGAGGAGACCGACGACCTCACCGCCACCCCGGGCAAGCTGACCACCACCGTGGCCATGGACTTCGGCCGCCTCACACTCGACGACGACCTGGTGCTCTACCTGTTCGGCACCCCGGGCCAGCAGCGGTTCTGGTTCATGTGGGACGACCTGGTGCGCGGCGCGATCGGCGCCGTCGTGCTGGCCGACACCCGGCGCCTGAAGGACTGCTGGCCGGCCCTCGACTACTTCGAGAGCTGCGGACTGCCGTACGTCGTCGCGGTCAACCACTTCGACGGCAGCGAGCTGTTCGAGGCGGAGGACGTGCGGGAGGCGTTGACGATCCCGGCGCACATACCTGTCATGATCATGGACGCGCGCCGTCGGATCTCGGCCATCGAGACCCTCTTGTCCCTCGTGGGCCACGCGCTCGACGAAACGCCCGAGTAGACGAACCCCGAGTAGGAGACGGAAAACCGCATGCGGAAGATACTCGTCGTCGGAGCCGGCCAGTCCGGTCTCCAGCTCGCCCTCGGCCTGCAGTCGCACGGCTACGAGGTCACCCTGATGTCCAACCGGACCGCGGACGAGATCCGCACCGGCCGGGTCATGTCGACGCAGTGCATGTTCCACACGGCACTCCAGCACGAGCGCGATCTCCAGCTGAACTTCTGGGAGTCCCAGGCCCCGAAGATCGAGGGACTCGGCGTCTCGGTGGCGGCCCCCGGCTCCTTCGACCCCGGCCCCTCGCAGCGCGCGATCGACTGGCTCGGGCGCCTCGACGGCTTCGCGCAGTCGGTCGACCAGCGGGTGAAGATGGCCGGCTGGATGGAGACCTTCGCCCAGCGCGGCGGCCAGCTGGTCATCCACGGCGCCGCCGTCGGCGACCTGGACTACTTCTCCCGCGCCTACGACCTCGTCCTGGTCTCGGCGGGCAAGGGCGAGCTGGTCCAGATGTTCGGCCGGGACCCGCAGAGGTCTCCGTACAGAGAGCCGCAGCGCGCCCTCGCCGTCGCCTACGTGCACGGGATGGGCCCGCGCCCCGAGCACCCGGAGACGGAGGCCGTGCGCTGCAACCTGGTGCCCGGTGTCGGCGAGATGTTCATCATGCCGACGTTCACCACCTCGGGCCGCGCCGACATCCTGTTCTGGGAGGGCATACCCGGCGGCCCGCTCGACGCCTTCAAGGACGTCAAGGACCCGGCGGAGCACCTCTCCCTGACCCTGGAACTCATGGAGAAGTTCTTGCCCTGGGAGTACGCGCGGGCCACCAAGGTCGAACTGACCGACGCCGGCGGCACCCTGGCCGGCCGCTACGCCCCCACCGTCCGCAACCCGATCGGCCGCCTCCCCGGCGGCGGACTCGTCCTCGGCGTGGCCGACGTGGTCGTCGCCAACGACCCGATCACCGGCCAGGGCTCCAACTCCGCCTCCAAGTGCGCCGCCTCCTACCTCGCCTCGATCCTGGAGCAGGGCGAGAAGGAGTTCGACGAGGCCTGGATGCAGCAGACCTTCGACCGCTACTGGGAGACGGCCCAGCACGTCACCAAGTGGACCAACGCCATGCTGGCGCCGCCGCCGGAGCACGTCCTGAACCTGATCGGCGCCGCCGGTCAGCTCCAGCCGGTCGCCGACCGCTTCGCCAACGGCTTCAACGACCCCTCCGACTTCGAGAACTTCTTCTACGACCCGGCGAAGACCGAGGGCTACCTGGCCGAGGTCTCGGGCGCGGCAGGCGCGTAGGAGCCGGCGTACCCCGTGTCCGCCCCGTCCGTCGCCCCGGCCGGGAGCCTCGGTGGAGTGTAGCGCCGTACGGGCTCCCCGCCCGGGTCGGGACGTACGGCGCCCAGCACCGGGTTGGCGGCGATCGGCGACACCTTGACGTCGGCGCCGGGGCGCGGTGCCTGGACGACCATGCCGTCCCCGAGGTACATCGCCACGTGGGTGGCCTCGGGGAAGTACACGACCAGGTCGCCCGGGCGCAGCTCGTCCAGCGCCACGTGGTCGAGGCGGGCCCACTGCTCCTGGCTGGTCCGCGGGATGGGCGTCCCGGCCCGCTCCCAGGCCACGGAGGTCAGCCCCGAGCAGTCGTACGACGCCGGGCCCTCGGCGCCCCACTCGTACGGCTTGCCGAGCTGCTCCACCGCGAAGCGCACCGCCCGGTCGCCCTCGGCGGACGGCTTGGCGTCGTCACCGAGCGCGCCGGACGCCAGGAACCGCTCCTGCTCCTCGGCGATCCCACTGCTCTCCAGCTCCGTCAGCGCGGCCAGTTGCCCGGGGGTGAGGGACGCGAGCATCTTCTCCACGGCGGCCAGGCGTTCGCGTACGCCATCCCGTTCCTTCTCCTGGGCCTCGGCGAGGGCGGTCTGCCGGGCCAGGGCCTCGCGCGAGCGCCGGGCCAGTGTGCCGGCCTTCTTCTCGGCGCCGCTCAGCCGGCCCACGGTGTCGACCCGTTCCCGGGCCAGCCGGCCGATCACATGCCCCTGGTCGACGGCGTGCTGCGGGTCACGGGCCAGCAGCAGCCGCAGGTACGGGGACAGGCCGCTGCTGCTCTGGTACTGCTGCCGGGCCAGCCGTCCGGCCGCGCCACGGCTGTCGTGCAGGGACAGCCGGGCCCGCGCCAGCTCGGCGTCCAGCCGCCGCACCTCGGCGCGCTGCCTGAGCAGGCGTTCCTCGGTGCCGTTGTAGGACTCGGTGGCCTTCTCCGCCTCCCGGTACAGCCGCTGAAGGTCCGTCAGCAGCTCGGCCACCGTGCGGTCGCCGGCCGCGTCGGGTACGGGTTCGGCCGCGGCGGGCACGGGCGCGAGGACGATCCCGGCCGTGAGCGCCGCCGTACACACCAGCCGCGGAAGCCTTCCTGACACGCCATCACCTCCGGTGCGGGGCGGCGGGTCCGCTCCGCACGGCGAGCATGGGACGGGTCCGCGGGCTTCGCGCGCCGAGTGTGCGCGGATCGGCGCAACCGGGTCACCCGTCCGCGTCGTCCGGCTTGCCACCCGGCGTGGCGTCTGGATCGGCGGCCGCCGGGCGGTCCGGTTTCGACCAGGGCCACTTCCGGTCGGAGCCCCTGCGGCCCGAGGGGTCGTACGTGTACTTCCACCGGGCGAACCGCAGGCCGCCCCGGGCGTCCCGGGGCTCCCTGCGGTACACCAGCACGGTGGGCGGGCCGCCGTCCGGGTCCGGTACGGGGATGCGGTACGTCTTCGGCGGGTGGCCGGTCATCCCGACCAGGACGGGCAGCACGCGCCCGTCCATGGGACCGCCCTCGAAGGGGGTGTCTTCGCTCTTCACGGCACCAGTGTCGGTGATGGGCGCACCGGTGCCCGAGCCCGGCGCACGGTGTCAGAGGTCCGCCGCCAGCGCCTCGACCAGCGTCGCGGTCTGCGGGTCGCGGCGGGCGGTGACCGTCAGCACGGCGAGGAACTGCTCCACCAGCCAGTCCCGCAGCTCCTCGACGGGCGGCTGCTTGTCCTCGTCCAGCCAGATCAGCGAGGCCGCCTCCACCGCCGTGATCCACATCCGGACGGTCATCCGCAGCCGGGGGCCGGGTTCGGCGACGGCCAGGTGGCTCATGATGTGGTCGGCGGCGGCCCGGCGTACGCCGTCCACGATGCCCGAGGTCTGCGAGGTCTCGACCACGCTGCCGCCGCGCAGCAGGGCGCTGAAGCCGGTGTCGTGCTCGTCGACGAAGGCGAGGTAGCGGTCCAGGGCGCGGGAGAGCCGGGCCAGCAGCGGGCCCGTGCGGGGCTCGTCGAAGCACAGGCGCAGCTCGTCGGCGGCGGAGCCGAGCGCGGCCTCGTACAGCTGCTGCTTGCCGCCGGGGAAGTACCGGTAGACCAGTGGCCGCGACACCCCGGCCTGCTCGGCGACGTCGTCCAGGGAGACCTCCTCCGGGGGCCGGTGGGCGAAGAGGGCGAGCGCCGCGTCCAGCAGTTGGACGCGGCGCTCCTCGACGCTGAGGCGGCGGTAGGCGGGGGTGGAGGCCTGCGGATTCATGTCCGCAGGGTAACCGGGCGGTGGCGTGCGCGGACCGGCGCCGGCCGGGTGCCGCCGCGCCCGCCCGTGCCGCCCCGGCGGCACGACTGCCCCCAGCTGGATGCAGCTGGGGAAGGGTTACGCCAGCAGGCCGGACGACCGCCACAGCTTGCGGCCGGCGCCGCGCAGGACCCCGATGTCGTCCAGGAAGTCGGTCAGGCGCTTCGCGCCGGTCTGCATGATCTCCTTGCGGTGGCCGCTGGCCTGGACCTGGGCCAGGGCCTCCCGCTTGTCCAGCCCGACGTTCGTGTAGACCTCGGGGTTGATGAAGGCCTTGGAGAAGACACGGGCGAACTCGCCGGAGGTGACCCGGGTGAACTCCTGGGACCACTTCGGGGCCGTCACCATCTGCCGGCGCAGCTCCTCACGGGCGTACCGCACGTGCCGGGCCTCCTCCACGACGTGGATGCGCGTGACGCCCCGGATCAGCGGCTGGACCCGCTCGTCCGGGAAGGTCAGGCGCTGCATCCAGTCCAGGACCTCCTCGCCGAGCAGCGTGGCGGTGAAGGAGCCCGGTGTGGTGGAGATCGTCTTGAACAGGCGCCCCAGGTGCTGGTGGACCGGGCTCACCGGGTACCACGGGGTCTCGCCGCGCGATATCAGGCGGGCGAACATCTTCGAGTGCCGGCACTCGTCCTCGATCTCGGTCAGGGCGTAGCGCACGTGGGCGCTCGTCGCCGCCTTGTCGTAGACGTGCCGGACCAGGAGCTGCATGAGGATCAGCTCGAACCAGATGCCCAGCGAGGCGAGCGCGGCGGCCTCGTGCTGGGAGAGCGCGATGCGCTGCTCCTCGCTCATCCGCTGCCACATGGGGGTGTCGTACAGCGACACCAGCTCCGGCGGCCAGAACCACTTGCCGTCCTCGAACGGCGCGTCCCAGTCCAGCTCCTTGTCCGGGTCGAAGGAGTGCTTGGCGGACGAGTCGAGCAGCCGTTCGGCCACCTGCTCCCGGTCCTTGAGCAGGCCGAGCGCGTCGCGCAGGCCCTCGAGCGCGTCGGCTTCCGTCAGGGTCGTCATGGCTGTGTCCCACCTCGTCGAACGGTCGTGTTACCCGCGGTCACTCCAGCTTGCTCCGTCTTATGAGACTGCTTGTCAGTAAGCTCGTCAATCCCTTGCGCGGAACTTGTTGACCGCGAGTAAAGACGGCGCGGTCGTCAATCGTCCGGCGCGGTATCGCTGGCTGGAGTGCTCCGTCGGCGTTCGCCCTGGGTACGCTGGCCGTGTCCGTCAGACTCCGGCACATGGGAGCGATCATGAGCGCCGCACGTGACTACGGGCTGGACGACGACTACGAGTGGCCCCGTCCGCCGGAGGGCGGCTGGACGGCGGACGACCTCGACGAGCTTCCCAACCTGCCTCCGCACACGGAGCTGATCGACGGGAGCCTCGTCTTCGTGAGTCCGCAGACCCGCTTTCACATGCGCGCCATCCGGCTGCTTGAGTACGCGCTGCTCAGTCAGGCGCCGGACGCGTACGACGTCGACCGGGGGTTCAGTGTCAAGCTCGACCGGCGGAATCGGCCAGAACCGGACGTGCTGGTATATCGGGCGGATGCCGACACCGGACCGCGCCAGACATGGCACCACTCAGATTCCGTCGTCCTCGCCATCGAAGTGGTGTCCGAGGACTCCCAGGAACGGGACCGGGACGTGAAGCCGCGGAAGTATGCGTTGGCGGGCATCCCGTACTACTGGAGGGTCGAGGAAAACGAGGGGCTGCCAGTCGTTTACACCTACGAACTCGACCGAGCCACGGACACCTACGGCCTCACCGGCATCCACCACAGCCGACTGAAGCTCAATGTCCCGTTCGCCCTCACGATTGACCTCACCGTCATCAACCGCCGGCCGCCGGTAATGCCACCTTCGGGCCCGCTGTAGACAGCACCGCCCCCATCACCCCCCGCGCGATCGGCGCCGCCAGCCCGCCCCCGCTGATGCCCTCCCGGTCCGCCGCCGAGCCCTCGACCACCACCGCCACCGCGACCTTCGGCTCCACGTCGCCGTCGCCCCGCGCCCAGGAGATGAACCAGGCGTACGGCGTGCCCGAGTTGCCCACGCCGTGCTGGGCGGTGCCGGTCTTGCCGCCGACGACGGCACCCGGGATCGCGGCCTTCGCGCCGGTGCCCTTGTCCACCACGCCGGTCATCAGCTCCTTGAGCCGCGCCGCCGTAGAGGGGCGCATCACCTCCCGGGCGGGGCGCGACCCGGCCGCCGCCACCAGGCTGCCGCCCGCCCGCAGCGTCCGCTCCACCAGGTACGGCGCACGCACCTGGCCGCCGCCCGCCACCGCCGCCGCCACCATCGCCATCTGCAGCGGCGTCGCCCGGGTGTTGTACTGGCCGATCGACGACAGGCCGAGCTGGGCCCGGTCGACGGAGGTGTCGAAGGTGCTGCGTGCGACGGGGAAGGGGACCCGCAGCCCGTCGTCGTTGAAGCCGAAGGCCTCCGCCATCGCCGTCATGCCGCTCACGCCCACGTCGGCACCCAGCTTGGCGAACACCGTGTTGCAGGACCACTCGAACGCCTCCCGCAGCGAGGCGTTCCGGCAGCCGTCGGCCTCGTTGGTGAGCTTCGTCCGCGTCCCGGGCAGGGTGTACGGGTCGGGGGAGCGGGTCGGCGCGTCCAGGTCTCGGATCAGACCGGCGTCCAGCGCCGCCGCCGCGGTGACCACCTTGAAGGTCGAACCCGGCGGATAGGTCCGGCTCACCGCCCGGTTGAGCATCGGCTTGTCCGGGTCGGCGTTCAGCCGGTTCCAGGTGCGGGTGGCGGCCGCGCTGTTGCCCGACAGCAGCTGGGGATCGAAGGACGGGGTGGAGACCAGGGCCAGGATGCGGCCCGTGGCCGGCTCGACGGCGGCCACCGCCCCCTTGCGCCCCCCGAGTCCCTCGAACGCCGCCCGCTGCGCGGCCCCGTCGATCGTGGTCACCACGTCGCCGCCCGGGTTGTGGGCCCCCGTGACGTCGTTCCACAGCGGCAGCGGCGCGAGCATCGGGTCGGCGCCGGACAGCAGGCCGTCCTCCGCGTGCTCCAGGAACGTCGTCCCGTACGCCTGCGAGGCGAAGCCGGTGATCGGCGCGTACATCGGCCCGTTCGCGTAGGTCCGCTCGTAGCGCAGGTGCTCGCCGGTGTCCCGCGAGCCGGTGACCGCCTTGCCGCCGACCAGGATGTCGCCGCGCGGCTGCTGGTAGCGGGCGATGTCGGGGCGGCGGTTGGCCGGGTTGTCGTCGTACTGGGGGGCCTGGACGATCTGCACCCGGGCCGCGTTGACCACCAGGGCGACCAGCAGCAGGGCGCAGAAGACAGCCGCGTGCCGGATGTGCCGGGTCACCTCGGCCGCTCCCCGCTCACGGCTCCGCCCGCCCGCCGGCCTGGCTGCGGGCCGCGTGGCTCACCCGGATCAGCAGCGCCACGATCGCCCAGTTGGTGACGACCGAGGAGCCGCCCTGCGCCAGGAACGGCATCGCCATGCCGGTCAGCGGGATCAGCCCCGTCACCCCGCCCGCGATGACGAACACCTGGAGCGCCACGATCGAGGAGAGCCCGACCGCCAGCAGCCGCCCGAAGGGGTCGCGGGCACCGAGGCCGGCCCGGTAGCCGCGCTCCACCAGCAGCCCGTACAGCAGGAAGACGGCGGTCAGCCCGAGGAAGCCCAGCTCCTCCCCGGCCGTCGCCAGGATGAAGTCCGACTTGACGGCGAAGCCGATCAGGACCGAGTGGCCGAGGCCCAGGCCCGTGCCGGTCACCCCGCCCGCCGCGAACGCGAAGAGCGACTGGGCCAACTGGCCCGGCCCGTGGCCCGCCTCGATGGACGCGAAGGGGTGCAGCCAGTCCTCCACCCTGCTGTGCACGTGCGGCTCCAGCCAGCCCACGGCGACCGCGCCCAGCGAGGCCAGCAGCAGGCCGACGGCGATCCAGCCGGTGCGGCCGGTGGCGATGTAGAGGAGGACCACGAACAGGCCGAAGAAGAGAAGCGAGGTGCCGAGGTCCCGCTCCAGGACCAGGACGCCCACGCTGACCAGCCACACCGCCACGATCGGGCCGAGGACGCGGCCGGTGGGCAGCTGCAGCCGCCACACCCGGCGGCCCGCGTAGGCCAGCGCGCTGCGGTTGGCGGCCAGGTACGCGGCGAAGAACACCGCGAGCAGCACCTTCGCGAACTCCCCCGGCTGGATGGAGAAGTCCGCGAACCGGATCCAGATGCGGGCGCCGTTCACCGCGGGGAAGAAGATCGGCGCGGTGAGCAGCGCGAGCGCGGCGGCGACGCACACGTAGGCGTAGCGCTGCAGGACCCGGTGGTCGCGCAGGAGCAGGACGACCACGATGAACAGGGCGACCCCCAGCGTCGACCACACCAGCTGGGCCGGGGCAGCCCGGTCGCCCGGGGTCTCCAGGTCGAGCCGGTAGATCAGCACCAGGCCCAGGCCGTTGAGCAGCACGCCGATGGGCAGCAGCAGCGGGTCCGCGTACGGGGCGCGCAGCCGTACCGCCAGATGGGCGAGGAGGGCGAGCACGCCGAGCCCGGCGCCGTAACCGGCGGCGCCGGGCGGGAGGGCGTCGTGCTGCGCGAGGCCGACGTTGCAGTAGCCGAACACCGAGAGCAGGACGGCCATCAGGATCAGCGCGAGTTCGATGCCCCGGCGCCGGGGGAGTCGGGCGACGGGAGCGGGTGTGTCCGCCTGTGCCACGGTGAGTCCGGTTCCGGTTCCGGCCTTGGTCATGTCCGGAACTTACCCAAATGGTGTGGTCCGCGCGTCGTCCGGCTCAGCACCAGCGCGGCGCGGGGCCGATGTTGTCGATGTAACGGGCCGCACCCCAGGCCCAGGTGCCGTCCGTGAGGAGGTACCACAGGGGGTTGCCCTGCACGCTGGGGCCGGGCGTCTTGCAGTAGATGGAGACGACCTCGCCCCGGCGGGCGTACCGGATGACGTCCGCGCCGCGGCTCGGCGAGGTGCGCAGCGCGAGCCGGTCGGCCGTCACGACGCCCCGGTAGCGGCCCTGCTCCTGGCGGCCGTCGTTCCCGCCCCACTGGTCGCCTCCGTTTGCGCCGCCGGTGACGCCGGACGCGGGGGTCGTCCCGCCGCCCCCGCCGTCGCTCGCGACGGCGGGCGTGACGGCGACGGCGGTGGCGAGCGCCCCGGCCGCGAGGGCGGTGGCGAGGCCGCGGACCAGGGGGGAGCACGAGGCGGGTGCGGACAGTGGCGACATGGGAGTACCTCCCGGGAGCGAACGGGTCTTCAGGTGACTAACCGCCACATTAGGAGCGCCCCGTACGCACCGCCCGCCGCACTGAGCCATCGGGGAAGGTGCCGTGGTCAGGGCTGCTGAGGCAGCGTCAGCCGGGCCAGCGCACCGCCGTCCGGCGGGTTGGCGAACTCCAGCCGCGCCCCGAGCACCTCGGCCTGCCCCAGCGCGATGGTCAGCCCCAGCCCGTGCCCCTTGGTCCCGCCCTCGGTGCGAAAGCGCTGCGGCCCGTGCGCGAGCAGATACCCCGGATAACCGTCCCCGTGGTCCCGTACGGTGATCACCGCGCCGTCCACGGTCAGCACCACCGGCGCCCGCCCGTGCCGGTGCGCGTTCGCGACCAGATTGCCCAGCACCCGCTCCAGGCGCCGCCGGTCGGTCTCCACCCGAGCGTCCCGTACGACGTCCACCCGCGTGGCGGTGCCCGAGCCCCGCACCACCCGCCGGGCCAGCGCGCCCAGCTCCTCCGGCTCCGTCTCCATCCGCTCCCGTCCGCTCTCCAGCCGGGAGATCTCCAGCAGGTCCTCGGTGAGGGTGCGCAGCGCCGCCACCCGGTCCCGCACCAGCTCGGTGGGGCGGCCCGGCGGCAGCAGCTCGGCCGCCGCGTGCAGGCCGGTGAGCGGGGTGCGCAGCTCGTGCGCCACGTCCGCGGTGAAGCGCCGCTCGGCGAGGAGTTTGCCCTGGAGCGAGGACGCCATGGAGTCCAGCGCGGCGGCGACCGAGGCCACCTCGTCCTGCGGGCGCGTCGGATCCTGCGCGCGCGGGTCGCCGACCCGCGCGTCGAGGTCGCCGGCGCTGATCCGCCGCGCCACCCGCGCCGTCGTGTGCAGCCGCCGCGTCACCCGCGTCACCGCGAACGCGCCGACCAGCAGCGTCGCCCCGATCGCCAGGCCCGACGACCACACGATCGCGCCGTCCAGACCGTCGATGGTGGCCTGGCCCTGGGAGTGGTCGACCCGCACCGCAAGCACCCGGCCGCCCGCGGCGGGGCCGGCCGCCCACATCGTGGGGCGCCCCTCGTACTCGGCGACCGTCGTGCCGCGCACGCCCGACCCGGCCAGCTCGCGCAGCCGCGGCGGCAGCCCCGGCGGATCGATGCCGGCGCCGCGCCGCAGCGGGTCCCCCGCCTCGTACGACTCCGTCGCCTCCCGCAGCCGGGACAGGGCGACGTCCCGCGCCTGCCCGACGGTCTGGTCGGTCACCGAGACGTGCACCAGGACGCCGAGCAGCGCGGCGAGCGCGCAGCACATCACGGTGATGAAGACGGCCGCCTTCACGGCGAGCGGCCCGGCCCACCGGGGGAGGGCGAGCCTCACCGGGAGCTCGCCGGGGACGAGGCGGAGGAGGACGGCGAAGCGGACGGGGAGGTGGAGGGAGATGCGGGCGGGGACGTGGACGGGCGCTTCGTGTGTCGTCCGCCGTCGTCGGTGCGCAGCATCTCGTCGCTGGTCAGCAGCATGGCCCGCTGGTCGGCGTCCCAGTTCCACTGCAGGCGGTACTCGTAGCCGGCCACCTCCGAGGGCGAACGGACGATCACCGTCCGCCCGGCCAGCTCGACCGCGCTCACGGCGTCCTCGTAGGACATGACCCGCACCAGCCGGTCCTTCTCGACGGTGTAGACGCGCACGGCGGTCAGCTTCTCCGGCAGCAGCCGGAAGCCCAGCGTCATCTCGGGGCGCCCGTCGCCGGTCAGGTCGCGGTAGTACGGCCGCAGCACCGGACAGCCGGCGGCCTCGTCCCCGGCCCCGCCCGTGCCGCAGTCCGCCATCCGCACGGACGTCTCGTGGTACGGCGCCTTCGCGCCCGCGTAGTCGTCCGGGTGCGCGGTGATCTCCGCCCGCACCGCGGCCACCGGGTCCGCCCTGCGGATGTCACCGCCGGGCACGTCGACGCCCCCGACCACCGCGTGCTCCACCTCTCCGATGTCGTACGCGGGTCTGGAGGCGGGTGTCAGGCCGGGCCAGAGCCGGGCCGGGCTGCGCGCGGCGGGCGTGGCCCCGGCACCGCGCAGCCCGCCGGTGTCCCCGCACCCTGTCAGCGCACCGGCCGCGGCCGCGGTCGCCAGGAGCAGCGCGAGGGCGGCGGGAACGCGGGCGGGGCGCCCGCGGCGGCTCGGGAGCACTGCACTCCTGGGGTCTGTGAACGGTGATCGGCGTCGGCGGTCCCGCACGGCGGGCGGAGGCGCCACGGGACCGGCGGCGCCGTACGCGTCCCCGTACGGAAGGCCATTTTGCGTGTGCGCGGGCCCGCCGGGCTACTCGGCCAGGTCCTCCAGCAGCCGCACGGTGGCCAGACCGGTCCGGAGATACGCCACGAACAGGTCGTTGTGCAGCGCCCACGGCGAGCGCCGGGCCCGGATCAGCCGGACCGCCTCCTCGGCGCTGCTGCCCCGGCGCATCAGCGTGTGGGCGACCACGAGACCGGAGCGGTTGTACCCGTGGTAGCAGCGGACGAGGACCTTCCGGCCGCCGTCCAGCGCCTCGCCCGCCGCCTGGGCCAGCCGGATCACCCCGGCGAGCTGGGTGCCGTCCAGAGGACCGTCGGGGATGGGCCACACATGGTGCTGGACACCGTCGTCCGGGCCGTGTCCGGGCAGCCGCAGCAGCGTCTGCACGAGGTCGAACTCGTCCCGCACCACGGCGAACTCCAGCCGGCCGGCCGCCCGCCGGAACTCGTGCCCGCCCATCCAGAGCCCCGGCACGATCTCGTCCCACGGCCGGTCCGGGGCCGGTACGTCCGGACCTCTCCCACGGGTACGCACAGGCACCTCCCCAGTCCCGCCCAGGGTCTGCCCAACTCCACCCGAAGGCAACCGGGTTCTTGCCCCGCCTGCACCCCGCCTGGTCCTATGGAGGGGGGTGATGGGCGTGGAGGGACTGCGCGTCATACCGACCTGGCGGCATGGCCGGGAACGGCTCTACGTCTGCCTCCCGGACGGCGGGAACGTCGCCTGGTACGACCGCGAGGCGGCCCGCGTCAACCTGCTGGGCGACGACCGCAGGGACGAGGTCCTCGAAGCCCTGGCCCCCTTCCTCGCCGGACCGGTGGCCGTCGGCCCGCCCCCGGTCCCCACCCCGGCCGAACTGGCCCGGCTCACCCTCCACCCGGACGACGACCTCGCCCCCAACCGTCCCGGCGAGGCCCTGCTGGTCGCACTGGAACGCGAACCCGGACCCGCGCACCGGCTGCGCCGCGACCCGCGCCGCCGGGCGCTCGCCGCCGAGCAGGCGACGGGCGCGGCCCTGGACCGCCTCGACGCCGCCGGCTGGCACACCCTGCACTCCCTGCCGCTGCCCGGCGGCGACCGCGTCCACCACCTGCTGATCGGACCCGGCGGTCTCTTCGCCCTCCGGGTGCTGCCCGCCCGCGGGCAGCGGGTGCGCGTCGCCGACCCGCTGGTGGCACTGGGCCGGCGCACCCCGCGTCCCCTGCTGCGCCGGGTCCGCGCGGACGCCGACCGGGTCTCGTACGCCCTGACGGCCCAGGTGTGCCCCGTCCTCGTCCTCGTCGAGCCGGCGCACGTGAGCGTCACCGCCCCGCCGCGCTTCGTGCGCGTCCTCACGGACGCGGAGCTGCCCGGCCTGGCCCGGACGGGCGGGATGCTGAAACCGGCGGACGCGGAGGCCCTGCACGCCATGGCCCGGGACCGCGCCACCTGGGCCCGTCTGTGACCGGCGGCGGGCGTCAGGGCAGTTCCGCAGCCCGCCGCCGGTCGAACAGCGGCGCCAGCAGATCGCCGTAGTCCTCCACCCGGGGCCCGACGTCCCCCACCCGGAAGACGAACTGCTCCGCCCGCCCGCACCCTGCGACCTCGTCCCACGTCACCGGGGTGGACACCGCCGGCACGTCGCGGGCCCGCACGGTGTAGGGGGCGGCGGTGGTCTTGCGGGCGGCGTTCTGGCTCCAGTCCACGAACACCTTGCCCGGCCGCAGGCTGCGCGTCATCCGGTGCACCACCAGCTTCGGCAGCGCCTGCTCCGCCTCTCTCGCCAGCGCCTTCGCGTACTCCGACACCCGCTCCGAGGACGACCCCCGCACCCCCGCCAGCAGGTGCAGCCCCTTGGCTCCCGAGGTCTTGGCGTACGCCTCGACGCCGTCCGCCGCCAGCCGCTCCCGCAGCCACAGCGCGACCTCGCAGCACTGCACCACGGTCGCGGGCGCCCCGGGGTCCAGGTCGAACACCAGCCGGTCGGCCTCGCCGGGATCGTCCGCGGTCCACTGGTGGGTGTGGAACTCGGTCACCAGGTTCGCCGCCCACATCAGGCTCGCCAGGTCCTGCACCAGCACCATCCGGGCCGGACCCTCCGAGCGGGGCACCTCGGCCGTGGTGACCCAGTCGGGCGTACCCGGCGGCACGTTCTTGGTGAAGAACAGCTGGCCGTCCGGTCCGTCCGGGTACCGCAGGAAGGAGACCGGACGGTCCCGCAGGTGCGGCAGCAGCACCCGGGCGGTCGTCGCGTAGTAGTGCAGCAGCTCGCCCTTGGTGAGGCCGGCCGCGGGATACAGCACCTTGTCCAGGTTGCTGAGGGCCACCCGCCGCCCCTCCACTTCCGTCATCGGCGCCATACCATGAGAATCTCATAAAACAGTGACAAAACGCCCGAAAGGAACGGTGCTGCACGTGCGATCCATCTGGAACGGCGCCATCTCCTTCGGCCTGGTCAGCATCCCGATCAAGCTCGTGAACGCGACCGAGAGCCACTCGGTCTCCTTCCGCCAGATCCACACGGAGGACGGCGGCCGGATCCGCTACCGCAAGGTCTGCGAACTGGAGGACCGCGAGGTCACCCAGGCCGAGATCGGCAAGGCCTACGAGGACGCCGACGGCTCGATGATCCCTATCACCGACGAGGACCTGTCCCAGCTGCCGATCCCGACGGCCCGCACGATCGAGATCGTGGCCTTCGTGCCCGAGGACCGCATCGACCCGCTCCAGATGGGCTCGGCCTACTACCTCGCGGCGAACGGCGCGCCCGCCGCCAAGCCGTACACCCTGCTGCGCGAGGCGCTCAAGCGCAGCAACCGGGTCGCGATCGCCAAGTTCGCGCTGCGCGGCCGGGAACGCCTCGGCATGCTCCGGGTCGTCGGCGACGCCATCGCGATGCACGGCCTGCTGTGGCCGGACGAGGTGCGGGCGCCCGAGGGCGTCGCCCCGGAGGGCGGCGTGACCGTGCGCGACCAGGAACTGGACCTCGCGGACGCCCTCATGGACACCCTCGGCGAGATCGACCTGGACGACCTGCACGACGAGTACCGGGAGGCGGTCGAGGAGGTCGTCGCCGCCAAGGCCGCCGGCGAGCGGCCCCCGGAGGCCCGCGAGGAGGCGGCGCCCGGGAAGGTGCTGGACCTGATGGCCGCGCTGGAGAGCAGCGTGCGGGCGGCCCGGGAGTCCCGGGACGGCGAGGAGGCCGAAGCGGCCCGGGCGGCCGAGGTCAGATCGCTGCCGCAGCGCAAGACCTCGTCCCGGCGCGCCCCCAAGGAGACCGGCGGCAAGAAGTCCACCTCGACGGCCGCGAAGAAGACGGCGGCGAAGAAGGCGGAGCCCAGGAAGTCGACGGCGAAGTCCACGTCCACGGCGGCGGGGAAGACGGCGGCCAAGGGCACCGCGAAGAAGACCGCGGCCAGGAGCACCGCCAAGAGCGCCGCGGGGAGCGGCGACAAGGGTGCGGCCAAGAGCACCGCCAAGAAGACGGCGACCCGCAGGCGCAGCGCCTGACGAGCACGAGCACAAGCCGCGCTCCGCGCCGCGCGACCCGGTGTACGGAGGTTCAGCCGAAGGTTTGCGAAGAGGCGGACGCCCGGGGTATCGCGGACGGGGCGGGATCGAAGACGGCGGGGCCGGCGGCGCCGGACTCCGTCGGAGCGAGGGACTCCGAGAGAGGATCCGTGGGGGAGCCCGCCCCGGAGTCCGCCCCGACGTCCGCCACAGAGGCCGCCCCGGAAGCCGCCCCGGAAGCCGCCGTGGGCAGGGCGGGGCTCTCCTCCAGACGCTGCCCGATCGTTTCGGCGGGCCCGCCGCCCGGAGCGACCGGGCCGCCGGACAGCTGCGACCACGCGGTCAGGGCGACGGCGACCGCGGCGGCCGTACCGAGCACCCGGCCGATCCGCCGCGCCCGGGCCCGTCCGTCCAGCTCGCGCCAGGCCGGCCCCGCCCACGTGTCCTCCGGTCGCCAGGCCTCGCCGACCGTCTCGGCCGGGCGGACGGAACCGACGGGCCGGCCGGCGGGGAGCTCCGGCCCCCGGCCGGAGAGCCGGTCCCGCGCGGAGGGCTCCCTGGGGGCGGAGGCGCGGATGGCACGTTCGTCGTCCTCCAGGAACAGCCGCCAGACGTGCTCGGGCACGGACGGCGTACCGTCCGGCTCGCCCTGGGCGCCGCCGCTGCCCGGCCCGGAAGCGGTCATGGTCCCGCTCTTCCTGTCGTCGGCCCCGGGTCGGCGAGGGCGGGAGGAGAACCCCCGCCCACCACCGGTCCCGGCGCCGGATGGTCATGGCCCGGCGGACTCCGCAGGCCGCCGCCGACCCCTAAGAACGAGCGGAGCCGGGGACCCGTTCCGCGGGCCGCAGGTCGTGACCCGGTCGTAATGGTGTTCGGGCCCCGATGCCCGGCTCAGGAGGCCGCCGGGGACGGACTGGGCGCCGGGGCGGCGGTGTTCACGTTCAGGTCGGGACGCGGCTTGAGCACCAGCACCTGCTCGTCCGGCTGCGGCGGGGGCGGGGTGACCTTCTCCCGGGGCAGCTTCGCCGGGCCGGTCTGGTTGAAGGTGACCTGGTCGTACTCGACCAGCCCGGTCTTCTCCAGCACCGTGATGTGGTCCAGGACGGTGTCGTTGGCCAGGTCCGCCAGCTGCCGCACGAGCGTGTTCTTGGTGCTGGCCCGGATGTTGGCGATGGCCGGGAAGATCTGGCCGTGGGTCACCCGCATGATGTTGACCGCCGACGAGTCGAAGTCCTTGCCGCTCTTGGCGTCCACCGTCGCCACGAAGCCCTCCTGCTGCGGGGAGGCCCGGTTGGGCAGGGTGATGCCCAGCTCGGGGGCGATCTCGCGGCACATCGCGTCGAGACCGGCGTGCCCGACGACCAGGTGCTCGCCGGCCGTCTTCATCGACTTCGTCGTACCGCGCTCCATCACCATCTCGCCGAGCGGGTACTCCCACAGCCCGGCGGCCCGGACCTTGACCACGAAGTCGCGGTCCGCCTCGGTGAGCGGACCGAACTTCGTACTGGCCACCACCCGGTTCTGGTTGCCGTCGGCCTTGTCCAGACCGAGCACGGCCGGGAAGGCCAGCGCGGTGAGGGTCAGGGTCATCGCACCGAACAGGACGACGACTCCGATCCTGCTGCGGGACAGGCGCATGGTGCCTCCAGGGGCGACGCGAGGGGACGCGCACGCGTGCTCGTGCGCGTACCGGTACGCCAGGAGGTACGGAAACGGCGGGCGGATCTATCAGCGCCGCGGCACAAAACTTGCGGAACCCGTTGGCGAGGGGCCCGCTCCCGCGCGGGCCCGGCCGAGCCCGGGGTCGCGCGGGTTCAGCCGAGGTCGGCGCCGTACACGCGCTCGACCGTGATGGTGAGCAGCACCCGGCGGTCGGACACCATCGTCGCCCGGTACTCGTCCCAGTCCGGGTGCTCCCCGGACGCGGCGCGGTAGTACTCCACCAGCGCCTCGACCTCCGGCCCGTGCGGGTCGGTGCCCGGGCCGGTGAGGGTGGCGACGCCCTCGGCGGTGGCCCAGGACCTGCCGTCCGGGGCGGTCACCTCCAGCGTGGCCCGCGGGTCCCGGCGCAGGTTCGCCGTCTTGGCCAGCCCTTCGCGCGTGGACACGCGGACGACGCCGGCCTCCGGGTCGTAGGCGGGCATGACGGGCGAGAGCTGCGGGCGGCCGTCCGACTTGATCGTCGCCAGGACGCCGAGCCGGCTCCCGGCCAGCAGGGTGCGGGGGTCGAAGCGCGGTGTGGTGGTCATGGACCGATCATCACCCCCCGCCCTGCCGGCTGTCCCGCGAACCGTCCGCCGAACGCGTGCCGCCCGGGCCGGGAGAGTGCGGCTCAGGGCACCGGGGGGCCGCTCAGGTAGTCGCCGTCCTCGTCGTAGGGCCAGGCGTTGGCCACACACCCCTTGAGGCCCTTGATCTGCTGCATCATCGCCGGAGCGGGACGGCCGGCGCCGGGGCAGGTCTCGTGGCCGTGGCCGATGCGGTGGCCGACCTCGTGGTTGACGATCAGTGCCCGGTACTCGTGGATCGGGCCGTCGAACTCCGGGGAACCCAGCACCCAGCGCTTGAGGTTGACCACGACGTCCGTGCCGACGCTGCAGTTGACCTCGCCCCGGGTGAGGAGTCCCGCGGCGCCGCAGATCCGGTCGACGGTGCCCGGCGTGGCGATCTTCACCACGAAGTCGTAGGAACCGCTGCTGACCAGCCGGAAGGAGTTGGTCCCGTCCCGGGTCCAGCCGCGGCGGTCGGCGAGCACCTCGGATATCTCGTCGGCCGCGGCGCCCGGCCGGACGTCGACGCCGTCCTCGACCAGGACCTTGTAACGGCGTACGCGGCTGCCGGTGCCCACGGTCGTGCCGTCGGCCCGGGCGGTGACGAAGGTTCCGGGTCCGGTCGCCGGAATGGCGATGGTGGAGGGGGAGGGCGAGGCCGAGGGCGACGGGGATGCCTCCGGGGACCCGGACGGGGACGGCGAGGAGGAAGGGGACGGCCTCGCGGTCGAGGCGTCCAGCGCGTCCGCGACGTCGGCCGCCTGGTCGTCCGTCACCGGCGGCCGGGTCTCCCGCCAGTACGCGACGGCCACGCCCGCGGTGAGCAGCACGGCCCCCAGGGCGAGACAGGCCAGGACCGCGCGGGCGGGTCCGCGGCGGCTGCGTCTGCGGGAGCGGGGTCTGTGTCCGGCACCGTCCGGCCCGGTTCTCCGACCGGTCCGGCGGGCGGTGGATCGGCCCACTTCGTGCGTCCTCTCTGCTGGTCGTCGGGGCACGCACAGCGGACTCCGGTGTGCTGTCGTGCCCCCAAGATCCAAGCGGACGCGCGTGCGAAAACGTCACGGTTTCCGAAGTGTCCCTTCTCACGCGGACGTTCGGCCCCCCGGTGCAACCGATCCGCCCCCGGGAACGTCTTCGCCGGGGTCGCCCGGTGGTGACCGGACGACCCCGGCGCGCGGGGACGGAGCGCCGTCAGCCGGCGGGGGTCCGCTCCCAGCGGTAGAAGCAGCGCGCCATCGCGTCCTTCGGACCGCGCCAGGTCGCCGGGTCGTACGCCGAGACGTACGGCTCCAGCCGCTCGCTGACCTGGCGGAACTCCGGGTGCCCGGTCAGCCTGCCGATGGTGGGGGCCGGGTCCTCGTCGCTCTCGATGAGGTGCAGGTACACGCCGTCACCGAACTCGAAGAGGCTGCGCCGGTTGACGCCCACCAGGTGCGGCAACTCGCCGCTGTCGGACTCCGCGAACACCTTCGCGATGTCCGGTGCCGCGCCGGGTGCCATCCGGGCGACGATCAGTGTGTGGTGCATGTGGTGTTGCCCTTCGCCGGTGTCGGTCGGGTCGGTCGGTGCCGTTCGGGGTGCCGGTCGGCCGGTGTCAGTCGGCGAGCACCGACGCGGTCCGCCGCTCGCCCGCCGCCTGCTCGATCCGGTCCCGGATCAGCGCCATCTGCGTACGGGAGTTGCGGTTGATGTTGTCCGTCATCCAGGCGTCGTCCACGGGCGCGTCCGGCTTCATCGCGAAGTCCTGCGTCCAGCGCATGACGGTGCCCTCGGCGGTCTCCGCGTACTCCCAGACGATGTTCATGTACTGGAAGGGGCCGGTCTCCACGCGCTGGGCGCGGACGGTGCGGGTGACCGGGTCGGCGACCCGCTCGGAGACCCAGCTCCACACCTTGCCGTCGGCGTCCGGGTGCATGGTGAGCCGGAAGGTGACCTTGTCGTCGTCGCGGCCGAGCACCTCCACGGAGGCGTACTCGCTGAACAGACCGGGCCACTTCTCGATGTCGTTGGTCATGTTCCAGACCAGCTCCATCGGGGCGGCGATGGTGATCTCGTTGTCGGTGTGCCCTGCCATGTCACACTCCCGTCTTCAGGGCGCCGTTGATGAGCGCGAGGAAATCCGCGGGCGTCTTGCAGCGCTCGGCCTGCTCGGGCAGGCCCAGGCCGTACCGCTTCTCCAGCTCGGCCACGATGCCCAGCAGGCCGAGGGAGTCCAGGCCGAAGGTGTCGAAACCGTCGTCGGCCTGCTGCCGGAGGGTGACCGGGTCGACGTGCACGCCGGCGGTGCGCTTCATCAGCGCCGACAGCTCCTCGACGGTCACCTCGTAGTCCAGTTGGTCGGTCATGGTGTCCTCCTTGACTCGGTTGGCCGGTCACGGATGTCCTCCGTGGCCGTCGGTGGTCGGTCGTCGGACAGGGTCCGTTCGCCCGCCGGTCAGTGGCCCGCGGGCGGCACGGCACCCCGGCGCAGGACGAGCGCCGAGTTCGACCCCATGAGGCCGCGCGCGAGGACCAGCGCCGTGCGCGGCTCGGCGGGGCGGGCCCGGCCGGTGACCAGGTCCAGGTCGTGGCACACGTCCAGCACGTGCGGGGTCGGCGGGACCAGCCCGTGCTCCATCGCGAGCACCGCCGTCGCCACGTCCAGCACCGGTGCGGCGCAGTACGCCCGCCCGGTCCCGGTCTTGGGCGCGGTGACCGGCACCCGCGCGGCGTGCGGGCCCAGCGCGTCGGCCAGGGCCAGCGCCTCGGCCCGGTCGGCCTCAGGGACCCCCAGGGCGTCGGCGAAGACCACGTCCACGTCCTCGGGCCGGCAGCCCGCCTCGGCCAGGGCGCCCTCGATCGCGCGGGCCAGCCCCTCCCGGGACTGCTCCCAGCGGCCGGGCCCGGTGAAGGTCGCCGCGTGCCCGGCCACCGTCGCCCGCACGTCGGCGCCCCGCTCCCGGGCCGCCGACTCCTCCTCCACGAGAAGTACGGCACCGCCCTCGGCCGGCGCGAAACCGCAGGCCGCGTCGGTGAACGGGCGGTAGGCGCGGTCGGGTTCGGCGGCCCGGCTCAGCTCGGGGTAACCCAGCTGGCAGACGATCGAGTACGGGGCCAGCGGCGCCTCCGTCGCGCCGCAGACCACCGTGTCGGTGCCGCCGCGCACGGCCAGCGCCGCGTGCGCCAGGGCGTCCAGGCCGCCCGCCTCGTCGGCGGCCACGACCCCGCAGGGGCCCTTGAAGTCGTTGCGTATGGAGACCTGGCCGGTGCTGGCCGCGTAGAACCAGGCGATCGACTGGTACGGGCCGACGTGGCGCGAGCCGTCGCCCCACAGGTTCTGCAGCTCCCGCTGCCCGAACTCGCCGCCGCCCGAACCCGCCGCGGTGACCACGCCGACCGAGTAGGGCGAGTCGACGTCGGCCCGGCCGAAGCGGGCGTCGGCCAGGGCGTGCTGGGTGGCGGCCAGCGCGAAGTGCGTGAACCGGTCGGTCTGGACGAGGAAGCGGTCCTCGACCGTCTCCGCCGCGTCGAAGCCGTGCACCTCGCCGGCGACCCGCAGCGGCAGGTCCGTGCAGCCCTCCCGGGTGACGGGACCGAGACTGCTCGTGCCGTCGGCGACCGCCTTCCAGTGCGCCTCGACGCCGGTGCCGTGCGGCGACACCACGCCGAGTCCGGTGACGACCGCGCGCCGGCTCCCGGTGCCGGTGCCGGTCCGCTGTGGTCCGCTCATCGCAGCCCTCCTTCACTGGCGCTCAGCACGACCGCGGACTGGAAGCCGCCGAAGCCGCTGCCCACCGACAGCACGTGCCGCAGCGTCCGCTCCCGTGCCTCACGCGGCACGTAGTCCAGGTCGCACTCGGGGTCGGGGGTCGTGTAGTTGGCCGTGGGCGGCACCACCTGGTGGGCCATCGCCAGGACGCACGCGGCCAGTTCGATGGAGCCGATCGCGCCGAGCGAGTGGCCCACCATCGACTTGATGGAGCTCATCGGCGTCGCGTAGGCGTGCTCGCCCAGCGAGCGCTTGACGGCCGCGGTCTCGTGCCGGTCGTTCTGCTGCGTGCCGGAGCCGTGCGCGTTGACGTAGTCGATCGCGGAGCCGTCGAGTCCGGCCATGTCCAGCGCCGTGTCGATGGCCCGCGCCATCTCCAGGCCCTCCTTGGTGAGCCCGGTCATGTGGTAGGCGTTGCCGAAGGTGGCGTAGCCGGAGATCTCGCAGTACACGTCCGCGCCGCGGGCCCGGGCGTGCTCCAGGTCCTCCAGGACCAGCACCGCCGCGCCCTCGCCCATGACGAAACCGTTGCGGTCGGCGTCGAAGGGCCGGGAGGCGTGCGCGGGGTCGTCGTTGTCCGGCGAGGTCGCCTTGATGGCGTCGAAGCAGGCCATGGTGATCGGCGATATCGGCGAGTCCGCCGCGCCCGCCAGGCACACGTCGACCCGCCCCTCGGCGACCGCGTGGTAGGCGTACCCGACCGCGTCGAGGCCGGACGTGCACCCGGTGGAGACCGTCTGCACCGGCCCGCGCACCCCGAACTCCTCGGCCACCGCGGAGGAGAGGGTGGCCGGGGTGAACGCGCGCTCCAGGTGCGGCTCGGCCCGCTGGTCGTCGACGTCCCAGCGCGAACCGCGCTCGCTGACCAGGACGTAGTCGTGCTCCAGCCGGGTGGTGCCGCCGACCGCCGTGCCGAGGGTGGCACCGGCCCGCCAGGGGTCCTCGCGGGCCATGTCGAGGTTCGCGTCCCGGACCGCCTCGGAGGCGGCCACCAGCGCGAACTGCACGTACCGGTCGCAGCGCTGGGCGGTGGCCAGGCCGAGCCCGTGGTCGGACGGCTCGAAGTCGCACTCGGCGGCGATCTGCGAGCGCAGCCCGGAAGGGTCGAACAGGGAGATGCGGCGCGTCGCCGTACGGCCTTCGGACAGCAGCCCCCAGAACTGGGGCACGCCGATCCCGCCCGGGGCGACGACGCCTATGCCCGTGACGGCGACCCGGCGCCGGGTCACGACACCACCTCGGCCGCGGGGGCGGGCCGCTCGTGCCCGGCGTGGCCCGTGTGCGCCCCGTCGCACGGCAGCGCGTTGCCCTCCGCGTCCTCCGTGTCGACGTGGCCCAGCTCCGGCCGCGGGGCCAGCGGCCCCAGGTGGAACACGAGCCGCGCCTCGACGTCGCCCGCGTTGCGGAAACGGTGGCGCATGTCCTGCGGGATCAGCAGCCCCTGCCCGGTGGCGAGCGCGTGCGGCACCCCGTCCAGGTCCACCTCGAGGGCGCCCTCCGTGACGTACACGAACTCCTCGGAGTACGGGTGGTAGTGCTCGGCGATGCGGTCGCCGGGCTGCACGATGGCCACGCCCATGAAGCCGCTGGTCGACCCGGCGGTGGTGGGCGTGAGGAGGGCGCGGAGGTCTCCGCCGCGGCGGCGGTTCGGCGCGATGTCGCCGAGGGAGACGATGCGTACCTGCTGGTCTGTCATGTCGTTCACTCCGGGGTGACGGGAGGAAAGGGGGAGAAGCGGGGAGGTTCCGCGCGGACCCGCGGGCACGCCGTCGGGCCCGGCCGGCCGCGCGGTCGGGGGCGTGGTTCAGGAACCGGCCGAACGCCGGTCGGTCAGGGGCGTCATACGGACCCGGGTCAGCAGCCGGGACAGCACGGCCGCGTCGGCCGGCGGTCCGTCGACGCCGACCGCGGCGGTGTCCAGCAGCCGCTCGGCGACCGCGGCGCCCTCGGGCCCGTGCAGGCCCAGGACGGCGGCGGGCTCGGCCTCGGGGTCGCCGGCCACGTCGACGAGCCGTACGACGAGGTCGTCGCGGTGGAAGACGGTGGCGGCGAGCACGGGGCCCGCCGGGTCCTGCGCGGCGGCGGCGTCCTGACGGGCCAGCAGCCGGGCCAGCTCGTCCCCCGCGCCGGCCCGCACCGGGTAGAGCAGCGCGAGGCGCTCGGTGCGCGCGCCGGACCGGTCGCCCGACCTCGCGTGGTGGACGGCCGGCATGGCGGCCCGGGTGAAGAACCGCCGGGCGGACTGCGGGTCGCCGAGGTCGCGGTCCTGCTCCAGATACGGGTTCAGGGCCTCCTCGACGGCCCGCACCCCGGGCTGCCGCGCGACGTGGCGCAGCGCGCTCTGCAGGTCGCCGCGGACCTCCACGGCCCGCACGATCCGGTTGCCGGACATGAAGAGCGAGGTGCGCAGCAGCCGCGTGGAACCGTCCACGTGGGCGTCGGGCGACACGTACCCGGACAGCAGCCGGGCGGTCTCGGCCTCGCTGCCGGGCCGGACGGTGAAGGTCAGGGCGTGCCGTACGACGTTGCCGCCGATCCGGGGCGCGGAGCGCGGCTCACCGGGTGCCGGGTGCCCGCCGTCGGTCTCCCGCAGGACGCTGTAGCGCAGCGAGCGGGTGTCACGGACGCACGTCTGCAGGGGCTCGACGGTGTCCAGGTGCTCGTCGCTGTTGACCCAGGCCAGGAAGGGCGCGGCGCTCTCCCACTCGCTGGTCAGCAGCCACTGGGTCGGGTTCTCCAGGGACTGGCACAGCTGGTCGCTGACGTGTCCCGGAACGGCCGCGACGCGGTCGCGGATGCGCTCGTAGGCGTCCAGGAACTCCTGCTGCATGCCGTCGTGGACGTCCAGCATCAGGACGACCCGTACGCGGGAACCGTCGAACGCGGATATCGACACTCCGCCCGCGTCCGCCGCCGCTGCGGCCGGCGTCGCCGTGGCCGACGTCGCTTCGGCATCCGTCGCGTCCGTGGTCGGGGCATCCGTCGCTACGACGGGAGAGACCGTCATCCGGCCCACCTCTTCTCCGGGGAACTTCTCGTGGACTGGGGCGATCGTCACTGGCGCGCGCCAGGCCGGCGGGGTGCGACGGTCGCGTAAGCACGATCGTGGGCCGTGCCCGCGGGCTCCGCGAACCAGGAGGGTTAAGCGGGTGAAGCCTGCGCCGCGGCGGGCCTCGACGGGCCGTACGGGGCATGCATGAAGGCCCCGGCGCACCCCTGTCGGACCCCTCTCGCACATCTGTCGCACACCTGTCGCACAACGGAGGACGAACCCATGAACGAAAGAGCCGACCGGTCCGGCGGCGCCGCCCCTGGGGCCGGCCGGACCCACCGCGTCCCGGTCCTCGTCGTCGGCGGATCCCTGGTGGGCCTGTCGACGTCGGTGTTCCTGGGTCGGCTGGGCGTCCGGCACACCCTGGTGGAGCGCCACGCCGGCACCTCCATCCACCCCCGGGGGCGCGGCAACAACGTCCGCACGATGGAGATCTTCCGGGTGGCCGGCACCGAGCCCGACATCCGCCGCGCCGCCGCCACCCTGGCCGACAACCACGGCATCCTCCAGGCGCCGACCCTGGCCGGCGACGCGGGGGAGTGGCTGTTCAAGCAGATCGACCCCGGAGGCGGGCTCGCCCGCTTCAGCCCCAGCTCCTGGTGCCTGTGCAGCCAGAACGACCTGGAACCCGAACTCCTCGCCCACGCCGTCGACCTCGGCGGCGACCTGCGCTTCGGTACGGAGCTGCTCTCCTTCGAGACGGACGCCGAGGGCGTGACGGCGATCGTGAAGAGCCGGGAAACCGGCGAGCACACCACCATCCGCGCGGACTACCTGGTCGCCGCCGACGGCCCCCGCAGCCCCGTGCGCGAACAGCTCGGCATCGGCCAGAGCGGCCCCGGCGACCTGTTCCACAACGTCAGCATCACCTTCCGCTCGCGCCGTCTCGCCGACGTCGTGGGCGACCGCCGGTTCATCGTCTGCTACCTGACGGACGAGAACGCCGACGGCGCCCTCCTGCCCGTCGACAACCGCGAGAACTGGGTCTTCCACGCCCCCTGGCACCCCGAACAGGGCGAGACCGTCGAGGACTTCACCGACGAGCGCTGCGCCGCCCACATCCGCCGCGCGATCGGCGAGGCGGACCTCGACGTCGAGATCACCGGCAAGGCCCCCTGGCACGCCGCCCAGCGCGTCGCCCGCAGCTACCGCTCCGGCCGTGTCCTGCTGGCCGGCGACTCGGCCCACGAGATGTCCCCCACCGGCGCCTTCGGCTCCAACACCGGCATCCAGGACGCCCACAACCTCGCCTGGAAACTCGCCGCGGTCCTCGAGGGCTGGGCGGGCGAGGCCCTGCTGGACACCTACGACACGGAACGGCGCCCGGTCGCGGAGGCCACCAGCGCCCGCGCGGCCCACCGCTCGGTCGAGCACAGCCACCCGGGCTTCGCGCCGCCGCCGGTCATGGGGGGCGGCGCGCCCGGCGGGGGCGGAGCTCCCGGTCCCGCCGGGGGTGCTCCCGGTGGGCCAGGCGGTCCGGACGGTGCGCCTCGTGGCGGCTCCGGCGGTGCGTCCAGTGCCGGCTCCGGCGGTGCGTCCCGTGCCGGCTCCGGCGGCGGGCCGCAGCGCGGCATCCTCAACGTCGCCCTCGGCTACCGCTACCCCCAGGGCGCGGTGGTCGGCGCCGACCCGGCGACCCCGGTGGTCCCCGAGGGCCTGGACCTCACCGGCGCGCCCGGCAGCCGGGCCCCCCACCTCTGGCTCCGCCGGGGCGAGGAGCGCCTGTCCACCCTGGACCTGTACGAGGACTCCCTCGTCCTGCTCAGCGACGCGGCCCAGCCCACCGGCTGGCACGAGGCGGCGACCGAGGTGGCGGCCGGGATGCGCGTCCCGCTGAAGTCCTACCGCGTGGGCGGGACACCCGGCGCCGACCTGGTCCCGGACGACGAGGAGACCGACTGGGCGCGGACCCACGGAGTGACCCGCGGCGGCGCCGTCCTGGTTCGCCCCGACGGCTTCGTGGCCTGGCGCTCCCCGGGCCCGGCCCCGGACCCGGAAGCGATGCTGCGGCAGGTGGTGGGGACGGTACTGGCCCGGACCTGAGACGAGAGGCCCCGGACCGGCCGCCGGCGGCGGACGCGGGCCGGTGCGTGTCGCGTCGGACGCGCGCACCGGCCCTTTCGCGTTCATTCGGTCATAGGGTCGTGCGGTCACACGGTCGTGCGGTCCGAAGCGGTACGACGCGGCCGCCGTTGATCAACGGCAGGCGCTGTGCGGCTCGGCGCGTACAGCCACCGGCCTGCTCCTGGTCAAGCCGGAGGCATCCACGAACTCCTGCCAACGCCCCTGGAACACAGGCCAGTCGGAGAACCCGTCCATGGTGCCACCGGGCACTGGGCACCGATCACGAGCACCGACAACGGCACCGGGGCCGTGCGGTCAGCCCCTGTGCTCCCTGTGCTCCCCGTATTCCCCGTGCTCGGACAGCCCGGACACCTCGTCGACCAGGGGCTGGACGCGGTAGGGGACCACCGCGCCGAGCGCGATGACGGTCGTGCTGCGCCGCACCCCCGGCACCTCCAGCACGAGGTCGATCACCTGCTGCACATGCCGGTTGCTCGTCCCCGCGATACGGCACCAGATGTCGCCGGGGCCCGTCACGATGTGGGCCTCCAGGATCTGCGGAACGGTCCGCAGACGCGCCGCGATGGCCTCGCGGGCCGGCTGGTCCACCTCGAACGTCGTGAACGCCTGCACCACATGCCCGAGGGCGGCGACGTCCACGTCCGGCCCGTAGCCGGTCACCACGCCGGAACCGGCCAGCCGGTCGAGCCGGGCCTGCAACGTGCCGCGCGCGACGCCGAGTTGCCGGGCGATCTCCAGCAGGCCGTCACGCGGACGCTCCCGGAGCAGCCGCAGCATCCGGCCGTCGAGCCGGTCGAGTCCTCGCCGTGCCACCGTGCCTGCCGATCTGCCACCCGAAGGGCGCCCCGATGCCGTTTCCCTGCCAGATAGGCAACGGCAGGAAGCACCTGTTGCTCATTGGTCATTCCGTGCCCCACCCTAAGTGCTCCCCGCCCCGGAGGAGCCCCGTGAGCCCCGTGAGACCCGTGCGACCGGTGAGGCAGCACACGCACCCGTTCGTCCCCTACCGGCCCGACCGGTACGACGAGGCCGAGATGATCCGGCGGGGAAGGGAGTTCGTGGCGTTCGCCGACCGCCGGCGCAGCGTGCGGTTCTTCAGCGACGAACCGGTCCCGCGCGAGTGCGTCGACCTCGCGGTCGCCGCGGCGAACACCGCACCCTCCGGCGCCCACTTCCAGCCCTGGAAGTTCGCCGTGATCGGCGACGCCGAGACCAAGCACCGCATCCGGCTCGCCGCCGAGAAGGAGGAACGGGTCAACTACGAGGGCGGACGCATCCCGCCGGAGTGGCGCGCCGCGCTCGCCCGTCTCGAAACGGACTCCGACAAGAGCTTCCTCGACGTCGTGCCGTGGATCGTGGTCTGCTTCGCCGAGAAGAGCACCGCGATGCCGGACGGTTCGCTGCGCAAGAACTACTACGTGAACGAGAGCGTCGGCATTGCCTGCGGCCTCTTCATCACCGCCCTGCACACCATGGGCCTGAGCACCCTGACCCACACGCCCAACCCGATGGGATTCCTCACCAGGATCTGCGAACGCCCCGCCAACGAACGCCCGTACATCCTCTTCCCCGTCGGCCACGCGGCTCCCGACTGCGAGGTCCCGGACCTGACCCGAAAGCCCCTGACGGAGGCGATCGCCGAGCCCTCCGACAATTGCGACAGCAGGGAGCCTTTCCTCCGATGACCGAACAGCTCGCACGCCTTGAGCGCGGCGGTCCCGAGACCGCCTCGGGCGTGGACAGTGCTGACGGAGATCATCGACGGCGCGAGGAGAACGGCGGCGGAAGAGGCCCGGAGGAAGCTGGTCCCCGGGGACCTGCTGACGGCGATCGACCGGAACGTCGAGCTGGAGTTGGGGGCCGAGTGGTACGACCACAGCCCGACGTTCAAGGGCCTGACCGGTGTCGTGTACGACGCCGAGGGTGTCCTCGTGCCTTCCAGTAGGCGCAGCAGGCCGCGCAAACCCAGTGCCGTGGCCGGCGCCCACAGGTTCGAGGCCGGGGTCAGGAAGCTGCTGCGGAGCCAGGGCGCGACGGCCGTCCCAGCGATGGTCCGCGACCTGGACGGCATCGCGAGCATGTTCCTGACGAACCTCGCCCGGGACGCGGCGACGATCGTCCGCGAGGGCGGGGCCAAACGTCTCGGTACGGTCACCCTCGCGATGGCGGGCGAACCGTCCTCGCCCCCGTTCCCCAAGGATTCCCTCGGCGCCCTGTCCACCCGCAGGGGGGACGGGCGGACCATCGGCAGGGAAGACGTCCTGGCCGCCACCACGATGCGGCTGTCCGGCGGCAGCCTCGGACGGCGAGCCCTCACCGAAGCACGCGAGGTGCGGCCCGCTCATTAACCACTCGACCGCCTCTCCGTCCTGGGAGAGACTCCCCGCGATGACGCAACGAACCGACACGCCTCCCACTTGGGACGAGCGCACACAGCTGATCACCTTCCTCGACTACGCCCGTGCCACGGCGCGCGCCAAGTGCGAGGACGTGTCCGCGGAAGACGCCCGCAGAGCTCCGCTCCCGAACTCACCGCTGATGACCCTGTGCGGGCTGATCAGTCATCTGCGGTGGGTCGAGTACCACTGGGTCCAAGTGATGTTCCTGGGCGAGGAGCCCGCGGGTCCGCTCACGCAGGCGAGCGACGACGACCCCGACCCCGAGATGCGCACAGCGGTCGACATCCCGTTGCCCCGGCTTCTCGCCGAATACGAGGAGCAGAGCGACCGCTACCGCCGCCTGCTGTCCGACCACGACTTGGACGCAAGGGCCAAGCGCCCCATCAGCGACGGCCGTCACGTGGACCTCCGCTGGGTGATCCTCCACCTCGTCGAGGAAATCTCCCGCCACAACGGCCATCTCGACATCGTGCGAGAGCTCGTAGACGGTCACACCGGCGTCTAGACCCCCGCACACACCTGCACATACGCGAAGACCCCGGCCTCAGCGCTTCCGCTGGTGACGGGGTCTTCGGGCACCTCATGCAGGGTGCCCCCGGCAGGATTCGAACCTGCGCACACGGCTCCGGAGGCCGCTTGAGTCTTTCGTAATGGAGCAGGTCACGGCACTGGGCGTGATAGCAGCGGCGGGACCAGTCCACACACAGTCCACGGACAACTGAGCAACGCTCTGGAGGTTCAGTCCAGAACATCTCTGGGGCTGCCGTCAGTTAGTCCGGCGATCGCGGGGGGTCTTGATGGGTGCTTCCATCCGGTCTCGTTGATGTCAGCCTGACCGGGCCATCCGAGGACTGTGTTGCTCCAGAGCCGGCCTAAAACAGCGTGTTTGTGAGGAGGGAATAGGTCTACGACTGGTCGCAGAACTACGGCAAGAAGCCTTTGTCGCTCTGGCTGTCCCAGTATTGTGCGCTCGGTACGTCCAGTACAGATGACGAATCCCGGGTGGAGTAAAATCCCTTGCTCGGATCATAGAGTGGCCACGTGCTCTGCTCCATCGGCAACAACGGGCGTCCAGTCATGTGAGGTCGGATTTCACCCGTTCCGGCAGCGGGCCACATCACTTGAAAGAGCACGGTGTTCAAATGCTGGAAAGATTTGCCGAGTTGTGGCGCCCCGCCAATGCTGTCGTACTTTCCATTCTTGATCATCGTTTCTAGTATTTCAAACGGTTCCATGTCGATCTCTTCATCTGTTTTTCCAGAGTCCCGTAGGCGTTCATATGTGAGCCTCATTGCCTCCTTTGTCGCGTCCGTGTCATCGCCGACGAAGCAGACGCGATTCTTCTTGAGCGTAGGTCTGAACGTGAACCTTTTTGCCTTCTTATCAAAGCTGAGGACCCATGCCGCGATCGTGGCAGTTTGCCAGTCGAATCCACCGATTAAGAAGAAGTTGTCTGGATCATCGGGGTATTTCTCGTTTACTGGTAGCCCGTGAATGGACGAATAAGACTGTTGAAAGACTCGCAACACATGTGCTCGCAACTTCCCAAGTGGAAGCCTCCTATCTAGACTCTGAGGGTAGGCCTCGATGGCGCGAATCATCTGATTCATCAACGGATAGGCGTACTTAGTGTTACCGGCAAATGAGAACAGAGCGTCAGACCTCGGAAGCTGGAAGACCTTTTGGGCGTGATCATTACGGTCGCCGCCACTCAGTCTGCTGTCAGAAGCGAACACCAACTCGCTGAAGTTCCCTGCTTTTCTCACAAACGCAACCACGAGTGTCATAATCCCGTGACTCTCCTCGCCCTTTTGGTGCTGTGTCAGGGGGGCATTCCGTGTGGCGCTCCCGGTACCTATCAGAAGCAGGCCTGAAAGTTCGTCACGAGCACCCCATTAGGAGTTCGATCCGAGCCTGCATGAACTGCCGCCGACTGATGTGGTGGCCGGACAGGGGTGTGGGTGTGCGTTTCTGTCCAGCGTCATTGTTGTCAGCCGTGGATGTCAGGGACCTTCTGTCCTTCCCTCCTCTGGAGAGAACCGCAGCGCTCGCACGGCCGATAGCTGGCCGTCCGAGCGTCGCCCAGCAGCATCCAACTGGCGTCACTCAGCTGCCGGCCTTCGCCAACCATGAGCCCGCATTGCTCGTCGCCATGGAACACTTCGCGGCTGGCTGGAGCGCTCGCGCGCACCAGCACTGCGGGCTCGCCGGACCGGTTGACCCCCTCATCGGCGTAGCACTCCTGCATCCACTGCGCTGCGTCCTCCTTGCCGAACCCGTCCGGGTACGGCAGTTCCCTTCCCTGCATCCCAACCCCCAGCCGCTACTTGGCCTCAGTGCCGTTGCGCTCGACAGCAGGTGTACATCAAGTCGTTCTTCTTGCGCGCCGCTTCAGTGAACTTGGCACGGCGACCGTTGGCTCACAGATCGGCGACTCAGTTAGGCCTAGGAGTGACGCTAGAGACACAAAGCTCTGGAGGGCGTTACGGTCCTGGATGTTTGTGCCGGTCACAGGCTCTACGGTGATCAGCGCAACGCAGCCCTTCCACGCATAGTCCGCACTGCGTCACAAGCACTTGCCGACTAGAGGTGCGGCTGGCCGCAACCGTCAATGCTGCTCGGTTAGCTTGTCCAGGAGGTCGGATAGTGCGATCACGAAAATGTTCCTGACGCCAGCGCTCTGTAGCGTTGCCAGGTGCGTTACGCCGTGGAATTGGCGGGATGCGGAGTCGTCCGCTCGCTGAAAGGTGATCTCGTCTCCCCCCTTCTCAGTAGATGGGCGGCCAACGGTCCAGCAAACGAGGAACTTCATGTCTTCCCACCGCTTTTTTCCGGTGAGTAGGTCGTCGAGCAGCGAGTCGCCTGTGAGTTTGAACTCTGCCACTCCCGATGAGTCACGGGGGTCAATCTCGTGTTCGCCGGGAAGCTTCTGTACTACGATTTCACTGACCTCGTTGGGCACATAGTCGAAGTACGAATCGTAGTAGTCGAACCCACTGAAAAAAACGGGTCTAAAGTGGCGAAGAATGCCAAGCCCTACAAGTTCACCGAACAGAGCGATAACGTCCTGCTCGCACTGGGGCTCCGTCTGAAAAGAGATCTGCGGGTAGCCAGGGATCACTGAGTTGGTGAGAGCCAGCTGCCTTCGCTCATGGGCTTTGACGGCTGGCAGCACGTACCCTTCTAGAGGAGCGTTCGGCCGCTGCTTCGACGGTCGAAGGAATGGCTTGCTGAGAGTCGCTACTTCATTAGCGATACGGTCTTCGGAGAGCTGCAGGAAATCGTGAAGGTCCGGCGGGAAATCTTTCCGTCCCATGTCAGGCTCTACACCTCGGAGCTGATACATCAACCAGGTCCGGTCGACGTTGAATCCGCGATGCGTCAGTGTGACTTCACGACTCCACGACGAGATCATGCCATCTGTCGCTACGCGCAGTCTCGGGGCGTGTAGAACTCGATTTTTCGGAGAATTCCAGAGTTCCCCAAGCCGGTCGCGATATTTAGCGCTGTTGCTGAACATGGCGTACACGTGTACTTGATGTTGGTCGATGTACTCATGCACTTCCTGCACGGTCGTGAGATTCTCCCCTACGTCCTGCTCGCTGAGGAGGGTCTTCAATTCGTTCGGCCCAAAGGTGATGTAGCAGGCGTGGTAGGCCTTGTTGTCCCGTGCGGCAGGATGAGTTCTTCTGCTACTGCGGAACCAAGCGTCCAAATCGAACACCTTCAGCGAGGCGTCCAGGCCTTTGTGGGGGTAACGGAACTGAGTGTCCACGGAGATGCGCTTTTTCTTGGCATCTGCGATGTACTCCAAGGATGCGACCAAGTCCCGCTTCTTGCGGACTTGTGGAGGCTCTACGATGCCAATGGCTGTCTGGTTCTGAAGCGCTACCGTGGCGAATTCCGCAGTCGGAAATGCCCGCTTGAGTTCACGAGGCTCTGTTCGCGGACCAAGTGCGATAGTCACGCGCGTGCCATGTGAGGGGAGAGTACCTTCACCCGCCTGAAGGTGCTCCAAGTTCCCCTCAGGTGGTTCGGCGTCTGACAGCTCGTCAGCTATCCAACTGCGCCCTCCCTCCAGTCGAACGCGGTAGTGTTCGCCGGTCAATGTTTTGCTCTCAAGCTCGAAAAAATCAAACCCGTAAACGAGGAAGGTCATGCCGACGCCCTTATGGCCCCGGACCCATCCCTCGTGAAATGCCTTCCTCTTGGTACCGATATCCGGAGCGAGATACTTTATGATCTCAGTGGTGGAGATACCTCGCCCATTGTCGATCACTGAGATTCTGTTTTGGTCAGTGTCCAGTACTACGGTCACTTGTCCAGGTCCGTCTATGCCGTCTGCGGCGAGTACTTCATCGACCGCGTTCTGGATCGGTTCCGCTATGACGTCGGCGGCGTTGTGGTAACTCTTGATGATGTTCGTTACGCGTTGCTTAATCCACGCGTTCTGCACTTCCTCCGACAAGGCCGAAAGAGGCTGAATCTTCGCCAATTGAGCTCTCCCCCAAGAGTGCACTGGGTCCAGTGCTGAGTTCACAAGTACGCAACGACATACTAGGCGCCGGGAATCGGCAAGGTGCCAGTTTCCTGGAAAGTCACTGTGCGGTGTCGGTTCCGCGTCGACCAACACCAACCCCGGTCGTCCCGTGGTTAGCCTGCCCGCATGCTCACTCCATCGGGATGCCTGGTACGACGGGCGTCTCCTTCTGCTGTGCCCAATGGGCCCTGATGCGAGCCCGAGACTCCTCAGCGGACTGCTTGCTGGGGGTGGGCATGCGATCTGGGCTGGACCAAGGCCGGCCAGGGTGCAACTCGTCCCACGGGGGCCGAGCTTGATTGGTCCTCTTTCCCCCGGGAGCGTGGTTGCCGAACCCATCGACGAGGGTGTTCCACACCGGACGGAACTGACGGATCATGAGCTGCTCTGCCAGAGAGACGAAGAAGTCAACTGCGACAAGGTAGCGGACACCAAAGTCCTTAGCGTCCAGGTCGCTGGCGTGCTCTAGCGATGCCCGGTGCTCGTTTATGCGGGCCCAGAGCGGAGCCTGATCCTCCTCGGACGTGGTTAGCCCCTTGCGGCCTCCCTTGTGCACCGCCTTGCCGACGTAGATAGGTGTGCGGCACCCGTCAGCGATCGGTTGGTACAGCTTGTGGGCACCTACGTAGTAGATGGCGTAGATGCCAGCGCCATACATTGGGGGGACGTCTGTGATGACCACCGGCCGCATCCGAAGCATCTCCGCCTCGATGCTGCGCCCCAAGTTCTCGAGCTTGAGCGGATCGTAGGGCTCGGGTCGTGCGGCGATACGCCTCCAGTCGCCACGGGACGCCCGCTGCTGCCCTTGTACCTCGAAAAGCCCATCGGACACTGAAGTGCCCCCTCCCCTGACCGGCTTCGGATGTTGCGTCTCGCCACTCTAGTGAGTGCGTTTCCCGAGGTGAGCGAGCTGTCTCCCGAGTCACTACCCAAGATCAAAAACTCCGCGGTATGCTTCAGGCATGCTTGAACAGGGGAAACGTAAGCCCAAGAGCAGGACGTCTGTGGAACTCTTCGCGGGCGGAGGCGGCCTTGCCATGGCCGTTCACAACGCCGGCTTCCGGCCGCTCCTGGTCAACGAGTTCGCCAAACGGGCTCTGGAGACGCTCACCGAGAACGGGGCGACGCTCCGTGACCCTGAGGACACGTCCATGCCCAGGCCGGGGAAGGGTCGCCGAGGGTGCCGCGCTGAAGGATGGCCTCTAGTGCCGGGTGACGTGCGCGGCATCCCTTCGTTCCAGTTTTTGAAGGACGCCGACGTTGACCTCCTCGCCGGCGGCCCGCCTTGCCAGCCGTTCAGCCTGGGCGGGGTGGCCAAGGGCGACGAGGATGAGCGGAACATGTTCCCGGAAATGTTCCGCGCCATCCGCGAGATGCGCCCCAAAGCGGTCATCTGTGAGAACGTGCGAGGACTGCTACGTCCCTCGTTCAAGCCGTACTTTGAGTACATCAAACGAGAGATGAGCCTCCCGTTTGTTCAGCGTGGTGAGGGCGCCACCTGGGAGGATCACGACGAGGTCCTCCAAAAGCTGCTCGTAGACGGTTCGGTGGACCCGTCCGAGCGCTACGACGTCGTCCACGTCCCGGTGAACGCGGCCGATTACGGTGTGCCACAAATTCGACAGCGTGTGATTATCGTCGCGTTCCGTGCGGATCTTGGTGTGGAATGGTATAAGTACCAGCCGGAACCTGAGTACTCGGAAGCGGCCCTCATCCACTCCATGCACGACGGAACGTACTGGAAACGGCACGACGATGTTCCCGGTATCGATGCGATCCGAGAACGAGTTGTGGCCACCTTGCCGCCCCTCTCTCTTCCGGACGGTAAAAAGCCGTGGCGTACACTACGGGACGCGATTTTCGGTGTAGATGGGAACGATCCGCTTCCCCCGCTGACTGCGGAGGAAGTGCGCTGCAGGATTGTGGTTGATGATGTTCTTGACCACATGGGCTGGCCGGGCGCCCGTGTCTATACCGGTCACACGCCGAACGAGCTAGATCGCCCAGCGAAGACCGTCAAGGCTGGCGTGCATGGAGTCCCGGGGGGCGAGTCCGTAATGAGGCTCGACGACCCCACTTTCGACGGTACCGGTTACCGATACATGACCGTACGCGAGACCGCCCGCGTGATGACCTTCCCCGATGACTGGAGGCTCGCCGGACCGCGCGGAGAGAAGATGCGACAGCTCGGAAACGCTGTGCCCGTCCGGCTTGGTGAGGTCTTTGCCAGGGCTGTCAGGGCTGCGCTCGATGGCGCTGAAGGGCGGGCATGACCGAGGTGACCGGTACCCAGCACGGTTGGAGTGATCGACTCCCGCCGGAACGGGCCTGGAAACCGAGACCAGGCATGTCCCGTGCTGCCCGGTCGGCTGAGCAGGACCGTGCTGCTGGAGGTCGCCATCGCCGTGCCATCGCGCTAGGCGACGGCCGGCGGGCTACCGGCTCCATCGCCCTTCGGGTCTACCATCGCACTCGTCGCATACGGGCGTATCTGCGGTGGTCTGAGCAAGGGCGAACACGCGAACGCTACGTCGGTGAGGTGAATTGCGGTACTCGTGCCGCGAATCTTATACAAGCCTGGACGATGGCCCGTGACGCTGACCTCGTTCAGGACGAGGTACTGCCCCCCGGCTCTAAGGCTTCCTCTACAGCCGTTCGTGCCGTGATGAAGGCTAATAAGGGTCGCGATACCAAGCCGGAACGGCTTCTTCGTTCGGTTCTGTATCGCCAGGGCCTTCGTTACCGAGTCAATGCCCGACCACTACCTGATCTTCGACGCACGGCCGATCTTGTCTTCCCCAAGGCTCGTGTTGCTGTCTTCGTTGATGGGTGTTACTGGCACGGCTGCCCTGACCACTACCGACCGGCCACTCAACGCTCTGATTTCTGGAACGACAAAATTCAAGGCACTCAAGTCCGCGATGCCGACACTGATGCCCGTCTGCGGGAGCAGGGCTGGACGGTGGTGCGAGTTTGGGAGCACGAAGCCGCTGATGACGCGGCGGCTAAGGTCGTCGCAGCTCTTGAGGGTTAGTTAGTTGCATGGGTGCCGGGCCAGCATGCCCCCGCGGCCGGCGTAGCGACTTTGGCCAGGAGCTGCTTTGGCGCGAGTGATCATGGCCCCGTAAGCTTGCGGCGAGTCGGGCAGTCTGTTGACCTGCCCGTTAAAGCACGACGTTGGGGCCATGATCTTCGAGGCTCGCGCCAAAGTGGCTGGCTAAAGTCGCGGAGCCGGCCGCCCCAGCCACGACGAGTTCTAACCTCCTTGGGCCTTGCCAGTCCAGCCCCGGCCTGGTCTTCGCCCCCTTGTGGGCGCGGGCGGGCGCCGCCGTGCGGCCCCGGTGACGAAGGCAAGGAGGGGCGGCGCGGCGGCGCCCGGCGGCGCCGCCGCGCTGTGCGCGGCACCTTCGATCTCCGATCGGACTGCTTGCAGCTCCTGGAGGCCGGGAGGGAAAGCGAGCGCAGCGAGCCTTGATGAAGTAGGGAAAGTTCTACCGCGCCCTCGTCTGGTCGCTGATGGTCCACGGTTGTCTGCCTACTCACGTGAGTAGGGCCCGGCTACAGTTGTGTGGTCGACATAACCCGGACTGCAGGGAGTGTGCTCAACGGATGGGACCGAAGTCGGAGCGGGTCTACCGCACGATTCGCGAGTGGATCACGACGGGTGAGTACCAGCCCGGGGTCAAGCTCCCGTCCGAGCGAACCCTGTCCGAAGAGCTGAGCATCGGGCGTACTGCGTTGCGTCAGGTACTGGCCAAGCTGGTCTCTGAGGGCGTCGTCGAGGTGCATGGCCGTAGCTCGTATCGCGTTCCTGACCGGTCTGCCGTCACCGAGGCTCCGACTGATGTTGAGCCGTGGAAGATCCATGGTGAGCGGACGCTGTACGACAACCGTTGGGTGAAGCTCGCCCTTGTGGATGTCGAGCCCCCCGGCGTGAAGCGCTTTGAGCATCACGTAGTGCACCTCCACCACGTGGCCATCGCTGCCGTCATCGATGATCAAGACCGCGTCTTGATGATGTGGCGGTATCGCTTCGTCCCGCAATCCTTCGGCTGGGAGCTACCCGGCGGGATCGTTGACGAGGGGGAAGGGCCGTTGCAGACGGCCATGCGTGAGTTCGAGGAAGAGACCGGCTGGCGGCCCGACTCCTTGGAGCACGTGGTGACCTATCAGCCGATGGTCGGCATGGTGGACTCTCCGCATGAGATCTTTGTGGGCCACGGGGCGACGCTGGTTGGCGAGCCGACCGACCTTGAAGAGGCCGGACACATCGCATGGGTGCCCCTTGCCGACATCCCCGGCCTGATGGCCCGCGGCGAACTCATGGGGTCGGGCACCTTGGTCGCGCTGCTGCACGTCCTCTCCTCTCGGGGCGCCGGCGCTTCGCCTACAACTGCTGCGTAAGCTGCTCGATCCGTCGCCGATGACGCACTGAGCCGGTCCTGCTCGCTACAAGGCGAGCCTGCCGCAGGTGCTCGTGCGCTTGGTCGTACTCGCCCCGAGCAAGATGCGCTTGCGCGAGGTCACAGCGCAGGCCGGCTGATGCCCGTATGAATGTCGGGTCGGCCGTTTCCAGCGCGGTGTATAGGTTGCTCACCGCGTCGTCGTCGCCGATCAGTGCAAGTGCGTTCCCCCTCCACCTGGCCAGATGCCCTGCGTTCAGGAAGATGCTCAGCATGTCCGGGTCGCGTGCTTCCTCTCCTGGCGGCAGGTGGCTCGCCGCCCTCTCAAGCGCCCGTTGGCACTCGTCCTTGAGGCCGGCGCGGGCGCAGATCTCAGCTTCGGCCGCGTACAGCCAAGCCGCGAGTCGCGGGGACATGCCCGAGCCTCCGAGTCGTTGCGCGTCCCGTATCAGCTCGACTGCCATGGATGGGCGTCCGGCGTCGCAGAGTACGTATGCCTGCTCAGCGGTGGCGTGTGCCAGATACATCGGCTCTTCGGCTTCCTGGGCCGCCCGCTTGCCCAGCTCGTAGTTCCGCCAGGCCCGTTCAACGGCGCCCACGTCGAGTGCTTGCCACGCTGCCAGGGTCGCTGCCCCGGCGAGTGCCCGGGCGACCGGCCGTCGCGTTTCGGGGAGTACGGCGAACGTGAGAGCGTCCTCAAGAGTCGAAAGGTGTGCGGACACCTGGTCGACGAGGCTCGCGGCACCTAACTGCCGGTCCATGGTCCGGAGTAATTCCGTCTGATCCATGAACGTCTCGACCATGGTCAGGCTGACGCTGCGAGCTGCGTCGATGCGGCCCATGAGCTCGTCGTATCCGTCGGCAACGGGGACGGCGGCAGCCGCTTCCGCCCCGCCGGTCAGCTCGTCGTCTGTGACGCCCAGTAGTGCACGAAGGATCTTCGCGTACTGCGCTGAGATGGGGCGGCGGTCGTTCTCCCACTCCGAGACGTACACCTTCAGGCTGGCGGTCGACGCAATGGTGAGAAGGTGCCGGCGAGCGTGGCGTTCAATCTCGTGGATCAGGCGCCCCTGAGACCATTCCCGCGCGATTCTCGCTGCCTTGAGTCCGTTCATCGCTAGTGCCGCCCTGCGTATGGGTGTTGAGCCGTAACAGCAGCATGCCTCACATCAGTGCAGGTCGGCAGGGGTTAACAGGTCGCCGGTTAAGAAGCCATCTCATTTGGTCAGTCTGCGGTAGCAGATGAGTGTGCAGGCGATGCTGGTGAAAGCGAGGAAGTGGTCGGCTTTACGTTCGTAGC